>NZ_FNDD01000046.1 GCF_900100015.1 Vibrio xiamenensis | reverse complement strand
CCCTCAGGCGGTCCGCTTCACACGGTTTAATCAAAAAATCCTGCGCGCCGTAACGCATTGCTTCTACAGCGATATCAATCGAACCGTGCGCGGTCATAAAGATAACCGGAACATCCGGATACAGAGACTTAACTTGATAAAGCACGTCCATCCCGGTCATGTCGGGCAGGCGTAAATCGAGAAGAATCAGGTCGGGCGTACGAGTATTTAAGCTGTCTAAAGCTTCTCGTCCACTTCCAACCACATTGATGTCAATGCCTAGCGGCATTAGATAGGATCGGTACAAGGCTGCCACAGAAGCAGTATCTTCTACCATTAACAGATATTTGTTTTTTTTATTTTGCTCGTTTGCTTGCATACACTAGCCAATTGGTTTGCATTTTGTGCAAATAATCGCACTACGCATTGCAATTTGCAAATTTGAAGTTAGAGCAAAGCAAAAAAACCGTAAAAATAGTCACTTAAAATTCAAACAAAATGGCACAAATAGTGCTAAACCTAAAGAGAGACCCTAACGGGTCCCTAGCCAACTGACGTTGTTAGTGAACATAGTATTCACAAAAGAAGCCAATAACTGTTTGTTATTGGCTATTTTTTTGCCTATTGTCAGTCAATTATTCGCTGTCATATTCATAACAAATTGTTATGGCGCAATAATTACGGTTAGCTATTGATGATAAACTGCTGGCGCAAGGTTTCAATTTGGTCGCGTTTTTGCGCCGCCAATTCAAACTCTAAGTCCTGAGCATGCTTATACATCTGTGCTTCCAAGCGACCGATTTCTTTTTCTAACTCTTGCGGCGTCATCGCCGAACTGTAGCTATTTGACGTCTCAGCCACTTTATTAAGCGGCACCGCTTTATGACCTTTGCGATTACTTTTCGCTTTGGTTGCTTCACCAAGCTCCATAATATCTTTGATATTACGTTTAAGCGCTTGTGGAACAATGCCCATTTTCTCGTTGTAGGCTTGCTGTTTCTCGCGGCGACGATTGGTTTCGTCCATGGCTTTTTTCATCGACTTAGTGATGCTGTCACCATAAAGAATCGCTTTACCTTTGAGGTTACGAGCGGCGCGACCAATGGTCTGAATCAACGAGCGCTCTGAACGTAAGAAGCCTTCTTTGTCGGCATCAAGAATGGCCACCAGCGATACTTCCGGCATATCCAAACCCTCACGCAACAAGTTGATTCCGACCAGAACATCAAACTCGCCCAAACGTAAATCGCGAATGATTTCGACCCGCTCGACAGTATCGATATCCGAGTGTAAATAACGCACTTTGACACCGTGCTCATGCAGATATTCGGTTAAATCTTCCGCCATACGTTTGGTCAACGTGGTGACCAACACCCGTTCATCAACTGCTGCTCGCAGGCGAATTTCCGACAGCAAATCGTCGACTTGAGTCGCGACAGGTCGAACTTCCAATTCTGGGTCAAGCAAACCAGTTGGACGCACCACCTGATCCACCACTTCGCCATCGGATTTTTCCAACTCGTAATTGCCAGGCGTGGCCGAGACAAAGATGGTTTGCGGCGCTAACGACTCAAACTCTTCAAATTTGAGAGGGCGGTTATCCAGGGCTGACGGCAGGCGGAACCCGTATTCCACTAGGGTTTCTTTACGTGAACGGTCACCTTTATACATGGCCCCAATTTGCGGCACCGTAACGTGCGATTCGTCAATGATCAACAAACCGTCGTGTGGCAAATAATCAAACAGGGTTGGCGGCGGCTCGCCTTCGCTGCGACCACTTAGATAGCGCGAGTAGTTTTCGATGCCAGAACAAAAGCCCAGTTCGTTCATCATTTCAATATCAAATTGGGTGCGCTGGGTAACGCGCTGTTCTTCAAGCAGCTTATTGTTGTCACGCAGATATTGCTGACGCTGCTGGAGCTCCACTTTGATCTTTTCAATCGCTTCCAACATTCGATCGCGCGGCGTGACGTAGTGGGTTTTCGGATAAATGGTGTAACGTGGCAAGTCACGCTGTTTGACGGCGCCCGTCAGTGGATCAAACACGCTAATGCAATCTACTTCGTCATCAAACATTTCGATGCGCACCGCATCTTGCTCTGACTCGGCCGGGAAGATATCAATCACTTCACCGCGAACGCGAAACTGACCACGTTCAAACGCAACATCATTTCGTGAATACTGCAGCTCCGCCAAACGCCTCAAAATATCGCGCTGGTCCATGACGTCACCGCGACGCAAATGCAACATCATTTGCAAATACGATTCAGGGTCACCCAAACCATAAATAGCCGACACCGAAGCAACAATGATGGCATCTTTACGCTCCAGTAACGCTTTGGTGGCCGATAACCGCATCTGCTCGATATGCGCATTGACCGAGGCATCCTTCTCGATAAAGGTGTCTGTGGTCGGAACATACGCTTCGGGTTGATAGTAGTCGTAGTAAGAGACGAAATACTCGACAGAGTTGTTGGGAAAGAACGACTTCATCTCACCATACAGCTGCGCGGCTAGGGTTTTATTCGGTGCGAGTAAAATGGCCGGACGCTGAGCCTTCGCAATAACGTTAGCTAAGGTAAATGTTTTACCCGAGCCAGTTACCCCAAGCAGGGTTTGGTGGGCAAGACCGGAATCGATGCCATCAAGCAGTTTATCAATTGCTGTGGGCTGATCGCCGGATGGCTGGTAGTCTGAGACGAGATCAAATACTTTACTCATGGAACCCTCTGCGCGTTCATTCGTCGTCAATAAATTCTGTATAAATATACAGACTTCAAATCGCAAAATAAAATTAAACGCTCTTTTTTCACTTTACCGATCTTACGGCTGGAATGTGATACTAGACTCTGATATTATCCTCCGCCCTAGCCGATTTATCTCGGCAAACTCTCCAAAATACATCCACAAGCTATACACAGATTTGCTGTAACTGGCTGGCAATTAATAATCATTTCGTTTATTTACAAAAATTGAAATCGATTTCATAAAATCATAAAGATCACTTATAACAACAAGTTAAACTAACAATTTTGATATTTTAACCTGCTTCTAAATAACTACTTTTTCACATTAGAACCTTTACGCAAGATTCATCAACACACTTATCCACAATTTTGGTGGATAACTAAATACAGGCTACAGCCGCCAAGGGATACAGGAATGTAAAGGTATTTTTTTTAAAATAATTTGCCAATTCTGCCCTTTTCAAGGTTGACATCTTTTGGCCCTATCGCTAACATTCGCAGCGCTTAACGCAATTCCCCCTTAGTTCAGTCGGTAGAACGGCGGACTGTTAATCCGTATGTCGCAAGTTCAAGTCTTGCAGGGGGAGCCAAATTTAGAAAGCCAAGTCTTCGGACTTGGCTTTTGTCGTTTTAGGGCTTAAGAAACCTAGCATCATCATCGCCCGTAAACCAAGGTTATCATGCTACTGTGTTGCGTTTGATAAGCGACGTTGTAACACGCGCGTAACTCTGCCGTGACCAGCTCAAGAGTGAGACTTTGCGAATTGAATGCGATTAATCGAGCATCACTGAATTCCAGGTAGCGTTTTAACCTTGGGTAAACCGCTTTAAATAAGCTCTCTTTCGCAGAGAACAGTAGCGTCACAAATTCCGCCAGTGATAATCCCGATGACGGTTGCAGAGCAAGCTCGTCATCATTGCACACCAAAGCTTGAATTTGCTGCGCTTGGGACTCAGGCATCACAGTTTCAATATCCAAACCTAAACAGCAATAATGGTTGGCTAACGTGGCACAACTCATAGCAATCGACGAATGATGGGAAATTGAGCCCACTACGCCAAAGGGCCAAATCGGCGCGCGATGCTGACCAATTTCAATATCCATTGTCGGCTTATCTATATAAGCTAGTGCCTTCATCGCCATTAGCCGACCCGTAACAAACTCGGCTTTACGCTTGGGCGCGGCGCGCTGCAAGCTCTGGTATGCATCACAGCACAAAAAGGCCTCATCGCTTGGCTGCCAGGCTTGTGCATTAAACTGGCATGCAAACAGCCGCAGCCCGCACCAATCAAAATGCCATGTTGATTGGATAAATGTTGCGCTAGATTCCCTCATCAACCCTCACCTTGAATCATTAAAAAAGCGAGCCGAAGCCCGCTTTATTGGTGATGAACCACTTAGCCAACCACATATGGGTTGGTTGCTTTGAGTTGCTGTCTAAGCTCAGATAACGCTAAATCTTGCTCACCCAGCGCAGCAAAACGCTGCAAAATATCACTGGTGGTATTACTGAGCAATTCAACTTGTGCTGGGCTGTAGTGCTTGGACAAGTAACTCATCAAAACACGAATCCGCTGCTCACCGTCTACTCGCTCTTCCATCACTTCAAATTGCAGCCCAAGCCCGCCTTCACTCTTATCAGGATCGACTTGCTGGAACTCAATTTGTCCACCTTTATCATCGCTTAAAAAACCGTTGAGTTTATTCTTGGCATGGAGCTGAATAAACACTTCAAAGATGTGATTATCTCGCTCAACGCCTTCACCCAGCAGCGCTTCTTCAATAAGGTCAATCGGAATATCAGTGTAAGGCATTGAGCCATTGATGGTCTGCTTAACTTGCTCAATCACATCGAGCACAGATAACTCTGTGGTGACACGAGTCATGTGTACCACCATCGTCGTGAAATAACCGATGGTATCAAAGAAGTCGGCATCCAAACGCCCGGAAGCTGGCGTCCCCACCACCATATTCGATGGTGCGCCAAGCAAGTTTAGCGACGTAATGATCCCAGCGTACATAACGTTGAACAGTGAGGCATTTTGACGTTTTGCCAGCTGATATAAACCGTCGGAAACGGATTTTTCGAGTTTAAATTCAACCCAGCCGCCTTGATTGTCATCTTCATCGCAACGCACGCTCAGTGGATGACTGGCATCAAAAATTGGCTCACTCCAAGTCGCATCACTAAGGTGCTGTTTCCAAAATCCTTGATGCTGTTGGTCCATTCCTAACTGATACTGCTTTTGTGCATATTGATGGAACGGCAACGGCTCAAATCGCCACTCTGGCACCTCACCTTTAACTCGCGCCTGATAGGCATGATTCAGTTCATCGACCAGAATATTGACCGACCATTCATCAAGCACAATGTGATGGAACAGCAGCGACAGATACTGTAAGTTGGAGTCAGCATCGCGGAAGAATTTCAACCGCAGTGGCAACTCTTTGGCTAAATCAAAACCGTAGCCAGATTCACGCTTCAAAGCGTTAGCATAAGGCTCAACCTCGGTTTCACTACTTTGCCAGAACCATTTGTAGCGATCGAGGTCCGCCACATCGACAATACGCTGATATGGTGTATCACCTTGCTGATCAAACTGAGTACGTAGCCCCGGATGGCGCACCAACAAATCACGAAACGCTAATCCAAACGCCGCTTCGTCAACCGGGTCTAAAAAGCGCAGCGCAAACGGAATATTGAAAATATGGTGCAAGCCAAATTCGGCGTATTTCTGCTTGGCTTTCCACAATGAATTTTGCGCTAGCGACAGTGGAAACTCGCTCGGTTCAGCACTTTCTACAACCGGATGATTTGACTCTGGCTGCTCAAGCTCAACCAAGCTTGCGCGCTGCGCGAGTGCATTAGCAGTCGAGTAACTGAACAGATCGTTAATATGGATTTCAATGTTATGTTGATTGAGTAATCGACCAATCACACGCGTGGCGATAAGCGAATGTCCGCCGCGGTCAAAAAAGTCATCATCAAGGCTCATTTCCGGCTCGCCAAGTGCTTGACGAAACTCGTTAAGAATCAGCGCTGCGATATCCAATTCCGGCTCAACTTCGGCTGTGTTTGGCAGCGGTGCCAAGCTTGTTGTTGGCAGTTCAACGTCAAGTGTCAGATTGGTCAGCGTGGCACTTTGCCCGCCGCCGAGTAGGCTAAGCAAGCTCTCTAACATCCAACCGCCAGCAAACGAAGAAAGCTGCGCGCTAGTGACCAGCTCAAGTACCGCTTCGCCGCGGCAATTGACGCCCATCGCCAATGCAACTTCAAACGGAGGATTGATTGGCGCCATAGCGAGGCGGTCAACCTTGGCATCATCCAGGCGTAAAAAAGTGGTGGGATCGGCAAGCCAAGAAACCAAAACATGCGGCGAGCCATCACACTGTGCTGCGGGAGAATTCAACTGTTGTTCAATCTGTACAGCCAGACTCTCAACATTTTGCGCATCGCAATCAAGCATTAACGAGGTAAGATTTGATTCGATCATGCTGCCATTGAGTTCAAAGTAGCGATCTTCCAAATCACGCGGCAAACTCAGTTGGACTTGACTTTGCTGAGTCAACTGCGCCACTTGCTTGGCAAACAGCGCCGCTACAGAAATCAGCACATCACGCTTTTCATCGCGGCTTTGCACTAGGCGCGGCAACTGTTCGACCAGTAAGTTTGCGACAAATTTATTCGCCAATGACGCGCCGTGACTGTGCAATTCCTGCTGCCCAGTGACACGACTGACTTGAGCGTTAGATTCACGCAGTAAAGGCGCGATATTGGCTTTGGTTTGCTGAGTGGAAGTCAGTTGCGGCGCACGCTGGGCTGAATCTGGCTTTGCGATAGCGGTGAGTGGCTGATTATAGCTTTGACTGATTAAGGTAAAGATTTGCTGCCAACTCACCTGCCCTTGAACGATTGGGTGAATCACTGCGCCAATCACGACACTTTGATCGGCAAGTAAGTAGAGCGTAAATTGCAGCGCAGCTTCACTATGTAGGTCAAGCGGCGTCATTTGCATTGCCAGAATATCGTCCAGCGCAGCTTGTTGATGCGTCACTGACTTAACGCGGCTCAGATGCGCCAATTGCGGATTGGCCGTTTTGACCAAGCCTTGCTCATCGTCAAACTGATACAAAAATCGCAGTGGCGGGCAATGACGGCACGCAGTCTCTATCGCGGCCAGCATACGACCGATATCGACAGTGCCACTGAGTTGAAAGGCTATCGCATACTGACCGACACCCGCTTCAGACTGCTGATGACGAAGCCACGTTAATTCTTCAAATTCACTGAGGGTGAATGGGTAAGCCGTTGTATTTTCGAGTTGCTGTATATTTTCCATAGTTGTGATTCCAACATTGAGCAGAAGGTTGGTGGAGACCAACCGCCGTAAGACGGCACTAGGATGACGTTGTAGTATTCAAATGAGGTTGCAGTAATTCGGACCAAGCCGAAATGCATGGCTGCTTGGCAATGTGCATATACAGCAGAGACTGGGTAGCCAAGCAATTGAAACGCTCCAATAGGCGCATCATTTGCAACGAATGCAGGCCATGTTCAATTAAATTCGCGTCGGAACTCAACGCGGTCAGGTCAATGTCACTCACCTCGCCTAGCTGTTCTCTTATCCACAAATCTAAATTCATTGTTGTTCCTAATATTGCTGATTGAGCCAAACAAAATCGGCTCTGCATTAGAGCCGATTTCAAAGGTTTAGAAGTTCATTTCGACAGACACGCCGATTTGACGTTCAGGAAGCAGGATTGGGGTATTTTTATCCACCACACCGCGTGATGAGTCATACAGGACTTCATCACGAGCGTTAAACACGTTGTTGGCGTAAAATTTGGCTTTACCGCTGCTAAATTGGTATGCCAAAGACAGATTGGTGGTTGAATAACCAGTGATCTTACCGTCTTCATCGTTATCTGCCGTTGAGTAGTAATCGTCCACATAGTGCAGGTTACCACCCAGTTCAAAGTCGCCAATCCAGTAGCGGGCACCAACCACACCAGTAAACGCCGGTGAACGCGCTAGCTCGTTGCCATCGTAGGCGCTAAAGTCGTCGGATGAATCAGACAGCTTAGTCTTAAGCAGCCCCATGTTGCCGTAGAGTTGCAGGTCTTGAGTGACGTACCATTCTAGCGTCGCTTCGGCACCGTAAGTCTCGGCTTTATCGGCATTCATGATGGTTGTACTATCAAGGATTTGCAGACCATCGTAGTCGTTATAGAACAAGTTAGTGGTCAGTTGCAGAACATCGCCAAACAGGCGGTGGCGGCTGAACAACTCATAGCTCCAAACGGTTTCTTCATCAAAGATGTAAGTGGTTAGGTTGGTGAAATCAACGCCACCACTACCAGCGCGGAAACCTTTAGATACGCTGGCACCGTAGGTGTTGCTCTCGTCCGCTTTCCAAGCCAGCGACAGTTTTGGCATAAAGTCGTTGAACGATTTATCAAAATCAATTTCTGCATAGCCGTCACCACCTTTACGGTAATGGTCTTCATTTTCGTAACGACCCACTGCGGTTAAATCGAGGCTTTGAGTGAGCGCGTAATTTACTTCGACATAAGCAGACGCGGTTTCCGTTTTATCATGGTAATTACCCATGCCGTCAACGAAATCATCATGCTTGTCTTTGTAGTAACGAAGGCCCATTAAGACGTCGGTGACTTGATCATCAGAGGTGTAACGTACTGCCGGTTCAATAAAGAATTCTTGGCCGTCGATATCAGCTGAGTAATACTCCCCTTCTGCAACAATACGTTTGACGTCAAAATCGGTGTAGTTGGTTTTAGAGGTGAATTTCAGATTGGAATTGATGTCGTAGGTCACATCCCAAATGTAGTTATTTGAGCGCGTCTCAAACACCGGACGTTCACTGGTATAACGTGAACCGCTTGCATCGCTCGGTTCATTCTCACCTTGTGGCGCGCGGCTGTCGTAATAGGCATAGGTCAGCATTGAAGAGAGCGCAGGAATCTTCGCTGGTTCAACCAAGAGTTTGGCGCGCACCGCATTCGATTCAATATCTCGCGCATCACCTGCGGGTGAATAGCTGGCGAGATCAACACTACTCTTACGTGTTTGGCGATCAGCACTTAAACGAAATGCCACTTGATCATCAACAATCGCATCGGACAAATACGCTGCAGTTTGCACGTAATCATTGGTGCCAGCACCAAGCTTCACACCAGATTGGAAATCGTAAGTCGGATCTTTCGATTTCAGCACCATAGTACCGGCAATCGAGTTACGACCTTGAATGTAGCTTTGCGGGCCAAGATAGATTTCCGCTTGCTGCATATCCCACATAGATAGTGGACCAAAAGCCAATTCGTTGTAGGTTAGCGAGCGCCCATCAACAGAAGTATTTAGACGTGGTCGAGTACCCGCAGAAAACGCCACTGCCCCGATACCCGGGCCTGCACCGTCGATACCACGAATGGTTGGAACCGCATTGCCATAGCCGGTTTCCACTACGTTTGGCGTTAACTTAAGTAAATCACGCGCTTCTTTCGCGTTAGCAGCGTCGATATCATCGTCATCAAACACCACCACACTTGAACTGGTTTGCTGCAAAGAACGTTCGGTTTTTTCACCGTAAACCACCACATCCGCGACTTGGTTACGCGCGTCGGTGGTTGAATCCGAAGCTTCGGTAGCAGCATTGGCAAGCGGTGAACCAAAGCAAGCTAGTGCAACCGCTGCTGAAAGTACGCTGAATTTCAGCGGGCGACTCACTGCTGAGTGTGAATTGGGCACAAATTCCATTTTATTCTCCTATGAAGCACAACCGACGCTTATGCTGCAACTGAATCTGACTCATATTGTATTTTTAGAATGCAAAGCGTTGCCGAAACGGCAGATATGTGTGCTGTAAACTATTAAATGAGCATTAATTTGCATGCGCATGCATGTTCGGCTTGCTACTCTATTGGTTTGCAAATTAAATGTAAAGCATTCTCATTTGCAGTTAATAACAATAATCATTTTTATTGATCTATTTCACTATCCAAACTAAGACAAAAGTTGAAATACAGCGGCGAAATAGGTTTATCTCGCAGAGAAATGAAGAGAATTGCGGATAACGTTCAGTAAGTTACAAGTTAAAAAATGTGCACTTAAGCTTTATTCGTCCAAACAATGATATTGATTCTCATTAACATGCAAGTTTATTATTGCTCTATTCTGGCGTCTTTTGTTGACCATGATGCCACTCAACACAACCGTGTCGGAAAACCCATGCAACAACCCATAACCCTAGCTCAAACACCGTTTTGGAAACGATTTATTCAACAACCCAGTGCCAATATCGACACCGTTGCCCACTGCGTGGCGATCAATGGCAAACTCGATAGCGACGCTTTTATTGCCGCGCTCAATCAAACTCTGAGTGAAACAGAGATTTTTCGCACACGATTTAGCGCCGCTGGAGAGATGATACTCGCTGCGTTTGACATGGCGCCGACCGCGCAAATGTGTGATTTATCGGCTGTGCCACAGGCCAATCATCAGGCATGGCAAGAAATGGAGAAAGATGCGCAAACGGCAGTGAATTTAGTTGAAAACCCGCTGACTTTGCATCGATTGTATAAGATCAGTGAGCATCAGTTCTATTGGTATACTCGTGCTCATCACATTCTTCTTGATGGTTATGGGATGATGTTGTTCGAGCAGCGTTGTTGTCAGTGGTATCAACATTTCACTAGTGGCAAAACACTCAGTCAGCCGTTTAAACCGTATGCGGATTATCTACTTGAAGAACAGCGCTACAGTGCCAGTCGTAAATATCATCTCGACCGACATTTTTGGCAAAATTACCTTGATGAGGATAACCTGCTGACTCTTACCGATGCAGATTATGACCCCAACGCCTGTCGTGAAGTGTGCCATCAAGTCTTGTTCGAGCCCCGATTTGCCACCCGCCTCAACGCTATCTGCCAACAGTTAGCCATCGGCTGGCCCGACGCCTTAGTGGCTTTAACATCGCTATATCTGCAGCAATCTCCGCTAAGTGACAATGATGAGTCGGTGGTGTGGCTACCGTTTATGAATCGCTGGGGCAGCGTTGCGGCGAACATTCCTGGTTTGATGGTGAATATTTTGCCGTATAAACACAAAAACGCGCCGCGCAGTAACCTCAAAGATTACCTTCTGCACTGCCGATCTGAGCTGCGTGAACTCTATTGTCACGGCCGCTACCGTATCGAGCAAATTGAGCAAGACCACAACCTCACCGCCAAACAAAGTTACTTTATGACGCCATTCATCAACGTGATGCCATTTGATGCGCCGCATTTGCCCGATTGCCAGCTCGAGCATCATGTTCTGGCTGCGGGTTCTGCTGAGGGCCTCAACATCACGTTTCGCGGCGCGCCAGGCTCGGAGCAATTTTGCGCCTTTATCGAAGCCGATGTGAACAGTTATTCTGAAGCCAAACTTGACCAACATGCCATCGACTTAGCGCTATTTTTTGAACGCTTACTCGACACCACCCTACTCGATTCAGCATCACTCGATAACCTGCTAAACCGACCACTTGAACCGCTGTTAAATCAAGAATCCTCGCTGGCTAAAAGCGCCTGAGCCAACTAGCGGCAGACAAGGTTTTATCTTCAAGCCAATAAAAAGCCCGAACTTTCAGGTTCGGGCTTTTTGTCAGTGACTTAACGCTCTATTGCGAAGACATCGCTAAGCAAACAGTAAGTTTTTTACCTGCTCGGCGTTCTTACAACGTGCCAGCGCCATGGCTTTCAGTTTGGTATCAAAAGTGCCGTTGAGCTGATCGGCAACGTGTTTAAGATGTGATGGCATCAAACCAAATTCGACAAATTCGCTGCTTGGGGTTAAACGCTGCACATCCACTTTTAATGCACTGGCATAGGCGCTTAAAATCGGTTGATAATCGCCACTAAAGCGTTTTTCGATACCAGCTGTCTCAGTGCTGGCTGACACCGTGTTCGTGTCAGCTTTGGCCGTTGGCGAATTTAAATTGACTAACCAATCGGCTTTGGCGCGCTGGCGATCAATTTTGCCGTTCGCCGACAGCGCAAACTGCTCAATTTGACTAAATTGATTCGGCAAATGCGACACCGGTAAACGCGCTTTAATAAACGCACGCACTTCACTGGCTGGTAACGGCTTACCATCTTCACTCGCATAAATCGCCCCGATCACCGTATCGCCCGAATTTGGCTCCTGATAATCAATCACAATCGCTTCTTTGACCTTCGGACATTGGCGCAACTCTTTTTCAATATCCGGCAGTGAAACCCGCACGCCGCGCACTTTGACATAGCCATTAATGCGCGTCGCAAAGATGATGGTGCCATCTTCACGGTAGTAGCCCATATCGCCGGTGCGAAACGCTCGTACTGTGTCGCCCTCAGGAGTATTGAGTTGAATAAAATCTTTTTGACTGAGCTCGCCGTCTTGCAAATAACCCAAACTTAAGCTCACCCCTGCAGTGACAATGCGCCCGACTTTATAAGCTGGGCAGTGATTTAATTGCTCATCGACAATGTAATATTGCACCCCCGGTAAAGGCTGACCATAAGGGATGACTGCCACGTCTTGAGCGCTGAGCGGATGCCAAATGCTCCAGATGGTGGTTTCGGTCGGGCCACCTAACGAATACAGCGCCAGCGATGGAAAATGTTGGCGTAAATAGGCAATGGTTTTGGGTTTGATGTAGTCACCGCCCTGAGCAATTAAGCGCAGAGAAGTCAGAGAATTTGGCATCTCGCACGCCAGCAGCATCTCTAAAATCGCCGGTACTGAACACCAAATGGTCACTTTGTGGCGCGCCACCAATTGATTCCATGCCAAGGCATTTTTGTCCTGATCGGCATCCGGCACCACCAGCGCCGCGCCCGCGCTAAGCGCACCAAACAGATCAAACACCGACATATCATGATGCAGCGGCGTTACCGACATACACACATCACGGCGTGTAAGTTGCCACTTATCAATGGTCGCGGCCACCACGTTAGCAGTGGCTAGATT
Source organism: Vibrio xiamenensis (assembly GCF_900100015.1). Lineage (GTDB taxonomy): Bacteria > Pseudomonadota > Gammaproteobacteria > Enterobacterales > Vibrionaceae > Vibrio > Vibrio xiamenensis. The sequence continues at coordinate 15,322 of NZ_FNDD01000046.1, read as the reverse complement.
GTTCACCACCACACATTTCGGCTTACCGGTTGTCCCTGAAGTATACAGGTAGTAACAGCCACTCTGTTTGCGGCTGAGCTTGGCAAGGTTCAACGCCTGGCACTCATTAGTCGCTGGCGTTTGCAGTAACTCATCGATATTCGCTAACGCGACTTGGCTTGGCGCTGGTAATTCCGAGTCGCTAACAATTAATTGCGGTTGGCAGTGAGACAATAAATACTCTAAACGCTCTTGCGGCGAACGAGCATCAATCGGCACCCAAACCAACCCAGATAATGCGCAGGCAAGCGTTGCGGCAATATGTTTTGGGCTGCGCGGCAGGCATAGCGCCACCACGTCCCCTTCACTTAAGCCTCGCTGGGCAAAATGGCGACGAAGCAGATCCACCTGAGTGCCCAATTCGCGATAAGAAATCGCCGCGCCGTTATGCCACAGCGCGGTGGCGTTTTGCCTCTCGCCATACAGATTATCGTAAATTCTCGCTAAGAACGCATCATCATAGGCTTGAGCGTTTGGCGTATTGGCTTGGTAGTGGTCAAAGGTTTGCCACGCTGTAGCCGTGACTGCGAGGTCACCTTGCTGGCAAATGCTGCTCACCGCTTGATTTACCGCCGATAGAAATGCCGTAACAAATCCGTCCTCAAGTGCTTGCTGGGCGTAATCTACGCTGATCAACAGATGTCGCTCTGCATCCAGATTGAGGCGTAAATCCATCGCGACTTGCGGCGTTTGAGTAACACCATCCAAATACTCCACACCCAGTTTAGGGTTCAGGCTTGGCCAACTCATCGCATTGGTCATCACCACTGGCAGCGCTAAACTGCCGCCGTTTTTGCTCAGTAAATGACGATTAAGATCAATGCCGGAAAACGCCAAATGCTCCAACGATTGCAGCAACTCTTTTTGCAACTTGGCAACGCGGTCGACAAATTGACCGTGGTGCTTGTCGTACACCACAGTGACAAACGTGGAGTTATTTTTCAGTGCTTGATTCGGAGTTGGAATCGCAACCGGCACGCCAAGACACAAAGGCTGCTCGTCACTCCATAACGCCAATGCTTCGAGCATAATGGCGCTTAACAGCGAGTTTTGTAGTAAACGCTCAGCGCCGCCAATGCGCGTCAATTGCATCAGCTGAGCTTTGTCGATTTTCAATGTCTGGCGGCGATAATCAGCGCAGCGAATCGATTCCAGCGAGCGACGCCACGGTAAGTTAGGTGCCCCGCTCACGTTTGACAATTGCTGTTGCCAAAACTGCTGCGCACTTTGCAGAGCTTGCTCAGATGCCGCTTGTGCAGGTACATCAATCGGCTGCTCAGTTAAGGTTTTATGTGGATCAAACAACTCGCTAATAATTTGCGAAATCGCCCGACCATCACCAATCAGAGCATCGAAACTGGTCATCACCCACAAGCTATCACCATGTTGATGATCATCAGGAAGTAGCACCGCCACCACATGCCAAGGCGATTGTTTGCTGAGATCATAGCGGCGCTGCCGATAACTCTCTCGAAGGCGCTGAGCTTGGCGCTCGGCGTGCTCTGGGGTGAGGTGTGACACGTCCAACACTTCCAAATTCACCGTAATCTGATCGCTCACCAGGCTAGTCAATCGGTCAACATCAATACGAGTGCGTAGCAGCGGATAATGGCCAACCAACTCAGTTAAGCGTTGACGCAAAGCTTCAACACTCAGCGGCGCGCGATACTCACGAAAATCATGCATCGCCACACCACCAAGTGGCATATGATCTTCTCGGCCAAGTAGATACGCTTGCTGCAGAGCATTCAAAGGCTGCGGCTTGGGCGCATATTGAATGGTCATATCTTGCGCCGCGCTTTGTGAAACATAGCTTGAGTCTTTGGCGGCAAGCTCGAGTCTTGCCACAAAATCGTGGAATACGCGCTCAATAACACCATCCTCAAACACATCCGCGCGCACATCCCAGTTAAGCAGCAGGCCATCATGGGCCGCGGCAATCTGTGCATCCAACGTAACTTGCGCGCCTTGTGATATTGCCCAAACCATATTACCAAACTGCTCACGTGCCAGTTCACTGAGTAGGGTGTTGCCACTGAGATTAACGCCTGCGGTAAATACGACGGGCGAGCTTTGCTGCTCACCATATAAGCGCGACAAATCACGCATGACGTTAACGCCATCGTAGTCGCTATAGCTGATTAATTGATTGAGCTGGTGAGAAATATCCTGAACAAAATCTTGCACCGTTTGCGTCGGTTTGATATCCACACTCAGCAGCATTAGGCGTGCAAAATCGCCGACCACTCGACTCACATCGACACCTCGGTCAGGGCGATAAAACATCGGCACATTTAAACGAAATTGAGCTTGGCCGGTGGCTTTGGCCATAGATTGTGCAAACAATGCCAAGCTTAGAGTGCTTAGTGTAACGTCCTGCTGGTGAGCCAACTGTTCAAGCGCACCGCGCGTCGTCATATCCAAATTGGCCGCTAAGCGGGTCATTTGACACTGCTCAGCACTGGCATCAGTGGTGATGTAAGGAAGTTGAGGCGCCGGAGAGACTTGGTTCAAACGCGCTTGCCACCACTTGCGACTCTGAACATTGCTAGGCCCAGAATTCGCAGCCGTTTCCGCTTTAATAAATTCAAAAAACGCCACGTTTTCAGCAGGTTTAATCGCATCAGGGTCACGATATAACCTCGCTAAATCATCGACGATAATGCGAAAGCTTTCACCATCGGCCGCAATCATATCGACATCGATATGCAAACGGCAGCGACCCTCACCAAGTAAGGTCAGACGAAAATCCGCCGCCTGCCCCTGTGCCAAATTTAAGCTTTGATGGGACATGTTGTGGCGAATGTCATTTAGCGTTTGCTCGGCCTGTTGCGCGGTTAAGGCTGATAAATCTTCAACCCGTAACTGATGCAAATCACTAAGCATGGCGATACTTTGCTCGCCTTGCGGCGAAATTTTTACTCGCAGCATCGGATGAACGCGATACAGCGCATCGACGGCTTTGCCAAGGCGCTTAGGGTCGATATCGACCCCATCAAATTCGGTGTACAGATGGGCGGCTACACCGCAAAGAGACTGCTGTGACTGGCGGCCTACCCAATAAGCCGCTTGCATCGCACTTAAGGCGACGACGCCGTTTTGTTCCACTATCACTGTCTCTAACTCCTTGAAATCAAGCTAACGGGTCGCCTGTTGCGCCCAAATAAACCATTTGTCTGTGTGCAGCCAAGCGGTGTGATTCGGTGGTCATGGTTTATCTGCAATCCGCTTTACAAGCTCGAACAAGCATATATATCGCACGGCTTCCTTAGCTGAAGCACAAAAATAACCATTGACAAACACCAACATGTTACACAATATTTCGGAATGCGATTAATAATAATTATCATTAAGATTAATGTAAACAAGATGGTTGCATATCAAACAAGGAAAAGTGTGCGCATCGCAGCTTAAACGTCATTCAGTTAGAAAATGTTGGAAACCCCATGTCTCATTTAGCACAAGTCTTTAATGCTCAAAGCTACCGTGCCCTTCCCAGTGTCGAAGCGCTGGCAGACCAATATTCCCTTAACCAAATTCAGCGCGAATTTATCGACCATTCACGCCAACAAATCAGCCAAATTCTCAAAGGTGAGGATCCACGTCTGCTTTTGATCATTGGCCCATGCTCAATTCACGATCCCGAAGCTGGACTTGAATACGCGCAAAAATTGGCGCAATTACAGCACCGCTATCGTGACCAACTGCTGATTGTAATGCGCACCTATTTTGAAAAGCCCCGCACGCGAACTGGCTGGAAAGGCTTAGTGGTTGATCCAAATCTTGATGGCAGCCAAAACTTGGCGCAAGGCCTTGCCACAGCGCGAGAGTTTCTCACTCAAGTTATTGATCTCAAATTGGCGACCGCCACCGAGTTTCTTGATACCAACATCGCACCTTACCTTGCAGATTTGATCTGCTGGGGCGCGATTGGCGCGCGCACTGCGGAATCCCAGCCGCACCGTCAACTGGCATCGGCGCTGCCCTTCCCTGTCGGGATCAAAAATGGCACTGGCGGCGATATTGATATCGCCATCAACGCCATTCACGCCATGCAAGAACCACATTTGATGCCATTTTCCGGCTCTGAGCGGGGCGCGCTGTGCATCACCAGCCAAGGGAATCCTTTCGGTCACATCATTCTGCGCGGCGGTAAAACACCGAATTACCAGAGTCCACACGTGGTCAATGCCAGCACTCAACTTAGTGATGACGGGCTAAGACCAAGACTGGTGATCGATTGCAGCCACGGCAATAGCGAAAAAATCGCGCTTAACCAGCTCAAAGTGGCGAAAGATATCGCCAAGCAGCTGCGCGATGGCGAGCGCTGTATTGCCGGTGTGATGTGTGAAAGCTTTCTTGAAGCAGGCAATCAGCATGTGGCAAATACGCCGCTGACGTATGGTCAATCGATCACCGATGCGTGCTTGGATTGGCAGCAATCTCAGCAACTGATTGAGCAATTAGCGCAAGCGGTCAATGAATGCCAAACCGCACGTTGTTCGACCGTCGCGTAACCCGTTGACGTTGCCATAAAGCGCCTCGATAGGCAGAGCGTTCTGCCTATCGAGATTGAACTCCCGTTTACGCGCAAATGGGTTGAACGAAACTAAGTCAGTTGTCCAGCGTCGCACCACCATCAACACGTAAGTCGTGCATGGTGATGTGGTTCGCCGCATCTGAAAGCAAAAACAGTACGGTTTGGGCGATATCACTTGGTTCGGCAATTTTTTGCAGTGGAATACCTAAACGGAACTGACTGGCGTCGCCGGCGATCACTTCGGCTTCGCCATAGCTATCGGTCCACAGCTGACGCTGCATCGCAGTGCGCGTCGAGCCTGGGCTAACAATGTTGCAGCGAATGCCAAAAGGCGCGAGCTCAATGCCCATGCACTTAACCATCATGTGCAGCGCCGCTTTTGATGCGCCGTACGCGCCAATCGCATTTCTTGGTGTGTTGGCGGCGTTAGAGCCAATGACCACCATGCTGCCGCGACGGCGCTGCTGCATACCGGACGTAACGGCTTGCATGGCAGCCAATACGCCAAAGGTATTGATATCAAAGGCTTGTTTTACTTGTTCAAGGGGCATTTTGTGCAGCGATCCGACCGGCAGAACACCGGCGCAACACACCAGATGATCAAAATCACCATACTGCTGAATCCAGTCTTCTACTTGGCTAATCAGGGTGTGATGCTCGGCGAGGTCGAGGTATTGGCAAGTCATTTGTTGTGGGAATTGTTGGCGCAGTGTTTCGCTATTTTCAAGCAGCAGTTCCAGTTGTCTGTCAGCCGCCACAACTTGAGCACCGGACTTAACTAAATGTTCTAAAACGGAAAACCCTATCCCTGTTGCGGCGCCAATCAGCAGCACACGTTGATGATTAAATTGCATAGCAACCTCTATTTTCATTGGTTGTGATTCAAACAAATAACCGTTTCTCATCGTGATCGATTTCAAAAGATGAGAAACAATAACAAATGTAATTAATAACTATTCGTATTTGTGTAATGTCGAATGTAATCTGTTGTGTATCAAAGCGCAACAAATGGTCACTAAACATTTATAGAAGGAATCGGTAATGAAACGCGAAGTGGTCGGATACTCTTTTATGTCCGAAGAATTGATTGCAAACCAACTGGTCTCGTCGCCTTTTTTCTTTGCCAACGCACACTCCACTATGCTTGGCAAAGGCGTACAAGCACACTTTAAACAGGCCATCCCTTTTGCCGAACTCGCCAACCAAGCACAAGCCATGCTCGAACAAGCGAAAAGTGAACAGTGTGAAAACCCAGTGCTATTTGGCGTGGTACCGTTTAATCAGGAAAACCCCACTCAATTTGTGATCCCTGAAACCCTGTATGTCTCGAGCAGCACTCGCGCCAATCGCGCGTTAAGTCAGGCCAAAGCAGAAGCCAAAGTGATTTCATCACCCACAGGCAATCACTACAAACAAGGGGTATCAAGCCTATTGGAAATGTTTGCCAACGCAGGGCTTTCCAAAGTGGTGTTGTCACGTGCGGTGGAAGTCGCCACCGATGAAGACATCGACCAAGCTAAGCTACTGCGCAACTTATTGGCCATCAATGCCCGCGGTTACACCTTTGCTGCCAGCATAGATCAAGACAACCGTCTGATGGGCGCCAGCCCTGAACTCTTGATTGCCAAAAAAGGCAGCCAACTGATTTCCAACCCATTGGCCGGTTCACGCCCCCGCTCAAGCTCTGCAGCTGAAAACCAAGCCCATGAGCAATCGCTGCTCAACACCCAAAAAGATCTCCATGAACATGGATTGGTAGTGGAAGAAGTCGAGCGCGTGATGAGCCAATACTGCCACAACTTATACACGCCTATGGTGCCATCGGTCATTGAAACTGAAACCATGCTGCATCTGTCAACTAAGTTAGAAGGTCAGGTTGACGATCCAAATGTCAGTGCGATTCAAGTCGCCGCCGACCTGCACCCTACGCCAGCGGTATGCGGTTTTCCGCGCCAACCGGCTTATGATGCGATTAAGCAACTGGAAGGGTTTGACCGTGGCTATTTCACCGGCATGGTCGGCTGGTGCGATGCGCGAGGCAACGGCGAATGGGTGGTCACGATTCGCTGCGCCGAAGTCAAAACACGCCAGATGAAAGTGTTTGCCGGAGCTGGCATTGTCAATGAATCCCATCCACAAAGTGAACTCGATGAAACGGGCGCCAAAATGCGCACTATTTTGTCTGCTGCGGGCATTCAACTTAACGAACTTCTCAACGCCTAGAGGCCCGATGCTATGACAGACAATGCCATGACAAACCATTCCAAGATAAACACGTCCATCACCGCCGATGCGATTGAATTCACCCCGTGGCCTGAGCATCTTGCCAAGCAGTATCGACAACTCGGTTACTGGCAAGACAAAACCCTGCTTGATTATCTGCGTGACAGCGTGGAAGCCTACCCTGACCACCCCGCGATTGTATGCGGCGAGCGTGAAATCAGCTATCGCGATCTCCACCAGCAAATCGCTCAACTTGCGACTGGCTTTGAGCAGCTCGGCTTAAAGGCTGGCGATAACGTGGTTCTGCAAATGACCAATGTTGCCGAATTTTATATGTGCTTTTTCGCGCTGGTGCAAAAAGGCGTGCGCCCAATTATGGCGCTGCCTGCCCATCGCTCGTCAGAAATTCGCTATTTTTGCCAACACGCCAATGCGAAGGCTTACATCATTAACGGTGAAGAGCGCCAATTCGATTACCAAAAGCTGGCGTGTGAAGTTCTGGAAGCTTGCCCAAGCCTTGCGCATGTGATCGTCAAAGGTGAATGTCATTATCCAGATAACGATAAATTCGTCACGCTCGCAAGCTGCTATCAACACGCCGATTACCAGCAAACGGCAAACCCAGAGCAAGTAGCATTTTTCCAACTCTCTGGCGGTACTACAGGCACGCCAAAACTTATCCCTCGCAGCCACAACGATTACGCATACAGCGTGGTTGGCAGCGTAGATATTTGCCAATTTGATCATCAAACCAAGTACTTATGTGCGCTACCTGTCGCGCATAATTTTCCATTTAGCTCACCGGGAGCTTTAGGCGTATTCTGGGCTGGCGGCACCGTAGTGCTGACCAAAGACCCAACTCCGCAAGCCGCATTTGCTGTGATTGAAAAACACCAAGTCAACGTTTCCGGTATCGTGCCACCACTGGCGCTATTATGGATGGACCACGCGGCCAATACTGAGTATGACATTTCAAGCTTGGCGCTGCTGCAAGTTGGCGGTGCCAAATTCAGTGAATCGGCGGCGCGGCGCGTCCCTCAAACTCTGGGTTGTAAACTGCAACAGATCTTCGGTATGGCGGAAGGCTTAGTGAATTACACACGGCTTGATGATCCAGAAGAGGTTATGTTTGCCACCCAAGGGCGACCGATTTCTGCGCATGATCAGGTAATGGTGGTTGATGAAGACGGCATGCCAGTGAAACCCGGCGAAGAGGGTTTTCTTCTCACCCAAGGACCTTACACCATTCGCGGCTATTATAAGGCGCCGGAGCACAATCAGCGCTCATTCAATAGCCACGGTTTTTACATTACCGGTGATATCGTCAAGCTCACCGAAGACGGCAACATAGTGGTAACAGGGCGTGATAAAGACCAAATTAACCGTGGTGGTGAAAAAGTGGCCGCTGAAGAGGTCGAAAACCAACTGCTGCGCCATTCTGCAGTACACGACGCGGCGCTGATTGCCATTCCTGACGACTACCTTGGTGAGCGCAGCTGCGCTGTGGTGGTGTTAAGTGGCGAGGAGCAAGTCAAAGCCATCACGCTGAAACGCTTTTTACGTGATGCTGGTTTGGCAGACTTTAAAATCCCCGACCAAGTTCATTTTGTCGACCAACTGCCAAAAACCTCGGTTGGCAAAATCGATAAAAAAGCGCTGCGCGCCCAATACCAATAGCGTAAACGGTATCTAAACCCGCCGACTTTGCGCCAATAAAAAAACCGATTTCTAATCAAATCGGTTTTTTGTATTTGTCAGTAAAGCTGGCAGCAAGAGTTAATACTCTTCATCCATGATCACATGACGCTCTTCATGGTATTTCTCTTCATCTTTACCGCGCTTCCAGTAAGGAATCGCATAGAGGTTTTTCTTCGACAATTGGTAGTCGGCAATCAGCTTATTGCGACACGCAACCACGGAAGCATTCTCCCCTGCAACGAACGCCGAAATGCTATTGACGCCCTCTGGCGGCGCCACTTGAGCGATGGCTTTTTCAAGCGGCAGCGGCTCAATCGCCGGTTCACGCACCAACCAGTGCAATTCAACGTTTGCTGGATGTTCAAGTGAGTGCTCATCATCGGCGCTGTCGATTTCAATAAACGCGTGGCCTTGTGCCGTGCTTGGCAGCTCTTCCAAAATCGCGCTAATGGCGGGCAGCGCCGAAAGATCGCCCGCTAAAATGTGCCAATCCGCTGGCTGAAGCAGTGGATCCGGGCCACCGGGCCCCGCGAGACCAATAACATCGCCAGGATGACACGTAATCGCCCAACCAGAACCTGGGCTTTCCGTGCCATGAGCCACAAAATCGATATCCAGTTCATTAGTCTCAGGGCGATATTTGCGCACCGTGTAGGCACGAGAAACCGGTTTGTTTTTCGGCCAACAAATTCTATCCCCTTCTCGCCACGGCAAATCCAACGTGCCCGTGGTGCGATTGGCAAAAAACAGCTTAATCAAGCCGCCGTTTTTGTCCGCAGGAAAGCCGATTAAATCGTCGCAGCTAAAAGTCACTCTCAATAGATGCGGTGTGATGTATTGCTTACGCACACACGCGATCAAGCGTGGTTTCAAGCGATCGTCGTAGCCATTTTCACTCATGTATTTTTTATCCTTATTATGCTTATCACTTAGTTAAGTGCGGCGCCCATCTCGAGGCGCTCAATCCAGTGTGTAAACAACATTTTTTGCTAACCGAAGCCGCATTACGCCGCTTCAGTTTGTTTGGCTTTTACTCGTGGTTCGATCAATTGCCACCACTCTTGCAAAGTGACACTTTCCATTAGCTGGGCAAAGCTGATATCAGCACCTTTGGCTTTCCATTTCTCAAGCAGCGTCATCGCGCGAATCGAATCGAGCCCTAGGAAGAGCAAGTTTTCTTCAGGCTCAACGTCTTCAACATCAAGCTCTAATAATTGCGCGACATCCAACTGCATGCTTTGCAGAGACAGCGCATCAGACGCGGGTTGCGAGATTTCTTCAATCGCCTGCGCGGTCGATTTCACCGCTCCAGCTCGGCCAACGATGTAGTTCAAAGTAAACAGATGATCCTCGCTTGAGAAATCGGCAATTGCATCACCAATCACGAACGGTTGAACATCCAACATGAAAGCTTCAAGTGAGGTCGACAAAATGCCGATGTGGCCATACACGCCGGTGATGATGATTTGGTCGCGGCCACTCTCTTGCATGTAATCCAAAAGCGGGCTTTTTTTGAATGCGCTATAACGCCACTTAGTCAATTCAATATCGTCTTGCTGCGGAGTAAGTTCTGGCAAAATCGCGGTTTCTTCGCTAAGACCTGGCCCCCAAAAATCGGTCAGTAAGGCACGCTCTTTAGGGTCTTGATTAGCAGGCTGAGCGGTATAAATAACCGGAATCCCCGCCTGTTTGGCTGCCGCTTTCACCGCCTGAATATGCTGCTTTAAGCTCGGCACTGGCGCCGCTTGGGTATCAAAGAAATTGACGAAATACTCTTGCATGTCATGGATCAACAGCACCGCGCGTTGCGGGTCGATTTGCCAATTGACTTTGTTGGTTGGAAATTGCTCTTGGCTTGGAAGTGAGTACGACGCAATTTTTGGAATAGCCATAATTTATCCTTGTCTTAGTTAGCCAACTGCGTGTTGAAGTCTTGATAGTCACGCGCAGTTTTCAGTGAGTCGCTTTATATCGGGCAATGAATCGGCCTGATGTGGCTCATCTAATCAATAAACTTTGCGATACTATCAACTACACCTTTACAAGTAAATAATAATAGTTATCATTTGCGTTCAATTATAAAAATTCCACTTTATGAACCACACTCCGTTGGCTAAGGACGGCATCACTATGGCTGCAACGCAAATTTACTCACCGCTGATAAAAATCGCCCTGCCGATTATTTTTATTCAAGTCTGCCAAGCCTCGTTGGGCTTGTTTGATACCCTTATCGCTGGACGATATCACTTTCAACACCTGGCCGGAGTGGGGCTTGGCAGTAATTTATGGACGCCCGTCATTACACTTGCCACTGGCGTGTTGTATGCGCTGATCCCCAAAATATCTTCATGTGCCAGTCAGCGTGACTTCGCACAGATGCAAACCCTGTATCAGCACGGTAAACACAACGCGATAAAGCTGATGATATTTGGCTTTATCACAATTCATTTGCTGGCATTTTTCTGCCCATATTTCATTGCCGATACGGCCGTTGCGACCGTCACTCAACGCTATTTACACTTCGTCGCCTTCGCAGTACCTGGGCTAATGTATATGGTGCTTAATCGCTTTTTCTGTGAAGGTAATAGCCGCTTTGCGCCCGTGGTCATCACCACAGTGATCATTTCGCTGCTCAACATTGGCCTAAATGTAATGCTGGTGAATGGCTTGTATGGTTTGCCAGAACTTGGCGGCGCAGGCTGCGGCTTAGCCACCGCCGTGTCGGTTACGCTCGGCGCTGGCGTGATTCACTATCTGTCCCGCCGCCAACTGAGTTTTGCGTTTCCAAGCGCGGCACTGCAAGTCGATAGCCGCGAGACCAAAGCGATGTTTAAAGAAGGCTTACCGATTGGTATTGCGATTGTGGTAGAAATTTTAGCCCTCTCACTGCTGGCGTTTTTTGCTTCTAGCCTTGGAACGAAAGTCATTGCCGCCCATCAAGTGGCAATTAATATCGCCATCGTGGTGTTTATGATTCCTTTGGCACTGGGCGCTGCTGCCACCATACGTATCGCTCATTTTCGCGCTCAACAAGATGGTCAAAACGTCATTCGTACCCGCAACGCATCACTGCTGCTAACTCTGGTATATGGAGCGTTAATGGCAGTGGCAATCCTGATGCTCCTGCCACCATTTACTGCGCTATTTAGCCACGATACTCAAGTGGTGATGATGATCAGCACCCTGCTTATCTACATTGCTGCGTTCCAGTTTGCCGATGCGCTATTGATTGTCGCTTCAAGTATTTTGCGCGGTGTGGAAGAGTTCATTAAGCCGCTAGTAGCAATTTTATTTGCTTACTGGCTGTTTATTTTGCCGCTCAGCTATGTTGTTGGCGTGAAAGGTTGGTGGGTAAACAGCGCCGGAATTGAAACCATTTGGTCACTGCTGATCGTGGGTATCAGCGCTGCAGCGCTGGTATTAATTGCGCAAGCGCGTAATCATACCAAGCAGCTCATGGTGCAAGCCGCGCAGCAACCGCTAGAAACCCTATAACACTTAATCAGTTATCTTCTTAATCTAATTTAACTCCTCAATCGACACTCAAGCCGCGATTGAGGAGTTCATTCCCTAACCAATGAGGTTAAATTTTTTCTACAAAGTTTGCGTTTTTCGCCGCTAATCCCGCACAAATGTTAAATTCTGTCGTGAATATAAAACCTTAAGTTTCCTTGGTTGTTATTCGCCGCTCAAAACGAGATAATACCGCGCTCGGAATGTCTACACTATATCACTATGACCGAATATCTTTTGTTGTTGGTCGGCACTGTGCTGGTCAATAATTTTGTGCTGGTAAAATTTCTGGGCTTATGTCCATTTATGGGCGTGTCTAAAAAACTTGAGACCGCCATTGGAATGGGGTTAGCGACGACGTTCGTTTTAACTCTCGCTTCGGTGTGCGCTTACTTAGTTGAAACCTACATTCTCGCCCCGCTCGGCTTGCAATATCTTCGCACCATGAGCTTTATTTTGGTGATTGCGGTGGTGGTTCAGTTCACCGAAATGGTAGTGCATAAAACCAGCCCTACCCTGTATCGCCTGCTGGGGATTTTCCTTCCTCTTATCACCACCAACTGCGCAGTATTGGGCGTGGCGCTGCTCAACATCAACCAAAACCACAACTTCGTTGAATCGATCATCTACGGTTTTGGCGCCGCGGTTGGTTTCTCGTTGGTCTTGATTCTGTTCGCCTCGATGCGCGAGCGCATTGCCGCCGCAGATGTTCCTTCGCCATTTAAAGGGGCATCGATTGCGATGATCACCGCTGGTTTGATGTCACTTGCCTTTATGGGCTTTACCGGTTTGGTGAAATTATAATGAATGCCATTGTTATCGCGATCATCGCCTTAGCTGTATTGGCAGCGATTTTTGGCGCCATTCTTGGCTTTGCGTCGATCAAGTTTAAAGTCGAAGCTGATCCTATCGTCGATCAGATCGACAGCATTTTGCCGCAAACTCAGTGCGGTCAATGCGGCTACCCAGGTTGTCGCCCTTATGCCGAAGCCATTGCAGGCGGCGACAACATCAATAAATGCCCGCCCGGCGGCCAAGCCACAATTGAAAAATTGGCCGATTTAATGGGCGTTGAGGTCGAAGAGTCGGCGCACGACTTGGATAACGCCGTTAAAAAAGTTGCATTTATTCATGAAGATATGTGTATCGGCTGCACCAAGTGTATTCAGGCGTGCCCTGTTGACGCCATCGTCGGTGGAACCAAAGCATTGCATACCGTCATTAAAGATGAGTGTACAGGCTGCGACCTTTGCGTTGCACCTTGTCCGACCGATTGCATTGAAATGATTCCCGTCGCCACCACGACGGAAAGTTGGAAGTGGCAAATGGACGCCATTCCTGTTGTTGATATTACCGATTCTGCCGAGAAAACGCAGAATGGCGTGAATTAAGGACTGGTATGTTGTCACTAGTTGAACAGATTAAAAACGGCGCGCTGTGGGATTTCCCAGGCGGCATTCATCCGCCTGAAAACAAAACTCAATCCACCAGCACCGCTCTGGTCTCGGCACGCATTCCGAATGAAATTGTCATTCCAATTAAACAGCACATCGGTAAGCCCGGCTTAATGCTGGTGAACGTTGGCGCTCAAGTCAAAAAAGGCCAACCGCTAACGCGCTACGACACCAGCCTTAGTATCCCGGTTCATGCCCCAACATCTGGCACCATCACGGCGATTGAACCGCGCACCACCGCGCACCCATCTGGCCTGAGTGAAATGTGTGTGGTGATCAAACCCGACTTTCAAGACACTTGGATTGAGCGCCAACCGATCGCCGATTACACCGAGCGCACACCGGAAGAATTGATTGAAATCGTACGCCGCGCTGGCATTTCTGGTATGGGCGGTGCAGGCTTTCCGACCGCGAAAAAAATTCAATCGGGTTTATCTCGAGTAGAGATTCTAATTGTCAACGCCGCTGAATGTGAGCCTTACATTACCGCTGATGACGCATTAATGCGTGAATACGCCGATGAGGTGATTGAAGGCGTTCGCATTGTCGAACACATTCTTAAGCCAAAACTGACCATTATCGGTATTGAAGACAATAAGCCGGAAGCGATCAAAGCGCTGCAAGACGCTACCGTCGACAACGACATGGTGATTCGCGTCATTCCGACCAAATACCCATCGGGCGGTGCCAAGCAGTTGATCAAATTGCTGACCAATAAAGAAGTCCCGGCGGGCCGCCACTCGGCAGACATCGGGATCATGGTATTTAACGTTGGTTCTTTCCAAGCGATTAAACGCGCGGTGGTCGACGACGAGCCTTTGATTCGCCGCGTCATTACGCTGACAGGCAATACTTTTAAGCAACCACGTAATGTCTGGGCGCTGCTTGGCACATCGGTGCAAGACTTGCTGGAAGAGTTTGGTTATCAAGCGGATAAAAAGCTGCCAAGGTTAATCATGGGCGGGCCGATGATGGGCTTTACCATGCCGCACGCCAATGTCCCGGTCACTAAGATTTCCAACTGTATTCTGGCGCCGACCCGCAAAGAAATTGCCCCGCAACGCGGTGAAATGGCCTGTATTCGCTGCAGTGAATGTGCTGACGCCTGCCCTGCCTCGCTGCTACCGCAGCAGTTGCAATGGTATGCCAAAGCGCAAGACTACGATAAGTGCGAAGAACTCAACCTCAAAGATTGCATCGAATGCGGCGCCTGTGCCTACGTGTGCCCAAGCGAAATTCCTTTGGTGCAATATTACCGCCAAGCCAAAGCAGAAATTCGTGCTCGCCAACAAGAAGCGGATGCCGCCGAGCGAGCGCGTCAACGCTTTGAAGAGAAAAAAGCACGTATGGAGCGCGATAAGCTCGAACGTGAAAATCGCTTTAAGAAAGCCGCCGATGATCGCCGCAAAGAGATGAAAACCACCAATGGTGGCGATGATGCGATTGCGGCAGCGATTGCGCGCGTCAAAGCGCAGAAAGCCTCTCAAGACAGCGAAGAACCAAAAGTAAAACCGGCCGTTGCGGCCGCGATTGCGAAAGCGAAAGCCAAACAAGCCGAGGCGCTCAAAGCGGGCAATGCTGAGCCTGATAACAGCGAGATGGCAAAATTGCGCGAAGAGCGTAAACGCCAAGCACGCGAGAAAAAAGCGCAGCAGTCAACACTTGAATCAAGTAGCGATGACAAGGCAGATAAAAAAGATGCAGTTGCTGCCGCCGTTGCGCGCGCTAAAGCACGCAAAGCAGAGAAACAGCAAAGCGCCGCCGAAGCTGAGCCGCAATCGGAAGAGCAAGACGCCGATCCGAAAAAAGCCGCGGTCGCTGCCGCCGTTGCACGCGCCAAAGCCCGTAAAGCAGA
>NZ_FNDD01000026.1 GCF_900100015.1 Vibrio xiamenensis | reverse complement strand
GATTGTGAAGTCTTGGAATTAAATATTCAGCCAGATCACGTTCACTTGGTTGTGATAGTCCCACCGAAAGTATCGATATCGACTTTAATGGGGATATTGAAAGGGCGTTCAGCTATCCGATTGTTTAATAAATTCCCGCATATTAGAAAGAAATTATGGGGTAATCATTTTTGGGCGAGAGGGTACTTTGTTGACACAGTCGGTGTAAATGAAGAGATCATCAGGCGGTATGTCAGGCATCAAGACAAGAAAGATCAAGAATATGAGGCACAGTTAGAGTTGAAAATGAACTAACAGCGAAGGAATGCCCCCTTTTAGGGGGCTGTAAACCAAAGCCGCCTTCTAAGAAGGCGGATTTTTACTATCTATCAATTTGAATTGGAATTACTGCTTATCGGGCTTGGTTAAACGCTCTGGATTACGCAGCCAATATATTAAGGTAGCGCTACAGGCGAGAACAATTAAGGTTGCCGGTAATCCGCCAAGGTTAGACAACTGCTTAACCCCGTCGATGCCGACCGTGCTGACCATAATCCAGGCCACCAAACCAATTGTCGTACCCCACAAAATCTTAATAGGTAGCGAGGTGCCATCGTCAGATTCGGAATTGAAATCTTTAGTACACAAGTCGCCAATGGCATCGGTACTGGAGTCTGCCGCCGTAACATAGGAGATAAATGCCACCAACACTAGGAAGAATGACGTCACGCCGCCAAGTGGTAGATTGCCCATGATGTGATACAAAAGCTGTTCGATTCCGCCGCTGTTGAGTACTTCGTTTAACGCACCATCGGAGTGAATGTCCATGTAGATGGCAGTACCTGAGAACACCGCAACCCAGAACAAAATAAACAAGCTTGGGTAAATCACATTAATTTGAATGAATTCTTTGACGGTGTAACCGCGAGCAATTTTACCCAGGAACATGGCCGTGATTGGTGCCCATGCAAACCACACTGCCCAGTAGAACACGCTCCAGTATTGAGGCCATGGATCGTTGGCTGCTTGACCGGTAAACAGGCTTAAGCGGAAGAAATTCTCTAAGTACGCACCAAGACCTTCGACACCAATCGCCAGAATATAAATGGTCGGGCCGCAGACTAAAACGAACACGAACAGCGCAATCAACATCCAAAAGTTAATTTTTGATAATCGAGCGATGCCCTTGTTTAAGCCACTGGCCGCAGAGATGACAAAGGTCACGACAATCAAGGCGATGAAGATGCCCAAGGTCAACGCATTCTTTTCGATGTCGATAAACTGGCTGACACCACCCAGTAGTGTTAAAGCGCCAGTGCCAAGCGAGGATGCCATACCCACCACCAAAGAGTAGAGCGCCAGCGCATCAATGATGTCGGCGAGCTTACCATTTAGATAGCGGCCAAACAGTGGGCGCAGTGGGCTAGTGATGGAAAACGGCAGTTTGAGGTTATAAAACGCCAGCGCAAAAATCAGTGCAGGTACCGCATAGATAGCATACGGCGTTGGCCCCCAGTGCAGGAACATCGCGGAGAACGCGAACAAGATGGCATCGGCGCTACCAGGTTCAATCCCTAAGCTTTGCGGCGGGGTATGCAGATGGTAAATCGGCTCGGCAGTGGTCCAAAACAGCACGCCAACCGCCAGTGTGGTACACAGCACAATCATAAACCAGCGTGGTTTGGTGATACGTGGAGTACTGTTTTCACCGCCGATTTTGACATCACCAATTTTTGAAAAGTAAGTAAATGCAATCAGCACCAGCAGATAGAAACTGCCAAGGCTAAACAGCCATGAGAAGTGACTCAGCACAAAACTGTTGGCGGCGCTGGTGGCTTGGGTAAAGGCCTTTAAGTCCACAAGGCTGAGCACTAATGCGCCCAGCAAAATGAGAAAGGTCGGATAGAACACCAAAGGGCGTATCGATTTCAACATGAATTCGTCCTTGAAATGGGTTACATGAAATTGCGCTTGATGGTGCAGTTAAATGGCTTTTCAAACACGACTTCATTGTCGTGAAAAGCTTTCCATCGCGCGGTGATGTAGAAATGGTCGTGATCACAGTGCATCTGGTAACGACATTCAAGCCCTGTCCACCAACCATCGCGCCCCATATCCACTTTCAGTGCAATGTCGTTTTTGGCGCTGAGTGGATCATCAGGGTGAATGCTAAATTGTTGGTGAATGGTGAAGTCGATTTCACTTTGGCTGGAATTAAAAAATTGACGTCCAAAGTCTTCAAAGGTTTCCAAAGTGATGATGCCGGTTTTGTAATCACGGTGAGTGACGCGCTTGCTGTCTGCGGCGCGCAAAGTGCGGCCATCGAATGTCACTGGTTGTTCATATTCAGGTACCAGCGAAGACGGCGTCGGTGTCGAGTTTAACGGCAGAGAAAGTTGGCAGTTTTGCGGGTATAAAGTCAGCGTCGCATCGTCAGCCGATGGCCAGATAAGAGGCCAGTAAGCGGTTGAAATGGATACGCGCAGTTTGTGCCCTTTGGCCACGACGTAAGCCATGTGATTGATCTTCACTTCGACGTCGTAGCGTTTATTGGGTTCAAGCAATTCAGGAAATTCATGGCTGTTACGGTGTGACAAGTTCAAAATGCCATGACTGATTTTGGTGACCTGACCATCTGGGTGAACATCGCATATACGCACGGTGACGTTGGCTTGCGGCATATCACTTGAAAGCTGCAATTTGGCGACCATTTGCCCTGCAATCGCCAGTGGCTTATCAAGTTGTGGGGAGTCAAATACCACTGAGCCGGAATCGTCGATGCGCTGATCGGCGGGGTGTTCCATATCGAGGCGAATACCCGCGCACCAGCGTCCGCCATCAAGGCCGACACTTTGTGGTGAGCGAACACTGACGGAGTGTGAAACTTGAGGCGTCTGGGTTAAATTGCGCTCGCTAAAATGCCAAGTTTGGATTTGAGTATTGGGTGCTGGCCAATTTGGTTCGCTGACCCATTGTCCGCTGCGCGCCTCGTAGTCGACCGCAGGTTCCACGCCATCTTGCAAAAAGTAGTTGAGCATCGGTTCTTGATCGATACCGTTTTGCTCGTCTTTAAGCCAGCGATCCCACCAGCGAACTGACTCTTTGACGTAGTCCATTTTTGGATTCGGAAAGGCAATATTTGGGTACTTGTGCGCCCAAGGGCCAACCAAGCCTTTGCGTGGTACATTAAGGTTCTCGAGTAGGGTGAATACGGTGTTGCGATAGCCATCAGCCCAGCCGCCCATCGCATAAACCGGGATTTTGATATTGGAGTAGTCTTCGCACACTGAGCCGTGTTTCCAGTACTCGCTGCGTGTTTGCTGTGTTAACCACGGCTCGGCTAAAAATGGCATTTTTGCCAAACGATCAAGCCAAATTGATTGCCAATCGTCACCTAATAAACGTTTATCCGGCGCACGCCCTTGCGCGTAGGCCCAGAAAAATGCTGCCCAGTCCATGTTATCGTTGAGCAGGCAACCGCCAGTAAAATGGATGTCATCGCGATAACGGTCGTCGGTTGAGCATTGGGTGATGATCGCTTTGAGTTCCGGTGGATTCAGTGCGGCAACTTGCAGTGAATTAAAACCACCCCAAGAAATGCCTACCATGCCCAGTTTGCCACTGCACCAATCTTGCTGCGCTATCCAAGCTATCACATCACAAGCGTCTTGCAGTTCTTGGGCGGAATATTCATCGCTCATGAAACCTTCGGATTCGCCGCAGCCGCGCAGATCGACGCGAACGCATGCGTAGCCGTGGGCGGCGGTTTGCGGCATGGTGATTTCATCACGAATGATGGTGCCGTCGTTTTTTCGATAAGGCAAAAACTCCAAAATTGCCGGAACGGGCTGCTGATTTGCGTTGTCCGGCATCCAAGCGCGATAGGCAAGGCGAGTGCCGTCAGGAAGGGTGAGCCAATCGTGATGGATTTCTTTCACTGTGTGCATGTGTGCCTCAATCAAAATGAATCGAAAGTTCATGATAGAAGGCTGCGTTTGTGAGTAAATCGCTTTTTTGTTAAGGTATTCTGAACTAAAAGTTCATGATAGAGGCAAGGAATGCCGATTAATCACAAATATATTCCCAGTTTAAGTAGCTTGTTGACTTTTGAAACTGCAGCGCGATTGGGCAATTTAACCAAAGCGGCCAACGAGTTGTGTGTTACACCTACTGCAGCCAGTAAACAGATAAAAAACCTCGAAGCATTTCTTAACACTCAGCTTTTTATCAGGAGTAAGCAAGGCGTTAAATTGACGCCCAAAGGGGAAGAGTACCTTTCTGGAGTTGTCGGCGCGTTAGAAATTCTGGCCTCGTCTAGCGCTCAGTTAGATGATGATGCTGACGCGATTGCTCTGAATGTCGAGATCGGCAGTTGTTTCTCACACTTTTGGCTACTGCCGCGACTGGATGATTTTCGTAATACCCACCCAGATGTGCCTCTGAACTTTGTCATTAACAATGAACGTAATATTGGTGACAACAGCGATTACGACATTGCCTTTTTCTATTCTTCAATTGATTCAATCAATAAAAACAATCATTTATTGTTTGCTGAGCGAATCATCCTCGTGTGCAGCCCAGCATTTAAGGATAAATATCCGCAGTGTACGGACATCAATGCCTTGTGGCGATTGCCGATTTTGCAGCTTAAAGAGCCGTTAGCGTTTTGGGAAGGTTGGGAGACATGGGCAAAGTTATATGACGTGCCATTTCAAGAGCCGCAAAACGTCATTCAAGTGGAAGACCAAGTATCAGTGATTCAGGCGGCGTTAAATCATGCCGGGATCGCTCTGGCGTGGGATTGGCAAGTGAGAGATCTGCTTCAAAGCGGTCAACTTGTCGCCATCACAACCCCGGTCGATTTCGACAAAAATGCATTTTTCTTATCTCTTTCCGAGCAAAGTCGCCATCCTGCTGCGCGTCAATTTATTGACTGGGTGATAGGCTCTGAGCGTGTGCAAAACTAGGTCTACTAATGGTTATAAATTAACCGTGTGTTATGTGGCTTTGGCTGGAATGTGACTCGTAAATTCGACCTTAGTTGTAGGTTTGTCTCATAAACGATCATTGGCATTGTCTTATTTATGAGAATTTACCGACGGGTAGCCTAAACTTTTTGTTCAAGTTTTTCATCAACTTGGCTTTATTTTCCTCAAAAATAGCATGGATTAATTTCTATTCTCATTTATTTAGAGTTAGTATTCTATAAAATACTAATAAATTTATTCGTATAACTGACTAATAAATAAGCTTTTTTGGTGGTTTTTATACAGAATGACATAAAAACACCAGTGTCATTATATTGCCAATTTTACTTTGTCTTGACATACTACTTACCTCTTAGAGTGCACGTAGACTTTAGTATGGTATTTGCAATGCTGTGTTTTATGAAGTGAGATGCACATCAAATAATAATTAACTTTAAAGGTGCATTTGCACCAGAGATGTTTAACGGATTTTGCATGGACTTTTATGACGATTTAGAGCGCTTTAAGCTCAAAACTCAGCAACATGACATTGTTTTTAAGCAATTTAGCGCAAAAAGCGGCCGTGGTTCAAAGCGCACCAACCACCCTATTTATAAACAGTTGGCGACAAGTACTGCTCAAGGACCGAACGCAGCGCTTGCCACGGTGAACTTTGACGAACTTTCTACAGTTCCAAGAGCGCATGTCGGTATGCCAGAGTCAAAATTGACTTCTCACCACAATGTTGACGTTCGACCTTCGGTAGTCATTTTTGATTCCGTATCTAAAATGTCTGCCAAACGTTCGGCAGAGCGTTTGGCGCGCCAAGTGCACTCTGAATTTTCTGACAATAGCTTGCCATCTGAGCGAGTGATCGATTCTTCCACGACAGAGAAAGCCTTAACCGGAACTGTATAATGCCTTTAATTTCAGTCTATTCCCCGAAAGGCGGTGTCGGTAAAACGACGTTAACCGCTAACTTATGCTATTCCCTCGCGAGCATGGGCCTCAAAGCCATTGCCGTTGATTTTGATTCGCAAAATGCGCTGCGTTTGCATTTCGGTGTGCCATTATCTGATGATGCCGGCTTTGTTCCGCACGCCGCACAATCTGCGGTTTGGAGCGAATATGTGGTGTCGAATCGTGACAACGTATTTGTTTTGCCGCATGGCAAAGCGAGTAAAAAACAGTTCGCAGAATATGAGCAGCGTTTAGCGAGCGACGACCTTTTTGTCGCACGTGGTTTGCACAGTTTACTTAACCAGCCGGATCTTATTGTGATTGCGGATCTGCCGTCGAATCACAGCGCTGTACGCAACGCGTTATTGCCGCTGACTGATTTGCTGCTTATTCCGCTGTTAGCCGATACCGCCTCTTTGTCGTTATTGCCACAAGTGGAAGATTTGCTCGACAGTTTTCATGCCAGCAATCAAGACGCATCAGGTCATATCGTGCTCAATCAAGCCGATTATCGTCGTAAGATGAGTAAAGACGTCGAGTCGTTTTTACGTGAACGTTTCCCTGATGAGCTGTTGGGTATTGTTCATCGCGATGAGAGCGTGGCAGAAGCCAACGCCGAACAAAAGTCGATTTTTGACGTCAATTACGCGTCGATTGCGGCCTTTGATATCGAAGTGATCAGTAAGAAAGTCAGCGCCATGCTGGGTATTCAAATCGGTGACGGCAGCACCTACGCACATGCCGATTATCCGAATAACGCTTAACGTTTGCTGCGAATCTACCAATGAAAAATTTCTCCGTATATTTACTGGCCATTATTTTGGCTCCGGTTGCGTGGCTTATTGTCGCAACCCCGATGGACAGCAATAAACAATATGTGTTTGCGCTGCTCAGCCTCGCCATTTTGTTTGCGATGAATTTCAGTAAGCGTAAAGAGTTTTCGCTGGCGATGGTCATTTTTTCGATTCTGACATCGACACGTTACCTCTATTTTCGTGCAACTCATACGCTGCACTTTGACTCGCAAATAGAAGCGATTTTGGGCATTGGTCTGTTTATCGCTGAAGTGTATGCCTGGGTGATGTTGCTACTTGGATATCTGCAAACCACGTTTCCGCTTGAGCGCAAAATCGTGCCATTGCCAAAAGACACCTCTCTATGGCCAACCGTGGATGTTTACGTTCCAACTTATAACGAAGAGCTCGATGTAGTTCGTGACACTGTGCTTGCCGCGCAGTGTATGGAATACCCAAAAGACAAACTCAACATCTATTTGCTCGATGACGGTAAGCGTCGCGAGTTTGCGGTGTTTGCCGCTCAAGTTGGGGTTGGTTACATCACTCGTGATGACAACGCCCACGCCAAAGCCGGTAACCTGAACCACGCGCTTAAACTGACCAAAGGCGAACTGATCTGTATTTTTGACTGTGACCACGTCGCAACACGGATCTTTTTGCAATCAACGGTCGGTGCGTTTTTGCAAGATTCCAAATTGGCATTGATGCAAACGCCTCACCACTTTTATTCGCCAGACCCGTTTGAACGTAACCTATATGGTCAGCGTGATATTCCGAATGAAGGCGAGCTTTTCTATGGTCCGATCCAAAAAGGTAACGACATGTGGAACGCCACCTTCTTCTGCGGATCTTGCGCGGTGATTCGCCGTGAAGCGTTGGATGAAATTGGTGGTTTTGCGGTTGAAACCGTGACCGAAGATGCGCATACGGCGCTTAAAATGCAGCGATTAGGTTGGAACTCCGCTTATCTTCCAATTCGCTTGTCTGCGGGCCTAGCGACAGAGCGTTTGGCATTACACGTTATTCAGCGTAACCGCTGGGCGCGCGGCATGGTGCAAATTTTCCGCCGTGACAACCCGCTGCTTGGTCGTGGTCTGACATTACCACAGCGCTTATGTTATTTAAGTGCCATGTTGTACTTCATGTTCCCGCTGCCAAGAATTGCGTTTTTGATGGCACCGCTGGCGTACTTGCTGTTTAACCTCAACATTATTCACTCATCTGCCAGCCTTATCGTGGCTTACGCGTTGCCGCACTTTGTGATGGCGATGTTTGTTTCGTCACGCTTAAACGGCCGTTCACGTTATAGCTTTTGGGGCGACATCTATGACTTGTCGTTGGCGTTTCACTTAGTGTTGCCAACCATAGTGACGATGATTTTCCCAAAACGCGGCAAATTCAACGTAACCGATAAGGGCGCGCTGCTGGATAAAAGCTATTTTGACCGCAACATCGTCAAGCCACAGATGATTATGGCGGTGGTAATGATAGCCGCTGTAGGGTGGGGACTGTTTCGCATTTTTGGTCCTACTTCTTTGGTTTCCGATCCTATGGTCGTGGCGCTCAATGTGGCTTGGACGGTTTACGGTTTGTTTTTCCTTTGCGCGGCGATTGCGGTGGGACGTGAACGTAAACAGGTGCGTAAAACCATTCGTTTGGAAGTCAAAATTCCAGCTGTCATCCACTATGCCAGTGGTGTGCTATCGCGCACCCATACCATTGACCTGTCAATGGGTGGCGGGCAAATAGCGGTGCCGCTGCACCATAGAGACAATGACGTGGTTGAAGCGGTTGAGCTGCAATTGAATTCGGGAGCGATTGCGATTCCAGTCAAACAAATCAGCCTTGCTGATGGTCGCTGCCGCTTTATGTTTCAGGACATGTCGCTTTCTCATCGCCGCGAGTTGGTGCGTATTGTATTGGCGCGTGCCGATGCATGGGTTCGTGAACCACGGGCTCAAGACCGACCGCTTGGTTCCTTAGTCACCATCTTTACGTGTGTTCGTGATGTTGTTCGTCACGTGATTAAAGATCGTCGCCGTGCACGCAAAGCACAGGCAGCGGCGACCAATACCGAATTGGCTACTAAGGAAGCGGCATAAAAATGAAGAAATTATTTGCTTATGGTTTGGCGCTACTTCTAAGCGTATGTGGTTCTGTATATGCAGCAACTGCTGATGGTTTTAGCGTTAGTGGTCAAACTCACAACGAATTATCACTGGCGAAGATGGGCCTAAGTAATGGCATCGTCTTTCGCGGTGGTCAGCACGATGCAGGCATTGGTTTTGGTTTGCCAATAGACCAATTGGTAACCAAAGCGCAGCTATTGCTTGATATCCAATCTAGTTCTTCACTGATTGGCAGTAATATGTCGTTGCAACTGATGGTTAATGGTCAGGTGATTGGCAATATTCCGCTCAGTTCGGTGAGCCAAGAGAAGACCGCCTTTCAGCTTAATATTCCAGCTATGCTTGTGACCTCAAGTAACGTATTGAGTTTTAAACTTAACAGCCAAGAGAATGGCGAACTATGCTATCAAAATGGTCAACAAGTTCAGCAGATACATATATTGCCTAGCTCCAAAGTTAAGTTGCAACTTCAACAACTCGCGATCTCGGATGATTTGAGCTATTTTCCGAAACCATTTTGGGATGCTCAAGAGATGCTTGGCCGTTCGATCAATATGGTATTTTCCCGCCAAGTTACTGAACAAAACGTCAGTGCGGCTTCGATGTTGGCGTCATGGTTTGGTAGCCAAGCCAGCTACCGTGGAGTGACATTCCAAGCGTTTAAAGGCCGTTTACCTAACGGCAACGGTATCGTGTTTGGTCGCCCAGGTGAGCAAGTAGGCAAGTTAACACTGCCAAGTAGCGAGATGGCGAGCTTGAGTGTGGTGAGTAACCCGCTTAACCCAGCTTACAAACTGCTGTTGGTGGTAGGCCGTGATGATGATGCGATGCGCTCAGCCGTTTACCGTTTAACTCAAGGCGATTTTGCCGCGCAAACCGCCACCATTAAGGTTCAACATCAAGCGCTCCCAAAAAGTGTGCCTTATGACGCACCAAAATGGATTGCGACGGATGCGCCTGTCAAACTCAAAAACTTGATTCAGCCTGGCCAAGAGATGAAAGTCTCGGGTATTTGGCATGAACCGATCAACTTTGCGTTTCGCGCCGCGCCGGATCTGTTCTTGTGGGACGGCGACACCATTCCGCTCGATTTGGGCTACCGTTTTCCAACCGAAGATTGGATTGACGAAGATAATTCTGCGCTCAACGTGACGTTTAATCATCAATTCCTGGCCGATTTGTCCGTTAATCGCCGCGGCTTCTTGGAAGGGTTATGGCGCAAATTGGGCGGTGATTCACGCCAAGAGCACAGCGTGATTCCAATTCAACCTTACATGATTTACGGCGATAACCAGTTGTCACTGTATTTCAATGTCAAAGCCAATGCCGACGCTCCGTGTAGCACTCTGGTTCACAACAACATTAAGAGCCAGATTGATAGTAAGTCGACCATCGACTTAAGCCAGACTCAGCACTTCTCGCTGCTGCCAAATTTGTCGTTTTTCGTCGGTGCGTCTTTCCCATTCACCCGCTTGGCTGATTTCTCACAAACGGCGTTGTTGTTACCAAATAATCCAAGCAGTGCCGAGTTACAAACGTTACTAACTCTGGCCGGGCGCGCAGGTAATGCCACTGGCACCATGATCGCGGGGAATCGCGTATTTCTTGGTATGCCGACTAATTATCAGGCGCTGGAGAATGTGGATGTGTTAGCAGTGAGCGCTCTTAGCAATCAAACCACCAACCGTGCGCTACTGCGCGGCTCGCCGTTCAGTATTCAAGATAATACTCTGCACGTGCGTGGCATGGACAAGCTACAAACGGTGAAAAACTGGATCAAAGGCTACTGGCAACTGAATTCCGTTGAAGCGGACCGCTATTTTTCATCGAGCCAGACTTGGCGCGCGTTCGTCAGTTTTCAATCGCCTTGGAGCAGTAAACGCACTGTCGTGATGGTAACCGCGACCTCAGATGCGGAGCTTTTGAAGCTCGACAACGATTTGAAATCCAGTGAAATCAACGCGGGCATTCGCGGTGATGCTGCGGTAATCACCGACAGTAATGGCGTGAAAAGCTTTCAGGTTGCACCGCAGTTTCCAACCGGACAACTGCCTTGGTATCAAATGGCGATTTGGTATGCCAACCAGCATAGTGCGGTTTTCGCACTATTAACGACCTTAGTGTCATTGTTGATGGGATGGGCGGTTTACTACCGCTTGGTTAGTCGCTCTCGCAAGCGCTTAGAGCAATAAGTTGAGATGATTTAAGTCTATGAAAAACAATAAATTAAAGCTATTTTCAACCTTATGTTTGTTTGAAGCCTTGCAGTTTGGCTTTGTACCTTACGCAGGCGCAGAATCTAGCCAAGATCCGGCGCTGCAAACGCTACTCGAGCAAGCAGAATATTGGCACGAAAAGTCCAATGATCCGCTTGCTAACGAGTCGCTAAAAAAAGTGTTGATGGTGGATGCGAATAACCCCCAAGCGCTGTATTTAATGGCGTTGTGGGCGCAGCAACAAGGTGATGATAAAACCGCCGCGCAGTGGCAAGCGCGCTTACAAAAAGCGCACCCAAATGCGCCGCAATTGCAGCAACTCGCCAGCTCAAGTACCCTAAGTGCTTTGCCGCAAGAGGCCATTGAGCTGGCGCGTCAGCAGTCACAAGCTGGCGAAATCAAAGCGTCTATCGAAACCTGGAATTCAATTTTTCAGGGGCAAGAGCCACCGATTCCGTTGGTTCCCGAATATTACCTGACTATGTCGGGTGATAAGTCACTGTACCCGACTGCGGTTGAAAAATTAGCGCAGTTCGCGAAGCAGAATCCAAACAACAGCGCGATTGGCGTTGCGTATGGTCAAGTGCTGACGTATCGCGAAAACACTCGCCGTAAAGGGATTCAAATTCTTAAGTCCTATGCGTCCGTGAGCCCTAAAGCCGACCAATCTTTGCGCCAAGCACTGATTTGGCTTGAGCCAAACAGCGCTGATAAAGCGTTGTACGAAAATTGGGCCGATCGCCATCCGGGTGACAGTGAAGTGGTTTTGCACTACAAACGCACTGTGGGCGGTGGTATCACCCGCAGCGGTTATAACCAGCTTAATAGCGGCAATTTGAGCAAAGCCAAAAGTGAGTTCCAAACCGTATTAGCCCAGTCGCCAAACGATTCAGAAGCCTTGGCGGGCTTGGGTTACGTGGCATTACACCAAGGTGATTACACCACGGCGGCGAAGTATTTGAATCGCGCGGCTGATCAAGGTGGTTCACAAGCGAAGAAACGTCGCAATCAGGCAGATGAAGCAAAATTCTATGCTGAGCTTGAAACCGCGAAAAGCGCTTACAAGCAAGGCGATGTGAAACAGGCGTTGGCGCTCAGCGCGCCATTGGCTGAGCGCTCTGGTCAGGCTGGCGTTACCGCCAAACTGTTTCGTGCGGATGTGCTGAGACATAACGGAGATTACGTCCAAGCAGAAGATTTGCTGAAGCGCGTGATCAAACAAGTGCCAAATAGCCTTGAAGCGAAAGAAGCACTTTACTACGTCTATACCGAGCAGAATCAGAAAGATAACGCGGCAACACTGCTTGCGACCATGCCAAAAGATTTGCAGCGCAAGATTCAGTCGGCAGACCGTTACGGCAACATGCGTGATTTAGCGCAGCAAGCCATTGATGCGGGCAACATCGAAACCGCCATCGTGATTTTGGAAAACGGTTTGCAGCGTCTGCCTAACAATCCATGGTTGCGTTTGGAACTGGCGAAATTGCACCTTAAGCAGGGCGATGAGCAGGCCGCGAACGATGTACTCGCACCGCTTAACAGCGATGATGCTAGCGGTGAAGCTCTGTATGCGTTGGCGCTGTTTGCTGGTGAGCGAGAGCAATGGCGTGAGGTTAACAGCTTAATTGGCCGTATTCCTGTTGCTGAGCGCACGGATAAAATTGAAGAATTATATCAACAATCGCGCTTTTATTTGGCTCTGGAGCTGGCAAGTTCTTATCTGACTGGCGGCGATAAAGCTAAAGCGTTAGAAGTGCTTGAACGCATTAAACCGCAGGCGAGTGCGCATCCATTATGGGCAGGTAAATTGGCGCAGTTGTTGGTCAAATGCGGCGATACTAACGGCGCGGTGACACTGGTTAAGGCAAGCATCGCGCAAGGCATTCAAGGTAATGCTGGAGATTATGCCGACCAAGTGGCGGTGCTTTACAAAGCTGGGCTTCGTGATGACGCGGAAAGTTTACTTAACGATCCGCAACTTATTGCGGCTAGCACGCCGCTGCAGTTAGCACGAGCACGAAATGTGTATGTGATTAACGAAGCGGACAGTCTGCGTAACCAGGGTAATTATGCGCCGGCTTACGACTTACTCACTCATGCGCTGCAAATTGACCCGCAAAACACCGACTTGATGTTGGCGATGGGCCGTTTGTATCAATCAGGTAAGCTGAATGGCAAAGCGCAAGTCGTTTATGATTATCTGCTTGATAACCAAAAAGATACGCCGGAGCAAGACGCGTTAATCGGGGCCATCAATATTGCGTTGGCCGATGGCGAACCAGCCCGTGCCGCTGCGCTCGCGCAGCAGCTGAAAAATCAGCAATCGGCACCGCGTATGTTGCTGATGGCGAGAATTTATGAAGCGCAAGGCGAGCACGGCAAAGCCCTAGCGACCCTGCGTGAAGCGAGAGCCAAATTGCTTGGTCTTGAGCAAAACTATGCATCGACTTCACCAATGATTGGCGGCCTAGTGATTGCCGATAACCCATTTGAAAGTGGACGTTCGTCGGTTAGCGAGGCGCAAACTAGCTCAGTGTATGGCGTCACGATGCCGTGGCAAGTTCATGGCGATACAGTGACTCAGCGCCTTGACTTACCTGAGCCAAGCGAAGAGCAACAGACTTTGGCTGATGTGAATCGTTTGATGGTGCAAATCAATCAACAAACCTCGAGCTGGCTGCAAGGCGGGATAGAGATTCGTGGTCGTGATGGTGAAAGCGGCTTAAGTAAATTGACAGAAGCGCGAGCGCCGCTGCAGTGGTCGACCATCCCGTTTGGCGATTCGCGCTTTAAACTCAATATTGATGCGGTATCACTTGACGGTGGTACTTCTTCTGGCGATGCCAACCGCCGTTTCGGTACTGGCGCTTTAATTCAAGGTTCAGTGGCGGAGGCGGAAGGGTTGTCGACGTTGTCAGATGATGAATTACCGGATGTTGACTCACAAGGCGCTCAAAGCCAAAGTGGGGTTGAATTTGGTATGGCGTTGGAAGGCGATTACTACCAAGTCGATATGGGTACCACACCACTTGGGTTAGAACTCAGCACATTAATTGGTGGTGTGACATTTAAGTTGCCACTTGGTGACTATGCTCAGTTGTCGCTGTCGGGGGAACGCCGCGCAGTAAAAGACAGCGTGCTGTCTTATGTCGGTGCTTACGATACTTTCTCTGGTAAATATTGGGGACAAGTGACGCGTAACGGTGCTAATTTGCAGTTTAACTTCGATGACGGTGATGCGGGTTACTACGCTAATGCTGGTTTATGGCGCTATATTGGCCATAACGTTGCTGAAAATACCGGCGTTGATGTGGGTGCTGGTGTGTATTTGCGTCCATACCAACTTCGTGACCGTCAGCTACAAATTGGATTGAACCTTAATTACAAAGACTTCGAGCAAAACCTCGGTTATTACAGCTATGGGCACGGCGGCTATTTCAGTCCGCAAAACTACGTTAGCATGTCTTTCCCGGTTGATTATCAGCAGGAGTTCCACAAGCTGAGTTTAGAACTTGGCGGCTCACTGGGTTATCAATCCTATAGTCAAGATCAGGCGGCGTATTTCCCCAATGATGCCAGCTTGCAATCGACGCTGGAAAGCTACGTGACCTCGGGCTACGCAGAAGAAGCCTATTACAGCGGTGAAAGTGTCAGTGGCATTGGCTACAATTTTCACGCTGCTTTAGGTTATAAAATTCAGCAAGATATCTCTTTAGAAGCACGTGTTGGCTATGACACATTTGGTGATTATAATGAAGCATCAGCGCAGATAACGCTGCGCCACGCATTTAACGAATTCTAATCGCCACTTTGGTTACGTCATTTGAAGGTACGTAAGCAAAAGAAAGATGTGCAATAAAAAGGGTGGTCGTTTATGGCCATCCTTTTTCTACATAATGTGTGCGCTATTTAGATAATCACGAGTACCAGGACGGGACCAATGGATAATAACTGATGATGTTCAAGAGATTGACTCTGCTATTGACGATGTGTTGTTCACTATTTGCCCATTCTGGCTTCTGTGCCGAATTAGATTGGTCGACGTTTAAGCAGCGTTTTATGGCCAGTGACGGACGCATTATCGATACGGGTAACCATAACGTCAGTCACACCGAAGGTCAGGGCTTTTCCATGCTGTTTGCGGTCGCGGCTAAGGATAAAGCGTCGTTTGATCGAATATGGCAGTGGACCAATAAATACTTGCGCGATCGTCAAACCGGATTATTTTACTGGCGTTATAACCCAGTTGAAGCCAATCCAATTGCGGATAAAAACAATGCCTCCGATGGCGATGTGATGATCGCTTGGGCGCTGATGAAAGCTGCTGAGCTTTGGCAGGATAAGAGTTACCAAGCTGAGTCCGATAAGATTATTCACGCTCTACTTAAGTACACTGTGGTGAATTTCGCTGGGCATCAAATCATGCTACCGGGACGACTGGGTTTTCGTGACAGCCATGCGCTGACTCTCAATCCATCTTACTTTATCTTTCCGGCTTGGCGCGCGTTTGCTGAGCGAACTCATTTAGCTCAGGTTTGGCAGCTCATTGACGATGCCCAGACAATTATGGGGCAAATTACTTGGGGCAGAAGCGATGTGCCAACCGACTGGGTAACTTTGTTCTCATCTGGCAAAACGGCACCGGCAAATAAATGGCCCGCTCGCGTCAGTTACGATGCGATTCGAGTGCCTATGTATATCAAATGGGATCAGCCTAACAACCCGCTGTTAGCTCGTTGGCAAAACTGGTTTGAGCGTTACCCTCGCACACAAACACCGGCTTGGGAAAATGTGCTTGATGGCAGTGTTGCAAACTACCCAATGGGTGGTGGATTACTTGCGGTGCGTGATTTAACCATGGGGCAATTTGGTGCGTCATCAGGTAAAATTACGCCGCAAGATGACTACTATTCTGCCAGCTTAAAATTGTTAAGCGCATTGGCAGCGCAGCGCTTTTAGGCTAAACATCAACATCAATTTGTCCACGCACCTAACCGTTGTATTTATGTCACCACGGAGCTGGGCTTAGCAGGCTTCGACGCGGTCTTTGCCCAGTGCTTTGGCGAGATACAGTGCCTTGTCAGCACGCTCCATCACATCTTCAATTTTGCGATCAGAAAATTGCACGTCAGTAATGCCAATACTGGCGGTGCAGGGAATACGTTGTTGGTGATGCAAAATCACCGTATCGTGAATGCGTTTACGAATGCGCTCAATGGACGCAAGAGCAAAATCCGACGTCGCACCGATATAGACAATGCCAAGTTCTTCTCCGCCAAGCCTGCCGATAATGTCGTTTTTGCGCAGTGACGTTTTAATCACGTTTGCCACGCTACTCAGCACTAAGTCTCCTGCACTATGGCCGTATTGATCGTTGATCGCCTTAAAATCGTCAAGGTCTAACATGGCATAGGTCAGCGGTGTGTCTGGGTGACGCTGATAACGCTCAAGTTCCAAACGAAAACGGCGAATAAACTCACGGCGAGTCAGCACATTGGTGAGCGAATCATAGGTAGCAATATGTTCGAGTTTGCGTTCCAGCGCTTTGCGGTCAGAAATATCCCGCGACGATGCGTAAAAATAGGCGCCGGATTGACTGTTTATCCAACGCACATTGACTTCCACATCAAACACCGAACCGTTTTTACGTTTATGAAGTGTTTCAAAGGCTTGTGGCCTTTCTTGAAACGATTTCATAATCAGTGTGATCTCTTCGCGAGGGAGCTTAGCATCCCAATCTTTCACGTTCAGTTCTAACGCTTCTTCATGGCTATAGCCGAGCATATCGGCAAAAGATCGGCTGCACACCACCATGTTTCCTTCGCTATCGAGGATGTGAATACCGTCGGAGGCGAGATCCAAAAATAGGCGATTTTCTTTCAGTAGCTCTGCGGCTCGGTTGTTGATGCGTTTAAGCTCGCCAATGGTGCTACCTTGGCGGTCAAATAGAATGTTCAAATGATGATAGAAGGTTCGCCACAGCGCATAAATCAGCGTGATCAGGATTAACCCTATTAGTGAACTGATGATGGCACTGTTAGCAAAAGACTGCTGCTGCGCCTCCGAAAACGGCGCATTGAGACTGAGGATTAAATACACCGAAGCTTGGTTGGGAAAGGTGATTTTTGAGATAAATAGTTTATCGCTGATAACCGTTTGAGGTGAAGCGTTTAAGTGACTACTTTGTGATTTGATGTAATCTGCTGCTTGTTGCTCGAGAGATTGAATATTGTGCTCGGCGTCGTCACTGTTCTGGTAAATGATCTTGCCTTCATCATTGAGCAGCGCAATACGATATAGGGAATCCTGAGTTAGGTTATCGAGCAATGCATCGGCGGAAATGGTGATGGCTAACAAGCTCTCATTTTGGTTTTGGATAACGACCTGAGTCAGAACGTCGAATACGTAACTGCTTCCCTGAACCGGATGTAAATTCGCGAACCAGACATCGCCATGACCGGGTGTTTGAGGTTGGGCTAACGCGATGTTGGCGTTTGGGGTGACAGATAAAGGTGATCCGATAGTGATCGAGTTTTGGTCGACCGTCCACGTCTGCTGGTTAAGGCCGATTAAGCGCAGACGAACAAATTCTGGATTGCTTGCCAATATCGATTGGCCGATATTGGCAAACTGCTGCTGCCCAAGTGATTGCGGGGATTGTAACGTTTTTCTCACCGCCGTTGCGGTGTTCACGATGCGTTGAAAGTAGGCTTGCATGCGTTTTTCGATGTTGGCCGCTTTATGATGGGCAGAGTTAAGCGCCAGTTGGTCTGCCTGATGACGAAAAAGCCAGTAGTCAGTAAAGAGATTACTGGCGATAAACAGCAGCCCTAAGCCGATCAACCCAAACAGCGTAGGCAGGCGCTTTAAATCAGCAAAGTGCTTAGACATCGACGTTCACATTTTTGGCAGAAGTTGTTTCAAGTGTAGTTCGATTGACGATAAAGCCCAATCTTCCAACGCCAATGTCTGATAAGTGCAACGCGTTATGCTTTTAAAGCTAAAAGCTTTCAGTTAGTGCCTTTAAGTTAAAAACTTGAACTTAGCAGCCAATATTAGCTATTCAAGGTTTGCTCAAAAAACGCCATGGTGCGCTCCCATGCCAATTCGGCTTCTTTCGGTGCGTAACGAGCCGTCGAATCGTTGTGGAAACCGTGATTCACTTTGTCATAGACGTAAGCCGTGTATGGGACTTTATTGGTTTTCAAGGTTGTTTCGTAGTCAGGCCATGTGGCATTAACTCGAGTGTCGAGTTCGGCGAACTGAAGCAACAGCGGGCCTTTAACGTTATCGCGCAGCGACTCTGCTGCTGGAGTGCCATAAAAAGGAACGCCGGCATCGAGTTTGTCTGGAATGCGCGCCGCGAGCATGTTGACTACATAGCCGCCGAAGCAAAAGCCCACAGCGCCAAGTTTGCCATTACCGCTTGGATGCGCTTTTAAATATTCTGCTGCCGCAATGAAATCGGCCTCAATCTTGGCGCGGTCGAGGTCTTTTTGCATTGCTCGACCTTGATCATCATTACCTGGATAACCTCCAACCGGATAAAGCGCATCTGGTGCAAAAGCGATAAAGCCTTGTTTCGCAACCCGTCTAGCCACATCTTTAATATACGGATTGAGACCACGATTCTCATGGATCACTAGCACAACAGGGGCAGGGTGTTTGATGTTGGCTGGCATCACCAAATAGCCTTGCCCTTCACCGTGGCCTTGTGGGGACGCAAATTTTTGATAAGTCGCGACGATGTCCGGGTCGTTAAATGAGACTTGCTCTGCTTGCGCATAGTTAGGCAGTAATGCCGAAGAGATGGCGGTGACGCTAAATCCGAGTACCGCAAGCCCGGCTAAGCGGTTAAGAAATTCACGGCGGTCAATCAAGCCATGGGCATATTCGTCATACCAGTCAAACGCTTCTTGCGGGATGTCGATGTCGTTACTCAGTTGAAATTCAGGTTGACTCGGCTTGCTCTTTTGCATGTCACAACTCCTTGTGCTGGCAGTAAAGTGTAGTTTTAACGTGTTGATATAATTACCCTAGTTGATATTTTCTAAAACGCGATGGTTTGACATTTTTTGTTGCGTTTTTATTGGGCATGGAGTTCTCTAAAGGCTAGGTGGAATAAGGGCTGAACGCCATTTTTGCACTCATTTTGGGGTTGAAAAAACAATAAGTTTCAGCCGTTTTTTCCCACAAGGTAACAAACTGATTATTTATATGGTGAGGAAATGTCCAATAGCGAAAAGTTTTCACGCTAAATTGAAGGTTTTCTACTAATCTCCAACTTAAGTGTGACCGTTTAAGAATCACACGAGCATTCTGCGAGGAGTAAAGTAATGCAATTGAGTTTGAAGAGAAAAATGGTTTTCTCTGTGGTTATCGCGATTGCACTGACAGCGGCCATTTTGGTTGCTGCGGGGTATCAAGCGTTTAAGCAAGAGAGCTGGCTTGCTATTGAAAGCGAGAGTCGAAACACCTTAATGGCCCATGCCAAAGGCATTGGCGATTGGATGTACACCAAACAACAATCAATCAAAGGGTTAAAAGAAGAAGTCGAGAAAAATCCAGATTTAGACGTCGTTCCACATTTGCGTCAAACTTTTCAGTCCGGTTCGTTTGGACTGAGTTATTACGGTAATGAAAAAGGTGAGATGTTCCGTCAAGATCCTTCCCTAAACAAAGCTGGCTACGATCCAAGAGTGCGTGGTTGGTACAAACAAGCAAAAGCCGCTGGCGGTCCTATTACTACCGATCCTTACGTCAGTGTCACGATGCAAACTTTAGTGGTGACCTTGGCAGACCCTGTGTTTGTTAATGGCCAATTTACGGGTGTGGTTGCCTCAAACTTGGCGTTGGATAAACTGATTAAAGACGTTTTGGCGATTAAAGTACCGGGCAAAGGTTACGCCATACTCGTCAATCAAAAGGGCACCATCGTTGCCCACCCAAATAAAGAGCTTAATCTCAAAACCACCGAAGAGATGTCTGCGGATTTGACCATTGGTCGCTTGGCCAATGCTTCTAAAGACTTGATGCCACTTGAGCTTAAAATTGACGGTAAAAATAAAGTATTGATGGCACAAAGCATCGACAACACCGACTGGCTGTTGGTGATGGTGATGGACAAATCTGTACTAGAAGCTCCAATTAATAAACTGTTGGTGACTCAAAGTACGATTGGTTTGGTGATATTGGTCATTATGGCACTTTTGACGTCATGGTTTGTGGCTCGTCAGTTAAACGAACTCGGTCAAATCGCCAATGCACTGGCCGATATTGCTGAAGGTGATGGCGACTTAACGCGTCGCTTGCAGGTTAAGAGTCAAGATGAAGTCGGGCTATTGGCCGATAAGTTCAACAAGTTCGTTGACCGTTTGCACAATATGGTGAAAAACGTACACGAAGTGTCGTTGTCACTTAACGATCGTGCCAATAATGCTGCGAACGCTGCGACTCAGCGTAGTGATCGCATCAGTAAGCAGCAAGACGAGATCACTATGGTGGCAACCGCGGTAACCGAAATGGCCTCAGCGACTGCCGAGATTGCTGGCAATGCGGAAAATACCGCCAAAAATGCTAACCAATCAGTGGAGCTTGGCGCCCAAGGTTACAAGCAGATGCAGCAAAGCAAGCAGTCAATTGACCAGCTTGCTAAAGAGTTAAGCAATGCTGTTAGCATCATTGGGGAGCTTGAAGTGCACGCTAAGGACATCTCGACCATTCTATCGACGATTCGAGATATCGCAGAGCAAACCAACTTGCTAGCTCTTAACGCAGCGATTGAAGCGGCACGTGCTGGCGAGCAAGGTCGCGGTTTTGCTGTGGTAGCTGATGAAGTTCGCGTGTTGTCTCAGCGTACTCATGCTTCAACAGAAGAGATTCAAGCCAAGATCTCTGGTCTGCAGAAAGTCACCGGCACTGCGGTGGATGTAATGACGGAAAGTCATAAGCTGGTGGAAAACAGCGTCGAAGATGTCAATCAAACCGGTGACAGCTTGCATGAAATCAGCGAAGCGATTAAACAAATCAGCGATATGGCAACGCAAATTGCGTCGGCTGCTGAAGAGCAATCCTTGGTGACATCGGACATCAGTTCAAACAGTGAGTCGGTGCGTGAAGTGAGTGATCACTTAGCGAATGATGCTCAAGAGGCGGTAATTCAAGCTCAAGAGCTGCATCGCTTAGCCAATGAGCTTGGTCAAGAAATTTCCCGCTTTAAGCTTTAAGCTGCTTTACTAATAAAAATACCCACCAAATGGTGGGTATTTTTTTGTCGAACGCTTAGATTTCGTAACTAAAGTTCACCCAATAAGAGCGACCAATTACGTAATCCTCAGCGTAGTCGTCGGGGACGTAATCAAACAGGTTGCTGACTTTTAAACCAATACTGGCTTGTTGCTTTTGATAATCCAAGAAGCGGTATTGGGTATTGAAATCGACGGTGATGATGGGGGAAGTGGTTTCAAATTCCCATATATCATAAGTGCTGCCATCGATGTCGATATTGTCACCGGTATCCTCCAAGGTTTTGTAACCGCTTTGATACTTAACCAGTGTCGAGGTCAACAAACGTTTCTTAAACCAACTTGCTTGCCATGAAGCTTTAGCGACAAAGGGAGCGGCGTAGTTATCACGAACATCGTCTTTATACATATCGGATTTGGTTGTCACGCTACCTTGATAATAGACTTCTTCAGTCTCGTCATCGTCAGTACTCATATAGTTGGTGTGACCATGGGTATAAGTAGTTGACCATGTTGCATCTAACCCAAAGGCGTGGTTAGCGTATTGTCCGGTCCACTCAATAGAATAACCGAGATAGTCAGTGCCACCTCCATTTTCAAGTTGGTAGTAGTCGTTGTCGTCAGCGTCGGTCAGCTTATCACTCTTGGTAAACTGTTTATGGTTTTTGCGATACACAGTTTGCAAACGCACATTACCAGCAAGTGGCGTCGGGACCGTAATCGCCGCGGTGAGTTCGTCACTGTAGGGAGTATCCAGTTCACCCACTCGATATCCGTTTGCTGATGGTTGACTACTGCATGACTCCCAGTCGGAAATAGAGCCATCGGAGGTGTTGACATCGCGTTGGTAACATACCGATGCCGGCTGTTTTGAACGAAGCGCGTAGGAAAGCATATTATTCGCAAAGTAGCGATTTGCTCCCAAGGTCAGATAAGTTTCCGGTAGAAATTCCCAGCTGGTGGTAAAGCGCGGCGCAATATTATGATTATTTAGGAAATTATCGTACGAGTAATTAACCCCTGCACGTACCGAAACAGAGTCAAGAATATTCTGTTGATACTCTGTCCATAGCGCATGGCTATAGACACCGATATCAGCGTCGTAAGCGCTATAAATGTATTTACGTCGTGTAACACTGCCTGCGTTACATGAAGGGTCATCATCAGAACATTGCCAATCTACACCGGAGGCGCTTTTTGCTAAGGCGTAGTAGGTTGCATCTTCAGGCCGATGACTTTCTGCAAACGTATATTTGAACCGAGAACCGTAGGATAACGTACCCGAAAACACGGGGGTTAACGCATTAAAATCCCAAGAATAATCTTGCTGCTGTTGTTGTAAATCACCTGTACTGCCTTCTAGACAGTTGCTGGTTTTATTACACCAATCGACGGAACTTCCTCGCCAAGCAATATAGATATTGCTGTCAGCATCACGACTAGTATCGCTAGAATTATAGGATAGCTTAGAGTCCCAAGAAGTATTTCCAGTCCAACCCTTGGCGGAAAGGTAGCCTTGAAGACCCGTTGAATAGCCAACCTGATGATCGTTATAACGATCTGGTCGATCATATTCACTGGAGTAAGGGCTATACAGAATCTGCCCTTCTAAGGTTAAATCCGAACTGTACTCATAAACGCCTTTAAGCAGAAAATTCTCCGACTTATCACCGTTATCATGATCAACGTTGTTAAAGTAGTTTTCGTCTTGGTAAGAGACTGAAGACTCCGCTCGAGTATAAGCTGCAAGCACACTTAATTTATCGGTCAGTGGTAGGTCAAAAGCGACCGAGGTTTGCCATTTCGTAAAATCAGCTGGAGCGCCTAGTTCATCATCATCTTCCGATGTTCTGTCATGGAAACTGAGCATACTGTCATTCTGAAACCCGGCACTGAATTTAAAACCAAACTCTTTTTTCGGCTGGCGTATTTTGTAGTTGACCACGCCACCGAGAAAGTCGCCGTATTTGGCTGAGATATTGGAGTCAAATACTTCCACTTCGCCGATTAAAGAGGGATCAACGTATAAGGTTTGCGAAGTTTGAGTGGTGACTTCATACCAATTGAGAGTCACTGAGTCGCTACTATCTTTGATTTGGCTATTGGTGACGTTCAGCGCCGAGGTTGCACTTACGCCATCGACCATAACATTGTTGTCGTAGTAGTTTCCGCCGGAAATCGAGAAATCACGTGGGCGCAGCGACTGAATGTTCTCTTTGCTGCCAACACTTTTGGTGTTGTCGAGCTGCACACCCGGAACCGTTCCCAAAATTTCTGTGGTATCGATACCACCTGGCATCACGTTGTTGACCGATTGTTCACCGATCACGGTTGTCCCTGAATCGATAGGGTCGTAGCTAGAATAGACCGGCTCGGTGGTGTCATCTTGTTGGTTATCGCCGCTTTGTTCAACGATTTCAATACTTCCCAAATCTACTGGGTCGTCATCCGCAAGGGTATAAAAAGGCTGTAGCGCAGCAAACACTACGCAACTCACTGCTATTTTGTTCATTTTCACTTATCCGTATGAGTGAATGACTTGTTATTAATAAAGTTATTATTTTGATATCGCTCGGAGTTTAATGTAATCTTCGGGAACGTTTCAATAGGTAATCTAAATAAAAGTCATTATCAATTGCAATTTCATTTGCAATTTATGCAGTGAGACCGATTTCATCATGTTCAGATATTCATCCCATTGCCTACTAAAGTTAATCGTCACCGGTTGGTTAACGTTAGGGTTAGCAATGTCAGCATGGGCCGATATTTCTGCGGCTGACCTTCAACACACGCCGCAGTGGACAACGCAAGTTGACCATCAACAGTTGGCCAATGGTTTTCGTTACGTGGCGTATCAAAGTGATGATGCCAGTGAGCCGTTCAATCTTCGGCTTGTGGTTAATGTGGGGTCGGTAGACGATACAACGCCAGGTATTGCCCATATGGTCGAACACATGGTGTTTCGCACTAATCAGGCATATGGCAAGAGCTTACATGCTTACTTTGACGAACTGGGTTGGAAAACGGGCGTGCAAATTAATGCCATGACGCGCCAAACGGAAACCCAATTTATGGTGAGAACTCGCCCTCACGATGCTCTGAATATTGCACAGTCAGTGAAATTGCTCGCCGACATTGCTTTTCACGCTGAAATGAAAGCGCCAGATTGGCAAGTTGAGAAAAAGGTAATTCTTGAGGAGCTGCGTTTGGGGGATAGTGTCGCCAGTCGCATCAATGATGACAAAAAGCGCGTTACGCGGCATGATTCTCGTTATGCACTTTGGCCGACGATCGGCTATCAAAACACTATTGAAGCCACGACTTCAAAGCAAGTTAAAGATTTCTATCATCAATATTATCGCCCTGCGAACATGGTTTTAATCGCTTCGGGCCATTTTGAAAAGCGTGAATTTGAGCAAGCGATACAGGATTATTTTGCGCCTCAGCCTTGGCAAGCAGCGCCAAAGCGCGACTACTTAGAATTGCCACTCAAAGATCAACTTTATATTGGTAAAGTGCAAGACCCTCATGGCTCGACTTCTGCGGTGACCATGGGTTTTCGCAGCGCCATGTTGCCCAAAGGGCAGATGGAAGGGTTGTATCAGCGTTTGCAGAATTACTTCTTGCGTAAATTGATCAACAAGCAGGTTAGGGCGAGTTCGCCACTTTATGCGGACCAAGGTATCGACTACGTAAGCGCTGTTGTTAACGAGCCAACCAACCAGCGTTTGACCATCGCGTTGTCGGCGAAAACCAGTAATTATCAGCAAGGTCTTCAGGCCATAGTGACCGAAGTTGAACGCTTAAGGCAAAACGGGTTGGATCCTGATGCGTTTAATCAGTTAAAGAAACGAGCGCAGCAAGTACTTACTTCCAATCAATCATTAGTTGATAAAAGAAATTACGCTCAGTGGGAGGACAAAATTAACTCCGCACTGATGCAGGAGTCCGTCGTGGAAG
This sequence comes from Vibrio xiamenensis, assembly GCF_900100015.1. Classification (GTDB taxonomy): domain Bacteria; phylum Pseudomonadota; class Gammaproteobacteria; order Enterobacterales; family Vibrionaceae; genus Vibrio; species Vibrio xiamenensis. The sequence goes on along the minus strand of NZ_FNDD01000026.1, from coordinate 60,048 downwards.
ATAATGAGCGTTATACTCAGCGTACCAGGCGTTGGCTAAACCAATTAACGCTTGAGGAGGTCAATGCTCGCTTGAGGGCGCTGCTTTCTTCCGAAGACCAATTTGTGTTTTACCAGCTTCCTGGCGGCGTTAAGCAAGCGCTACCGACCCAAACACAAGTACGCGATCTACAGCGCTCCGTCGCAAAGCAAACTTTGAATGCGTTGGTGCTTGGCGAGACAACTTCTACGTCACAGGCAAGCGACCAATCAACAACAGAGAATAACGGCAGCGTGCAGTCCTTGGTGCTACCGACTCTGACATTAGCCCCGCCGCGAGTCATCAGTAAGCGCCGTTATTTAGAGCCTAAAGTGAGCGAATGGAACTTGGCTAACGGTAATCGTTTGCTATGGCTTGACCGAAATACACCAGATGGGGAGCTGTATATCAAAGCGCTGTCTAACGCAGGCTATCTAAATGACCAATTTCCAGCGTGGTTAACCCAAACCGGTTTGCAGGTTTGGCAGCAGGCTGATTTGGATTTCGCGGCCAGCGATACTTGGCAGCAGTGGCAAAAGGCGCACGGTGTTAATTGGTCGTGGGCGCAAAAGGCCGACCAATTGGACGTGTCAGCGGCCGTCAAGCCAGAGCAATTGGACGCGCTATTTAAAAGCTTCTATGTGCGCCATCACAATTGGCACGTGAGCGCTGATGCTCTCGCCGAGATTAAACGCAGCTTAACTGAGCAAGCACAACACTTGGATTCGAAACACGCAGCATGGCAGACCGCCCGTGATAGTTTGTTTCAATCTGAGAGCAACCTCCAACCAACTCTTACTGAGATTGATGCGCTGTCAAATGATGACTTAAACCACATTATTCGCAAGCTTAGCGAGCAGCCCAGCACGGTATTTTTGGTGGGCAAATTGGATGAATCCTTGGTTCATCGCAGCGTGTTGCCATATCTAGCCAATCTTAGCGTAACGCAAACCTTAAACACGCATTTGGCGAGCATTGCACCGGGCCGCGCTAAGCAAAGTGTGGCTCGCTATGATGAGAATAAAGCCAGCGTTATCGTCAAATCGCAAACGCCAACTGAGTGGACGCCAGAGCGCAGCTTTTTGGTTTCAACCCTGACGCCAATCATGCAAAAGTATCTTAAAAACCGTCTGCGTCATCAGATGGGCGGCGTGTATCGAATCGGTTTTGAAATGACGCTGGATATCGATAATCAGTTACGATCTGAGCTGACTTTTAATAGCGCGCCAGACAATGTTAATACCCTGCTCGAAGCCGCATCTGAGGTGATGGCAGCCACGCAGCGCCAACTTAGCGATGAAAATTACCCTCGAATTCGCCGTGATGTGCATTTTGCTGAGCAGCTGCGCTTACAGGCGCCAACCACTTGGTTACGTCGTCTCGCGCTCAGTTATCAACGTTACGATTCCCCGCAATATTTGCGCTCAATGCTGAATTTGGAATTCGAAATGGATGCGCCTACGCTGCAATCCCTAGCGCAGGAAATCTTTCCCCAGCGAGATCAGGCTACGCTGATTTCGCTACCAAAATCCGCTTCTTCTACTGATAATTTGGAGATTCAGAATGTCCAATGATGTTTGGTCAATTACCACGGGTGTGCCTTTGCTGCTGTGCTCTGCGGTCGCGCTGGCGCTAATTATTGAAAGATACAGCTATGTGCTGCGCTGCAAAGGATTGGGCGCGCAAACGTATCATTCAATTATTACTGCTCTGACAGAGAAAAACACCGCCAAAGCTCTTGAAATCGCTACCAGCGCTCGCACTGGCTACCAAGCGGCTGTTCAGGTACTGGCTGTGCATCAAAAAAGCGATAAAACCTTGCGTGATGAAGCGGTGAAAATTGCGCTGCTTCGCCACGCCAATTTGCTCAAGCGTCGTCTGTCTGGGTTGACGACCATTGCAGCGCTGGCACCCATGCTTGGGTTGCTCGGAACCATTATCGGTTTGATGCGATCGTTTCATGATATTGGTTTAAATAGTGGCCCTGTAGAGCCTGCGATCATCGCGGATGGTTTGTGGCAAGCGCTCTCAACCACAGCTGCGGGTATGGTCATTGCCGTGTCATGCGTTTTGTTTCACGCTTTGATTCAGTCGCGGATTCGTCGCCATTTGGCGCAAGCGACCGATTTACTGAATCATCTGTCACATACGCTGCACGCCGATACCGTGAAAGTATCGGAGCCACAGCCATGATTGAATTAGATGAACAAACCCAACCGGATGCCTTTCAAGACGCCATGACGCCGATGATCGACGTTATTTTTGTGTTGATCGCGTTTATGATGCTGATGATTAATATTCCGCGTCTTACCATGGAAGTGCAATTGCCCAAAACCTCCACTACGCAGGTCAGCAGCCAAGTTAAAAAGCAAGTGGTGACATTGGCGCTTAAGCCTGATGACGAGCAGTGGTACCTAGATAAACAGAGTTATTCTTCTAAACCTGCGTTTGTTGCTGCACTCACAGCGCTCAAGCAGCAGTATGGTGAAGAGATGTCGGTGGTGATTCATAGCGACCAATCGGTACCAATGCAGCGAGCCGTCGAGTTATTTTCGATTCTGCAAGGGCTGAATCTTAACGTCACTCATTTAGCTCTGAGCCAAGGTGAGTCGTGATGGAAACCCACTCGCGTTTTTATCGCGCGACGTTTTTTTCTGTCGCGATCCACGCAGCGTTATTCGCGGGTTGGCAGTATTGGCCGTCTGAGAAAGTGGTGGTCGCACGCCAAGTGGACAGCATGCAAATCAGCCTTGGGCTACAAGCGGCGCTTGCCGGCGCTGCCGTTTCAAAGCCGCAAGCGGCCAGTGTGGCAATGAAAGCTCAGCCGCAGCAGCCTAAGCCTCAACCGAATGAGCCTGACATTGAGACTCAGGCTGAAACCGATTCGAAGCCGCAATCCGACCCTATTCCAGAACTTGTGCTGCCTAGCAAGCAAGCAACGCCTAAAAGTACGCCTCAGCCTTCTGATGTAAAAGCCGAACCTAAGCCTACCAAGCCGGTTAAGCCGAAGCAGACGGCAAAAAAACATCAACCCCTTGATATTGTTAAGCCAACAAAATCGCCTAATAAACCGCTAAAAACCGAACCAAAACCTCAACCAACGCCAGACAGTGCGGCGCATGTTGCGACGGCGAGTTCAAGCGGTCAACAAGGTCAGCAAGGAGCGCATGTTTCTGAGCAAAAAATTGCCAGCAGTGGTCAAAGTCATCAAGAGGGAGGCAGTGCAGAGCAGCAGTTTGACCTGTTGATTCGTGAGCATCTGCTATCGAAAAAGCGTACCCCGAAAGTGCTGCGCGCTCAGCGTTTGCGTGGTGACGTGACGGTGGAATTTGTGCTAAGCCGCGATGGTAAGGTATTGAAACATAAGTTGAGTGAACCTTCTCGGGTGAGGGAATTTGACCGTGCGGCGATCAAATTGGTTAAGCAAGCAGAGCCTTATCCAACTGCACCTGATAATTTAAATTGGCAGCAAAGAGTCTATTCAATTGTTATTCGTTATGAAATTAAATAGATTAATGCACTGAGAATATAAATATAAATTCATATGATCTTAGGTGAGTATTAAATAGCATTCGGTCACTGTTAAAATTGTGCCGTGTGGCATACCTATTGAGAGTTTAGACGATATTTCTATCAACATAATTAAATGGTATGAAATACCGACTGTGTACGTTCAAAAAACAATCAAAAATAAAAACAAAAATTCATAATATATATTGAAAATATATTTAATATTTCTAATAAATATTCGCCTCGTGTATTTACATGATGATTTTTCATGTTAGTAGTCATAAGTTTGGCGCCAAAAGTTTTGCTGTCACTTTGGTGTTAATTTAAGTGAAGTCGATAAGACGTTTTGTCTAGACTCGAAACTCCAGCTCGACTAGACTAAATGTCCAAAATTTGACTGTTACTTATAAAATTATAACAATTTATACACAATTTAATTAGAGGCCCTTATGCACTTCTCATTAAAAAACTTGTCTATTCGCACGCAAGTATTAGTACCAGTGCTATTTACGGCGCTGGCATTATTAATATCTTTATGGATTACTAAAAATAATTTAGAAGACGAACAGCAACGTATGGCGGAAAACACCAGCGAACTTGTCTTCTATAAAGATACCATTGCAACTGTGGTTAGTACGGTTTATCCGTTACGTATTAGCGCAGTTTATGCCATATATGATGCAAAACGTCGTGATGGTTTCGCTAACGAATTAAATACTGGTATGGGCGAAATTAAAAAAGAATTGACCATACTTTCTTCCAAAGGTTTGTTTGTTGATGAGATCAAATCCGTTAACGATACCATCAGTAAATACATTAACTATTCCCATTCTGCGATTGGCTTTTTCAGCCGCGCCGACAAAGGCTTAGTGCGTCCAGATGAGCGCAACCAGTTTATCACTGGCTATCGCACTGCAGGGAATGAAATGGTCGCTGCAATCAATGCCTTATCACAAACCGTCAACCAAAACGCCGACGCTGCGATGGCCGCGAGCCGAGCGCAAAGTGCGCGTGTAACCATGATTGCTAGCGTCTGCGTTCTGTTGGTGCTGGTGGTCTCTTTGATTGTCGCTTGGTTCCTTTCTGGTTTGATCGTTCAGCCAATCAAAAAATTGCAGCAAGTGATGAAAGAAATCGCCCGCGGCGATCTCTCTGTACGTGCTAAAGTGGAAGGCAAGAGCGAAGTCGCGCTGCTTAGTCATGACGTCAATACCACAGTTGAACAGCTTCACACTACGGTTGAGGCGCTAACACGTATCAGTGAAGATGTCGCGTCTGCGGCAACGGAACTGGCGGCAGTGATGATGCAATCTGAGCAAAATGCTCAGCAAGAACGCGCTGAAATCGAACAAGTGGCATCGGCGGTCAATGAACTGGCCAGCACGGCCCACAACGTAAGTGATAACGCCTCGATTGCCGATTCAACCGCACGCGAAGCTGACCAATTGGCCCAATCTGGTTTGTCGATTTTCAGTGAAAGTCATAAAGCCAGCGAGCAAGTTAATAAAGCGCTTAACGATGCAGCGCAAGTGGTTATGAAGCTTAAGACTCAATCAGAACAGATCAACGATGTGGTTGAAGTTATTCGCGGCGTTTCCGAGCAAACCAACTTGCTGGCGCTGAATGCTGCCATTGAAGCTGCTCGTGCGGGTGAATCTGGTCGCGGCTTTGCCGTGGTTGCTGATGAAGTACGTATGCTGGCGGCTCGAACTCAGGATTCAACGGTAGAAATTCAAACCATTATTGAAGAGCTACAACATCAATCAGGTTTAGCGAATGAAAGCATGCAGCAAAGCCTTGATATGTTAGCGAAGAATAACGAACTGACTCAGCAAGCTAATGATGCGCTGCACGGGATTACCGAATCGGTTATGAGCATCAATGATGCCAACGCTCAAGTCGCGACCGCGGCAGAAGAGCAATCTCAAGTGACTCACGACATTAACCGTAACGTGGTCAATATGTCTGAGCTAGTAAGCCAAAATGTGGCGGGCATCAGCCAGAGCGCCGCATCCAGCGCCGAGTTATCGAAATTGGCAGAGCAGCAGAAAGCGCAATTATCATTCTTTACGCTGTAAGCCATGGTTAAGCGTTAAGCGAATAAACAGCCCACTGAAAAGTGGGCTTTTTTATCTCAAATTAACTTTGCTTGAATGAGAGCGGCGAGCGCGGCTATGGTCGAATTGGTCATGGCGAATAAAGTGGTCGATTTGTTCGGCGATGTCGCTGCGATACAACATGCTAGTATGCGTATTCGGAGTTTCAATATGATCTGTCATGCCGTCAATACAGGTCTCTTTGACGGCGACGGTACCATCTGACATCAAACCACCGCCAAGTAGCAAAGGGCGAAAGCCAAATGGCAGTGTGCCAGCGATGCTGCCGAGTTTTTGTGGGTAATGCCACTCGTCATGATGATGATTCAAACCATATAAGGTCGCGTTACCAAGAATTGCGCCAAGGCCAAGCTTTTGAAGCTGTACCGCAATCGATGCGCCTTTTAGCGGCGAACCGACCGCCACGACATGGGAAATTAACTGCAAAGAAGGTTGACGAGCTTTGAGATAGTGTTTGATCATTAAGCCGCCTAAACTATGACCGACCAAAACATTGGTTTGCTGTGGGTCTAGGGCATTATCGATGGTCTGAAACACGCGCTCATCTTCAATCGCAACGGTATTGTAGCTGACCACTTGAGTCGAATAGCCGAGTTTACGCAGTTTCTGACTTAGGGGTTTCATGACCACGCCATGCATATACAAACCATGCAATATGATGATATTCATCGAGTGTTTCCCTGAAAAAGCCGAGCCATTAATATAACCAAATTCGTGTGTGGCGAAAACCAGCCTCGGCGAAAATTGCTGTTTTCCTACGCTTACCGATTGCTATGGTTGCTGCTTTGCTGCTTTGCTGCTTTGCTGCTGACTGGGCATAGCATTGCGATTTGGCTTCGGTCTATTTCGCGCTCGATGCTTGATCCACTAAATACAGAATCGATTGATAACTGATACCGCTATGGTGTGACAAGCCGATTTCACAGCTGCGGCTATTGCTAAAGCCTCGTTTACAGTGTTTGGGAATCTGTGCTTTGAGCGGCGCAAGCGCCGCGGCGTTAAGTTCAGGCGTAAACAGCCCTTTATCACCGGCCCAGCCACAGCAATCGATATGTTCAGCGACAATCACTTCACTGGCGCAGCGTTTGGCTGTGTCGAGCATTCGCTGCTCAAGGCCCATACGCTTGGCACTGCAGGTAATGTGCAACATGACGGTTTCTTGCACTGGCGTAATATTTAAATGCTCAATAAGGTGGCGTTCAACAAACTCGCTAGGTTCAAAGATGGTCATTGGCTTGGTGAAGTGCTGCATGCTCTGCTTAACGCATGGGCTGGTATCCATCAGCACTGGATATTCGCCTTGGCGACTGGCTTGCCACAGCGCTTGTTCTAGCTGCTCGGCTTTTTGGCGCGCGAGATCCGCAAAGCCCTTGCTGGCATACGGCAAGCCGCAACATAACTCGTTGAGCGATTTCGCCGTGATAATGTCATAACCGGCCTTGGTGAGTAGAGATGTGGTCACTTCGGTGAGTGAGCGCTTATCGATATCGGTGCGGGAGCTGCCCATAGTGCGACTGATGCACGAGGGCAAATACACCACCTTACGGTGATTAGACGTCGCCGGGGATTCTTGAAACTGTGCGAGGTGATGGCGGTTACGGTTGGGTAATTCGCTGAGCCAAATCGGGGTTTGATTGGCGGTTTTGGCGCGCAGTTTGAGGCTTAACTTACTCAGGCGCTGATGAGGTAGCCACTGGCCAAGCTGATATTGTGCCGCAAGGCCCACTTTGAGCCATCGTGTGGCGCTGGAGAAATGGTTAGCGCTCCAGTGAGCAATACCAGCGCCTTTTGCATTGCGTGCTCGTAATTGTTTGATTAGCTCGCCAGTGTTAATCCCCACGGGGCAACGCTCGGCGCACAAACCGGTCGCCGCGCAGGTATCAATGCCTTGATATTGAAATAGCTCCGTTAAGCCATGGGCGCTTTGGTTGGCGCTGCGGCGACGGGCGAGTTCACGATAGAGAATAATGCGTTGGCGCGGCGACAGCGACAAGGTTCGAGAAGGGCAAACCGATTCACAAAAACCGCACTCGATGCAGGGGTCGACCAGTGAGTTTGTCGCAGGCATGGGTTTTAAGTGTTCAAGATGGGCGTTAGGGTTGGCGTTAATGATAACTCCAGGATTAAGGAGTGAATGCGGGTCAAACAGCGCTTTGATTTTCTGCATCAGTTCAAGGCCTTGCTTGCCCCATTCCAGCTCGATAAATGGCGCCATATTACGCCCGGTGCCATGCTCTGCTTTAAGCGAACCTTGGTATTTCACCGCGACCAGTTCGCTGACGTCTTGCATAAACGCGCCGTAGCGGGAAATTTCTTCCTGAGTTTCAAAACTTTGAGTAAAGACAAAATGTAAGTTGCCATCCAGCGCGTGACCAAAAATGATCGCTTCTTGATAGCGGTACTTATCAAATAACGCTTGCAGGTCGCGAATTCCGCCAGCCAGTTTGGCGACCGGAAACGCCACATCTTCGATGATAACTGTAGTGCCAAGGCTTCGCACTGCGCCAACGGCTGGAAACAGACCTTTGCGTATTTGCCATAAAGCCGAGACGGTCGCGGAATCGCAGGTAAAAGCGACTTCCTCAATGCGTTCAAACGCCGCGATGGCCGCCATGATGGTTTGGCATTGAGCGTCGAGCTGCTCGGCGCTGTCTGCATGAGATTCCACCAATAGCGCGCAGGCATTGAGGTCGAGATTAGCGATAAAATCCGCCATGCCAGGTTTACCGGCAATCGAGCGTAGTGAGCGGCCATCCATTAGCTCCACGGCGGCAACCGGCGTTTTAGCCATTGCACTGACCGCTTGGCTAGCGGTGTCGATATCGGCAAATACCAGTAGCGCTGAGGCTTTAAATGGCTGCTCTTTGACGGTGCGATAGGTGATTTCGGCGATAAAGCCGAGTGTGCCTTCCGAACCAATCATCAGATGCTCAATCACATCAATCGGTGATTGATAGTCCACCAGTGCATTAAGGGCGTAGCCGGTGGTGTTTTTGAGCCGATATTTGTGATAAATGCGTTTGCACAGCGCCGCATCACTTTGGGTGTGTTCGCACAGCGCTTCAATACCCGCGATGAATTCGCTGTGCTGGTGTTTGAAATTATGAATGCTTTCATCATCGCCGGTATCGAGCATCGTGCCATCACTGAACACTATCTTCATACTATCGACGGTGCGATAAGAGTTTTGCGCCGTGCCACAACACATGCCACTGGCGTTATTGGAGGCGATACCACCGATTTTACAGCTGTTGATAGACGCAGGGTCTGGGCCAATTTTACGTTGATAGGGCAACAAGTAACGGTTTGCGTCGGCGCCAATCACACCCGGTTGAAGGCGAATTTTTTCACCATTTTGCAAAACCTTGTGTCCGCGCCAGTCATCTGTGAGGGTGATGAGCACTGAGTCCGACAGTGCCTGCCCAGACAAACTGGTGCCTGCGGCGCGAAACGTAACCGGCAAGCGCAGTTCGGTGCAGGTCTTAAGCGTGAAAATGACTTCTTGGATACTTTTTAGTCGCAGCACCAATTTCGGCACCAAGCGATAGAAACTGGCATCACTGCCATACGCTAAACATAGGTCGGGTTGGTCAATGATACGCTTGGCATCGATACGATGTTCCAGTTTTTGTTTGAGTAAATGGTACTTGTTAACTGGTGTTAAGGGCATGGGTTGCTCCCGATCAGGCAGTGATATTTCGGCGACTATCTAGTTGGTTTGACAAGTATTAGTGATAGCACAGCCGTAGCGGCTGTGATGTGAGCCACGCAATAGCTTGGCACAATGGTTAGCGATAATCGTTGGCGAATATTCTGACGATGAGGGGCTCTAAGGCATAACAAATTGGTGGCATAAATCGATATGCCGCAGAGGATTAAGTTGCAAGATGCTTTATCTATGTGGCTGATTGTACGGTAAATGTTAAAGTTTTTTGACGTATTCCAAACGCTTGGCGTCAATGCTAGTGTGAGGTCTTTACTTGCATTGAAATGGACGCAAAATGACTTTTCGACACTCTGTTGTGGCACTGGCTTTAAGCGCGGCGAGCATCGCTGCTCCAAGTTACGCCAAGGAAGCGGTGGATCTTCTGATTAACGACGCCACAATTCTCACCATGAACGCCGATAAATCGGTGTATCAACATGGTAGCTTGGCAATCAAAGGCAACAAAATCGTCGCGGTGGGTGACCGCTCTCTCGCCGAGCGTTATCAAGCGGCTCAGTCGCTGGATGTTGACGGCGATATCGTAATGCCAGGGCTGATTAATACCCACACTCACGTGTCTATGACGGTATTTCGCTCTCTCGCCGATGACGTACCCGATCGTTTACACCGCTATATTTTCCCGCTTGAGGCCAAATTAGTGTCACGGGATATGGTGCGTATCGGCGCCAACTTAGGCAATGTCGAAATGGTTAAAGGTGGAGTCACGACTTACGCCGATATGTATTACTTCGAAGATGAAGTCGCCAAAACCGTCGACAAAATCGGCATGCGCGCGGTGCTAGGTGAAAGTGTGATTCAATTTCCGGTTGCAGATGCCAAGAACGCCGATGAGGGTATCGCCTACGCGGAAAAATTCATTCAGCAATACCGCCATCATCCGCGTATTACTCCGGCGTTTGCGCCGCACGCCCCGTACACCAACACCACTGAAACGTTGCAGAAAGTCGCTAAATTGTCGGAGCAATATAATGTGCCGGTGCTAACGCATTTGGCGGAGTCGCATCGTGAGCAAGAGAAAATCGCTGAGCGCAGCGGCGGTAAAAGCCCAGTCCAATATATGCATGACATTGGCGCTTTGAATAAGCATTTGGTGGGCGCACACATGATTTTGGTGGATGACAAAGACATTGAATTGGTCAAACAAAGTGACATGGGCGTTGCCCATAACATGAGCGCGAACATCAAATCAGCCAAAGGTGTATCGCCAGCGCTGAAAATGTATGACCAAGGCGTGCGAATTGGTTTAGGCACTGATGGGCCGATGTCTGGCAACGGATTAAGTATCATTGATGAGTTTAATCAAGTCGCCAAAGTGCACAAACTGGTTAACCATGACCGCGCGGCGATGCCGCCAGTGAAAGTGATCGACATGGCGACCATGGGCGCGGCAAGAGCACTGCATATGGAAGATAAGATTGGCTCGCTGGAAGTGGGCAAGCTTGCGGATGTCATTGTGATTGATACCAAAGCGCCAAATATGGTGCCGATGTACAACCCATATTCAGCGCTGGTGTATTCTGCCAACGCTGGCAATGTTCGCCACACGATTGTTGATGGCAAAATATTGATGCAAGACCGTCAAATGCTGACCGTTGATGAAGATGCCATTCGGGATGAAGCGATTCAGTTTACCGATGTGGTGCGTAAGACGGTTATCGACAGCGGCGAGGAAGTATTGTAACGCTGAGTCCAAACCTAAAGTTGAACGCTTTGATCATCAAGACAAAAAACGCGGGCCTCGAGCTCGCGTTTTTTGTTAGTGGTAAAACCAGCAGAATGCGGAATTGGAATGAGGTCGGCTTTTTAGGCCCGTCAACATTGCCACGCAGGTGTGCCGTCTTAGAATCAAGCACTTATATTATCAATCCTCTTGCTAGTTAAGTTTGTGTTCTACGCTTTGATGGTGAGCACACGGTTATTCTAAGAGGGTGAGTCTGAGTTGTTTGTAGTAAGGCGCACGCAAAGTGGGTCAATACCAAGTCCAGTTAGGGCGGGAGATCGATGTGTTGAATAAAAAGGCCGCGTTAACGCGCACTTCACTGTTGTTGCTACTAGTCAGTGGCTCTGTATCCGCTTACCCGTTAAATGTGCTTCTTTATCATCATGTTGCCGATGACACCCCGTTTACCACCTCAACCAAAGTCGCCGATTTTCTCGCTCAGTTAGATGACTTTAAAGCCAAAGGTTATCAGATCGTCGATTTAGAACAGGCGGTTACGCAAATCAAAAATGGTCAATTGCTGAAACAAAAAAGCTTGGCGTTAACTTTTGATGATGCTTTTGCCTCAGTGTGCAATACGGCTTACCCGGAACTAAAAAAACGCAAACTGCCATTTACGGTATTTGTGGTGACTAAACCTATCGACCACCACTACCCGGATTACTGCAGTTGGGCGCAGCTCAAAGAGATGTCAGCCAATGGCGTGACGATTGCGAACCACAGCGTTGATCACGCCCATTTGGTGAAAAATGCCTTTAGCGATGACGACTGGCTTGAAGCCACCAAACAAAATATCACCGCAGCGGGCTTGCGCATCAGCGAGCAAATCGGCAAAACATCGACGCTGTTCGCTTACCCATACGGCGAGTATAACAATGACCTTAAAGCTTGGATGAAACAGCAAGGCTACATTGCGTTCGGTCAGCAGTCGGGTTCTATCGATGTGGTCTCCGATTGGCAAGCATTACCGCGCTTTAATGCGGCGGGGAACTATGCCACACCAAAAGCGCTGCGTCACAAAATCAGTGCTCAGCCACTGCCACTGGATTACGCTCAGTTGCCAAGTCCGCAAACGCTCAATCCACAGCCGGAGCTTAAAGTGACAGTGATGCCCTCAAAGTATGTTTACTATCCTCATCTGCAATGCTATCTCGATGGGCAATCACTGAAAGTGGACTGGGAGAACAAAACCACTTTTGTGACTCAGCCTGATGCGCCGATGAGCGCGGGTCGTCATCGCCTCAACTGCACCGCGCCGCATCGCAACGGGTGGCCGTATTACTGGCTGTCGCAGCAGTGGGTGGTGGCGAAAGACCGAACCAAGCTGCCATCAAGCGAGCCGAAGCAAGAATCCGAGCAGCCACAGTCACAGCCACAAGAGCAAAGTAAAATCGCATCGATTGATTGAAGCGCTGTTTCGCGCCGATTTGATGCGTTTTGAATATGACAGCGTTGGCGGAGTTTGTTAAGGTCATCAATCAAATAACAAAAATCAAACGATGACAGCGCATTGAATGCGCGATTTTGCCGAGCAAGAGGATGGTATGAAGAGAATAGGGATATTAGGTGTGGGTGAGCTCAGCGAGAAAATCGTCGCGGGTATTTTCAAACACAACCATTTGGCGCGGGTGTATTTATCGCCACGCAATTTTGACCGCGCCCAACGCTTAGCCAGTGAATTCCCATGTGAAATCATGCCCGATAACCAGGCGGTGGTGGACAAATCCGAAATCGTGATTATTGGTGTGCGCCCTGAATCGCTTGATGAGCTAAGCCGCGAAGTCACTTTTAGCTCGGAGCAACTGGTGGTATCGCTGGTGGCGGGCTATTCGCTGTCAGATACTCAGCAGCTGTTTGGCCATCAAAACTGTGTACGCGCCATGCTGAATTACGCGGCGGAAGTGAATAGTAGCACTGTGATTATGGCGCCGAAAAATGCCGATGCTGAAGCGCTATTTGCGCCGCTTGGTGATTTGGTGGCGCTGAATACTGAGGCGGAATACCAAGTGGCAACGGTGAGTATGTGTATGAACGGCTGGTATTACTTTCTGGCCAGCCAAATGCAGTCTTGGCTAGAAAAACAAGGGCTAGAGAGCCATGACGCGCGAGCATTGGTGCTGGGCAATTTACGCGATTGCGCCGCCTATGCCGGGGAACATCCTGACTGGAGCCTGGAAGACTTAGGTAAATCCATTTCAACGCCGGGCACCTTTACCGAGCAAGGTCGCCACTTTTTGCAAAATGCGGGCGCATTTGAGGCGTGGCAGAACGCCAGCGATGACGTGTTGAATCAGTTACGCAAAAAGCGTTAGTCATCAAAGCAATCTCCAATCATTCTTCCACATAAAAAGGCGAGCTTAATCGCTCGCCTTTATCGTTTAAGGTCTTAGTATGAATTCGTAATGGGTAGGACGAGTTTCGTGCTCTACAATTTTTTTCGCGTTCTACAACAGATTATTCGGAAAATCTTTTGGTAGTTCACTGGCTGGGCAGTTGATAACGTCTTCGTTATTTTCACCGCAATCACGTACAAAGGTGATAGTGGCAAATTCGTCGATCACTTCGGTTGGGTAAACCGGGCCTGCTTCACGATACGCTTCCATTTGCGGAATATGATCGTTTTGGAAACAGATGGTTTTTTCTGGATTATTGATGATCCAACGAGGGAAGAAAATCGTGCCGTGGAACACTTTGTCTGCCAAGTTAATGATCAGGCTCACATCGGTACCGGTTGGTTCGGTCCAAGAGATTTTGTACACCTCGTCAGCGACGCGCACCAGATAGATCTCTTGATGTTTTACCCAACGATTACCCACGATGCCGCTGTGAATACGGTAGTCCATGGTGTGATCGTTTTTGACATACACTTCGTAATTCCAACCGTTGTCGTAGGTATAAACCAGATGTTTACCAACGATGCCGCTTAAATCTTGTTTATCAAACATAATCAACTCCTTAGAAAAATTTAACAGCCATTTATTTGGCCGATGAAGTTACTATACCCTTATTATTTTTATGTAAAAGTCGCCATTTTTGATGTTAAATATAAAATTATTTGATGTTTATGAGGGTGTTATGTTTCATTCCACGTTAGAGCAGTGGCAGTTGCTGCGCAGTGTGGTGGAAGAGGGCAGCATTGCGAAAGCCGGAGACAAATTGTTTCGCAGCCAACCTTCCATCAGTTATCAACTGAATCAACTTCAGCAGCGCCTTGGCATTGAACTGCTCGAACTACAAGGGCGAAAACTCATCTTAACCAAAGAAGGGCGCGCGCTGCTTGAGCAAGCCAGTTTGCTGCTTGATGGCTGGCAGGATTTAGAGCTTAAAGCGCAGTCGATTCAACAAGGTGAACGTGCGGTGATCAATCTGGTGGTCGACAGTTTGTATCCTAAAGCTTGGCTATTTGCCGCGCTCAAGCAATTCAATCAACAATATCCTAATACTCATATTCACCTTAAAGAGACGGTGCGCGACGAAGGGCGGATTATGCTCGATCAGGCGAATGATGATGTGTATGTGATAAGCCTTGATCATAACGCTAAGGTTGAAAAAGCGCGTCTAACCGATGTGCAATTTATGCTGGTGGCGCATCGCAATCACGACATATTTCGCTCGGCAGAGCATCTACGCGCCTCGCAACTGAAACGCTTTCCGATGATTCAAGTGGTGGATCGTCACCATCAGCAAGCGGCCCATTCGCCAACCAAATATCAAGAGTCGTGGTTTTTTACCTCGTTGCCGTCGGCAATTGATGCCATCGTCAACAATCTTGGCTGTGGTTGGTTACCAGAAAGCGAAATTCAAACCCATCTCGCCAGTGGCGAGCTTCAACCGATTTCCAGTCAGGCGAGTATGAGCCGCGTGACCTCACTGTATTTGGTGAAAAATGACCAAGTTCGCTACGACGCCTGTGTTCAGGCATTGGCGGATGCGCTGCAAAATAACAAAGCGCGGGATTAAAACCTATGGTTATTTTGTTAGGGTAATAAAAGATGAAGCACGGAGAGCACATATGCGTCAAAGCATCAAACATGATGTCAAAGCGAAACCTGATTGGAGCCGATGCTTAACCGCTGCCATGTTGGCGGCCATTATGCTGCTTGGCGGATGCAGTAAAACCGATTGGCGCACCGCAAGTCGAGAACCGGCAGGTATTGCGCCAGATCCAGCCGTCAACCAGCAAGCGGTGATCGAATTTTACGCCGCGGATGCGTTTGGTTGGCGAGGCTGGTTTGCGGTGCATTCTTGGTTGGCGGTCAAAGCCAACAATGCCAGTGAATATACCGTGTATGAGGTGGTGGGATGGCGAGTGGGTCGCGGTCAACCGGCGCTTTCTCACTACACGACAGCAACCCCGGATCGTTACTGGTACGGTGCTAAACCAGAAAAAATTCTTTCGCTTCAGGGGCCGCAAGCTGCAAAGTTGATTCCTAAGATTGAAGCGGCTATTGCGCGTTACCCTTGGGCTAATCAATACACGCTTTTCCCCGGGCCAAATAGCAATACCTTTCCGGCGTGGGTGGGGTTACAAGTCCCTGAGCTTGGCCTAAATATGCCGTTTCGCGCTATCGGCAGTGGTTATGCGGATTAACCTTTAGCTTACGCGGGATTAAAACAGGCGAGCATTGCTCGCCTTTGGGCATCGTGGCTATTCGCCGTTTGCTGTTAATCTTCCAGCAACACGGTGGTGTTGGTATTGAGATCTTCTTCGTTAACCTCCGGCCAACCATCGCGCCAATGCACTTGTAAAATACGTAATTTTTGGATGCCGTCATCGGCGGTTTCGTAGGCATGGAACACCATATAATCTTTGTGACCAAAGGTGTAAACCGCGTTATGACCCAGCGCCGCCCAGTCATCATTTCCGCCAAGTACCAGTGAGCCACCCCCTTCCAACATCGATACGCCATCTTTATCGTAATACGGACCTTGAATATTGTGGCTACGGCCAACCATGATTTTGTAGGTGCTATCTACGCCTTGGCAGCAGAAATCAAACGATGCAAAAAGATAGTAATACGGACCTTTTTTGAAGATAAACGCCGCTTCGATCGGATTGTAGGTGACGCCCGGGCGCGTGGCCAAGTCATACCACTCTTGAGGCTCGGCCACGCTGGTAAGATTGGGGTTGAGTCGCACCAGTTTCAAACCGCCCCAAAACGAGCCAAATGCCATCCACGGCGTGCCATCTTCATCGCGAGTCACCGCAGGGTCGATGGCATTCCAGTTATCTTGGTCTGGGTCAGATTGGATCACAATGCCTTGGTCGACCCATTGGTAGTTGCGGGCTTTAGGGTTGAGGGTGGCATTGGTTGCAACGCCGATCCCAGAGGTATTTTGGCCAAACGCCGACACCGAATAGTAGAGGTAGTATTTACCGTTCTGTTTGACGATGTCGGGCGCCCATAAATTACCATCAAAATCGGGTGCTACGTCAGTTGCCCAGTCCGGTTCGGTGGCAAAGACCCGATCGGAATAGCGCCAATGCACCATGTCCGGCGAGGAATAAACGGTGATGCCCGGGCCTGTGCTGAACACGTAGTAGGTGCCGTGGTCGCGCGCCATGGTGGGGTCGTGCACTTCCAATTGATCTGCCTGTGCGAGCGATAAACTTGCTAGACCGAGTAGTAATGACGTTGCGAGGGAAATTCTGCGTTTCATTGTTAGCCTTTTTCTAAGTAATCAGTGTATTAACTGATACGGAGACGTTCCATATCTGCGTGTTGGGGGCACGGCTAGACTATAGAAAAATGCGCATAACTAAGATGCGAGCTTGGACAATGAAATAGGGCTATCTGGTGATGGGAATATCAGTATCTCGTTTGGGGGAATTGCGCTTATTTTGCATGACTTAGTGAGATATTAAGCAGCAGGCGGGCGTGTACCCCACCTGCAAATGAGTTCGCATGTCTGTCAATTTACGGCAGTTGTATTGACGCTCAATCAGACACTAACTCGGTAGTGTGAGTATTGAGGTCACTCTCATTG
Source organism: Vibrio xiamenensis (assembly GCF_900100015.1). Classification (GTDB taxonomy): domain Bacteria; phylum Pseudomonadota; class Gammaproteobacteria; order Enterobacterales; family Vibrionaceae; genus Vibrio; species Vibrio xiamenensis. Next base: position 42,968 of record NZ_FNDD01000026.1, on the reverse strand, counting down.
ACAACCGGCCAACCGTCTTGCCAAGTTATAGGCAGAATGCGCAGGCGCTGAGTGCCGTTGGTGGCCATTTCATAAGCGTGCAATACGATATAATCTTGGTTATCAAAGGTATAGACCGAGTTGTGACCAACGCCTGCCCAGTCTTTATTGCCAGTCAACACTGGGGTACCGCCGCCTTCAAGCATGGATTTGCCGTTTTTGTCAAGATATGGGCCATCGACATACTTACTGCGCCCAACCACGGTTTTGTAGGTGCTTTTCACGCCGCGACAGCAAAAATCAAACGAGGCAAACAGGTAGTAATAACCGTCTTTATAAAAGATAAATGGCGCTTCGATCGGGTTATATTCCACGCCAGGACGGGTAGCCAAGTCATACCAAGTTTGCGGTTGTGCCAACTCAGTCAGATTGGCATTGAGCTTAACTAATTTTAGTCCGCCCCAAAACGAGCCAAAACTCATCCACGGCGTGCCATCTTGATCGTGAATCACGGCTGGATCAATCGCGTTCCAGTTATCGCGAAATGGCACCGATTGCAACACGATACCCTGATCGACCCATTGGTAATCTGCAGATTGCGGGTCGAGGGTTTTGTTGACTGTTACGCCAATTGCTGAGGTGTTTTGGCCAAAGGCTGACACCGAATAATAGAGATAAAACTTGCCGTCGTGCTGGATGATGTCCGGCGCCCACAGGTGGCCATTAAAATCCGGAGCAACTTTGCGCGCCCAGCTTGGTTGGCTTTTAAACACTCTTCCACTTTGGCGCCAATGTACTTTGTCGGTTGAAGTATAGATGGTGACGCCAGGTCCGGTGCTAAACAGGTAGTAAACACCGTTTTCTTGTACCATGACCGGGTCATGAGCTTGAACTTGGGTAGCATTCACCATCGGCAGGACAGCAAAGTAACACGCCAATGTGGCCAGCACTTTTATTATTATGTTCATGAAAATCCTTTTATTTCTCGAAATTGGCCGAGCAATTGTATGAGCTTAAATGCATTTTGACTGCGATCGCTGCCCGTTAATTCCGTTAGGGCGGCGTGACAAATCACACTTTAATGCAAGCGTAGTGAACTACACTTGAGTCACGACCACCCATCAGCAAGAACCTTGAATACCGGCGTGGTCGTTAAGGCGAGTTTATGAAATATTGTTTAGCAGCCATGAGCGCTGCGATACTTTACAGCGTGAGTATGACCAGTGTTGCCGCATCCAATTCGATGACGTCAGAAAGTACTATGATGAATGACAATGCCAAATCGGCGCAGCAGCAAGGGATGAGTAAGATGGGCGAGGCGAAGAGCCAAACCAATAGCATGCACAATCAAATGACAATGACACAAGCACAGCGCCAAGATTACCAACAAAAGCTTAAGTCGTGTCAGCGCGATGGCCGCAGCGCCAAAGAGTGTGAAGCTAAATTGCACAAGCAAATGCAAAATAGTAAAGAGATGCAAAAACCTAAATCGAAAAAGTATAACTAGCAAGACGGATGTAGAAGCAAGTATCGATTGGCTAAATACGATGAATAAAAAAGCGAACCGTATGGTTCGCTTTTTGTATGGAGCTGCGGGCCTATTAGCGAATGGTAATTTATTTAGCCAAGTGTTGCCTCTATCGCTGTAGTCACCACTTCTGGTGCTAAGTGGTCGCTGGCCCAATACCATGGTTGACGCTGGCTATGTGTTATTCCACATCTACATCGACGATTGAGTTATCCGTGGTACTCAATGCGCCGGGCGTTGTCTCAGCGACCACTATCTCTTGAGAGACGCTGAACGAAATCGGTGTTGTATCTGAGATATCTGATGAGTTCGAGATGTAGACTTTATATGTCCCCGGTTCAATGATCCATTCATCGCCGTTGGGGTCAAAGCTTGCGAGTTCAAATGATGAGATATCAAAGGTCAACGTTTCTGATCCCCCCGGATTTAGCTCAGATGTTTTGGCAAATGCTTTTAATTCGATGGTTGGCTTCTTAAGTTTAACTTCTGGCGCGGTGACATAAACTTGTGCCACTTCTTTGCCTGAAATACCACCGGTATTGGTCACGGTTGCAGATAATGTCAGTTGTCCTGAATAGCCATCACTTAAGGTGTTATTACTTATTGACGCTTTATCAATAGTAAAGGTGGTGTATGAGAGGCCATATCCAAACGGGTAAGCCACGTCGACATCTTTGGAGGTGTAGTAACGATAGCCAACATAGATGCCTTCGTTGTAATAAATCTTGTCTACATCACCATCGCCATCCTCATCAACACCAGGAAAGGAGTCTGCGTTTGGAACATCAGTATAATTTGCAGGGTAAGTTTGCGCTAATTTACCACTAGGGTTGACATCACCGGAGAGAAGGTCTGCCACTTCATAGCCCATCTCTTGACCACCCATATAAGCGATGAGAATACCATCGACGAGATCACTCCATTGTGATGTATCGATAACGCCGTTGTTATTCACTACCACCACCACTTTCTTGCTTTGTTCGTGAAATGCGCTAGAAACTTGAGTTATCATCTCTAATTCATCTGCAGAAAGGTAGTAGTCACCTTCGGTCTCTGTTCTATCTGCGCCTTCCCCTGCCTGACGACTAATGGCTATCACTGCAACGTCATTAGACTCAGCAGATTCCGTTAATAATGTTTCAAGATCACTATTGTCGGTAACCGAGGCTTCATCAATTTCGTAATAGGCCAACGGACCCCAGCTATCATAGTGGGCAATTTTGTTCGCATCAAAATAGGTTTGATACCAAGACATTAAATCTTCATTAACGGTAAATCGTTCGGAAAGACCTGTCGCAATATCGATTGTATATTTGGCCAAAACATTTCCACTGCCTAAGCCTCCTTTGTATGTCGCATATTGAGCGACACCAAACATGGCGACGGTTTGGCTGTCGCCGTCTATGGGTAATGCGCTATCGTTTTTTACCAGCACCATACCTTCAGTGCCCGCACGTCGAGCGACGTCTATGCTAGTTTCAGAATCTGGCACGCCACTGTAATCATAATTGCTGTAAGAAGGCGTTTTTTGCGCTTGTGTCAAAATCCTAACCACGTTTTGGTCGATAATACTCTCGTCCAGATCTCCACTTTCAACGGACGCCTGCAAGTCTTCTTTAATCGCATCACCACCGGCCATGACGAGATCGTTACCTGCCTTCATGAGTTTTGCTGGCGAATCTGTGTCATTGGCAACATCATCTGCTCCCCAATCCGTCATGGCAAATCCCTTAAATCCCCATTCATTGCGTAATATATCCGTCATAGCGTCTTTGCGATGACCAACATATGAACCATTAACTTTGTTATAGCTAGACATAATCGACCAAGGTTCCGATTCGTCTATCGCGATTCTGAAGCCTTTCAGATATATTTCGCGTAATGATCGTGGTGTGGCGACAACATCGACATATAATCGGTTACTTTCAGATTCATTACCAAAAAAATGCTTTAACGTTGCTCCAACTCCCTGAGATTGAACTCCGTTAACGATGGCTGCCGCCATTTTTCCTGAAACGATAGGATCCTCTGAAAAATACTCGAAGTTTCTTCCTGCAAGCGGATTTCTTTGAATATTCATTCCTGGAGTTAGTAAAAAGTCAGTGCCAAGTTCTTTTGCTTCAGCACCTAATTTTTGTGCAAGCTCTTCAACCAGTTCGGTATTCCAAGTCGATGCTAACAATGACCCAATAGGAAATGCTGTTGCATATGAATCAGACAGGTCTTCGTCAACAAGATAAGGCGCAGATTTTACGCCAGCTGGTCCGTCCGATAGCTTTACTGCAGGCAAATCCAAATCATCATTGATGACCCCATTAATAGTACCTACCGCTCCCCATGCGGTATTCTTTAAGTTGATAGGGTCGGCATCTGAGCCAATGTCTGATCCGGATACAACATCTATTTTTTCAGTGAGTGTCATGTTTGATAAATAACCTTCAGCAATATTTTGATAATAATCATCACCTGTTAGTGTGGTTCTATCGTCGTCTGAATCATTACATCCTATTATAATTGTGATAAACGAAATGATAATTAATATGTTGTATTTTCTATGCGTAAAGTTGTGCTTCGTATTCATTATAACTCCTTGTAAATGTTTATAATTTAATTGTTGTGAGTTACTTTCTTCTATGATTAATATAAAATGCATAAAGTTTTAAATTTAAGAAATTAAATAATCATTCATTGGGGGTGTATGAATACAATACTATTTATCGAGTTTTTAACCTTATCATCTAATTGCATGTTTTTACCTTTTAATCACAGCTTATATATTATTTGAATAAGTTCACAATATTGAATTGCTTACCATTGTCTATGTTGGTCATCAATGATACGGTTAAGTTTTCTAATGAAGAAAATCACTGATATGATTTATGTTCCATATTTCTTGTGTAATCAAATCATCGATAAATCAATAGGCAATGGTTTTTCTTACCAAGATGTCATTGAGGTTCTTTCTTTTAAAAATAATTCAATTTATAAGAGAAGTAATAAAGTTCCAATATTAGAATATTACAACTTAATACATAGGGCTGAAAAGTTAGGATTTAATATATTAAAAGTATACAATAAAAAAGAAGATATTTTGTTTAATTACTCGCGCGTATATCCACAATTCGGCATTGTATGTTTAAACAGTAAAAATTTATTATCTGCAATATATTCTTATCTATTAATAAGCGGAGGTGAAGAGTATAATAGTTCTAAAGTTATTCAGGTCAGTCATGATGTAATAAAAATAAAATTTAATCCACCATGTGACAAGTTGAAAAATAGTATTTATTTACCATTAGGAAACATGATTGTGCTAATGGGGCTAGCAAAGTATTATTTATATAAATTTAATGATTATAAAATATCTATGGATTTTATATCTGGAAGTCAACCAACTTTTGAAAGTGAAATAATTAAAGATTTGGAATGCAATGTTAATCTTAATAGATTGAATAATTCAATGTTAATAAAAACGTCACATTTAAAAACTAAATTTGATAACTATAATGAGTCACTATCTTATATCAAAGATATGGGTAAATTTAAGTCGTTTCTATTTAAAGATGATAATGTTTATGAAAATATAGAATTAATTAATGAAATATCAACGATCATAAGTGGGTTTTATAGTCATTCCACTGATGGAAAATGCTCAATTGAATACGTATCATCAAAACTAAATATACCAATTTGGACACTGCAAAGACGATTATCAAAAGTAGATAAAACATATAGTGAAATATTAAATAAAGTACTAATTGACTTAGCCACAGATTATTTGAAGGATCAGGTTTATTCGATAGGATCTATATCTGAAATGTTGGGGTTTTCATCACAAGCCTCTTTTACGCGATTTTTTAAATCGTCAATGAGGATGACACCATTATCTTATCGACATGAGTTTAATCATGCCATTTTCATGAATGTTGATAATGTTTAATTTTATATGAAATTAAGTTTAACTACCATTTTATATATGATTGTTGGGGTTTCTACATCCATTATACCTACTGTATTGTTAACTTATGGAATAAGTCAATTCAATATTATTCGTATTGTCGGTCAAGAATCGGCAACTTGGTGGTTTTCTTTATCTCTAGGCGTGGTCAATTTAAGCTTGATATTTTTAAATCCACTTGGTGGATATTTTTTTGATAAGTTAAATTCTGGATTACTTAGCAGACGCATATGGATTACATTAGGAAGCATTTTCGGTTTTATATCCATGATTGCTTTTTCATATTCATATAATATTCCTATATTAATTGTATTTTGGGTATTAACTAGCTTTTCATATGGATTGGTTTCATTGCTATATTTTTCAATAATACCTGAGTTATATGATTTTGAAGACTATGGGAAGGTGTCTGGATTAATGGGAAGCTTAATCCCTCTTACCATTATGTTACTTAGTGTAATTATTTTTGGTGGGTTTTCTGACCTGTCAGTAAAATATAAAATAATATTGACGGCCTGTATTCAATTGATATTTAACTTAGCGATAGTTTGGTTTGTTGATTTTTCTAAGAAAAATAATAGTCCAGTTAAAATTATATCGATTAATAAGAATAATAAAGATACAACCGCCCCAAAAATTGAGTCGTATAATAATTTTATATGGACTTTGCTTAGTCGGTTATCTATTCATATAGTAAGCTCAGGGCTGAGCATGATGACCTTATTCTACATAGCCAGATTTCATCTTTCTTCAGAGGATGTTTTTAAATTACAATCTATCACTTCATTGGGTATTGTTTTTATGATTGTATCTGGAATAGTCTCTGGTTATGTCTCGGATAGAAAGAGAATCAAAAAGCCATTTATTATTTTTTCCGCGATTAGTCTATCTGTCTGTATGTGTCTTTACTCTATTTCATACTCTATCGTATATATAGTGGTTATATCATATTTTTATCAATTGGTTTGGGGGGTTTTTAATTCTGTAGATCAAGCTTTAGTCAACCAAGTGCTACCTTCCAAAGAACACTGTGCTAAAGATCTTGCCATAATGAATACAACTAATAATATAGCAAAAGCTTTGGTTAGTTTTGCCACTCCAACGATTATATATTTTGGTCGTATATGGATGAGAGATGATGGATATACGCTGTTCTTTTTAACCATGGCAGCTTTTTCTATTCTGTCTGCAATCTTTGTAAGCAAGGTGAATGAAGATTCATACCCTGGGTAAAAGTTTACGCTTCATCATATCATTTTTACCGTGATCGAAACTGCCTCCGTTGTAGTGTAAAACCAGAATTTAAGTTGACCGATAATATTTTTGAAGAGGTCAACACGTAGTGGATTATTTATTTTTGGTAATTAATTATGCTCTGTATTATCTGGCTTATTATTGCTAATAACTGAAAAATCCAGAAGTTACTCGCATCTTATATATTTCTACTGCTATAACACGAATCGTTATAGGTGTTGTTAGTTTTCTATTTTTGATAAGTGAGTAAATATGGAAGTAAACTGCTTATTTTTCTAGCTGGAACTGTAAATAGCACAAGTCTTTGCACCGAAATAAAGGCAAGTGTTCTACGGAGAAAAACGCAGAGCAATAGGTGAAATACTGAGGAAACTATGTGAATGGAAAAATGTGAACATGCTTGAAGCGGAATGTTGCGCGGATCATATCCACATTCTTTTAGAAATACCACCGGCTATTATGCCGGTGGATATTTTTTTACTTTATCCCAATTTTAAATACTCGGACACATGAGTTATTTATCCTCATAGCTGTCGATACTTGGGCAAGAGCAGATAAGGTTGCGGTCGCCGTAGACGTTATCAACGCGGTTAACCGTTGGCCAGTATTTCCAGCGCTTAGTCGCGCTTGATGGGAAACAGCCAAGCTCGCGTGAGTATGGGCGGCTCCAATCATCGCTGGCAAGATCCACTTGAGTGTGCGGTGCATTGACCAGTGGGTTGTTATCCAATGGCCACACGCCATCTTTGACTTGATCCATTTCTTGGCGAATGGCGATCATCGCATCGCAGAAGCGGTCAAGCTCTTGCAGATCTTCCGACTCAGTCGGTTCTACCATCAAAGTACCCGCTACCGGGAACGACATGGTTGGTGCGTGGAAACCGTAATCCATCAAACGCTTAGCGATATCTTCTTCGCTGATGCCTGTCGCTTCTTTGAGTGGACGGATGTCGATAATACATTCGTGTGCTACGCGGCCATTGTTGCCACGATAAAGTACAGGGAAGTGGGGACGAAGACGCTCCATCACATAGTTGGCGTTCAAAATCGCCACTTTGGTTGCGTCAGTTAAACCTGGCGCGCCCATCATTGCAATATATGCCCAAGAGATTGGCAAAATTGACGCACTGCCAAGATCGGCGGCAGAAACCGCAAAGTCGCTGCCTTGAACGCCGTTTTCAATGTGGCCTGGTAAGAAAGGAGCAAGGTGCGATTTAACACCGATTGGTCCCATACCTGGGCCGCCGCCGCCATGTGGAATACAGAAGGTTTTGTGCAGATTAAGGTGCGAGACATCTGAACCGATAAAGCCAGGCGAGGTTAGGCCAACTTGCGCGTTCATGTTGGCGCCGTCAAGATAAACTTGGCCGCCTGCCGCGTGCACCATTTCGCACACTTCTTTCACTTGCTGCTCGTAAACGCCGTGCGTTGATGGGTAAGTGATCATGATGCTAGACAGATTGTCGCGATGCTTGTCAATCTTGTCCGCCAAATCGCCTAAATCGATATTACCGTTGTCATCACATTTCACCACCACCACTTTCATTGACACCATAGAGGCGGTGGCTGGGTTAGTACCGTGCGCCGAGCTTGGAATCAAGCAGACGTTGCGGTGGCCTTCACCACGGCTTTCATGATAGCGCTGAATCGCGATAAGACCGGCGTATTCGCCCGATGCGCCAGAATTTGGCTGCAGTGAAAACTCATCGTAACCGGTGATTTCACACAGTTTCTGTTTAAGATCAATCGCCAGCGCCGCATAGCCTGCCGCTTGTTCGCTTGGCGCAAATGGGTGAATCGCGCCAAATTCCGGCCAAGTGATTGGAATCATCTCTGCTGCCGCATTGAGTTTCATGGTGCAGCTGCCAAGTGGAATCATGCCGTGAGTTAGAGAGAAGTCTTTGTTCTCAAGCTGTTTCAAGTAGCGCATCATCTGAGTTTCACTATGGTGAGTGTTAAATACCGGGTGAGTCAGATAGTCGCTGGTGCGGCGGCATGCTTCTGGAATCGCGGCAAATTCATTACCCGCAATTTCGTTTGACAGCGTCGAGATTTCTTGGTCAACGCCAAACACTTCAAACAGCGCAGCGATATCGGCTTGAGTGGTGGTTTCATCCAAGCTGATGCCAAGCTGATTTGGCAATTTACGCAAGTTAAGATCCGCTTGCTGAGCTTGGTTGTACAGCGTTTCTGTTTGCGCACCAGTGTTAATAGTGATGGTGTCAAAGAAGCTGTTATTGGCCAGTTCAAAGCCAGATTTGGTTAGGCCAGCAGCTAGGATTGCTGTCATATGGTGAGTGCGACGAGCGATGGTACGCAGGCCTTTCGCGCCATGATAAACCGCGTAGAACGATGCCATGTTGGCCAGCAGCGCTTGCGCGGTACAGATATTCGATGTCGCTTTTTCGCGGCGAATGTGTTGCTCACGAGTTTGCATCGCCATGCGCAGTGCTTGGTTGCCGTTGGCATCGATAGACACACCGATTACGCGACCAGGCATGGTGCGCTTATGTTTATCGCGCGTTGCCATAAATGCCGCATGCGGACCGCCGTAACCCATTGGTACGCCAAAGCGTTGTGCGCTACCAATCACGACATCCGCGCCCATTTCACCCGCCGGTTTCAACAGGGTTGAAGCCAGTAAGTCTGATGCCACGGCAACAAGTGTTTTGTTGGCTTGCGCGTTAGCAATGATGTCGGTTAAGTCACGCACTTCGCCTGAGGTGGTTGGGTATTGCAATAATGCGCCGAACACGTCCATGTCGGTGAGGGTATCAATGGCACCAATCACGACCTCAAAGCCAATAAATTTGGCGCGAGTTTTGATGACTTCGATGGTTTGCGGATGAACATCGTCTGCAACAAAGAAGGTGTTGCTTTTGCTCTTACCGGCGCGTTTACATAGCGTCATGGCTTCTGCCGCCGCCGTTGCTTCATCAAGCAGCGAGGCGTTGGCGATGTCCATGCCAGTTAAATCCATGACCATCTGTTGAAAATTCAGTAGCGCTTCTAAGCGGCCTTGAGAAATTTCTGGCTGATAGGGTGTATACGCGGTGTACCAACCTGGGTTTTCCAGTACATTGCGAAGAATCACGTTTGGCGTAAAGGTGTTGTAATAGCCCTGACCAATAAAGGTACGCTTGACTTGGTTCTGGTTAGCAAAGTGTTTCATTGCCGCCAGCATGTCGGCTTCGCTTTTCGCCGGCGCAAGCGTCATTGGCGCTTCAAGACGAATTTGGGCGGGAACGGTTTGATCAATCAATGCATCAAGGCTTGGCGCGTTAACCGTCGCCAGCATTTTTTGTTGATCGGCTGAATTTGGTCCGTTGTGACGGCCGACAAATTCGTTTTGGGTGCTTAGGCTTTGAAGTAATTCTGTCATGATTTCCTTTACCTTCTCAGGCGATACCGCACTAATCAGGGTATTGCTTTCCTTTACATCGTTGTCAGTAAAGACTGACCAAGAAAAAAGCTGCCCCATCATCGGGCAGCTTTATATTCAATGACTTATTCGTCTTCGATTGAAGCGCTGTACTCGTCAGCGTCTTTCAGATCGTCAAGTTCAGCTGGGTCGGCCAACTTAACTTTTACGATCCAACCGCCTTCATACGGTTCTTCATTAATCAGTTCTGGGCTATCTTCGAGCTCTTCGTTGATTTCGATGATTTGGCCAGTCACAGGCGCGTAAATATCAGAAGCAGCTTTAACCGACTCTACCAGAGAGAAGTTTTCGCCTGCTTCGATTTCTGCATCGACTTCGGGTAAATCGACAAATACCACGTCACCTAGCATCTCTTGCGCATGCTCAGAAATACCGATAGTTGCAGTGCCGTCGCCGTTGTCACGAACCCACTCGTGGCTATCGGTAAATTTCAGTGTCTTGTCCATTTCTAAATCTCCAAAAATACTTAAGTATGAAAATGTTATTGGTAAAGCGGAAAGCGATGGCAAAGCGTTTGCACTTGTTTACGAACCTGTTGTTCGATCTCTGCATTGCCTTGCGGATGGGTGATCAACCCATCCAATACATCACCGATCCAATGACCGATAAGTTTAAATTCTTCAACGCCAAAGCCGCGTGTGGTTCCGGCTGGGGTGCCCAAGCGAATCCCAGATGTAATCATAGGTTTTTCTGAATCAAATGGAATGCCATTTTTGTTGCAGGTGATCCCTGCGCGCTCAAGGGCTTGTTCTACTTGGTTTCCTTTCAGCCCTTTAGGGCGCATATCAACCAGCATCAAATGAGTGTCGGTGCCGCCAGTTACAATATCGCAGCCGCGAGTTTGTAACACTTCGGCCAGCACTTTGGCGTTGTTAATCACGTTATCGATATAACGTTTAAATTCGGGGCCCAGCGCTTCACCAAACGCCACCGCTTTAGCGGCGATGACGTGCATTAACGGCCCGCCTTGTAAACCCGGGAAAACGGCAGAATTGATTTTTTTCGCGATCGCCTCATCATTGGTGAGGATCATCCCGCCGCGAGGGCCGCGCAGGGTTTTGTGCGTGGTGGTGGTGACCACATCGGCGTGTGGTAGTGGGCTTGGGTGAGCGCCAGTTGCCACAAGGCCTGCAATATGCGCCATATCGACCATTAGTAGCGCGCCGACTTCATCCGCGATTTGGCGAAATTTGCCGAAATCGATTTGTCTTGGAATCGCCGAGCCGCCTGCAATGATCATTTTCGGCTGATGCTTAATTGCGAGTTCGCGCACCGCGTCGTAATCAAGTTCGAGGGTTTGCTGGTTAACGCCGTATTGAACGGCATTGAACCATTTGCCAGATAGAGCAGGGCGCGCGCCATGAGTTAAGTGGCCGCCAGCATCGAGCGACATGCCCAAAATGGTGTCGCCGGGCTCTAGTAACGCCAATTTCACCGCGCCGTTGGCTTGAGCACCTGAGTGCGGTTGAACGTTTGCGTAGCCGCAACTAAAAAGAGTTTTAGCGCGCTCGATAGCAATACTCTCAATGGTATCAACGTGCTCACAACCGCCGTAATAGCGACGTGCAGGATAGCCTTCAGCGTATTTATTGGTTAGGCAGGTGCCTTGGGCTTGCATGACCGCTTTTGAAACAATGTTTTCTGAAGCGATCAATTCGATTTGATCGTTTTGACGACTGAGTTCCGCTTGGATTCCCGCAAATACCGCATCATCTGTCGCGGCGAGCTGAGTAGAAAAGAAATGTTCGAGGCTGTAATTTGAATAAGACTGACTCATGTAAAACCTTCCATTCCATAGTGGGTTAGTTAGTCTGCTTAAAGACGCTCTATTTCAGTCGCTTGGAGTACTTTGGTCGCGGCTAAGCCGTGTGTATTTTGCGGCGGCGCGTTCCATTTCCCAACCTAACAAGCTGGTAACATAGCCGTTGTCCTAACAACAATCAACCAAAAATTTCCTATAGGAAACATAGTTTCTGTTTTTGTTAGCGAGAGCACGGTATATTTATTCAGCTTGGCTATCTTCATTAAGTCGCATGATGCACAATGGCTAATCTAGGAGCCGTTCCTACAGGAAGTTTAATCATAAAGAGGGGATTATGTCCCAAGACATCCACGATGAATACCCGTCCCTAACGCTCGAAAAAGAGTCTCTTGAGCAGGCTATCGAACCGTTGAAATTGGGTGAACGAATTAAAGAGATTCGCAGCCGCTTAGGGCTGACATTAGAAGAGGCCAGTCAACGTACTGGGCTTGCGCGCTCGACGCTGAGCAAAATTGAAAACGAGCAGATCTCACCGACGTTCCAAGCGATGCAAAAACTCGCACATGGTTTGCAGATTGATATGCCTCAACTCTTTGAACCACCAAGAAAAAAAGTCGCTACTGGGCGTCGCGATTTAACCCGTAATCAGCAAGGGAAACCGCACCCGACTCAAACCTATGAACACGAGCTTTTGGCGACGCAATTATCGAATAAAAAGATGATGCCGTTTAAGAGCCGCATTCGTGCACGAGCGTTTGAAGAATACAGTGATTGGGTTCGCCATGACGGTGAGGAATTTCTGCTGATTTTATCTGGCCAAGTGATGTTCTATTCTGAGTTTTACGAGCCGGTGAAAATGGATGCCGGTGACAGCGTCTATTACGACGCCAATATGGGCCATATGTTGGTGTCTGTGAGCGAAGAGGATGCGCAAATTCTATGGGTGACGGCGAAATAATCGCCACTTGGTTAAGTTTCCTATAGTGAAAGCAAACGGTTGCTTTGGCGTAAACGTGGTCAAATTAGCGCTATTTCGAGACTAAGATCTTCGAAATAGCGCTTTTTATTTGCCCATAAACCGGTTGTTAACTTGTTAAACTTCACGTTTTGCATGCTTCTGAGCTTGTTAAAGCATCAAAAGCGCGGCATGCTGTTTATTATAGGAAACACGAATTGCATTAAGCAAACCGTCAACCCAAGAGCCAACTCAAGCCTCAGGTTACGTTTATGGAGAACAACATGACTCAAGAACTATTAAAGACCCCGTTACACGCTGTGCACTTAGACGCTGGTGCGAAAATGGTACCGTTTGCAGGCTACGATATGCCGGTTCAGTATCCGCTCGGCGTCAAGAAAGAGCACCTTCACACCCGTGATAACGCCGGTTTGTTCGATGTGTCTCATATGGGCCAGTTACGCCTGCACGGCGCTGGCGCAGCGCAGTTTTTAGAGTCATTAGTACCGGTCGATATTATCGATCTGCCTGCAGGGAAACAGCGCTATGCGTTTTTCACTAACCCTCAAGGCGGTATCATGGATGATCTGATGGTTGCTAATTTAGGCTCGCATCTATTTGTGGTGGTTAATGCGGCGTGTAAACAACAAGACATCGCTCATCTGCAAGCCCATTTGCCAGAAGGTGTTGAATTGGAAGTGATCAGCGATCGCGCATTGCTGGCTCTGCAAGGCCCGAAAGCGGCGCAAGTGCTGGCACGCTTTGCGCCACAAGTTTCCGATATGTTGTTTATGGATGTGCGTGAGCTTGAAATTGCTGGCTTGCAATGCATTGTCAGTCGCAGCGGTTACACCGGCGAAGACGGTTATGAAATTTCTGTTGCTGAGCAAGATGCGGCGGCGCTGGCTAAGTTGCTAACGGGTGAGCAGGAAGTTGAGTGGATTGGTCTTGGCGCACGTGATTCACTGCGTTTAGAGTGTGGTTTATGCTTGTATGGTCATGACTTAGACACAACCACGACGCCAGTGGAAGCAAGTCTACTGTGGGCGATTCAAAAAGTTCGCCGTCAAGGCGGTGAGCGTGAAGGTGGTTTTCCAGGCGCCGATGTGATCCTTAAGCAAATTGAAACCAAAGATGTGGCGCGTAAACGTGTTGGCTTAGTTGGCCAAACCAAAGCGCCTGTGCGTGAAGGTACTGAACTGTTTGACGGCGAAGGTAAAAAAATTGGCGTGGTGACCAGTGGCACTGCAGGGCCAAATGCAGGTAAACCCGTTTCGATGGCGTATGTACAAAGTGATTTTAGCGCCCTTGATACTGAAGTGTTTGCGGAAGTACGCGGAAAAATGCTGGCGATGACCGTGGCTAAAATGCCCTTTGTTCCTCAGCGCTATTATCGCGGCGTGTAAGCCAAAAATGTCAATTTAGAAAATGTGACCTTATTGCTAACATTACGTAAATTTAAGTAAAGCTCCTATATAGGGAGCTTTTTTGTGTGTGGTGATAGTTATAATGAGCCGATAATTTTTTAGTTGGTGTTTGCAATGAAACGAACTACTTTGCTGGCATTTACGCTACTTTCTGCGACGTCATGTTTTGCTGCATCTGATATTTCTACATATATCGTTAATGGTGAAGATGTCGATGTTGCAGACTATCCATCCACCGTAGCGTTTTTTTTGGATACGATTGAATACGATGGTTACTATTATACGGGTAGCTTCTGTGGTGGTACTTACCTTGATTCAACCCATGTGTTAACTGCAGCCCACTGTTTTTATGATGACGAAGAAGCTCGCTTGTTTACTGTGGCTGTCCCATATTTACAGAATGAGTCTGACTACCCATATGATGTACAACGCATTCGAATCAGTGAAATTTACTATCCTGACGACTATGCAAGTGATGCAAGTCAACTCTATCCAAATGATATTGCAATTGTCACGCTTGAAGAGGCGATGAGTAGCGGCTCAGCGATCACTCGAGCAGATAGTGAGGACTATCGTTCAACGGAAGAGTCATTCTTAGCGGTTGGGCATGGTAATACAGCTACGGGTGTTGACAATGCAGACTCTTTACAGGCAGCGTCTTTAACTTATGTCGCTAATGCTACGTGTCAGAAAGCATTCTCGGATGGAGAGGCACTAACGAGTAAGCAAATCTGTTTTACAGGCGACTACAGCGAAGCAAGTGGCTTAAAAAACGCGGTGTGCAATGGTGATTCTGGTGGACCTGTCTATTGGCAAAATACTGATACAGACACTTTGACCCAAGTTGGAGTTACCAGCTTTGGTCCTTCGATCTGTGGTAACGCATCATCGACAGTGACGTCAGTTTTTACTGAGTTAACCGATTACGCTGATTGGATTGATGAAGTATTAGATGGTCAAATCGAACCGACATTAACGTCGACAGAAGATGAGCGTGAGTCTTACTTCAGTGAATCGAGTGTGGCAGGCAGCGGTAGCGACTCGTCCACAGATGAATCCACAATTGCTAGCCTTTCCTCTAGCGGCGGCAGCTTTGGCAGTTTATGGCTACTGATCTTAATGCCACTTGCGATGCTGAGAAGGCGTCAACGCTAGAGCTCCGATGTTTGGCTTTTACAGCGCATCATTTAAACGGGTGACCTACACTTTGGTGAGGTTACCCGTTTTGTTTTAGAGGGCATTATGAGGCGTTATGGTCTGTTAGCCGCCAGTTGCTTATACTCATTCTCAAGTTTTAGCGTTGAGATTCAGCCTTTTATTGTAAACGGCTCCGACGCCAGTATTGCTAACTACCCATCATTCGCAAGTTTATTCTATCGTACCGATTCTGTGTATAGCCCCAATAGTTTTTGCGGTGCGACCATTATTAACGCGAACTATGTACTTACCGCGGCGCACTGCGTTTATGAAGATCAAAACACCATGCTCTATACCGTGATTGCGCCGCAGCTTGAGGATGAGAGCGACTTCTTAACCAGTGAGCAAGTTAGGGCGCAGGCGTTTTATTATCGAAGCGACTATATCGATACCGAAGCTGCGCTGTGGCCTAATGACATTGCGATCATCAAAACTGCCAGTGCGATGAACGTTGATGATTATTCAAGCTTTATCAATACCACTTACAACAATACTTATCCCTCATACGGCAGCTTTATTGCGGTCGGGCATGGTTATATCGCAGGTAACCAACAAGGTGGAACCCAGTTGCTTGAGACCACGCTTAATCTAGTCAGTTATGCCAATTGCCAAGCCTACTTTGGTGATGCAATCAGCCGCTCGCAATTGTGTTTCTCAGGCGAGGTAACCGATGGATATCAAAATGCGACCTGCAGCGGCGATTCTGGCGGACCGGTGTATTGGTTTGACGGTGCAAATTACCATCAAATAGGGCTAACGAGTTTTGGCACTTCTGTATGTGGTAAGGAAGATGCAACCGTAACGTCGGTATTCACTGAACTCTACGATTATCAAGGCTGGATCAGCCGCGTGATTAATGGTCAAGTTGAGCCCAAATATTACGTCGCGACCCAAGATGGTCAACGCGTATTGATTCAAAACGGTGCAACGACTCAATCAGAAGTAACGAGTAAATCTTCTGGTGGTGGAGTCTTAGATTGGAAGCAGATCACACTATTTGTTTGCATTTTAATACTTCGCAGCGGTGCTTGGGGTCGTGACTTGCTGCTTCAATTGTCTTTGTTGTCACGAAATTTGCGCCGAAAAGTACCAATATGCCCAAATCTCAAAGATAAGATATATTTAATAAATGATTGATTGTAAAGTTTAATTAAGGCAATGAAGTCGTTTAGTGCGGTTACGACTGTGTTGACTAATTATGCCTAAACGATAGTTTTAACTTTACACATCGAAGTCGAGCTGGAGAGGTTCAAAATGACAACTAACACGACTCATCAATTAACCTTGTTATCAGATGTCAGCATGCAGTCGAAACTATTCAAGGATTCGTTAGAAAAAGGTATTCAGTTAGATGTAAACATCGTGTCAGTGTCTGAGTTGGCTCAAGAAAACGCTTCTCAGCCGGATCTGGGTGACTTTGTACTGATTGATTACCATTATCTGGATGATGAAAAGTTCGAAATGTACAACCAAGCTAAGTCGTCGCTAAGTAATAACATTCGTGAGATCGTGATCAACTGTCCTAAAGACGTTGCATCATCACATTTGTTTAAATGGCGCAATTTAGTGGGTGTTTTCTATGTTGACGATGACTTGTCACTCCTTTTGAAAGGAATGCAGAAGATCATGCAAGACGAAATGTGGTTATCGCGCAAGGTTGCTCAGGATTACATCGAGCATTTCCGTTGTGCAAATACGGTGACCACATCTCAAGTTTATGCGAATTTAACTAAGCGTGAAAAAGAGATTATTCGCTTGCTAGGTCATGGGGCGTCGAACTTACAAATTGCTGATGAGCTGTTTGTAAGCGAGAATACAGTAAAAACGCATTTACATAATATCTTTAAGAAAATAAATGCGAAAAACCGCTTACAAGCACTGCTTTGGGCGAACAATAACATTGCATTAGAAGAACGAGTTTGATGTAAATGAGAAAAAGGGAGCTTCGGCTCCCTTTTCATTTTTAACGGCACGTCATTTTTAGCACCACTTCATTTTTAGCCCAATGTGATTTTGCGCATCATGGCCATTACCGTCACATTTGTGTGCTCGTTTCTGAAATGGTTAGGGCCCGTCGATACGGGACCCAAGAGGCTTAGAAACGTTGACGTTAGTCGTAGATGGTTGGAATCGGTTGGCGCTTATGCTGCGTCGCTTTGTAGATGCTGATGAGTTTATCGGCGACGTAGTCAGCAACCGGTTTCCCCTCTAGGAAGTCATCTATCTGATCATAAGTTAGGCTTAGTGCCTCTTCATCCGCTTTCTGTGGCGAGAGCTCTTCTAAATCGGCGGTTGGTGTTTTGGTTACAAGCAGCTCAGGCGCGCCTAAGGTGGCTGCGACTTCGCGCACTTGGCGTTTACTCAAGCCAAACAACGGGGCAAGGTCACAGGCGCCGTCACCGTATTTAGTGTAAAAGCCAGTGATGTTTTCTGCCGAATGGTCAGTCCCTAGCACCAATCCTCCGGTGTAACCCGCAATCTCATATTGAGCCACCATGCGCGCACGTGCTTTGACGTTACCTTTTACGAAGTCGACTTTAGACTCATCTTGTGGCAAAAGGCCTGTATCGGCCAGTGCGTCATGAGTAGAAGCATGGATGCCGTCGACGCCTGCTTTGACATTCACTGCGACAGAATGGCTTGGCTGAATGAATTGCAGCGCGATTTGCGCTTCCTCTTCATCTTTTTGTTCGCCGTAAGGCAAACGTACCGCGATAAATTGATAACTTTTTTCAGATGCGGTTTCGTTGAGTTGCTCAACGGCTAACTGAGCGAGACGTCCACAGGTGGTCGAGTCGATACCGCCACTAATGCCCAATACCAGTGTTTTACAACCGGATTCTAACAATTTGCGTTTAATAAAATCGACGCGGCGGGTAATTTCAAAATGTGGATCAATTGACGGCAATACGCGCATCTCATCTCGGATTAACTGTTCCATTAGTATCTTTCCTGCAGCAGTGTTATTCATGGGTCTATTAGTAGTATCATACCGGAATAAGAGAATTAGAAAACTGAGAACACTGTTTTCAACGATAAAAGGTACCCTGATGCTCAAAATTGCGGTTTTTGGTAGTGCGTTTAATCCGCCTAGCCTAGGACACAAAAGCGTCATCGAATCGCTCAGTCACTTTGATAAAGTGCTCCTCGTTCCGAGTATCTCTCATGCTTGGGGTAAAGAGATGCTCGATTACAATAAACGTTGCCAATTACTTGATGCCTTTATTTCGGACTTGGATCTGCATAACATCGAAAGAAGTAATGTTGAAACCGAATTGCACGTGCCAGGTGAGAGCGTGACGACCTATTCAGTTTTGGAACGCATACGACAAATTTGGCCAAAATCTGACATAACATTTGTCATCGGACCAGATAATTTGCTCAAATTTCATAAATTCGCTAAATGTAATGAGATATTAAGTCGCTATTATGTGATGGCGTGTCCAGAAAAGGTGCCGGTCAGAAGTACCGAAATTCGCAATCGTATCGAAACGGGAGCGAGTGTTGATGACCTAACCACACCCAGTGTCGCCGCATTGCTCAGACAAACGGATTGGTATCACTAATAAGTAAGGTGTAAAGGAAATGAAAAGGTATTGTGTCGTCGGTTTTTGCCTTTTTAGCATTCAAGCGTTTGCTTGTGAACTTTATCAACCTGAAAAAACTGACGTAGCGCCTGGGCAAGCTGATTCAGTCTTGTTTCATTCCACACAAGGCCTGTGCTTTTCTCTCGTCGATGGGCTTGATTACAATCCAAATAAACAGAAAGAGCTCAATGGCTTATTAGAAGATGGCGACGCAAAAAGCTCTGATGGTTATTGGTCCGATTGGATTTTAAATAGCGAGAGCAATCCCGTTTTGACCCAGACGTTAGCCTCCAGTTATTTTGGTATTGGAGTTTGGACGCCGTCTGATCTAGAAAGTAACTTCGCTTTTGACCATGCCGAAGATTGGATTCGTAACCATGGGCTGCAGTTTAGTTTAGGGTTTGGAGACAAAAAGCCTGGCGAGCCGCGCATGCGCATCGATTATCGTTGGCACGAAATCTACGATGGCGATGTGATGATGCAGATCGAATTGCCGTTTTAGTCCTTTGAGGCGGGATAACCATTTTGGCTAGTAATGAAGTCATTCTCAGTAAAGAAAAGCACTCAATTCGTTGTTATTTTTCCTTCATCCGCATACAATGCCCGTCTTGCAAAGTTTGAAGCATCCGTATTTGCCCATCAACTTTGACAACGAATTACTGCTTACGAGCACAAATACACTGAACATGTGTTGCTTGGTGTGCAACACCACTGTAAAGGACAAAACATGCCTATTATTACTCTTCCTGACGGCAGTCAGCGTCAATTTGACAACCCAGTTTCTACTCTTGAAGTCGCACAATCTATCGGTCCTGGCCTTGCTAAAGCAACCATCGCTGGCCGCGTTGACGGTAATCGCGTCGATGCTTGCGATCTGATCGAAAACGATGCGAGCCTTGAAATCATCACCACCAAAGATGAAGTGGATGGTTTGGAAATTGTTCGTCACTCATGTGCTCACCTTTTAGGTCACGCGCTAAAACAGTTGTACCCAGATGCGAAAATGGCCATCGGTCCGACGATTGATAACGGTTTTTACTACGACATCGATCTTGAGCACTCGTTAGCTCAAGAAGATCTTGAAAAAATCGAAAAGCGCATGAAAGAGCTGGCGAAAACCAAATATCAGGTTGTTAAAAAGAAAGTCAGCTGGCAGGAAGCTCGCGATACCTTTGAATCGCGTGGTGAACCTTACAAAGTCGAAATTCTGGATGAAAACGTCGCGCGTGATGATCGCCCAGGTTTGTATCATCACGAAGAATACATCGACATGTGTCGTGGTCCTCATGTTCCAAATATGGGCTTTTGTCAACACTTTACGTTGTTAAACGTTGCAGGTGCATACTGGCGCGGTAACAGCGACAACAAAATGCTGCAACGTATCTACGGTACCGCTTTCCACGATAAAAAAGCCCTTAAAGCGCATCTGACTCGTTTAGAAGAAGCGGCGAAGCGCGACCACCGTAAGATTGGTAAGCAACTTGACCTATTCCACATGCAGCAAGAAGCGCCGGGTATGGTGTTCTGGCACCATAATGGTTGGTCAGTTTTCCGCGATCTTGAAGTGTTCATTCGTCATAAGTTGACCGAGTACGGTTACCAAGAAGTGAAAGGTCCACTAATGATGGACCGCGTATTGTGGGAACGTTCTGGTCACTGGGACAAATACGCTGATGCGATGTTTACCACGTCGTCAGAAAACCGCGAATACGCCATTAAGCCGATGAACTGTCCAGGCCACGTACAGATCTTTAACCAAGGTCTGAAATCGTATCGTGATTTACCACTGCGCATGGCGGAGTTCGGTTCATGTCATCGTAACGAGCCATCTGGCGCACTTCACGGCATCATGCGTGTGCGTGGCTTTACTCAAGATGACGCACATATTTTCTGTACTGAAAGTCAGATTCAACAAGAAGTCACTAACTGTATTAAGATGGTTTACGATACTTACCAAACCTTTGGTTTTGATAATATCGTGGTGAAACTATCCACTCGCCCTGAGCAACGTGTAGGTAGTGACGAGATTTGGGACCAGTCTGAAGAAGCGCTAAAACTGTCTTTGGAGTCGATGGATATTCCTTACGAGATCCAAGAAGGCGAAGGTGCATTCTATGGCCCGAAAATCGAGTTTACTCTGTATGATTGCCTTGACCGTGCTTGGCAGTGCGGTACTGTACAACTTGACTTCAACTTGCCGGGCCGTTTAGGGGCGACTTACGTTGGTGAAAACAATGAACGTCTTGTCCCAGTAATGATTCACCGTGCAATTTTAGGCTCATTAGAGCGTTTCATCGGTATTTTGATCGAAGAATACGCAGGATTTTTCCCAACTTGGTTGTCACCAGAGCAAGTTGTGGTATCAAATATTACAGACAAACAGTCTGATTATGCTCAGGAAGTTGCTCAAAAACTGCAAAAATGTGGAATTAGAGCAAAAGCGGACTTGAGAAATGAAAAGATTGGCTTTAAAATCCGCGAACATACTTTAAAGCGCGTACCGTACATGCTGGTTTGTGGTGACCAAGAGATGGAAGCCGGTGAAATTGCAGTTCGTACACGCAAAGGTAAGGATCTCGGTAAATTTAAGGTGGATGCGTTTGTTTCTTACATCCAAGAAGAGATTTCGAGCCGTAAGCTCAATCTGGAGGAATAAGCTATTAAAGGTGGAAGACGTGGCCAACAACCGGCCAAACAAAACCCACACCGTCTGAACGGTGAAATTCGTGGCGTTCGTGAAGTTCGTTTAACTGGCGCTGATGGTGAATCAGTTGGTGTCGTATCAATTCAAGAAGCTGTGGCAGCTGCTGAAGAAGCAGGCATGGATCTTGTTGAGATCAGCCCAAATGCTGAGCCACCTGTATGCCGAGTGATGGACTACGGTAAATTCCTCTTTGAGAAGAGCAAGGCTGCTAAAGAGCAGAAGAAGAAGCAAAAACAGATCCAGATTAAGGAAGTTAAATTCCGTCCTGGGACTGATATAGGTGACTATCAGGTAAAACTACGCAACCTGACTGGTTTCCTAGAAGAAGGCAACAAAGTGAAAGTTACTATTCGCTTCCGTGGCCGAGAAATGGCTCACCAAGAGATCGGTGTTGACGTTCTAAACCGTTTGAAAGAGGACACAGATGAAATCGCTGTGGTTGAATCTTTCCCTAAACGGATTGAAGGTCGCCAAATGATCATGGTGCTTGCCCCTAAGAAGAAGTAATTAACGGCTTACAAGTATTAAAGCTCAGCCGTGTTAAGCGACTGGGCTTTATTCGCCCTAATTACGTTGTTATTAAACTACTACAATGCGGAGTTCTTCATCATGCCTAAGATGAAAACCAACAGAGGTGCTGCTAAGCGTTTCAAGAAAACTGCTGGCGGTATTAAATACAAGCACGCTACTAAACGTCACATTCTGACTAAGCGTACTACTAAGAACAAGCGTCAACTACGTCCTAACTCAATCCTTCCAAAATGTGAAGTGGCTGCAGTTATCCGTATGTTGCCATACGCTTAATTCTTTTTAGTTTATTTATCGTTTAGTTTAGGAGAGACATAATGCCTCGCGTAAAACGTGGTGTACAGGCTCGTGCACGTCATAAGAAAGTTCTAAAACAAGCTAAAGGTTACTACGGAGCACGTTCACGTGTTTACCGCGTAGCTTTCCAAGCAGTCACTAAAGCTGGTCAATACGCTTACCGTGACCGTCGCGCTAAGAAACGTCAATTCCGTCAACTATGGATTGCACGTATCAACGCGGCTTCTCGTCAAAATGGTCTATCTTACAGCCGTTTCATCAACGGTCTTAAGAAAGCATCAATCGAGATCGACCGTAAGATCCTTGCGGACATCGCGGTATTCGACAAAGCTGCTTTTGCAGTGCTTGTTGAAAAAGCAAAAGCTGCTCTTTAATTTAGTAGCTTAGGTTTAAGAAAAGGAGAGCATTTGCTCTCCTTTTTTGTGCCTATAAGTTGGAGAGTGGGCTAAGCACGCCGCTCGCACTGCGATCAATAACGTGGGTGTAAATCTGTGTGGTTCGAACATCAGAGTGACCCAGTTGCTCCTGAACGGTTCTGATATCTGCGCCTGACTCAAGCAGATGCGTTGCGAATGAGTGACGTAGAGTATGGCAGGTTACATTTTTATCAATCTTGGCTTCAAGTGCCGAATGCTTTACTGCTCTCTGCAGTGCAACTTCATTTATGTGATGGCGCCGTTTGAGGCCCGATTGAGGATCGATACTGAGCTTGTTCGATGGAAACAAATAGTGCCAATTAAAGTCCATTTCGCATCCAGGATATTTGCGATTTAACGATTCTCGTATCCACACGCCGGCATAGCCTGGAGTATGAATATCTTTCTCGTAATACCGCTTGGCAAGTGCTTGTTGCTCTTTGATGAGTTGATGGGTCTCTTTTGCAAGAGTGACAATTCTATTCTTGCCTCCTTTACCTTGCCAAATACGAACGGCGCCAAAATCAAAATCGATATCTTGGATCCTCAAACGAACGCATTCCATCAGTCGTAATCCTGAGCCGTAAAGCAACATAATGTGGAGTTTATATCTCGGGTCGATATGTTGAATGAATCGTCTCATTTCGTCTTTAGTCAACACCACAGGAAGCTTTTGCGCTAGGGTAGAGCGCTGAAAGCGTAATTCGTCTCCGAGTGGTTGCTTAAAGAAATCACGATAGAGAAATTGCAGTGCATTTAGCGCCAATGCCTGGGTTTTGGCGGCAACCTTTTGCTTAACGGCGAGGTGAGTTAAAAACAACTCTACTTCTTTGTCTGAGAGTTTTGACGGATGCTGCATATTGTGAAATACGATATAGCGTTTGATCCAATCCAAGTAGGCTTTGATCGTTTTCTGTGAGTAGTAGCGACTTTGCATATACTCATTAAGTGCCAAAATAAACTGAGATTTCAATCCGGTATGCCTGTACATGTATCCATGTGAGTATCTTAAGGCTTTAGTCTAGAACTAGTTGACATAGTGCAACCTAATTGCGAACTCGATACGCTATTTTCATACTATTTATTCTAAATTTTCAGAAAGTTGTGTGAGCATTCAATCGGTAAGTAACGGAAAAATGTGACATAGTTTGAGTCAGAAAATGCTACAAATAGATGTATAGATAGCGTTAGCACTACAAGGAAAGTTTCGTGGATTGGAAACACATAAAATTTATATCAGCTATTGTCGGTATTGTCCTAATCGCTGCACTTGCCTTTGTTCTAGGGGTTAGTTTTGGGGTTACTTACGATAAAGGCACCCTAACTGAAATTGTTATACCTGCTCTAAGTGCTTTGGGAGGTTGGGTTGCTGGTCTAGGTGCACTTGGTGCAGTTTTTACTTCTCTGTGGCTTGCAGAGCAACAAAGGAAAAACAGTGGAGAGAAATTGAAGTGTGTATTTGACGTATTCGTAATTCAGGGGGAGCTTGATGATGCATTAGGTGTTGTAGTGACGAGCACTGGTAATAAACCAAGCAATATAAATTCGATAACAATACACTCTTCTGATTCAACTGTTGCAATGTCAATTCAACAGTTTGAGCCATCAAGTGCAGTTTTACCTACTTATTTACCTTACGGACAACAAGCATCATACCTTTTGTCATCTGACTTTAAACAACATATCAATAGTTATGTTGATAAGCATTGCTCCGGTTCATATCACAATCTGTTTTTATCAGTCAACACAACTACTAATTCCTTCAAGGTCAAATTTGGTAAAACTGTGCTAGAGCACTTGAAGTAGTGCTAACAAACAATTTAAGAGTGATTCCTAACGCTTGGGACTTTTGGTTCTAATTTGAGTACAGTGTTTACGGTGGTTTGGTTGAGTTTCGTGGTAGCGTTAGTCACACCTTAATTGGGCGTTATGCGTCACAGGGAAATTCATGTCAAAAGTAATATTGAAAGGTTTTATTTTAGTTCCTGAGTCGGAGCTTGAATTAGTAAAAAATGAGTTGGTAAATCATAAACGACTTACTCTCGAAGAGCCGGGTTGTATCATATTTAACGTTATCCAAAATTCGGAAAATCCTCTTCGTTTCGACGTTTATGAAGAATTCAAAGATAAAGTGGCTTTTGAACGACATCAGAAAAGAGTCAAAGCATCTCATTGGGGTAAAGTGACCGTAAACGTTGAACGTCACTATGAGATTTTGGAGTAAACGCATAACAAACTGTTCAAGCAGATTCGGCATGCGTGGCATTTTTGGTTTGCAGTGATTTTTGTGTTTATGGAGTAGTGCAGAAGCTTTTGTATTGCATGCCTCACTACTTAACAGGGCGTTAGGTATTTATAAATAATGAATTATGCAGATACAGAAATAATCAAGATATTTAAAGAACAAGATGGCATGTGGACCCTTGTGGAGTTGGAAAATGAACAGTCTTATCGAGTTCTAAATATTGCGTGGGGATATGATATGGGAGATAAGTGGGCTCATATTACGACAAATATTAGTCCTAGTGAGGATGGCGTGGATGTGGACTTCTTTTATACTTCCGAAATTAAGCTTCTGCGCGATGAAAAAACTAACAAAGTACTGTTTAAGGCAGAGTAGTTTTAAAAAATTGTGCTTTACGTCAAAACACCTAACAAACTGTTCAAGCAGATTCGGCACGCGTGGCATTTTTGGTTTGCAGTAAGTTTTGTGTTTACGGAGTAGTGCTGAAGCATTTGTATCGCGTGCCTCACTACTTAACAGGGCGTTATGTGTATTCCGATATAAAAGAGTTAGTCATGAAAGATTTGTCTATGGCTGTGGTCGTTAAGCGCGATAAGGTTCTTATCCAGCAGCGATATCGTCGAAATAAAGGTATGGTATTTGAATTCCCTGGAGGTTCAGTAGATCACGGTGAATCCGGTGAAGAAGCTGCTATTCGAGAATTATGGGAAGAGACTGGTTTAAGTAATTTGAAATTGTTAGGAAGTCATCAGTTTCAAAATGAGTTTGGCGGTGATATTCATTATGTTGTTCTGGCCGCACTTGATGACAGTATCCCTAAAATAACCGATGAAAATAGGCAGCAAACATTTTACTGGTTTAAACCAAACGAAATTCCGTTGGTAGATTTTTATAGAGCGGACGTAGAGTTTATCGGAAAATATTTAGCAAAATACACATAACAAACTGTTCAAGCAGATTCGGCATGCGTGGCATTTTTGGTTTGCAGTGATTTTAGTGTTTACGGAGTAGTGCAGCAGCTTTTGTATTACATGCCTCACTACTTAACAGGGCGTTAAATTCAAAGGAATATTCGATGTTGGCAAATATGTTTGCACATTATTTAGAAATGGCATGGAAGCAGGAATCTCAGAAAGCAAATTTTTCTGAGATTAAGCAGTTTCGAGCTTTAATGGATAGTTTTGCCTCTCTAAACAGCACTTTTAGACTTGAAGAGTTTCATGGAATGAAGCATCAAGTAGTTTTTAATGGACAAGGCAGTTGGGGAAGGAACACCGCTCGCTGTGAAATTTCAGATTTATTGATCGTGTCGTATAAGAAAACTCCATCATTTGAAGCAAGGGTTACTTTACTTCAGGCTAAAAGGTCTCTAGAAAAACACGACCTATGTAGCAGTTGGACAAGTGGTTCTTGTTCTACAAGCTTTAAGGCTAATCTTGAACAATGGGACTTGTTAGCAAGGAGACCAAATGTTTTACCTTACCCACCTTTTGACTGTCATCCTGAAATATTAAGTGGAGCTGAATTGCCATCGATTGGTTCTATTGGAGTCTTTCACAAGATAAAGGGAAAAGAGTATAACTTTTTCTATATGTCCGCAGATTGTGCTTCACCGCTTAGTAACCCTACAACTAAGTATGCGAAGTTGAAGGTTCATAAATTGAAACCTGCACGAATGATAAACGGGTATAAAGAGTGTACGTTTGCATGTTGTATTAATACGTTTGGTGAAGCACTTTATAACTTAGAAATAGGGACTCCTGTACACGATGAGAAAGGATTGAGTAAACAATCCGAAAGGTATCGTAATAACTTACGAGGGTGGCTGAAGATGGTACTTATGAGTCATATAGAGATGACCTCTCCAGATAGTTCTTTAGCTCGGGAGTTTGAAGAACTTTTGGACACTGACTTTGAAGGTGAGTTTATGCATCAGCCGCCAAACCTTATTCTGATAAATTGTGATAATTGAATTTAACAATCTGTTTAAGAGTGATTCGCAACGCGTGGCATTTTTGCTATGCGTTGCGTTTAGTGTTTAAGGTGGTATGCGGGAGCTTCGGTATTGCGTTGCTCACACCTTAACAGTGGAATGATGTAAAGTTTTCCTATAAACCACAATGAACATTAATAAACTTAAAGATTATTATAATCAGTATCTTATATAATTTTGGTTTCTTCTGGGTTGTTCATCTAAGTCTCTCTTGGTACGATGATTCTGCTACATATTTGCTACACGTCAGGATGTGTTATGGCTATCAAGCAGAAGATCACCAATACCTCTATCAAGTCTCTCACCGTCGAGCAAGGACGTTTAAATGATACCGAAATCAGCGGCTTTCACGCTCGAATTTCTCCCAAAGGTTCTATCAAGTATTACCTCTATTATCGACTCAACGGAAAGCAGCGAAATTACCTGATTGGTTCGGCTGATTCACTGACGCCAGCCCAAGCACGTGATTTAGCAAAAGAGAAATCTGGATTAGTGGCAAGTGGGGTTGATGTTCAGGAATCTCGCCACGAAGCGAAACGGCTTGAAATGCGCAAGAGCCTAACGCTTGGCAAGTATTTGGAAGAGCACTATAAAGACTATTTGATTGCGATGAATCCCAAAAGGGCAAAGCAGTCTTATCAATGTGTAGCTAATAACTTTAAGCATCTTATCAACAAGCCATTAGATGAGATCAGTGCTTGGGATCTTCAGCAGTGGGTCACAGAGCGTCGAAAGGCTGGAAAGGCTCCTGCCACAATTACCTACGCTTTTAACCGGCTTAAAGCGGCGTTTAACCGCGCCGTTGAGTGGGAGTTTATCGATTCCCACAACCTCAACAACGTCAAACTTATCAAAGAAGATAACACTCGCATTCGCTACTTATCTCAAGAGGAAGAGCAAGCCTTATTGAGCGCAGTAAAAGAGCGCGATAGCCGCTTACGTGATGCTAAGCGATCGGCAGTCCACAATAAGGCGGAACTAGGACAATTTATCGATTACTTTGAGCCTTTAATTATTATGGCAATGCACACGGGTATGCGAAAAGGGGAGCTGTTAACGTTACGTTGGGAGCACATTTCTATGGTTAATCGTTACCTCACGATCCGCTCGGAAAATGCCAAATCCAAGAAAAAACGGACAATACCGCTTAATGACACTGTATATAGCATGTTGGAAGATTGGCGAGGTCAGAATCCAGAAGCAGTGTTTGTGTTTGAGCACCTTGGGAAACCTGTCGAGTTTTTTCAGCATCCTTGGCAAACGGTGTTGAAGGAAGCGGGCCTTTATGATTTCAGGTTTCATGACTTGCGGCATCATTTTGCAAGCAAATTAGTGATGGCAGGAGTGGATTTAAACATTGTTCGTGAATTGCTTGGGCACGCTGATTTAAAAATGACACTACGCTACGCGCATTTAGCCCCCGAGCATACAGCAGAAGCCGTTAGATTAATCGGTTAGTGGCATCTAAGACGTGTGCTTTTATGTCGTTAACGCCATACTAGCAATTCACTTTATAGGAGCAGTTTTTATCTGCGCTTTTACGGTATGTTGAGCAGCTCCAAAACTTACCGTACTTACCATTTCTCATTTTCATTTCATTCCCACATTTGCATATAGGACGTTCGTCGCCGCAACTTGTATCGATGCAGACTTGAAAGCCTTCTTTAATATCGCGGCTCATTGGGCTGCCACATTTAGTGCAGGGGGTCTCTTTGTGCTTACAGCGTGGATACAGTGAACATGATAAAAATTTCCCGTACTGCCCAACCTTTGGTCTCAAGATGCCGGTTCCGCAACTGTGACAGGTTATCTTTTCTGCCTCTAATTGGATTAGTGATACATCAAATTCCTCAGTCTCTATAGGATACTTCTTCTTCAATAGTTCAGTGACAAACTCACTGGCATCCATCATGTCAGCTAAAAGGTAAGCTTTGTGCTTAGCGCGTGTCAGTGCGACATAAAACAATCTTCGTTCCTCTGCATGAGTGAATTTATCACCTTGAGGAAGAAGAGCATCAACGAGTGGCGGGGTTTGTTTCTCTGATGGGAAACCATGCTTGCCAGTTGTTAGCCCTAAAACAACAACGTACTCCGCTTCTTTACCTTTTGAAGCATGAAAGGATTGATTCTCTATCTCTAGTGTCGGATATCGGTGTTTTAACGTTCTAAGTTGATGAATATCTGGAAGCTGATACCAATATCGCGCGAGCAAGTACACTTTATTTTTGCTCGGTTGTTTTGAGGTTATAACTTGGTTTGCTATGGAGGTGAGAGCTTTGTCTAAAGCAGACATTCCCTCTTCATCACTACTTTGGCGAATAACGCTTACGGCAGGTTTATCGACTTGGACAAGTGATTTAATGTCTTTTTTTAATTGGACAGGGTTCTGAGTAACGAATTGAGTCGCGACTTCACCAATGGAATTATTGAATCGAAACGTCATATCAAGCGTGGTTTCAGACGTGGGACCAAAGTAATTGGAAAACTCGGTGGTAAGTCGTACATCTGCACCACTGAACCGATATATGGCTTGCCAATCATCGCCCACACAAAATAGCGAACATCCAGGTGTACTATCGCGCAACGCTTTGACTAGTCTTGCTCTTGGCTCTGAAATGTCTTGGAATTCATCCACCAATAGGTATTTCCAAGGTGAACTGAATCTGCCGGTTTGTACGTAATCTAGTGCTTTTCCTATCATGTCATTGAAGTCAATAACTTGATGATCATGTAAGTATCTTTGATAGCTATGATAGAGCGGCATCAAAAGCTCTAGAGCCTTTTCGGTTTGCTTTGGGTCAAGCGATTCATTGATGATCCGTTCTACGCCGCTATCGTCTAGACAGGCGGCTTTGTACATATCGACCAATGCCGTGAGCAATCGAGCGAGTTCAGTCACTTGTCCCATCTTCTCTAAGTTGCTGAGTAAGACATCATCAGGAATAGGGTTAACGTCAACGTTACGGGACAATAGCTCTTGCTCTAATGCATTTAACAGCCTGCCCTTTTTGTGCTGGTGGTAAAACACTTCCACATACCCAGTTTCATATTTCTTGTGGGTTTCACGTTTCCAAGCAATGCTTTGGTGGTAACGTTCTTGATTAACATAGGGGGCAGTATTTCCGTTTTCATCGGTTCCGTAATATTCGATATAGATATCGTAATCAGGAAGGTAAAAGTCGGGTTCGTATTGACGATACTCTTCTGTTGCGACATCAATTCGATACTTGGCCTCATATTGATAGTTAATCCCCTTTCTAAATAGCCAGTTAGCTATGACCATTTCACCAAAACTTTTGACTTGTTCTCCTCTCATGGAGCGAATGTCATTGTCATTGAGATATTTGAGGTAGGCACCTTGAGAGCTAAAATCCCAAGGACTTTTGTCAACGTAATAATAAGAGCTGAAATATTCGAGTAGAGCCTTGCGATAATCACTGTCTCGCATGAGTGTCTCTATTTGATCATTCATCCATTCTGCTTTGGCTTTAGGGCTGTCTTCTAGCTTGGATAGACTCGGTTTTTTTCCTTCCACATCAGAGATGATTTTTATACCAAGGCTGTGAAACGTACTGGCTTTTACGTCATCTAGTCCGAGTTTTTCTTTGATGCGTTCGTCCATTTCTAATGCGGCAATTCGACCATAGGCAAGCATGAGTATCTCGCTTGGTTTAGCTTGCTCACTTTTCACTAAATAGCCTGTTTTACCGACCATAACGCTGGTTTTTCCGGTTCCAGCGCCAGCAAGGAGAAGGTTGTTATCATTGTCGGTCACACAAGCAATTCGCTGCTTTTGGGTCAGTGGGTTCGACTCCACCGAATCAAAAAAATCTTGATAGTGTGTAAGTTGCTTTTGTAGATAACGCTGCCGTATTTTATCGATATCGGAAGACGTCCAATTATGTATGTTGCTGAGTTTATTCGCTGTTTCTTTTGCTTGTTCTGATAGACCTTCAACTTTATCCCAGCCTTTCCAGCGTTGAATTTCTTCGTTAACGAATGCCCTAATACTGTTTACTGTGGAATCTCTAATAAATGTGGCAGTGCATTGATAATAAGCGTCACTGAGGAAACTTTGCAGACGCTCTGCGTTTTTATTTCCCCAAAACGTAATAAAATGCTTGGCGTACTTAAAGGGAAGTAAATATCCAAGCATACGATAGCGATATGGTTTCCCTTCAGCGGTAAAACTTAAATTTCCACCGTCTAGGGCAAGCGTAAACATAGGTGGTGAATCCAACTGTTCCCAAAAAAACTGATTTTCTGTTTCATCTTGAAGCACTCTAATCCCATCATTATCCACTTGAACTAGGAGATCCTTCTTGAAGAAGCGAGCCAAAGGGTTTGATGTGAGTGTCCAAAAAGTCATTGTATGCTGCCAGTTATAATTTGATATGCCTCGAAAAGTTCAAGTAGTGTAACGCATTAGATATACATAAGCAGTTGAGCTAGGTTGGGTTTCTACGATCCAATGAAACGCAAGAGTGTAAATAAACTCGGCGGTTTTAGTTTTGTTAGAAGATTGGTATTTGAATGCCTAATCTCCTGTAAGTATTCAGTTAGCTATGATGCGGTAGTTTGTTCACATTGTTCATGTCCATGGTTGTTTATACAGTAGTTTTGATGATTTAATACGGCGTCTAAGACAGTCATTACTCAAAGGGAGAGAGTTATGAACCCGCTTAAGCGCCGTTTCCTGCATTTGTCAGAGCTAACCGATAAGACCTATCTCACGCAAGGGGATGTATTTGACGCCGTTAATAACCACTTAATGGCGTTATGTGCAGTAACCCAAGGTCAGAATTTCGGAGGTTATATTTCCCGCAGTGAGCGAGTCGTCGTCTCCATTTTCGATTATGGCGGCGTTGTTCGCTTGTCGATGCCGATGTCCAAACGCTTTACTCTCTCACTGGAAACGCAGACCTGCGAAGATGTATTGATTCTAGAGCCTGACCGTGTGTACCGTTGGCGTTCGGTTAACCAAGCGTTTCATGGTGTTCAGGAAGCGAGTTTTTCCTATAAAAACGCCAGTTTTAAACAACCCACAGGACCTTTTCTTGCTAGTACTGAAATCAGTACTGACTTAACCGTAAACAGTGTACTTGGTAAGTACGCTGGAATGCTCTCCCGACTTATTCCCAATGAAAAAACTGAACAAATCGCCAATCAATACCCTGATACGGGTGGTCAGCGACTGAAAATCAAACCTCTTTCGGTTAAACCGGAGCAACTGCGCATTGATATCGACGATTTAATAGGTGTGTTTGGCGCTGAAAGCATTAAGGTGTCCGGTTACGGTTCGGTTATCGAAAGCACTTCGAGTACTACGTCAACGGTTAACCCAACGGTAGGTTCAACGGTTAAAAGTACTGAGTCAATGCACTTAAGTTCGGTTAACGCCCCATTAGATTCGGTTAGTCAACGCACTGATGTTCGGTTAGGTTCGGTTACCCAACCGTTACTCACACACCCCATTGCATTAATCGCGTATCGTATCCTTCAACGTAACGCTCAAACCAGAGCCGATAAGGTTTGGGCAATGCTTCGGCAAGACGTTAATCAACACGATTTTAACCGACACTATGACGTTGATTTAGTGGTTGAGAGTATTACGCAAGACAGTGTCACTTGGTTTGGGCGAGGCGATAGTGAAAACACCATGTCTTACGATTCATTTCGTAAAAACGTATTGGTGGATGTCCGTCGATTAGTCAAAGCAGAGCAAGCCGAAAAACTAACGTCGTCGTGAATGTCGTTACTGGCGTCATATGACGTTGTGACCGGTTAAGTTGAAGTCTCAATGAACAACAGGAGACATCAACATGACAACAAGCACCGTTGTGAAACGCGCATTTACCGAGCAAGAGACCGCTGCTTACATTGGAATGAGCCGCTCTTTCTTACGCCAATCACGAATGGAAGGGCAACGTAAAAACCGCACCATGGCACCGCCTTTCATTAAGATTGGCCGCGCTGTCCGTTACCTCAAAGAAGATCTTGACCAATGGTTAGAAAGTCATACTAAACGTGACCACCTCTCACAAAAGGAGGGCACCTATGTTTAATGACGACAACGAGCCCGCCTTTCCGCATGTAAAGTACAAAGAATCAGGGCAACGCATTGTGCTCAATACCGCTGACAATCTTAAGGCGCTACTTGATAGCGCCGGATACGAAGCCAAGCACAATCGGATGACTTTAGAGCCCGATATTTTCAAAGACAACCAATTAGCGGGGGCGCAGGAAGAAGTGCGCAGTGAGTTGATTTCTCTCGCTTCGATTTATTCCATGCCTCGAAGTGCCATTGATGACCACTTTGGCGCGTTAGCTTTAAAGAATCGGTATCACCCAATAGCAGATTGGCTACATGGAACGTGGGACGGTGTAGCAAGGGTTAACGCCGCCTTAAGCTGTCTGAAAGCCAAGCATCCTGAGCTTTCTAATGCGGTGTTGCTACACTGGTTAGTCGGCTGTGTAGCATGTCTGTTTGTTGGTAACTTCAAATCCAAATTGGTGCCCGTACTGCAAGGGGAGCAGTCATTTAAGAAAACAGCGTTTGTAGAGCGCATTGCTAACGTGATGCCTAATGCGTTTCTGGAAGGGGCAGAGCTTAACCCTGACAACAAAGACAGCGTGTTATCGGTGATTCGTTCTTGGATTGTCGAACTTGGCGAGTTAGAGCGCTCGACCAAAAACTGCCAAGGGGCACTGAAAGCGTTTGTCACGCGCTCGAAAGATACGGTAAGGCCACCTTATGCACGTACTGACATCAAGAAAGAGCGTCAAACCAATCTGATTGCGACGGTCAACGGCACGGACTTCTTAAAAGACGAGACAGGGAACACTCGTTACGCGGTGATTGAATTGGTCGATGAAACGGATATGGAGACGTTGAATCACATTCTTGGATGGGAATATCAGCCAACAGGGGAGTTAACCCTCAAAGAGCCTGAGAAACTGCGTCAGTTCTGGTTAGAGGTGAAACACCAGTTTATGGTCAAACATCATCCTTGGATGTTACCTGCCGCGTTACAAGCGCAAGTCTCACAGGAATCCGCTAAGTATGTAGACAAAGGGAACTGGTACAACTTATTGAATGACCACTTAGCTGACTGTCACGGCAAAGCAAAAGAGTGGCTTTCTACTAAACAAGTGTGTGAGCTGTTACGAATCGATGCTTCAAAGGGCAGTGTGCTTGGCAAAGCACTGAATCAGCTCCATAAAGAAGGACGAATTAAGAAGAAACTGAAAAACGGCTACAACCAATACTTGTTCCCAACGGTTACTCCCCACATTCCATTTCAGTAAGTTGCCAAATTAACCCCACCTCCCCCACTTGCCTCACTGATTAAGTGGGGGAGGTGGGGCAAGTGGGGTAAGTTTTGAGACTTAGAGTTTGATAAATCACCGTATTCCAGTCGTTAACAAAAAGAATTGAGGCGTAAGTCGAAGCTATCGCAAATTTAATATGTTTCAATATGCATATCGAATGGGCGGGCGAAATCATGGCAAAAAAGAATGATGGGATTATTTGGCATCTTATGGATGCGCCGTGGTGGCTCAGTCTCATTGTCGCTGCCATTGTCTATATTAGTTTGAGTGTTGTGCTGCCTGCCTTAGCCAAGGGTACAGGGAATTTGGTTTTTGATGCCATAGCGCCAAACCTAAGCCTAATCGCTCCTTATCTCACTTTTCTCTTCTTAGTTCCAACTCCTATCGCGTTTATTAAGCAATTCAAAAGACGGCGCCAGTTTTCTTCGACAACATCCGAAATAGCCCATCGAGGCACAACAGAGCCATTAAAAAGCCTGACATGGTTAGAGTTTGAAAGCTATATCGGAGAATTCTTTAAGCAGCAAGGCTATGAAGTTAAACAAGCGTTCTCTCAAAAGCCTGACGGTGGCGTTGATATATGGATGAGAAAAGATGGGGAACTGACACTAGTACAATGCACGCATTGGAAGACTCGCAAAGTGGGCATTCCGATATTGCGAGAGATGTATGCCGTAATGATAGAACACAGTGCCAGCAAGATGATCGTGGTAACGTCAGGTGACTTTACCTCTGAAGCGGTGAAATACGCCTTGGATAAAAAGCTATGGCTGATAAATGGTGGCGATCTCGTCAATATGATTGAACTTGCACAACATTGCCGAACTGAGGCGAAAACGAAAGCTGAGTTACCTGCTGAGCCTGAACTTATCTGTCCAAGCTGCCATTCAACACTGGTAAAGCGCACCGCGAAAAGAGGGGACAACAAAGGTCGGGCGTTTTATGGGTGCTCTGCCTATCCAAGATGCCGTTATACAAAAAACATCGGTGTAATGTGATGAATGGGAATGCATTAACTAGAAAGGAATTGCCCCTTTCTGTTTAGTTAGAGTTATCAGTAGTAACTACTCAGGCAGTTACTATTAATAGAAATCAACCTGTATGTTTGTATGCGAAGAAGTAGAATAGAACATGTATATGTTAAGAAAGCTTAGGAATGTAATTAGTCAGTTCTTCTCCCCAAAAAAAGCACCTGACATTAAATCCGATATAGCGCTAACTACTAAGTTAGATGACACTCATATTAGTCATACTTCCCCGAACTGTATGCTAGCGCTAAATTTTCTTGGTAAGGACTTCCTTGATGTTTACGAAAAAGAGCACAACATAATTCTTTCGCACAAAACCTTTGGGGATGGTCCTGTACTAGATGTGCGTGAGGCTGGGAATGCGGTTTATCTTGATGTTGATATAAATGGCGAGATACTAACCTTTAAGTCTTCGTCTTTGTCCTATAAATTCTTTAATGGGGCTTTCGTAACTCATACAGTTGCTGATAAATATAATAGCTACAAAACATTCACCGAGAAAAAGCGACGAATCAAGGAAGAATATCGTCAGGCATTCCAGCGTGAAGCTGAACCTGATGAATTCCATGCCAGTTCTGTACTGTCCGAAGGTAATCGCTGGAAGAAGTATGGCAATGATACTTCACATGCATACTCTCAAACGAAGGGTGGAGGTAAAGGCTTGCATCATTAGCAAGTAATTTAGCCCAGCTTCGGGCTAACATGGCTAACTCATTGCTGTCCAGAACTTTCACAGATGGCACTTCGTAACTCAGAAGTGCCCCTTTCCAATTTAGATCAAAGGCTCCGTCCACTCTCTATTCACGTTGATTTGTCTTACTTAAAGTTATCTGAAGGAATAACTCTGGCATGTTGTGCCTCAAGTTGAGGGAGTCCATATCATTTGGTTGGCTCCTTGAGGTAGTAACTACCCTAGAAAGAAACTATAATGCCGACAATAAGTTAAAAATGAGATTCTTGTAAATGGCACATATTAAGCGTCTAACTATCAAAGGATTTAAATCCATATATGATCAGGATATTGATTTAGGTAGATTGAATGTCTTTATCGGTACAAATGGTGCTGGTAAGAGCAACTTACTAGAATCTATTGCAATGCTTTCCGCTTCAGTCGAAGGGGGAATTGATTATGAAAGGCTATCAAGGCGTGGGGCTCGCCTATCTTCTCCCAAGATATTTCGGACGTCATTGCGTAATAAAGACCGAAGAAATACGTTTTCTATTGAAGCAGAAACTGAGTCACTGTGTTATAAAATGAGCGTTAATGCAGTAGATGGCTTTTCGTATAATGCTGAATCCCTTAAAAAAAATGGAAAATCAGTTTGTGGTCGTTCGAATAATGGAGCGACGATTTTAGGAAGCCAAATAAAAAACAAGCTAGATAGAGAGAAAAGCATTATTCCTTTATATCGTTCGTTTGAAAGCGATATTGATGATCTAAGTGTTTTGGAGCAGTTTGCGATATTCGCTCCTTCAACACCTATTTTGAGAGGTGTTGCAACAGATAACAGCAATAAGTCCCCTTTAGGGCTTTATGGTGGACGTCTCGCAGAGTCATTAAATGAAATAATGGCCGATATATCAAAAAGGAAAGAACTTCAACGATTCTTTAAGTTACTCGACTGGTTTAAGGAAGTTGGTACTTCATCGCAGCCAAATAGTGATCTTATGTCTGAACATATGACAATTGGACGGCGAGTTGTTAGTTATAAAGATAAGTTTATGAAAACTAACTTTAACGACCTATATGCTTATGACGTTAGTGAAGGTGCACTATTTATTCTGTTTGTTTTAGCTCTTCTGGCACATAAAGACTCACCTGATTTTTTTGCGCTAGATAATATTGACAGTGCTCTGAATCCAGGTTTGGTGAAAAACCTTATGGGTCATATAGCGGAATATATTCAGGGTGATAGTTCTAAACAAGTCATGCTTACAACTCACAACCCAACGACATTAGATGCTGTTGATCTATTTAATCCAGACCATCGATTATTCGTAGTAAGTAGAGGTGAGGATGGTCAGACTGTTATCGATAGAATGTCGCCCCCGGAAGGAATGACGAAAGAAGATTGGGAGAAACAGTATTTTGGGTTGAAGCTTTCTGAAATTTGGTTGTCGGGAGCATTTGGTGGATTAAATACAGGTATTTAAAATGAAGAAACTCAAATACTTGTTAGTATGTGAAGGTCCCACCGATGTTGCTTTTTTAAAAAGGTTATCTAGTAAGTTGGGTAAAGACTTGGGGGCTGAAGTTACAATTCAAGAGTTGTCACCACAAAGAGATGCGACCACTGGAGAATGGCCAGCTCATGGATGGAATGCAGTAAGGACTTGGTGTAAATCTTGGAGAGTAAAATCAGATGACGATTTTGCCAGTATAGCTCCTCATTTCGTAGAGTTAGCCAAACGTAGAACTTGGAAAGCACTGGTTAAAACTAGTGCCGATGGTTTGATTATTCAGATGGATACTGATATCGCAGAACATATCACTGATTTAGACGAACGCTTCCCCAATACCGCATTAGGTAGAAGAGAGTTTTGCGAAAAAGCCCTTTTTAATTGGATTAACGAATCTGAAACTTCAGAGGAAAAGCCTGTTTTCTTGCTACCTAGTTATGCAATGGAAACATGGTTATTAGCGCTGTATGACCCATCTGAAAATGTGTTTTCTGATTTAGGAACAGGATTCAATTATGAAGAGATTGTCAACTTGGAAGATAGGTTGATTTCACTAGGCTTTTCTTCTAAGAAGAAAAAAGGTGTGGACAGGTTAGCCAAAAAAGATAGTCAATATTTGAACTATGCGGATCGAGTTTATAATAATTTTCAAACTGTTAAGTCCCGTTGCTCAGAAGCTGAAAAGTTTGAATGTTTTCTAATCGAAAGCATAAGAAACCAATGATTTAACTGGAATCCTAAATAGCATTTAAAGTTTCAAGATACTTCTTCTAATCTGGTACGGACAATATCGGGTTCTGTCTCTAAACCGTTTCTGTCCATCTTCGAGTCAGCTTGATCATTCGTGCCTGCATCGTTATGCAAATCTGCGGGGGAGAGGTAACTCAGAATTGGAAAAGCTGAGTTATCCACTGCTCATTAAGTAAATACAAAAAGATCATGTAGCCCGCTTAAGTAGATTCGAACTCTCGAGTGCTAGATACTAAGTCTAAAATATTTAAAATCAACCATTTAAGAATTAAATCACTTTAAAGTTTGTACTTCATTGTTCCCTGATAAGTAACATTCCGAGCTCATCACTTTTGAACGTCTGCTATAACTTTCTCGTACTCAACAGGAATAAACTTACAATTTGAAAGTGTAATCATAACCTTGTTAACGATGGTACACTTCAGATCTCCATCTCTACCTTTTTTGCAGTATGCATTTAGTTCTGGATATTTTTCTTTAATTTTCCGCTCAAGAGCGTGACCATTCATTCTTAGGTAATCCCTATCTGTATATAGTTTTAAACCTGATGTATAGGCTAGAACTGCATCTTTATTACTATCTCTTCCGAGCACCTTAAATATCAATCTATCTATACTAACTTGTAAAAGCTGGTCATTTTCAATAAATTCATGCCAGTTGACTTCAGAGCCACATATATCAGACATAGTATGATTTTTATCCACATGAAGGAGTAAGTTTATACAGACAGGATCTAACGTTATATTTTCAATAGAGTAAGCATAATCTTCAGCTAATATAGAGATACCTTTTTTAGGCCTGTTCTTTAGATCCCAATCAATAATACCTCTAACGGTTTTACTGTCGTTATTAAGAAGTGCCTCTACTTGACCTAATACCTGCACACAGTTGCCAATTCCATTAATTGATTCTGTAAACTCACTGAGCAGGTTCTCATCAGTAACTTGGAGAATTTGCTTCGCCTTATCCATTAGTTGCTGACTTGGCATTTTTGGACCTGAACTAACAAAGCTCAATGATACTTTAGGGTCGATTAACCTTGAGGAGTTCATTAATCTATAGTAGATACTTTGATATACATCTGCATCATACTGACTCTCAACGAAAACTTGACGTCTATTATCTGGACTAATTGATATTTGTGTTACACCATCTAAAAGCTCAGCGATCCCTTCATCTTTTTCAATAAGTTTAAGATTATTATTTTCAACTAGAAATACGCTATCTTTTGGTGATAAAGCTACAGTAGTTGGTGAATGCGTACTAATAATAACTATAGAACCAAAGCTTTTGCTAAAGGACTCTAGTGCTTTATACATTTTCACAACCATCTTGGGGTGCAGAAAAGCATCTGGCTCATCGATAAGCAAAACCTTAGGTGCCTTTGTAAATTCCACCTCGTAGTACTGAGTATTAAACAAAGTTAGCGCTAACCATAGCAGTGTTTTTTCACCTGATGAAAGCTGCTGAACTGATAGAACAGAGTCTTTTCCGTCTTCTGTATTAATCAAACTAGCTTGAAAAGAGTAGCTTTTTGAATCTTCGTCAGGGACATTGAACTTAAATTTACCATCAAAAGTTTCGTCAAGTATTTTATTTATTACAATCCATGGTTTGTCTCCAAACTTATCTACAAACTCAACATCCGAAAAGAACTTAACATCTTCATTTTCAACTGTATTCAGCCACTTATTATACTTATTTAGGTGCTGCCTCTGGATATACTGATTAAAGATAGTCGATATATTCTGAACCCCAAGGATATTGTTAGAAGGCTCTTCATAATTTAGTATTATATCGTCATGACTAAGCTCTGAGGCAGGCTTGTCCATTTTCTTTGATATTGCTGAACAAAGGTTGTAAAGCTGCTCATAATTTAAAGTATTACTTTCATTTCTTCGGTCATGTGCTTGAGATTTACTTCTATCAAAAGGAAGATCGAAGTCATGCTTAACACTATTATAAAAGCTCAAAGCAGCTGTAAGTCGTTGTTGACTATTTGAATGGTTATAAACATTCCCAAGGTTTGGATTAAGAGCTGATTGTTTTATATACGAAATGCTAGCCTTATCTAAGGGTGACCCGTTAATGGATATTTGAGTAGATCCATTACTAACACTTTCAATAAATCTGGTTTTTCCTGAGCCGTTTCTTCCTGTTAAAACCATAACTATCGTATCCAAGCTGCTCACGGGCTTCTCAAGCAAAAATCCGTTCAAGTCTTTTGTTCCTGTGAGTTGAACATCTAATCCAAGTTCCATTGTCGATACCCTAATCTAGCCAATAACACGGTTTAATAAACACTACCTACATTGCCATTATATGCATATGTTAATCTTTGACTAAAGTAAATGTGATAGGTGTACCCGTTAGGTATACCTATATGACTATACCCAAACTACTTTCAGACCATATCCGGAAGGGGTAAGTTCGTATTCGGGGTGCACCATACGGATAGCACGTTAGAATCAAACGAGCACATTTCGGACTAGCAACTTGTTTTGGGAAGTCGGCAAATCAGGGAATGATCCAGACACTGCATTCTTGCGATGAATTCTGTATAAAACAAATATACCCGTGGAGAGTACCGATGACAGGAATTGTCCATTTTCTTGCATTTCATGCACTGCGATCAGCGGTGCCTTATTACGTTTGGGATACTAAAACTTATCGATAGGGCAGAAAACAGCCCGTCATCTTAAATTGGAAATGTCCAAAAGAGTGCCTGAGAGCAGAAAAGCGATGTTTATAGTTCTTGGGCAATTGTAAAGCTACATATTTGCTATATATGCTTTGTTTTATGTATAAATTTTCTATTTAACTTATTGATTTTAATTGATATGTTATAATTTTTGTCACGCCTTAACAGGGCGTTATGTGCTTGGAGGAAAAATGGAATATTTTCAGTACTATGGAATCGACTGGGTTGCAATGGTACTTACGTTTCTTGCAATTTGGCAAATTGGAAATAAGAACAAAATCGGGTTCATTTTAATGATGTGCGGTAACACTAGTTGGGTAGTAGTTGGTTATCTTACTGGCAGTGTGGCAATGATAATTGCAAATATCATCTTTTTTTCAATGAACCTTAGAGCAATCATCAAATGGTCGACGCCAGAGAAAGAGCCTAAAGTTAGTGTTGCTGAGCAGTCATCTACAAGCTAGAAGTTTGCACATAACAAACTGTTCAAGAGGGATTCGCAACGCGTGGCATTTTCACTATGCGTTGGTTTTAGTGTTTAAGGTGGCTTGCGGCGGCTTCTATATTGCGTTGCTCACCCCTTAACAGGGCGTTATACAAAATGGAGAAATCAGACCATGGAAAAGGTTGATTGGCATAAAAATGATATTGATGACGGTACAGTCATTACAGATAGTTACAAGACAACTCAAAACGTTCGCCGCTATTTTAAATCCAAATTTGGTGAGCAATTTAAATTCGACCGAGATTTCATGCAATGGATGAAAAGTTCGGTGGGTTTAACAATGGGTGACGCTTCCCAAGAGTGGATTAGGCGTCAAGATTCAAAGTAAGTCGCGCGAAATTTTGTATAACAAACTGTTCAAGCAGATTCGGCACGCGTGGCAGTTTTGGTTTGCAGTGGTTTTTGTGTTTACGGAGTAGTGCAGAAACATTTGTATTGCATGCCTCACTACTTAACAGGGCGTTATGTTTCACTTTGATTTAGAAGAAATAAAAGGTTTCTTGGCGCTTATTTCTTTGGTCTCTTTGGCCATTCGTTCGAGTTGCCTCAGCAATTCAATATTGTCTGCCCAAGTTCATGAATCCCTCAAACATAATCACGCTTCAAAGTTCGTGAGTTGCTTCAATCTGAAATCGCGTCTGTGTGTTGAAAATTGGGCTGGCTTAAAGTCTCTTCGGTTATGTTTCCCAATTAGCAAATCTGCAGCGGGGCTTTCGGCAATTCGGGTTTTGTCTTTCGCTGTTTTGACAGGGATGCAATCGCTCGCTAAAAGCTATCAAAGTTGCCTCAATCAAATTTCTGGGAATTACGCGATTTGTATTTATCGCTTTTGTCGGTTAATTCCACAACATCGTGTGATGCAAGTTAAACAATTTCTTATTCAATTCAGTTCTTTGCCATGTGAGCGAATTAGTTGTGGTAAAACATAACAAAGTGTTTAAGAGGGATTCGTCAACGCGTGGCACTTTCACTTCAAATCGGTTTATGTGATTAAGGCGGTCATATCCGCTTTGGCGGCAGCGTTGTCTCACCCCTTAACACGGCGTTATGCGACAAGGCAAAATTTTTAGGTTTCTCTAAATTTAATCTCTTTGGCCATTCGCTTTGTGGTTTCGGCAAATCAGTATTTTCGGCTCAAATTCTTGAATCACTCCAACTGTAAAACATGCCAAAGTTCGTCAAGTTGCCTCATTAAAAAT
>NZ_FNDD01000016.1:43770-126872 GCF_900100015.1 Vibrio xiamenensis | reverse complement strand
CCTCGACAAATCGTTGCTTATAGCGATTTGGTGTTTGGTTTTCAGTGTCATATGGAATTGACTAAAGATGTTGTAGCGTTGCTGATAGAAAATGATGATTTCAGCGAGGCAGCAAACTATCGTTTCGTTGATGAGCCTGAAGTACTAATGAATCATGACTATGATGAGATGAACCAAAAGCTACACGAATTTTTGGATAAACTAGCGAAAGCCTATCACGCATAAGTTAAGTTTCTGGTTGCTTTTTATTTTATCACCGGCTCATTGAGCTGGTTTTTTTATAGATAGTTAGTGAGGAAACACATGGACATTGATTTGCAAACATACATGCCAACATTGGCAATTACTGGAGCGCTTACTCTCGGCGCTATGAGTCCGGGTCCCAGCTTTATCTTTGTTGCCAGACGAGCAAT
The DNA here is from genome assembly GCF_900100015.1 of Vibrio xiamenensis. GTDB lineage: Bacteria > Pseudomonadota > Gammaproteobacteria > Enterobacterales > Vibrionaceae > Vibrio > Vibrio xiamenensis. Next base: position 126,459 of record NZ_FNDD01000016.1, on the reverse strand, counting down.
TTCACTTTCAAGACGGCATGGGATTTTTACCGCGTTAGGTATGGGGACGGGAGCATTAGTTCTATCGGTTGTCGCCTTACTCGGATTACAAACGATTTTTAGCCTGATGCCGGTAAGCTATTCAATATTTAAAATTGCAGGCGGATGCTATATCTTGTTTTTGGCATTTGGAATTGTGAGATCCGCTCGAATTCCGTTACAGTCCATAGATGCTACTCGATGCCAAGACATTTCCTTATTTCCTTCGTACTTACTAGGTTTAGGAACCCAACTCAGCAATCCCAAAACAGCCATCGTATTTGCCAGCGTATTTACAACACTGCTACCGCAAAACATCCCTACGTATTTCTATATTGTGGTTCCAATCTGCACATTTTTGAGTAATGCAGGATGGTATCTGATTGTAGCTTTAGTTTTATCTGCTTCAGGCCCTCGTCAAGCGTACTTAAAATTTAAACAATTTATTGATTATTTGTCTGGGTCAGTGATGGGGGGATTAGGATTGAAATTAATCATCAGTCGTTAATAAATCTCTGCCCCATTCTGAGTTTTAATGATGAATCATTGATTTAACGAAAGCGTGATTTGACTTACTTTTTGTGATATCAGTAAAGTGTTTTAAAGCCGTGGTAAATTAGGTATATGTAAGATGATATACCGAGATTAGATATTGATTTGAAATGAAAGCTTAAGGTACGAAATTATTTATGTACCTCTCGTGCTCTCATATCAATGGTCTGTTAGCTTGTTAGTCATGTGCGATGGCTTAATTCTCAACCTTTAGATTGGCATACAACTCAGGCAGAACGTGTTCTTGTTCGAGGAGTTTTTCCAGCCGTTCTTCAAATGGCTCCGGCCTTTTATCGATAAAAAAGTACGTGTTCGATTCCGGGCGCCGAAAGCTCTCTCGGGTGATCACTGCGCTTTTTCCGTTGTCCATAAAATTAAACAGTTGCGCTAAGAAATAGTCATAATCGCTTGCTGAATTAAGGTGCACTTTTCCAGTAGGCTGAACCGTGACAGGCGCCACTTCATAGCCACCATTATGCTTTTTGCTTTCGCAATAAAAATAGAGCAGCAATCCCGTTTTTCGCTCTAAGAACCCTAAATTTTCGAAACGGCAAGCCGCCAAACGGCCAAAAAACCAAGTGTAAACAAGGCCACGTTTTCGGTCGAAGTATATATACGCAGGCTTTGGGGATTTAATAAAAAACACCGTAAAAAATAGGGTTAATAATAATGTCACACTGGCTATAACTAAATGAGAAATTTGATACTTTTTTTGTGACTCTCTTCCATATGTAAAAATAGCTTTATTATAGCTTAAGAAAGAATAGTTTCCGTCATTATCAAACATCGTTCGATAATAGGAAAATCGTCTATTGTGATAATCATCAAAATAAGAGCCTTTGATATATTTAGCTTTATATTCAGCCAATTTATCTCTTCCATAAGAGACAGAGGCAGAGTTTGGCCCTAAATCCCCAATAAAAGTAAATGACAGAATCCATAACCCAATAACCAAAGGTAGAAGGTAGGCAAAGCGTGCGCCATGCCTTGAATCACGCACAGATAGAATACCATCCGTCACCGTCATAAATGGCTCTAACGGATCATTAGCCGGTTGTAGCTTAAAGTGAGAAGCAAAGGAGTCGCGCCATTTGCTAAGCCGTTGTGGGTATTGGTATCTGATTAAGAAGCCTTGGCTGTTTGTTCTTTTCATTTTTCTGTTGCCACGTAAGTTAACTGAATCGCTGCTGATCTCTTCCAATATTCCTTTAGATCTGCGATTCATATTCCTCTCACATGTAAAAAGACTAACCGGACATCTTAGATAAACCGCTTGAGGTATAAATCTGGCAGTTCATGCTCGCGATTTAAGATTTCATCTAGCCTTGCATCAAAATCTGCTGGCTGCTTGTCTCTTGCTTGCCATGTTTTCGGAAGCTTCCTTTCAAAGCTAGCGCCCTTAATCACAGCTTGTTTTCCTTGGTCCATAAAAGAAAATAATTGGGTTAGTAGAAGGGTATTGTCTCGTTTTTGATTGAAATACATAGCCTCAGAAGGTTGGATGAGAAACTCCATTTCTTTATAGGTATATCCATTCTCTGTTTTTTTCTTTTCGCCATATAAAAATAGCCTTAAACCAAGTGTTTCTTCGCGAAAACCTATATTTTCAAAACGGCAGGCAGCCACACGTCCCTTACGCCATGTGTAAACAATTTGCCTTTTTCTATCAAAAAAGATATACGCCATAATTCGAAAGCGAATATACCAATATGTAATTGCTATCGATATGGCAAGCAGTACTACAATTATGAATAAACGTTCTTTCTGCATACGTTTCTGTGTTTCAGTACCATATAGATGTACAGCTTTTACATAATTTAATATACCACCCTTCAAATCTTTCCCTAACATTGTATTAAAATAATTATACCGATTTAAACTAAAAGAATCTAAACTAAAAGAATTAGTGTCTGTTTTATACTCAATTAAATTACTGCGAGCATACTCTATTTCTCCTGAATTTGGGCCAAGATCAGAAGCTATAAAAAAAAGAAAGCACCAGAAGCCAATTAGCATAGGTAGTACATAATGTGATCGATAGTTATGCATGCCATTTCTAATCGTTAGAATACGATCATTTACCGACATAATTGGCTCATGTGGATCCTCTAACGGTACTAGTTCAATTTCATCTAAGCACTCATTTTTTATCTCAATGAGTTTATTGATACCGCTCTTATCTCTAGTTAATGCAGTGTTTACTTTCGGTTTCATGTTAGGTCTTACTTCAATTAGTTGATTAAGTCGTTGTTTCTCATTCCAAGGAAAGTTTTGGTTATCTTACCATGATCACTTAAACTTCTCTTAGGGACTACCAGATTTGGTGATGGCTGATAATACCAATGAAGGACACAATCTTCCTCCATTTCAACTTCAAATGTTAGGGTTAGCGTGCCATCTTTTATCATATGACTTTCATTGTTATTCATTGCAGTTGATATCGCATTCGAAAAGGCTTTAGTTGCTTGTTCATTGAATTCGTAGTCGTATGCCTGAGGCTTTTGCTGGTATGGATTGATAACTTTTTTATGTATCGAAGCCACAACTTCAGAGACCTTCCAAACAAAGTTAGGCAGGGTAAAAGAGAATTTGTATTTAGAGACGCCGCTAAAGAGACCATTATCCTCTTCAACTTTTACTGAAGGTTTAATCAAAAAATTCATAAACTCTTGAACTTCAATAGAATATGCAAATTTAAATTCATTTTTATCATAAAAGCGTTGAATCATATCTAGCCTGCTTCTAATATTTAGCTCTCCCCCAGATTCAAAATACCAAAATGCATAGCGCTTATTTCTACCCCAAAAACAACTAGACAAAAGTTGTTCAAAGTGACTTTTGCTGTACAACCAGACTAACACTCCGCCAATTACAATTATCGCAAAAGCAAAAAAGCCAAAGGCCATCGCCCAACCGATTGAGCTGAAGGTGTATGCCGCTCCACCAGCAAGCATCAAAGAGCCTGTTGCCATGGTAAGGTGTCCTAGCATTTCTCCAGTATTGCCATTTTCATAGCTTTCATAAGCATCACTTAAAGACACGAAAACCATCGCCACATTAGCGCCTGCGGTAAGCCTCGCAAAGACTTTACGTTCAGCCCAAAGGCCGAGAGTTTTCAAAACCGAAGTCGACTTGGGGAGAAGCCTCTGTGCAAGATGTGATGTACTCGATTCGAGAATGTATTTGTTACTAAAAATTAGCCCAGCTCTTGATAGTGCCGCAGTATCAACAAGAAATGCTGATAGAGCTCCCAGCATTTTCATGTCTTCATACATATAAAATGTATTTCTCAAAGGGTCCGCTGAATCCACATCACCTTGTGCATAGACATCATACAAGCTCATTAAGTTGAAGTACCAAGATACCCCAGCTAATGCAGCGTCAGCGCCCATACTGAAAAAGTCAGTTGGGGCCTTAATTGTCGAGATGCGCCCATTATATTCACCATGCTCAAAAATAACTTTTATTTCCGCTTGTTCAATATAGCCTGCCAAACGAGTATGTTTCTGATCCTCTGCCCAACCAAACATAGACTTAGCTCTAGATAGTTGTCGCATCGAGCTCGTAATTTTGCTGCTATTCTTACCGCCAGAATCTATTATTTGAGTTAATGCCTCGCTCAGGCGCTGCCTTGAAACTCTTACTGTATTTCCAGTTTCTATGATGCCGTACACTTTTTCAAAAAATATAGGGATAAATGAATCAACAAGCTTGGAAAGTGCTTTTGCTGCTAGGTGGTTTTTGCTTTGATTAATTATCTTTCCACCATATTTCGCCCCAGCTTTTGCTTCTGCCCAAAGCTTTCCAAAAACAATAGGGAGGTTTTTTACAGCAATGTGCCAATCCACTTGTTCTTGGCATTGCAAAAAGAATTTTTTTAGGGATTCAAACACAATATAAGCGATGTTATTGGAATCGGCGATCCCTTGATCATTCTCGTATGCTGAGTTAATCATTTCCACAAGGACTCGTTGCCCCTCTTCATTAGAACTGAGACTTTCGAATAAGCCTTGAGTGATCAATGAGAGTTTTTCCGCTTCGTTAACTGCATCGGCTGAGGTCACATTTTCGGCATCAAAAAACATCTTAAGATAATTATCAAGAGAACCTATAGTTCCGTCTGCCAAGTCCTTGTAGGCAAATTGTGCATATAAATCTAACAGGAGTTCGAGGGATTGTTTATTCTTAGCTTTTTTCATATCACTTTTTTTAGTGAAAGCATCTAAAGCATCAGTATCAACATTCTCATTAATTAGCTCGACAACATCTGCAGAGCCTTTTTCTCTCATCTTATTGATAATTGTTCCGATAGAAGCAGGGTAAAAGGTCTTTGCTTCATCAGACTTCTGCTTTGCTGTAATAAGACTCATAGCGAAAGCTAAATCTGTTTGTCTACCAATGGGATCAAACAGGGCGACGAGTGTTCCATTTTTTTGTTCGTAATGACTCTTTTGGAGTGATTCAATAAGGCCGTCGGCGGACAGGGAATAATTCTTATAAATTCTAAGTGCATCGGGCGCATATGTATCGTCTTCATTTGAGACTTCGGATAGCAACCATTTCTTATCGTTATTACGATATTCCTCGACCAAGGAACTGAGGTTCTCTTTCGTCGCCGCTTGGCTAAACTCGGTTTGTGGCGAACTCAAATCCACTTGCTGCATGGCTTCTTGACGCAACGTTTCATCGCTGTTCATGTTGTCAATGAGAGCGGAAGACCATTGGTGCTCAGAGTAAACGATGGAGATTTTTTTCGCCTTTGGCGTCACAAACGCAAAAGGATAGAAGGTTGAGCCCGATGTGGTATCCAGCGTTAGGCCGCCTTGAGCGTTTTCTTGATTGGTAAAAACGTATCTTTCAAACTTCTCAATCACGCCTGTTGGGGTTTGGGTTTGCGCATATTTGAATATATGAAAAGGCGCGTTCTCTTCATCGCTCTCTTCTTTGATATATATCCAGCCTTCACGTAAAAGACGAAGTAGATAGCCCCCGGTGTCTTTTAGCCCCGTGGCGCTGCTCATTGTTGTCATACTCGGTGGTGCTTGCGCTGGCATCACTTCGTCAAAGAAATTCGCGTAGCCGTAACGTACCGGATAAATCGGCTGCACATTGACTATGCTTCCCGGCTCCTCATTGAGGTAGGGGTCGACTATATCCACGTTGGCGGTGGTATTGACAACCGCTTCGACGACACCGGCTTCCGCCGAGTACACATTATCATGGGCTTTAATGACCTGAACGTTAGAAACGTCAACCAGCAAATTCTGCGCTTTGTCCGCTAGGCGAGAAAATGATTCGGCGACTCGGTCGGGTAAGCCTTTGATATACGCGTTGAGATCCGAAATATGGGCATCAAAGATATCAGCAGAGAGGTAGGTGTAATTCAACCGTCGCGCTTCTTCGGCTAAGGTTTCTATTCGGCTGGTGACTTTACTTAGCAGGTCTTGCAGGGTATTGGTCATCTGCTTTTTGGTGGTATCCCAATCATAGTCGCTCAGATAACTTTGCGGATTACCTTTGCCTCTGGCGCGCATATAAGCCAGCATGCGATCGGTTGTTTCATGGGGGGCTAAGCGAAACAATACCGAGAGAATATCGCCTTCTTCGACCATCATCGGCAGGGTATACACTACCACTGTATCGATTGATGCGGTAGTTTGCTCAGCAATATCTTGAATTGCCGCATAACCAATCTTATCCAGTTCATAACTGGGGTGGCCCTTCGCAAAGTAGGCTTGAGTTTCTAACTGCAGCATCTCGTGAAAGTAGCGATCGGTGGTGAGATCTTTACCCATACTACCCCAGCCCATCATCGACGAGGCGATGCGCTGCGGTTGCCAAAAAGTCTGCTGGCCTTTACTGGCGAGATCAAAAAAGTCTTGGTCTTGTAACTGTTCACGATAATACGGATTGGTGCGTAATTTTGGAGCAACGACAAACGCATCATTACTCTCTGCAACTTGGAGCTTCACTTTGCCCGGCTGCAATCCATCCACACTGCCTTTGCCTTGTTCACACAGCGTACCGTCGCCTAAGGCGGCACTGGATTCATCCGTTAACTGGAATGGCGCATTGGTCAGCAAGGTGCCATTTGGGTAGCGCACTTTGATATCAACTTGTGATGGTTCTGCGGGCGATTCTTCAACACTAACCGAAGGGTTCTGCACTCCCAAACACATGGTATTAGCTTTATTCATGGTCATCTGGTCTGAATGGCGTGCGACACCTTTACCTTCGATGATGACGGTAGGCGAAGAAGTGACGAACTGAGCTTCCCCTTCAATGGTACCGGAGACAATGCCTTTCTTATCGCCAGAAGCATCGCCGGTACTTTGGGAAAATTTGCTGCCATCGATGGCGATACTATTACCACCATCAGCAAACACAGTCGTGGTGCCGTCAGCCAAATCGGCAGACTTAGCGTTGTTACCATAAGGGATCGGCACAACCGCCGGCCCACATTGAGTTTTACACACATCAGGGAGAGAAGCATTGGCTTCGCCTTCTGACCCTTGGTGAACGATACTTAGGCCGTTAGCATTGATGGTAACTGACATATTAGTTTTCTCACAAATAGTTAATTTGAGCTAGTTAAGATCAATACGTTGACCTTGGATCTTGACCGTTTTGTCGGCGCTATTACTGATTTGCTCTGCTGATGTAGCAACACGACCACTTCGGGCCTGATGTAGTGTTTGAGCTTTCCCTGATTGAATCAGTACCGATTCATCACCTTCGAGCACCACACGTTTGGCTTTCAACGTGATCTCTTGATCGCTAAGCAGAGAAAAATAGATGTTGCGCAGGATAGGCAGATCAATATCGCCAGCCAGAAAATCAATCCGGCAATCTAACTGGTTATCGATCGCAGCGTGGATTTCAGCGCGACTAAATGACCGACCAATCGATCCCCAAATCGGCTGTCCATAAGGGTTGCCCTCAAAATCGAGTTTCAGTCGGTTACCTTCAGGATGAATTTCACAGACCCAACCAATTCTGGAAATCAGGTTTAGCGTAGAACCGAGCTCAGATGATAACCCCATGTATGAATGTCCAAATAATAAGAAATCCGGTTACTTTACCAGCAATAGAAATCAGTTTGGATTGGCGAATTGAATGACTTTGTTTAGTTAAAAATGCTGTATTGTTGGCTTCTTTATAAGAAGGGTTAATTATTTTAACTAAACGGGTAGTGAATTTGATTTGTTGAACTTCGAGCGAATTGGCAATTATTGGCTAAAAATGTGATTTAAGTCACAAGTTGGTTTTGCGACCATTTGTCTGTTCCTAAACTACGTATTTTGGTGATGATGAACGTTTGCTTGGTACACAGCAGTTTTGAAGTAAAAGGTTCCAAAGGATAAATGAATCGATATCTGGCTTTGGCTACTCTTTCATATACTTGACGATGTCATCGTAGAATATCAGTCCGTTTGCTTCCGCTGTCCCAGAAATACTGTCGATACTTACATTTCGCCGTTTGGATTGTTGTTGAGCGAGTAATCATTGGCTTGGTAAGTTTTATCACCAGGTTCTGAGGTGCTCGCTTTTGCGATACTTGAAGTTATCCGTATACAGCTAAATTAGAAAGTTCACTGACACGTTTCTGTCCATCAACGTGCCAGGTTGACCTCGAACATCTGGCTCGGAACTGCCCCATTCCTTTTTGCGACGCACTTTGCTCTCATTTTGTTTGAGTATAGTTTGACCAAATTTTAGTAATGAATTAGCGTCACTAAAGGCTGCAAATAAATGAAGGTGGATCAGTGAAGTATTATGGGCGTTGCTTGTGTGGTTCCGTTTCTTTTGAAATTAACGGTTAAATTGAACAAGTAATACATTGCCATTGTGATATGTGCAAAAAATCGCATGGGGCAGCATTTGCATCATATGGTGTTGTTGCACTGGATTCTTTTCGATGGATTGGTCAAGAAACCATCGGTATTTTCAATTCATCTCTTGATACTCAACGAACGTTTTGCAAAAAATGTGGTTCTCCTCTTCAGTGGCATAAATCTGGAGATAGTTTTAATGAAGGTAAAATTTCTTTCAGTCTAGGGTTGCTTGATACACCCTTTACTCCAACTGAAGAATTAAACTTCTTCACGGAACAAAAGGCTAAATGGTACCTGCTTAATAACTGAATACAGTATCAACTGTGTAATGCAAACAAGCCTTTGTCCAAACTCTGTTAATGGTTCAATATGTCTAACGTTGACCATTCATTAGATATATATATATCTAATGATTCAGTGGCTATTCACTTACAAAATCCAGTGTCTAAAAAACGCGTTCCATCCCCCCTATTTTCATCAAAAATTATCACTAGCGATACTTATGATTGATTTCAGGTCGTCTGCGTTTGGAATATACTTATATCAAATTTAGTGTTAGTTAGTCGGTAATTCTATGAAGAAACAAATGATTTTGGCATCTATATGCATTTTAATTTTTAATATCTCAAATGCGAATGAAGTTTTAGTTGGAAATCAGAAAAAACCATTTACCAAGTCACAGGCAGAGGAAGCCGCAAAACTACTTATTTCAGCGAGAAAGCAGAATGAACTTATTGAATTACCAAACATGGTAAAACCGAACACATTAGAAGAAGGTTATATAGTTCAAGACCAAATTATTAAAAATATTGGTATTCCTCTTATAGGCTGGAAAATTGCGATTACCAGTGACGATCTCATGAAAAAGGCTGGTGTTAGTGAGCCAGTTTCAGGACCACTATTCTCACAGTGGGCACATCCTGAACCCCAGACCATAAACAATGGTTCTCCAACACTGTACGGCTTTGAGTTTGAATTTGCTTTTAGAATGGCTGAAACACTACCGTCTCGACAAGAGCCTTATAGTAAAGAAGAGGTAAAAGCAGCAATCGGTAGCATGCATTTAGCGATAGAACCTGTTGGTACGCGATATACCCAAGGCCCGGTTAAATCTGGTTTACCTCAGTTTGCAGCAGATCATGGGGGTAACTTCGGTTTTGTTTATGGTCCTCCTATAAAAGATTGGCAAAATATAGAACTGGCAAATGTTATGGTAACCGGATATATGAATGATAAGAAAGTGGGTGAAAATTTAGGTAAGAACGTAATGGGAGATCCGCTCAATTCGATAACTTGGCTCGCGAATCATTTGCAAAAGCGAGGTTACGCTTTAAAAGCTGGTGAATGGGTGACGACAGGGGCTGTAGTTGGACCTGTACCGGCTGCGCCTCCAATAAAGGTTCGTGGTCATTTCGGTTCGCTTGGCAGTGTTCATGTAAATTTTGAGGATTAGGAAACGAATTTACAGTTGTAGATTTGATTCATTCACAAAAAGACCATCTGTTCAGTTTAAGTACGACCCCAAATTTGGGGATCGTGTTACGAAGACTACAAGCTTTTCCAATACTGAGTTGCACCACTTAGACTGAAAACTTCATCTAGCGAGCTTGCTATACCTGATCTAATTCATAAATTGCTAAATTAACAATTGCGCTGACACGGAAATGTCCATCTTCGATTCAGCTTGATCTGAGCTGAATCATTTGTGCCCCATTCGGTGTTAACGTAATTACTCAGTGGCAAATCAGCGGCATTGAAATCACCGTACTTTTGTTCATGTCTACCAACGGAAAGACAGTGACAGAAAACTCCCAAAAGCGAGCAACGGAAACCTCATAGAGAGCTTGAAGTTTACTGTGATAACAACTGCCATAACGACCAATAGTATTGATATAAGGCCCTCCTTATGTTAATGAAAAACAACGGTTCTCGCGGTTGTCTAAGGCTTTAAAATACGGTAGTCGGGGCGTAGCTCAAATTCGAAATTCAAACTAACTCTGATTTGATATTGAAAATATTAATAATGGGACTAAGTGAATCTTTGTTTGGTACATCTCCAACATCGCCAAATCCATATCCATAGAAAAAATATGAAATTGTTTGTATTAGTATTCCAGCAATCAACCAAAACATTGCGCTAGTTAATAATGCATGAGCCATCTTTACACAAGTAACAGTGTCATTAGTTAAATCGTAGTTTTTCCGCAAAGTACTCAACAATTTTTTCACTAATTGCAGTTGTAATGTTTTGGTGTTGTTATGCGTTATTAACTCTTTCCAGTTTAATAAGTGGAAAGGTGAAACTTTAAGTGCTTTGTGAGACCACATGACGCACCTAACCAATATAGTTAATGCCAACATGAATACTGCAATTGTGAGTAAATCTAATACACTTAAAAGATTAAATTTCACTGGTATTTTTAGTTTGATGACTACTGGAGCCAATGAGAGGAGTATTGTTATTAGTGCGATTGAAACAGCGATATATACACCAGCTTTACTATCTATGGTGGATCGTCTTGCCTGTTCCTGATCATACAATCGTCTAGACTCATCTAAGAGAATACCTGTTGCGTCATTAGTTGATAAACCAGTTATTAGGTCTAAATCTTTTTCAAGTAGTTCTCTTTTTATACTTTGAGAATCTTGCGAAAGCGTTGGCCAAAATAAGTCAAGATTCATAATTGTTCTCACTAATCTTCAGTAGTTCATCAACGATAGATGAAGCTATTGGTAACTTAGTTTGATTCTCAATCCAAGCCCACTGACCATTAGGATTGATCTCAAGAAACCAATAGTCCCCATCTAAGTCACACACCAAATCAATAGCACCGAATCTCAGGTTTAAGTCTCTGACTAAATTGATACATTTCATTTTGAGTTCATCTGGTATATCTATATGTTCGTGCAGCAGATCAATTCGCCCTCCTTGACGCCAATCAACCTTGGTTGCTTCTGATGTTTGTGACCAAATAGCAACAGGAAACACTTTGTTGCCAACTACAGTTACCCGAACATCATATTTTTTAGAGATTTCTTGTTGGTATATAGAGGGAGCAAAGGCTATTGACTCTTCATACTCAGGTGTAAGAGATGGTATCTGGCTAGTAAAAATAACACTTTCATTCTTTCCCTTTAGAAGTGCTTGTCTCAATGGCTTGGCTATGAGGCTTTCATTCGTCGTTCTTTCCATGACAGTAAAAACATCATTGGTAATGATACCTTGTGGTATCTGAAACCCAAGAGCATTAGCAGCAACAAGCTGTCTTGGTTTATCTTCAGCTAAGGCTATGTTAGTAGGAGAGCTTAGCCACTTGTTATCAAGCCTATAATAAATACTCTTTAGAAAAGATAACCATTCCATATTCAAGTATTCTAATTCTGCTTCAGATAATGTGGGATGGATAACTGTTGTAGGACTGGGTCTTCGAAAGTAAGCGGACGTGATCTGGTTACCTTTGATATCCCCAATTCTCCAATCATCTATGGAACTATAGCCAATGGAGCACTTGAACTCATTTAGTGTTTCCGTATTAAGCCTAATGTATGGAACGTTTCTGAATTTTAGTTCTCTGACAATATAGTCAGTAGTTAGGTCTCGTTTATTGGTTACCAAAAGAATCATGACATACCAAAACTGTAAGAGTTATCGTCGCTTTCTTGCATTATTTCAGTCTTAGTGAGTAATTCATTTAGATGACATAAACTAATATCATTATCATCACGTTCAACTTCGACTTTTGTTTTGGTTTGCATTTCAAGAGCATAGGATTGATCATCACTTTCAACTTGAACGTTTGTTTTGGTGATTAATTCAGGGCAATTTCTATCGACTAGATTGATAATTGGTGTCTTGGATTCGTCATCAACCCACATATGTTCGTCATCGCAGTAGTGCCCACCTAAGGCTGGTATATTGGAATGAACTCTTTCTGTAGCGTAATTAAGAATAAACGGCTTAGGGTCGTTGAGCATATGCATTCCTTTAGAGTATTTGCGAATAGTATATCTATGGCAGTACCACTAGGTTCTTATTGGTAAGTTAGCATGAAAGATGGTGCTCAGGCTATTTCTAAATCACTTTAGTAATGCGCTTGATGGAGCTTTGACTTGAGGACTTACTGTTAGACATTTTCCGAGTCTGCCAGAACCTAATTTAGTAATATAACTAACTCACTTCTATCCATTTATCTATTTTAATATCGACAGTAAATTCATTGTCAATTTAAAGGGTAATTATTATGCAACAACTTAAATTCGGTAAGATCAAAAACTACAAAGACGATCGTGGCTTCGGCTTCATCTTCTCCGAGTGCAAATTCACTCACGATGCAATCATGGGATCTAAAGAAGTGTTCTTTCACATCAAGCAGGCTAAGCAGTTTGAGTCCGTACTGAGGACGACTACGCCTAAAGAAGACCTATGCTTCTGGTTCACTACAGAGACTACTCGTAAAGGCGAGGCTGCTAAGCAGATGTGGAGCAAGCTATCCGAGGTCCCTCAAGATATTCGCGAAGATAACGCCAAGTTCATTAATCAAATAACGGAGAACATCAAGACCTATGAAACCGCCAGAGCAGAGAAACGTGCTCGTGAGGCTGTTCAGCAAGAGGCTCTTCGTAAAGCTCGGGAGACTCGTGATTCTGAACTGAACGCTCTGATTGTAGCTGCTCGTAGTCAAGGGTTCTCAACTAGCGGAGAGTTGTCAGCATGGATTCGCACTAATAAGCTGTGGACTAAATATCCGACACTAACAGGCGATTTGACGATGCACGATGGCAAGGATTCATGGAACTTTGGGGCAGCCATTGACCCTCAGTACTACAAGCAGGTTTGCCAAGCTTTAGGTCTACATAACGCAGGTTCTAACGCGAGAGCTGGAGCTTTCCGTTCCTATGCAAGTATGAAAAGTTAATGTAAGGAAGAACGCTAGACGATAGTAATAGCACAAACAAATAAGACAGTTGTTATTGTGATGTTAATCGCGTGGTTAAAGCAGTTGAACTGAACAGGCCAGCGCAACCTCTTTGAGCCTAGTGCCCCAACTCATTTATGTCCAAAACCTTGCTAGAGATTGATCAGATTTTATTGTCCTCCAATAGTGGGATTGAAAAGATTATATTCTCTATTGTTAAGTAGTTTCCTGGTTGTCATCTTCATATCGATGCCGCCTAACTTTCCCATCTCACTATGAGTCTCTAGCTCTCAGTCTGCTTATCATCCGGTAATCAGAACTGTATGAGAACGATAGAGTGAATAATCACAGAATCTTACCCTTATTAGTCGCTGCGACCTGCAGCGGCTGGTGGCTAGTTCCACATTCAGTAGCCACGCCTCTCGGTAGTACCGGTTTGTTTGGTACAGCACTGGAAAACGAGCAAACACTTCTTCAGCGGCTTGAATTAGAGATCGGCCAATCTTCGGGTACCCCTAACACTCGAACTGTGGTCAACAACCTGTTTCGTGAGCGTTGGACGGAGTTATTTCGGGTGAGTTTGGGGGGCGATTTAAGCTGCAGCAATTTCGATCCGATGGCGACTATCAAAAACAGCTTTAATGCATCCTCGGGGCGGGTTAAACGTACACTTGAATCTCTTCCTGATTCAATTCTTTCATCAATCGATCCTCTTTCACTTGGCGCCGCGGCGATTCAGCGTTCTAGCCCTCAAACATACGAAAGTATGATGAACGGGATAGGTATCGGTTTTGATGAGCACAACGTTGGCCATAGCTTTTGTAAAGCAGCTCAGCAGCAAATCCTAGATAAAGCGCCGCAGAGTTGGTACGACAATGTTGCCCAATCAGAGTCTATGACTGCTATAAACAAGTCTCTAAAGGCTGGTCAAAATATCAATATCACCGATGTTTTCGGCGAAGACAGCAGTACGTCCATAGATACAGGAAACGTAGGTATCAATACACCATCAGGGTACCGCGGCGGGTCAGGACAGGCACGATTTGAAAGAAACGATATTGCCGGGTGGGGATTTAGCCAGATTCAGTCTAGCTCTAACACACGATCGGTAAGGTCAACCACCGTTAACACGCGTTCGCCTAGAAAAATTAGCGAGTATTTCTCTACTAGTGACGACATCACAGAGTATCTAACGAACATCATTGGCAATGTGTCGATTGCTACCTGCGAAGATTGCCCTGAAATTGAATCAGTACCGGGCCTTGGAATTGACCAATACATTGCCGATACAGCTGGAGAGTATGAAGAGCTTCTTCATGATTTGGTCAGTAATAAAGAAATCAAAGATATTACCGAAAGTGATTTATATACCGTGTCTGTTTATCCCTACGTTTCTGTTAACGAGCTGATTATTAACTCCCTCCAAGTGGAAGAGCTCAGCACACGAACTCAATTGATCAGCAATTTGGCGTATGACCTCTCAGCTGCAGAACATACCCAGCGTATCCACTATGTAAAACAAGCTTTGATTGCTGGCCGCTCAACACCGCCTCTGAGTAAAAACGCCGGTGTCGATAAGGATGTCAGTGATCAGATCATGCTGCTCGACAACGAGCTGAATAAAATCTTGGAAACGAACTCTGTCAAAGCTGCGCTAAATAGTGGTACTCGCACAATTCTACAAAGACGCGCTATACAGAATCGCTATCGCGATACTTCACTTCCAACGACCGTTAATTTTGAGGATTGATTGTGAGTTTTGCTAATAGACCAATCATGGTTTTCTCGTTGGCTATCGCCGGCGCGTTATGGTGTTTCCACAAGGTATTGGGGCTAGATTTCATCTCAGTTGAGATGCATATCATTGCCTTGGTACTTATGGTGATCACCAGCATATTTGCGGTTTTTGGGGCCATCGACTTTAACACTGTTACGCCGCGTATGAAGAAAAGCTTAATTCGCATTTCGGTTTACTTTGCTGTTGTTGTTGTCGCGGTGCTCTGGACAATTTTGTCAGGGGAGGTGTCATGGTTGCAAACGATTTTGTAGAAATATTCACGCTTCCTTTTGGCTTCTACATCCAAAACCGATTCTTTGACCTTTTGTACTATACCGCCCTGTTATACGTGCCTTTTTTCTATGTATTACTGTCAACGATGGCCGAAGTGAAAGAAAAAGGGTTATCCGGGATAGAAGCGGTTGAGCAGGTACTATGCGTCATTGAATCGAAGTTCTTCAAAATGATGCTGGTTGTGATGGTGGCAATCGTCCCTTATACAGGGTTTGGCACTGCTACGCCTAAGTCCATCAATTATGAAAACTACAGCTGTAATGAGAAGTATCGACGCTCGTATGTAGCTGGAGACCCAAGTGGGCTAATGTCGGGAACGACCTTTACTCACAGTATTATTAGTCACGCGCCGCCGGCACAAGTGTTCATGAATGAAATATCGACTGGTGCGGTGAATGCTGTTATTTCCACAATCCCATGTGAAATTGGATATCGAGATGTGCAAAGGGCAGTAGATGGCGTCAAAGTAAAAGACCCGCGTTTGTCCAATTTGATCAAAGACTTCAACAATCAATGTTATGTACCGGCACTATCCAGTGTTTTAAATCAGGACAATATCGATCCATTGTCAGCTGATAAATCCTATTTGAAAGCCTTCTCGATAATATCGGAACCGATACTGACAGAGCTGTCGCGTGACGATATTAAGTACAACATGACATCGAGGAAGTCCAACTGGGAGGCGCTTAGTAATCAAGTCAACTTGTCCTCAAATGGGCGCAATATGGCTTGTATGGATGCCATCGTCGATATGGGCAAAGTTATGGTCGAGGATGATAACCTGAAGGCTTCACTGTATGTGGTTGGCGAACTCTACGATGGTATGAGTACCGAGTATGTTGAAAGTGTAAGAAATGGCAATAATCCAGGCATGAAAGCAATGGTTGAGAGTCTGGAACAAGCCGAACTTTTTGTAATCAATGCGGTTTTTAATAACACACTTCAAGAAACAGGGGTCTATAACGCGGGGAGATCGGAAAAAGATGGCTTTTCAATCACTGGGTGGGTAGGAGAGCTATTAGGTGCAATCGGTAATGCTTTTATGTGGCTCATTGGTGTTGCATCTGCTCAAGTGGCTCTAGATGTCATTCCTTGGATGATCAGCATTTTCCAAGCGGGTATTTATGCCTTCGGGATTATAGTGATTTACCTAAATGCGTATTCTGGTTCGTCTCTCTACAAGGTACTTGTTGCACCTCTTATTCTTGAGCTTCTGCTCATTGGTTTAGAGTTTGTGATTTGGATTGATAACGTTGTTCTTACGATCTTTATGTCTAAGACCAGTAGCCAAATGTGGAATGGTCAGTCGTACTACGGATTAAGCATCGCGACGATTTGTGCCTTCTTATACCTTTACTTTGTTAAGTGGTTATATAGCTGGTTGCATGCTGCAATTCTCGGTTCGCCAGCCGCCGGGGATATTTCCGGACATTCTGATAAAGCAGGGCAAGCTGGTGGTTTTGTAGGTGCGTCTATGATTGGCTCCGTCCTTAAATTTGGTGGAAAGAAGGCTATGGGCAAAGCAAAGGATAAGTGGAAACAAACTCGCGATGCTGCAGATACATTTTCTAAACGATAGTGGTGAGTATCGGAATTACAGCCCAAATCGAACACTTAACTTGATTACCAGTTTTAAGGATTAGCAATGCAAGTTTTAGCCAACACAAACGAAATTACTGCCCAGTTTAAAAGGTGCTGTAGCGAATACTCATCGCTCGATTTTGCCGTAGCATGGGCAGGCAACCCGGAATATGGGATTCCATTTGATGGATTGAATAAACTCAAGAACATAAATGCTACGGTTGGTATTGCGTTTCATCAAACTCACCCAGATGGCATCCAACGCTTATTAGACTTGGGGGCGAGTGTGAAAGTTGTCGAAAATGACGCTAATGGCACCTTTCATCCCAAGGTATTTTTATTTAGAAAGGGGCCGACTGCCTGTCTGATTATTGGCAGTAGTAACTTAACCCATAGCGGTTTCACTCGAAATACAGAGGTTTGTATATCATGTGAAACAAACAATGTGGATGATGATGAGCAATTCCAAAAGATATTGAAACAGCTAGTAGCCTGGCACACTGATAAGAATGCTTTCGAACCCGGCCAAGAATGGTTAACTCAATATCGCAAAAGCTATTCAATAACCCAAAATAAACAACGTAAGGTGGGCTTACGTTCACCTCAGTTTAAGGATAACCCGCAAGGTGTTTCTGAATGGTTACGTGATGCCAGTTGGGATGAATACTATCAAAGAATCGCTACAGTACTTGAGGAAAAGCCAAGAAGAGATAAGGGCTATAGACGAGTTCTTGATTCAGCCAAAGATTTGTTGCCGATGCCTTGGGTTAAAACTTACCTAAACGAACTTGAAACGCGAAAGTTAATTGGTGGTAGAGCGCCATATGGTTATCTTGGAAATACAACTTCTAGTGGCTATTTTGCAGGGCTACTTAACAGTGGTTCAGAGTCGCAACACGAGACCATTTTAACGGCCATTAATAAAATCGCGTCTCTGACAATGAGTGATCACGCTGATTGGGTGATACTTAGAAGAGAACTGAGTTCGTTGTTTGACCTAGGCTTTAAAATGAGTTGTTGGGGGCGCCTACTGTGTATTGCTCGTCCCGACTTATATTCTACGATGTCATCAAAATTGTTGAAAAAGAACTTGTCTAAAGCTGTTGGCCAACCTCAGTATAAATTCGACGAGGTGGAAGGCTATATCGAGTTCTTGAAGTTCATTTACTCTTCAAACTGGTTTAATTCAGACAAGCCGGTTGATGAGCACGAGCGATACATCTGGGAAAACAGAGTGGCATTGTTGGATGTGATATTTCAATAAGTCGTTTTGAACAAGCAAAGTTAACGAAAAGCCAGTCATTGAGACTGGCCTATTTTATGGTCTAACAATACCGATGTATGCGACGATTGGAAGTAATAGAGTCATTGTCCTGCCTTCGTCAATGATCCCCGTTAGGCCAAGACCAGCAACAATAAACAATAGCTTGTACGACATGATAGCTCCTTAGTTGAATGGTCTGCAGACTTCTTTATGTCTGCATGTTGAGCATTTAGATTTGCTTTTATTTTTCGCAGTAATTGACTTACCTGCCTTAATTGCCTGAGCAATGCGGATAAGTGGCTTGAGCTCACGATATATTTTGGCAGGCGTTCCGACTGGCACAGTTACTTCGTCGAACTTTGTTTTGATAGTGATGGCTTTAACGCGATTGAATCCTTTAGTTCCACTCATGGCTAAAACACCAGCCTTCGCTTGAACTATATCACTTGGTTGAACACCACTTCTGCGAGACTTTATCTCGACAATACGGTCTACGCTCGGGGTAACTTCATAAATAGCGTCAGGGGTCGCACCAACGCCATATTTATAGTTAATAAATTTGAACCCACGGGTTTTTCCTTCGTCTAGGAATTTCAAGTGGCCTCTGAATCTATACGGTGTCGATGGGTAACTACGGGACCTGATGAAGTTGTACAAAGATCTAAAAATGAACCCGACTAATAGTGTCGCGGTAATTGCCTTCAAAATAATCATAGGTACCTACTTGCTATATACATGAGTGCGACAATAACCAGTGCTAGCGCAGTAGCGATTAGACGGTTGAACGAAACAGGGCGGTAATCTTCCATTTTGCTGTTCATTTTGTCGTGGTATTCATTGCCTCGTTTTACAGCGTTACGAGACTCTGCATTTCCTACATAACCTTTCTGGTCGAGATATGCACAGTAGGGACAACGTTCGACTTGGCCAAGAAGTGAGGCAGAGATTATGGTTTTTTTATTTTTCATAGCGATGTACCTCTTTATAATAAAAGGTATGATATTTAATAAAAGGTATGAAATCAAGCGAATAAGGTTTTTTCTTGACAAGAAATTGAGTTTCAGTGATATTTGAGCCTCAAATTGATTGTTTAGACGCTTTTCCTGCAATCACCCTCTTGGGCGCGTCACTCTTCTTTCTGCTTACCTTAAGCAAATCCCAACTTACCGAACTAAAACTCGACTCAGTTGAAAACCCATCATGCGTTTATCGCAGAACTATGCCGTTATTGACTTTCTAATTGGCAAAATACTTATAGCTATATGCTGACTCATCTAAGGAAATAAATATGTTTATTATTACTCTTCAAACTATCTTTGTAGCAATTGCCGCACTCTTCATCATTAAATACTGTATTAAAGCAGCGGTTAAGGGGACAAAAGTCCTTGTTGATGTATTCATTTATCTAGGGGCACGTAGCTTAGGTATGTGTGATAAACAAGGGCGAGCTAAAGGCACTTATGCGGTTCACCGTAAAAGCGTTAAAGCCTATGAAATTGCAAAGAGTATCCAGCCTGGCCCTGTACGTAAAATTCCTCGTGTTGAATTGAAGGCACAAGCATCTAACGATGTTGATCTAACTACACCGACATACCTGCGTAATGGTTTGAAAATCAAACATGCTCGCATGGCTTGATCGCTAATCTCTTCATCCACAAAAAACCAAGACTCGTTCTTGGTTTTTTTTTAAAAGGAAAAATGATGCTAGGAAAAAAACTAGGCCAGAACGACTTCACCCTGACCGCGATCGTGTCCGCCATTGAATCAGACCACCTACTTGTCTCAGTCAACAACATTCACCTTAAGGTAAATGGATGCGAACTGGACGATGTAATGGTAGGAAGTAACGTCCTTATCAAATGTACTTATGACTACAAAGATAAACAGCCTGTCCTCGATGCCAACAGTTTTGAACTGTATGAAGGCAATGAAGATTTGGTTGGAAAAATCGAAGGTGTTGTAACGCAAGTTGATTACAAGGGAGACGAAAGTAATCCTTGGGCGAGTGTATTACTCACAACTAAATACAAGTCAAAATCGAGTGGCGATAACGTCACTTCCTCGATCGTCAAATTCAATATGAGTAAGTCCTCTCTCGATACTATCAATTTTGATATTCGAGAAGGTGATGTTCTTGGCGTGATGCTTCACAAAACCAACGTGGAAGAAAACCTAGTTCTAAAAGTGAATAAAGTTTTTAACCACATTCCAAAGCAAGTACTTGATTACTATAACAGTGCTGCTTATCGAAAAGACAGAGGCTTGGCTCTTTAAACTCATATCTTACATTCGTGAGAAAAACTATTTGGAGAATACTATGCATGCTGCAGTAGAACCTAACCTGCTCGATGTTGTTGACGATAAGTCTGAACTAATCGGCCAATCTATTTGGCGTGAGTACAAATTTGTCGGTGTCGTTGTCGATACCAATGAGGAAATAGGTACCTTGAAGTTAGACGATGGAAAAAGCGTTCTTGGCGACCATTTTCTGTGTGCTAACCAATGTGTTTCCTTTGAAGGTGCTTTGACTGAAAAGCATATGATGAGAGCCGCGCATAACATCCTTAGAAATGGATCTGATGTGTTAGGCACCTTTGTTGTACAAAAAATGAATGGGGTACCAGTTGAGTTTAAATGGACCTCTCCATTTCATATTGAATCGGATGTTTTTGGAAAAGCAACTTTAGAACAACCGTTCTGGCGTTACAGTGGTTATGAGCTACTAAGTTTTGTTGGTGTTGGTACTCAATACCCAGCGGCAATAAGAAATGCACACCTATCTGTGATCGACGCAGCAGCGACTTCGGAAAATCTAACCGGCTTAGAAATACTCAATGTAGTCAATGTAATCAAGAAATACCCGGAGTGGTTTTCCTTCTATTTACGTGAACTCGAGGTGATTGTCGCATCGTTACGAAGTGGTATATCTGCAGAAACAAAGCAAAAGGAAAACTTGGCTTATGCGAAGTATCTTCTTTCCGGAGTAAATATTCGCGCTAAAGCAATACTCAACCTAAAACCTACCCAACCAAACGAGTAAACAATTTCACCTTACTCTTATCTTTTACATACATCTAAGGAAACACTATGAATTCAATCAATCTGATTGGGGAACGCTGCCCTGATACCATGATGTTTATACGCATGGAAATTCGAAAGTTAATGAACGGTGCTGGCGGCCAGATAATTATTGAGTCGGACGATCCGGTGCTTGAAGAAAACCTTAATAAGTATGGTTTGGCTTCTGGGCTATTGATGAATTTTGGGAATAACTATTTCAAGCGCTCTGAGCAAATTTTCACAATAGAAGTTATTGGTGATGAAAATGGAAATTAACCTAAACATCTCAATGTACGGCCTACCAGATATAAAGTGTGTTCTGGCCGATGACACGGTGGACTACTTCGATGAGCTCACTACGCTTCAGTTTAGCGCGATAGCAGCAAATGCCCTTATTGCTTGTAAAGACAGTTTTAGTGCACGTTTACGAGTAAAGCGAGCTAATGATAACTATAAGTTAACGCTTAATTGTGCCATTCAGAAAAACAAAATATACATTAACTAATAAAAGCGTCCCGACCGGGACGTTTTTTTTTGGGCGGCAAAGATCGGCGGCTCCCGCGGTGGTGATACGATCTAAAAAACAAAGAGGGATACCGGGTAGTCAAAATGAGCAAAATTCTAAAGCGAGTAACTTTGGGCCTTATTCTTTTATCGTTTCCGGCCTTGAGCAGCACATTAACCAAGCCAGAAATTGAGTTGCTGAAACAGGCTCATATAGAGCCGAAAACAGTGTCAGAAGTCGCTGATAAACGCTATAAGCGCATTGAAGGCCGCATAAATAATCAGTCAGTTTCAGTATATTTGGACACCGAAAATCACTACATGATTCCGGGCGACCTTTACTTCATATCGCAAGAAGGAAATCTTGTTACCGAGAGAACTCACCGGTTAATGCAGAGTGTAAAAAATGAAAAATTGATTTCATATATAAGCCCGAAACAAGATCATGAAGTATGGGTTTTTGCAGACCATAGTTGTGGATACTGCCAAAAAATGCACTCACAAATTGATGACTACCTGGAGTTGGGGATTTCGGTTCATTACATACTCTGGCCAAGAGATGGCTTGTATGGGCAAAACGCCGGGCAGTTGTCTAATGCGCTTTGTGCGGAATCTCCAGTAAAGTCTTTCACTAAGCTGATGGCGGGCGTTCCTACTACAAGAACAGCAAACAATTGCCATGTTGATATTGCAAGGCAATTTCAAATTGGTAAAGAAATGGGAATCAATGGAACTCCATCGGTTTTGACCGGTGATGGACATATGATCGGTGGATATTTGAGCCCTGAGAATTTAAAAATAAAACTTGATAATTAAATGGTTTAAATCGTTATGTATACAGAATATCGCGAAATGCTAGCGCATAAAATTGCACACCTTCGTCTAGATCACGAAGAGCAAATGGTTGAGTTTGAACTACACAATGTCTGTGATCTTGGCCGTGACACACTGGACAGCACAGAGCGGTCTCGAGCGCGTCAAATGACGTTAAGTCGTATAAGACGAATAGAGACACAAATTCAAAGCTATTCTAATGCTATCCAACGCATAGAAAATGACCATTATGGAATTTGTAAATTCTGTCGAGAAAGTATTGAACTTGAGCGACTAAAGTCACACCCAGAAGTAATGACTTGTGCTGAATGTGCACAATATAAAAACTGAGTTTTGACGGTTAAACAAAGCTGATAGAATATTCAATCTAAATTAGTGTTAAGACGCATATTTGCACTAACTATTCTTTGAACTGAATAGGCGTCATTTACTTCAAGAGCATCGTCTCATTTTACTACATCTAAGGAAAAACTATGTCTAAGTTAGAAGCTTATGCTGACCAGTACGCGCAAAATCCCAAATTACTATCTGTCTACGGACACTTGTGTTCTTACTCCATCGAAACTTGCAGAAGTTATGCCTTTTATAAGTGTTTGTATAAAACACATCAGAATGGTCACTGGGTCGAGTTAGAGTTGGATAGAAATGAAATATCTCTCTTTGTTCCGCCCGAAAAAGAGCACCAAAACATTAAAGCTCATTTATCGGAAACTTATTCTGAATATGAGACATTGGAAATGCAGCTGCCTTTAGCACAACAGGCCTTGGATTCTCAATTAAATAAACTAGTTGGTGTCGGTTTTAACTGTGATTGGGTTGCCCATTCGGCACCTTCCTGTGGCTACTGGGGAACAGTGGCGTATGTGCATCACAAGTTAAAGAAAATAGTGTTTATGAGTTCAGATGAACTCGGACGCGCTTTAGGGAAACCTATCCACGTACAAAATGGTTATTTTCAGTGTGGTGATGAAACCAAGGGTACAAAGAATACTTTCTCCAAAACGTATTTTGGTTTTGCCAAGCGGAACGAAACTCTTACGGATCTAGCTGAGAGTATTATTCAATACCATAGTCTAGAGTCGCACTACCGTGAAAAACAACTTTAACCTATGATAAAAGCCTGCATTAATGCAGGCTTTTTTTTGTGTTGAACGCTGAAGTGTTGTTACCTTAGATTAGGTGTATGAGGTCTGCCTATCTCTGTGGCCAAAGAGCTAGTCATTCACAATAAGCGCATTTGGGAATGAGTTGGTAGAACTTGCAAGTGCTGGGTTGTCCAGACGAATTTCATTTAAAGTATGACGAAATTCGGCAAGTAAAGAATTATCACTAGTGTGTATTTTGACTGCTAATGCTGGTGGGTTCTCTTTAGCTGCAATAGCGATTACATTTTGGTTTATGGGCTCTAAATGTTCATTTACATTCAATATGTATTGTGAAATTTCTTCCGCCAATAATTCAAGTGTCTGTAAATTCTCAGCTTCGGTAGAGAAAACACCAAATGAATTTTGAAAATCGGTATATGGCCGACTCAAACCTCCTGTTCTAAATGCAAGTAATTCTATAAATGCGGCTTTATTGTAAATGATGCCATCAAGATTACGATATTGGCCTACTTGTTTTGTCTCAATCCGTCCAAGCTCGTAATCACCGGTTTCGTATCCAAAGCGGAACGGTCCGACAATATCAATGTTGGCAGTGAATGAAATGTCGCAAACTCTATAAGTCACACCGGCATGTTCATGTAAGTGTGATTCTGCTGATACTTTTAAATTACCAATACACAAATTCCCTCTAGATAGGGCCGGGTTATGACTCTGAAGTAAACCGGCTTGAGTCCTGAGATCAGATTCTATTATGTCTAGATATTCGTGTTCAGGAACATCCTGAGGTGATAGCGGTGTTTCTTCCGCGGGACCAAGACAAAACCGACCAATTTGGTAAGTTACGCCGTTTGTACCGCTGCTACTTATCGATACGGCTCTTATACTCGGCATAAAACCAGTAATTTCAAAACCGCCTTCCACTGAGTCGGCTTTGTATCCAAGCTGCTCAATTACTTTTGTAATGTCTACTGAAGACGAATTAGCTAACGCTTTGGTGGCCTCCTTTCCAGTTACTGGAAAGCAAAGGGCTATGCCATTTGAAATATGAGATGGGAACGCCCAGTTCGAAAATTGGAACTCATGAAGACCTATTAGCTTTGATAAGTTGGACAATACAGCAGAGACGGTCCCACATTTAGGTGTTGGTAATGGGTCATTACTGACGGAATTCAAACATAATTGCAAAACGTAGTATTGGGAATCAACAATATCCATGTGAGTTTAACCGATGATAAAACAATGAAATCAGTAAACATCCAAAAGCATTGTATTTGTATGAGGTGAGGAAAAATATAGGAGGCATCTTTTAACGCACTATAACTAACTGAATCGTGTCGTGTGTTAAACTCTAGTCATGCACAGTAGTGAAGTGAATCAATAAACAACCGTATTGCTGTGCAACTGAGAGCTTATTGATTGACTGATTTATGATTCTTTTCGATAATGGAGTTTCTACAGTAATCGTCGGCGCGATTCGGATTACAGCCTTTAATGGTGCGCCATATCACTTCAAAGCATTTCATTGCATTTCTGATCTAGCTGCATAGCGGCATTTTACTCTATCTAAGGAAATTACCATGCAACACAACGAGCGTGCATTTACTGCATTCATACGTAAAAAATTTATTGAACAATTGAAACGAAGTAAAATCAACGATGTTTCGCTTGATAAATACGTAGAAACGGCCAAGTGGATTTTTGAACTGGCTAATACACAACACTTTCATTTTCTTCCAAAAGACCTCCATTCCATCGTAACAAACCAGAAATACCCATTAATTCAATATCGTGCGGAAGCCGAGTATATCTCTGTGCTAATGCTTGATATCAAAAATGGTGTACCTAGTAAAAAATCTGCGGGTGTACCTGTAGCCTGTCCTTGTTGTGGAGATTTTTGCACATTAACTGCAAGTCACTACAACACGGAGAGAAACTATAAATGGGTATATTACTGCGAACGATGTGAATATTCGGTCAATGCACATGCTGGTGATTTATGGCCAGCTGGCGTACCAGCATCAGTCGAAATAAGGAAATTGCGCAGTGATCTGACTCTTGAAGTTGAACATACAGCAAGGCGTCTCGGGATGTCTAAGCGTACTGTGCTTCATAAAGTATCACATAAATTGAAACTGTTTACTCCAGTTGCCAACATTTGCAATGTGGGGTGCAGAAAGCAATATAACGATTTCGATATGACATTAAAAAGCCTATAAAGAGTCACACATACAAGGAACATTTATGAAGTTAGAACAATGGTTTAAGAACAACACCTGGGACGATTATTTCGCTAAGTTTGAAGAAAAATGCAAAGGTAGATACGAAGAAATATTCGACCGTTGTGGCGGGAGTTTAATGATTGAATCATTGAACACTGGAGGAAATTCACCAAAACCGGTTGGATGCCCGAACCACCATGGAAAGACTAACAGTAACTATGTTGCGAAAGTAAAATTTAAAGGTGTTAGTCGTCCGTTCAATGATTATGCTATTGGTTGTTGTAATACCTGTGGTACCAAATCTGGAATATTTCATCTTCGATGGCTCCGTGGAGATTCGAAGATGAAGGAAACACTCAATGCAATCCGGATCGGAATGGGATGGAGTTGGGGTTACATACTAGATGAACCACTACTAGATAAGGAAATGACAGCTAAGGAACGTGAAGCTTTCTTACTAAAGGAAAACACACGTAAAGAATTAGCTGAACAACAACGCCGACAAAGGGAAGAAGAAGCTAAGAAAAAGGATCTGCAAAGGGCAAATTTTATACAAGCCAAAAACAGAGAATTATTCGATACTTGTTTACCCTTAAATCATCCGAACTCATTACCTGCTGTCAAATACTTCCTATCAAGAGGGATTGATGTTCTAACAATGCCTGAACTAACTAGGCATATTAGATTCAGTCCAGGTTATGAGGTTTTTGCCAGTGGTGTGAAATATGATGGTTTGTACATGAGCATTGTTTCTAAGATCATCAATGGCGCCGGTGAACTTCTATATTGGCATAGGATTGTAATTGATGAGCATGGAAACAAGATGAAGCCACATACTGTGGTCAATAATGAAAAGGTATTTGGTCCATCTAAAATAAAAGGAAGTGCAATCCCTGGGTTAGACAATTCCAATCGTGGTATCAAACCTTTCAAACCATTTTTGGTACAAGGTGTCTCTGAAGGACTAGAAGTTGCCCTATCTGTACGATATATGACTGGTTTACCGGTTGATAGTGCGACAGACGCGGTAAGCATGGAAAATTGGTTGCCACAAGACGGGGTCAAAGTAGTACTAATTTTTGAAGACTACGACAGGCCAAACGACCAACATCCAAACGATGGAGGCCGCGGCGCTGCTGCTGGTGAAAATCTTTGTGAGAAACTTCTAGAAAAAGGCATATTACCAATACGGTTATCACCACCTTTTGAGATCCCTCAAAATAGTAAAAGCGTCGATTGGAATGATGTTATTGCGAACTTCGGATCACATGAGCTACCAAAATCTGTTAAGGAATGGAAGCAACTAGAAGAAGATATTGCGCAATTGGAACTTTTCGATATAAACGCATTAAATTATTTGAATGATAAATACGAGTTTAATATTGCATAAAAATACCCCGTTCGCGGGGTATTTATAAGCGATTATTCATAGGCTATAGCAAATTAGACAATAACAATTTTTCCTAAAAGGCATATATGTTCATTATTGCCTAAACTAACCCACTCGTTATAAATCTCACTTACAAGGTTAATCCTTGCATACCAAGACTATATTGGTCACTTATATACAATATCTAAGGAAATGTATTATGGAATTTAATAAGATCAAAAATCAATTTTGCCGTTCGGCTTTACCTCAATTGAAAGAAAAGTACGGTGAAGAAAAAGTTAACTTTTATATGGGGAACGCAACTCTCTACTGCTTTGATGGGTATATTTTAGAACAGCAAGCACAAAAAGAATTTGAATATTATATTTCTCATAGGGAGATGATATTAGAATATTTAGATGGGCATGCTGAGATAACTGGATTCAATAAAGTATTTTTTATTGAAAATGGAAGATTAGAATGTGCGTACTACTGCAGTGATAAATATGTCCAATCAAATAAACATTTGGCTTTGTGTTCTGGTATGCCGTATGTCTTTTTCAATAGTGACAATACTGTTTCATCTACATCTTCAAGCGGTAGTTACTTTTACATTGAAAATGAAATGCCTGTTAAACATGGCAAGCTATCTTCCAAGTATTGGCATTTCGGTGCTAAGGGATGTGGCGCACATCAAGGGCTCTACGGGACAATAGTTAGCGATGTATATTTGCACAGTTCAGCTAGTTTAGAGAATGTTATCAACATATCTAATACATTGATAGCTAACCTATGGTTAAGTGTCGAAGGCAAAGAACATGTGTTCGATTACATTAACAATAATTTCTCACAAGATGAGTGCGAACTTATGCTAAGAGAATTAGAGTTAGGAAAATCATTGTCATCTAATTGGTTATCAATACTTAAACAAGCGGAGTTTTTTAATACTATTCCTCATTACACCAGACTAGATTTATGTAGGACATTGGAAATTAATGAAAGGACATTAGAAAATATTCCACTATATTTTGCTACATCAAAGGAAATAGAATGGTTATAACTCGAAAAATTGAGTCAATGCTGAATAGATACTTTAAAGAAAATAAGGTAATTGCTGAAAATAAAAGTTTGTCACAACTTGAAAACTTCTTAAAGAAAACTTTTGGTGTTGAATCCGCAATACTACTATCTGATTGCTATTTTTGGCTAGAAGTTAGTTCGTATCAAGAGGTGCTCAGGGTGACTATGGAATTAAAAAACATTGGTTACAGAAATATAAGAGCGACGAAGGATGATGAACTAGATGAACTATATTACATTAAAGTAAAAACCAAAACCTGCTCATATTCAGAAAGTAAAATGTATCGAAGAATAAAACCTTCACTGGGTAGTTTTGATGATTCTATTGTAGATGTAACCAGCAGTGATGAAGTGTGTTGGGTTACACTTGATAGTGAGTCAAGATTAAAAGCTTTAACTACCAAAATTAGCTCATTGGGCTATAGTGTCAAAAGAGTTTATGATTCTTTAGTAACATATACAATAATTGTACATTAATAACATAAAGGGACCTTAGGTCCCTTTTTTGTTGAAGAGAATAATCCAACCCATTTGGTTGCATAAAGGAAAGTGTGAGATTTCTCACTACGTTAACCTACCTTTTATTAAAAGTTGCACCTATTATTATTGACTTGAGAGTGAATTAGACTAGAATAGAGACTTACTATTTACCTCTATCTAAGGAAAAAAACATGAAAACTCTCGCTATTATCAGTATTAAAAAGAGCTCCTTCACAAGCGTTTACATCAGTTACGGTGATAACGTCTTCTATCAAAACATCAAACCAAGCAGTTCAAAGGCTCCTTATTTAAGCGAAGAGGCTTATGCCGAATATTCTGTGTTGCGGTTGTTGTTGCCATCAATGGAAAAAGGCGAAAACCTCACGATTATGACTGGCTATCGTCAAGATGTAGAAGAAATGATTGCTCAACATTCTGAAATCCAAGTTGAACCAATTTGGCAAACGTGGAACTATGAAACCGATAATTTACCAATCAGTATTGAATCCGCAAAGCCGCTTAAAATTAGTGGCCTAGAAACTATTGAGTCGCAACCTTACGCATTTACTAACCTTGGTGTTGTTGTATTAACCAATCGTGCGATATCAACAGCACTCGAATACCATGATGGTTTGATGAATGCTAACGATCTTAAACACTATCTATCTGCGAATTTGCTTGAGTTTACATCTGCTGATAAATCGTTTGTTAAATGTGGAGAACTTGCATTTCTTCTAGATCAAACTGAAACTGCAGGTGGTACACAAAATGTGTTAGTTTATGCATTTGAAAATAAGAAGGATAAAGCGTCTGAACAATTGCCAATAAAATATAAAGGTGAAAAGTTTTGGATGCAGAAAACTACATATACAGCATTACTTAATTACTTTGAAAATATAAATACTGATATTGTTTTGGAACGAGCACCGTTCGCTTTCACATCGTTATTCGATAATGCGCAAGCTGAGATAAATAAGGGAAAGATAGAGTTCGGTATTTGCAATTTAGTTCTGAATATATCGGAATCAAACGAGATTTATAGTGATACGCTAAATAATTATATTGATCGTACACCTGATTGGGCAAATCCTGTTTTGATTGATGAAACAGAACTATCGGTAACTAAGTCATTTATACATACCTTTTCTAAATGGGCCAAATGCGATTTTTGTACAGCCAGTAAAAGTATACCTAACCTTTTAGCTCAAATTAAGGAACAAGGTTTGACGCACTCACCAAGCAACGCGCAACAATTGTTTACTCCCTTAAATGACAAAACTAATATAATAATCAAGAATGTAGGCGAACGCCTAATTGCTGTGGGATTAAAATCAAGCGTTGAAAAAGAACTTATTTTAAATAATCAATATTTAACAATTTCCATTAACAAGGAAAAATGTGCTGACGCACTGCGGTTCTTCAAAAAATTCACAAAAACTAGCACTGACTTAGAGTTACAAGAAGTCTTTAAAAAGTCGAATATTGTGTTTTCAATGTTCGAGCAAAATACAGTAAAGCGTGGAATGATTAAGGTAACGATGGAAGAGTACAACGTTGACTTATTCATTGGTATACCGAAAAACAAAAATGCAAATCTGTCCTTACTGTTTGTTAAAAAAGGAAAATAAGTATGAAAAGAACAATGTATTTCTCACTTTGTGTAATTGTTACTAGCTTAAGTATCTTTGGTTTAGTTGATTTGTTATCGCAATTTGTTTTCTCACCGGAAG
The DNA here is from genome assembly GCF_900100015.1 of Vibrio xiamenensis. Lineage (GTDB taxonomy): Bacteria > Pseudomonadota > Gammaproteobacteria > Enterobacterales > Vibrionaceae > Vibrio > Vibrio xiamenensis. Next base: position 95,840 of record NZ_FNDD01000016.1, on the reverse strand, counting down.
AACTGAGTTCAGAGTTTTTTATGCCGATGATTGATGGTTCAGTTTTCCACAAGAAGGCGTTCCTCTCATCGTTGATCGCAGCTGCAGCCGTTGTGTTCTTCAATAAGGATTTATGGGGTATCGCTGACAACTTAACCAAGTTACACTCACTCATTCTTCGTTGACCACGATTACATGCAATGATATTCTACCTGTTCCTTATGAAGCAAATAGGTGAATATCATTGCTTCACTTACGTTAGTAAGTCACCACTTCCCTTCTTGCCAAGCGCACATAAACATTTCTTCACAGAATTTAATTTACACTCATCAGAGTAAACACATCCAAGGAAATTATCATGATCAAAGCTAAATCATTATCCACTTCTGCTCTAGCTGCAAACTGGGGTACAGGAACGGCTGATATGAAGTCATCTCAAGCAGCTATGCCTGTAGCTTTAAATACTGCTATCGCTGATTTAAAAAACACTTCCAAAAGAAATCCTTCCACAAAAGTTAAATCCAAAACAACAAAGAAAACTATCGTTAAAAACTGCGAACGCGTAGTACCTAATGTAAGTATTTATCAATTTAAAACAGTACACTCTAAATTGAGTCACTTATTTAATGTTGATGATTACTTCGTTGTCCTAGATAAAGCTAATGCAATTAAACGACCAAATACTAATTTTGTTCACGGGTATATTGTGCGTGAGCAGGATATGGGTAGATATCAAATGCAAGCAATAGTAGGTAATCCTGCTTACAGTGAGCTAGCTTTGACAACTGATCTAGTATTGGTAGGTTCTGTAAAAAATGGCAAGCTAATTTGCAGTCGTGAAAATGGTGATAAACTAAAACAAATAAGACACTCCGTCATATACTAATAAAGGCCGCATTAGCGGCCTTTTCTATTTTATTAACTTTTCTAATAAATATAGAATAGGTAAATTTGTTCGTTTAGCACATTTCTCTAAATCATCAGATAGACTGTATTCTAAAGTTATATCTTGCATTTCTTTCGACATATTAAAGTCTTTCAAACTCTTCGATAGGTCCTTTTTTTGTTCCAGACTTAAATTATTATATTTTTTTGCCAAATCTTTTGGTACAAGATAAGAGCTATTCATTTCTAAATTCGACTTTAGAGAATTAACTATTTTTATTTTTAGAGAATTTCTCTTTTTAGAATCAGAAATTATATATGAAAATACCAAGGCTATACCATAACTACTTTCATTATCTATCATTGCCTGTATAAACTTGACCTGATTAACAAGCCCTTCGACAGGGACCCGGCTAAGATCAAATATTCCTGAAATAATGCCATCATCATTGAGAGAGTCTGACAATACATTTGAGTAAATGAATAATTCGCGTTCATTAAGTAAATAAAATGGAACTTTGAAATAGCTTCGTACCAATTTCTTACACTCAGTCGTCAGATTTCGATTGTATATAGCGTTGAAAGTACGCCATTCAATACAATGTCTCTCATTGCCCTTATTGATAGCTAAAACATGCTCCAAGTCATCGAGTTCTAGTGAACCTGGATTAATGAATAAATTTTTATTAAACCTTGTGTCTTTACGAATATCGATTAGTAACTGGCATAGACTTGCTACAGCGTAGCCTTCTTTCACCTTTGCACTGAACTCGGCCATCTTACAACCTTTTCTTGTATTTGTTACCTTTTATTCTAATTGGTATCCTTTCAATTTACAAGTGTATGATAATTACAGTTATCATACACTTGCTGGCTTTTTATCTATAATATAGCAATCACCCAATAAAAGGTGGATCATCTAATTAGTGACAATGTCACATTTGAAATTATTTTAGAGTTACTGGACATTGCTCGACGATTTTGAAAGGGCTTTGTTTATATATACGGGACAGTGTGTTATAAATACAATTCCTCTTGGCTAACTAGACTCAATTAATTAGCCACACGTTCAGTGCGAGTCATCTTAATCTAGGCGTCCCCGCCATTTACCACACATCCAAGGAAATTCTTATGTTCAATAACCCTACTTTCAAAGGGCAGACTTTTGACCTGTTCTCTGAACCTTCCGTGTCATCTGATTTGCAAATACCATTGCTAACTGTAGACGAATGGACGGAATGGCGAAACAGCGATGCGCGGATTCTTAACTACCCTGACGAATCTGGTCATACTGCATTATCCCTGCTTAAACGTTCGGTTGATTCCCTGAAGGAAAAAATCGTAGATGGTTACAGTTGTGCCATTGGTTATAGTGGCGGTAAAGATTCAAATCTCACTGTATATGTCTTCCTTCTTTCATGTATGGAGCTTGTGCGTGAAGGCCGCGGCCACTTGATTCAACCTTCAATTATATTTAACAGCAATACGCGTATCGAGAATCCCGAAACCAAAAATTTGGCATATAGCTATATGGCAGAGTTCAAGGATTTCTGTGATTTACATGGTATCCCGCTTGATCTAGTAACTGCTCAGCCATCACTTGCTATGTCTTGGGTAGGCAAAATATTAGGGGGCCGAGGTATTCCGGTTTTCGTAAATGCCAACTCCCGAGATTGTGCAATTGATTGGAAAGTCAATGCTACTAAAACGGCCGTAAATAACTGGATTCGGGGCTTAGGTTATAAACCTTCGCAGTTTCGAAAAACCAAGTTGCTTACTTTATTGGGTTCTAGGCTTGACGAGAGTGCGAGGCGCAAACTGTCACTTCAAAAATTTGATGGTGACGATGTTAAGGTCAGTACTGGTAAGGATGGGTCCATGTTTCTATACCCAATTCTGCACTTCTCTACAGAACAACTTTGGGCTGTACTTACAAGAGCCGGTGTGGGCGGTGCTTTACCTTCACCAGTAGGGAATTTTGACGAACTTTTTGAGTTTTATTCCGAAAGTGCAAGTGGTGACTGCCCAATAGTCCAGGATACAGCGAAAGCTTATACCAAATCTGGTGCTTGTTCTAGCCGTAGCGGTTGCATCTTATGTACTGCTGTTGCCAACGACAAAAGTCTAGAAAATATGCTTCTCAATGAGCCTGACAAATATGGCTATATGAAACACTTGAATCAAATACAACGAGTACTTGTGGAGAGCCAATATAACTGGGATTTACGTAATGGTGTAGGGCGTACGCTCTATAAAAGTGGCCATATCGAGTTGAAAAGTGATACCTACCGTATAGGTTTTTTAAAGCGGTTACTACATGGACTGATCACTGCTGATTTCTTGGAACAAAGAAGAGCCGCTGAACATTCTCGTAAGTTCAATGCTGGAGAATTGAAACCAACACCACGCAATAAACACATGTGTGAGCCACAATTTCAGTTTATCGAGATTGAGTCAGTGATCTTTTTAGATTTCCTCTGGTCTCTCCACGGATATTGTGTCGAACCATTTGAAGCACTAGGTGTATGGGCGTTGGTTTATAAATATGGTGAATTAGAATTATTCGAGGATAAAGCGACACTCACAAGAACAAGAACACCGCGTAAAACGGGTATGTACTTAGAAGTATGTTCACCAAATGAATATTGGGATTCAATTTTACCTAGTAACCAGCGTTATTCTGGATTAGTAGACCAATACCAAAACGCTTTTAACTGTGCTGAAACCAATCGTGTTTACGATCGTCATAGTAATGAGTTTCTTGAGTTTACGAACATCATTAACGAAGAAAACAATTTTACTATTGATAAAGAATCAGCATTCATCTTCCTTGATTTTGAACTCGAACGATATAGAAACGCACACATAGCACCTCAGGCCGCTTGCCAGGTGTTACTAAATTTCGGTGTGATTTCACTTAGTAAATCAAGTCTTCTTGAGAAACATTATCAAGCAATTCGAGGAAGTGTTTGCTATCAGATGGGGCTTAACTCCAACAAATCGTTAGATGAAATCTTCATTGAACAGCAACTGGAGCGTCCAATTCGGGCAAAGAAAAGCTTTAAAGCTTGGGAACTCGAACCTAAACGTCGAGACAACCATACACAGGTCAAGATGTCTAAATCAGCGGAGTTTAACTTCTCTTTTGACTTTTAATTTATAACTACATACAAGGAAATACTATGCTTAACCAAATCTACAACTGGCATAATTTGTCATCACTTCTAGACCACCTAAGTTTGCATGAATTCCGCCGGTTAACTGAGCAGTTACATTGTAGCCAGGCTATCGATTCATGGCTTATCCAGATTCATAGGAACAACACTGCCACAGTGATACCTCTGTTTATGGGACTTCGTACATCTTCCTTACAACCCGAATACGGTGATCTCTATTTTGTGGTAGATAAGGATAAGGTAGCCAAGGTCAACAAGGCATTTACCAAAGAGTTGATCGAGCTCCCTCCAGTAACAGAAGTCACTGAAAGGGCTACTCTGGATGATGCTTTACATAGCATCAATCGGTTGCTAGAAATTACACCTGCACTGCAACATGATCATGTTGAGGTTCGTAATCCAAACATCGGCAAAGTAATGAACCACTTTAAACGTAAAAACAATTTGAAAAGTGTTCGATTTATCATGAACAGTTTGGAAGTGGCGAATTATAAAATTAGCTAATAAACAAAGCCGGCGCTCAGCGCCGGTTTTTTTTGCTTTGCTAAGCAAAATCGACCTTCATAAGAATTAGCCAATCTGGTCCATAAGATATTTTTTGCGCAAATTAACCAAAATCTTTGCAGATTCTACTCATTCAATTATCATACACTTAAGTCAGATAATTTTAGGTAGCTCATTTATGATGGATGAAGTAATGGATTTTGCGGCCAATCAAATTGGCCGTTTAGAAACGCTTGATAAAGTCTACCAAAAGACCGTCAACCCTTATGGTTTAACAGTTGATGAAAGTCGAGACAAGCTAGCGTTATGGCGAGATTTGTATAGTGAAAATGCCAGTCCCAATTCCTTGAGAAGCTTTGAATCTGATATTAAGCAATTTAACAAGATCGCTGAAATTTTGAGTATCACGGCCTTACCGCTTTCCCCAGGTAATACGATTCTTGTTCTATCGTACATGGCCGAAGTTCAAAAAAAGAAGTACTCCACCATCCAGCGCATGTGCAGCTCTATAAACAAGTTACACCACGCTGCAGGTTTCTATAAGCCAATGGCTCTAAGTGAGGCCCAAATGAAACTTAGTGGTATCAGGCGGCAACTTGGTAGTAGACAAAAACAAGCTGAAGCTATGAGTGTTAATCACTTGAACAAAATAATTCGAGAGTGCCTGAAAGATGGGTCGATCCGGTCTATACGCGATGCCTGTGTCGCTTCATTCTTATACGATAGCTGGTTACGTCGTATTGATATATGTGGCATTACTTTTGATGACATCTATGTCGATATTGATGAAGAAGCTACACAAGAAGAAATTGAATCCCAAAAACTGCCATTTGGCTTAGGTGGCCATCTATTTCCTGATGCTGCCATTCGTGGAGCCTTACTCATCAAAAAATCTAAAACTGACCAAGATGGTAAAGGGGAATATAGCTTTCTTAGTGGTACCAGTATTCGCTTATACCTGCATATGTGTGAACGCCTTGGGTTAAAGCAAAACGATCAAGAGTATGTTTTCCGGTCTATATCTACCGGCGGTGTCGTAGCCGACGATCCAATGTCAGATAATGCGGTCTATCGAACAATGCTTCGTGTGTCAAAATATGCGGGAGAAAATGTTCGATTCACTGGTCATAGTGGCCGTGTCGGTGGCTGTGTTGATGCAGCTAAATATATGAACTGTAATCTTGCAGATTTACAGAATATGGGTAGATGGAAATCTCCCGCAATGCCGGCTCACTATACTAGAAAGATTACGGTTTTTGAGCGTGACCACGCTAGATTCCGAAACAGTCAAAAATTCTCAATTAATAAATAAGTTATATTGTAGTGGTCAACTAAATTTGGCCACGGCTTTAGAGTTTTCCCAATACAGTCGTTCAGACTCATTGGGTGTCAGCCCACCATTATATTGATGTGGCCTGAGTTGGCTGTAATAGCCCGTGATGTATCGAGTTATATTCTCTTTTGCTTCGCTAAAATTCCGATAACCCGACACGGGTATCCATTCTGTCTTTAGACTTCTGAAGAACCGTTCCATCGGACTGTTATCCCAGCAATTACCACGCCTAGATAAGCTTTGCTTGATTTGATAACGCCACAACAGTTGTCGATAAAAACGACTTGTGTAATGGCTTCCTTGATCACTGTGGAACATCACGCCTTTGGGCTTACCTCTTGACTCGAACGCCATAGCGAGTGCTTTCCCCGTCAACTTGCTGTCGGGAGAGGCTGACATCGCCCAACCAATCGGCTTTCTCGCGAACAAATCAATGACGACAGCAAGGTACATCCATCGCTGTCCCGTCCAGACATATGTCACATCTCCCACCCAAACTTGGTTTGGAGAGGTAACTGCAAATTTTCGAGATAGATGGTTGGGGATCTCTACGTGTTCTTGTGATGCCTTTCTGTAACGATGATTCGGTGTTTGGCAGCTTACCAACCCTAATAATTTCATTATCTTAGAAGCTCGATAGCGTGTCAGTTTTATGCCTTGAGCCGTCACCATATCAGCAATGCTTCTTGCACCAGCAGAGCCGTTGCTTGCCGTATGAACTTCTTTAATGAGACTTTTTAGTTTCACCAAGTCAGGGGATACACGTTTAGGGCGACAACGCCAGTATTTGTAACTGCTGCGGTGGACACTGAACACACGACACAAGGTGGTTATATTAAAGCTCTGCCTGAGTTTCTCGATTATCGCGAGTTGTTCAGTGAGTCCGACATCAAGAGAGCTGTAGCCTTTTTTAATATTTCATTGTGTTCTTCAAGACGGGCGAGTTTTTTCTTCAGCTCACGTATCTCAATTTGCTCTGGTGTCATCGGTGAGGCTTGGGGAGCCACCCCCTTTCTTTCTTGTTTAAGTTGCCTTACCCACTTGTCCATTGTCGATTTACCCACGCCCATGGCTTTTGCGGCTTCAACAACGGTGTAGTTTTGGTCAAGAACAAGTTGCGCTGCTTCGAGTCTAAATTCCGCACTGAAAGTACGTCTGGTACGCTTAGTCATAGTTTCACCTGTCATGCTATGAGGTGTATCTTAACACCTCTAATCAGGTGGCCAAATTCACTATGCCACTACACCTCGACGATATGGACTTATAGCGGCATCGACAATGACATGAGAGCGTACATTCATCATGGTCACCACCCTGAGTACCGGATGAGGCGTCTGCCTCTCGCTGGATGTATTACCTGACCCAAAATGTTCTCTTAGCTCTGGGCGGCTTACCCACTTGTCCATTGTCGATTTACCCACGCCCATGGCTTTTGCGGCTTCAACAACGGTGTAGTTTTGGTCGAGAACAAGTTGCGCTGCTTCGAGTCTAAATTCCGCACTGAAAGTACGTCTGGTACGCTTAATCATAGTTTCACCTGTCATGCTATGAGGTGTATCTTAACACCTCTAATCAGGTGGCCAAATTCACTATGCCACTACAGGGAATCGCGATGGGACGCTACCATTTAATCAAACCCCACCTAGACTCTGGAGAGCTGATTGCGCCATTCAAACGTGTACCTTCAGGATTTGGCTATGACTTGATATGTCCAAAAGGGCATGAAGTCCGCCCGAGGTTTAGCGCATTTTCGCAATGGCTTAAAGAAAAAGTGGCAACTATGGATGCTTAATGTCCCGAAGAGTTAGCCCCAATCTAAGCTTGCTTGCCCCAGATATCAAGCAATACCGTTCGTCCTTAACTTATAAAGCGCTTTTTTTACGGAGCCGAATACCTCCGTGCCCAACTGAGTTGTAGTGAGTTGACTGGTATAGAATAACGCTACATACATACTCTTTCCGTAGATATCCATATCAAAATCAGTATCGAGTATTGAGTAATCGGAAGAAACTTTATTCTTAAATAAGCTATGTATAGGCATAATGGCATCTGACTGATTCAGTACATCCAGACACAGGTTAACATTGTCACTACGCAGGACTATTTTTGACTTGAGTTTCATTTTATTTAATACGTATTCAATTTTACTTTTTTGGGCGCTGTAATTTGGGATAACAGAGACGACAAAAGGGTGTTGCGTTACGTCGTTTAAACTCACTAGCTTTTTGTCACTTAACGGATGACTTTTTCGTGTGATGAGATGAAATTGCTCCTGAAACATCACATCACTGTTCAAATCTTTTGATACATCAATCGGATAGTAATTAATACCAATTTGAATTTTGTTGTTTAACAGTCGCTGCTCCGTCGAATCAGACCAATTCATAATACGGATGGTTGCGTCTGGAAAATCACCATGTAACTGACGGTAGACTTCATCACCAAACGCAAAGTTCATGGTTGTGTTAATAGCAACACAAATCTCACCACTATATTCACTCCTTGAGAATTGATCTGAAGTACCGATGTAAACATTCTTGATGTCATCGAGTATCGGAGTAATTTTACCCACTAATTCATCACATCTTTCTGTCGGGACAAAGCTGCCTCTCGTTCGAACAAAAAGCGGGTCGTTAAGCTGCTCTCGCAACTTCTTTAGGCCTTTGCTTACTGCTGATTGCGTAACGAACAAGCGCTCAGCTGCGCTAGCCGTACTTCTCTCTTCATGCAATGTGGATAGTAGCAATAGTAAGTTTAAGTCTTTAGTAAGTAGTGTTTTTTCGTGCATGTTTCGATTCCAAATAGGAAATATTGAATTGAAAATAAGTCCCTTAGGGAATAGTAAGTTTTGCGCTAACCTCATTCAAGAATAACTGTTATCTACTGATATACATATTGAATTGATACATATCTACCACCTTGATTAGTGAGCGAAATATGAAGAAACCTATCTTTTCACTTTCACTAATAGCGTTAGCGCTATCGGCTGGAACCGTTTATGCCCAAGAATACCCATCCCGCTACATGGACGGCTCTGCAAAACTTGTTACTGCGCCCAACGGAGCAGTAATTAATGCAGAAGTACTTGAGGTAATGCCTCAAAATGTCTACACAGAAAAAACCGTAGAAAAAGTGACTGACGGTGTGTGGGTAGTCGGTGGACTTTCTATTGCTAATGCCACCGTGATTGAAGCGCCCGATGGTTTAATCGTATACGACACGGGCGATTATGCTGAAGAAGGCAAACACATACGTGAAATTATTGAAAAAGAAATCAGTAAGAAACCAATTAAAGCGATCATTTATAGTCACTCTCACTACGCACTTGGTGGTGGAGCCATGGTTGATGACCCTAGCAAAGTCACCATAATTGGTCATGAAAAGCTAAATGACACTGTCAAAGAAAATCTTCAAAGTGGCGGGTTAAAAGCAACGATTCCTGAACTTGGCCCTGTTATGTCTGCACGAGCTGCGATTCAGTTCAGCACTTTCTTACCATCATAGGGTAAAGATGCAGGCTTAGCTGGGAAACTGGAATTTAAAGAACCTGCTTTTTTACCTGTTAACCGTACAGTTAAAAATGGAGAAACTGTAAACGTCGCAGGCCTTGATATTCAGTTTTTCACCGATTACAAATCGGATGATTATAGCGTCACAGCATGGATCCCTAGCAAGAAAGTGGTCATGAACAATTTCTTCTGGCCTGGTACTGTAAACCTCTATTCACTGCGTGGCGCTAGTTATCGCGATCCACAAGAGTGGCGTGATGCTCTTACATTAATGCGTGATCTTAAGCCTGAATACCTAGTAAGTACGCACACTCGTGCAGTAAAAGGTGCCCAGAAAGTGAGTGAAACTCTCATTAATTACAGTGACATGATTACACTGACTTATGACCAAGCATTGCGCGGCATTCTTCTAGGTTTAGGTCCTGATGAATTACGCTACTTTGTATACAAACCAAAGCATCTAGCTGATGCGGCATACAACAAAGAGTCATACGGTGAATCAAATTGGTATACCCCAGCCACTTTCTATCAAGGCCTAGGATGGTATGACCGTGATGCAACGAAATTGTATCAATTACCGAAGAAAGAAGAGTCGACACGCCTAGTGAAATTAATGGGAGGCGAAGACAAAGTCATTGCTGCGGCGAAAGATGCGTATGATAACAAAGAGTATGCATGGTCTGCTCAATTGGTTAACCATGTATACCTAATCGACCCTAACAATCAAGAAGCTCGCCAACTCAAAGCAGATTCTTTACGTAAACTAGGCCAAATTTCGGTTAGCTCTATCGGCCGTTCGTTTACTATCAGTGAAGCTCGTGCTCTAGAGGGACTGGAGACAATTCCAAAACTACTGCCACCTAAAGTAGAAGTGGTTGCTGCGGATCCAGATACATACCTGAACTATCACCGTGTACGTATCGACCCTAAAAAATCAGAAAATGTAGATAAAATGTTGGCATTCAACTTTGGTGAAAAAAACGTCGGTTTACACGTTCGTCGTGGCGTTGCTGAGTATGTTGAAAACGTTGCAACGCACTATCAAAAACCGGATATCGAACTGTCAATGGATGGCGCGACTTGGGCTCGAATCTACCTTAATCAATCAGATCTAGCGACCGAATTAACCAACGGCAAAGCAAAAGTGACCAAAGGTTCTGATAAAGAAGCGATTCAGATCCTTAACCTTTTCGATAAATTTGAGCAGTAATCAAATAATTCACAACAACGCTCAGGTAGTTCAAATCAACTACCTGAGACGATTGAGAGTAAATGATCATGAATACATCACTGTTAGGCAGAAGTTTCCAGATTAAACATGGCGATATCACTATTCAGGCTTATGAAAAAGGCCAAGGTGAACCGATTGTTTTCGTGCATGGTTTCCCCGATTCTGCCAATGCTTGGCGCCATCAAATCGGTCCCTTTGTCAATGCGGGTTACCGCGTGATTACGTTAGATATGCGTGGCTATGGCAAAACATCTAAACCGATTGAGAAACAGTACTACCACATCACCATGCTTGCATCGGATGTTAAAGCGGTGATCGATCACCTTGATATCGAAAAAGCGCATATCGTTGGGCACGACTGGGGCGCGGCTGTCTCTTGGGCATTTGCAGGCATTTATCCGCAGGCCACGAAATCACTGACCGCTATTTCTGTGGGCCATCCATTTGGCTTGTTGAGCATGCCGGATATCGCGCAACGCGAAATGTCATGGTATTTCTTTTTCTTCCAACTGCCGATGGCACAAGATCTGCTCGCCGCTGATGAGTGGAAGCTATTTAGAGAATGGACGCGTAACCATCCGGAGTGGGAGCATTGGAAAGACGTCTTTAAAGCAGGTGGCGATATTATCCCTGGGCTGAATTGGTATCGCAATGCGTTGAATTTAAAAAGCCCGATGAAAGCTGAAGATTTGGGCTTAGTTCAAGCACCTTGCCTAGGTATCTGGTCTGAACATGACCACTATTTAGGCGAAAAACAGATGAAAGACTCTGTGCACTTCATCGGTGAAAATGCCAGTTTTGAGTTTGCGTGTGTAAATGATGCGACCCACTGGGTACAACTCGATAAGCCTGCTGAAATTAACGAACTTATACTTCAGTTCACAACTAAACATCGTTAAAACATGAAATATTGTGATGGGTTGATAAGCCAGCAACGTGATGTTGCTGGCTTTTCTGTATATGAGCAACCGAGTCATTAGAATTGTTGTGGAAAACCATGAAAGCATGGCTAATGGTAAAAAGCTGTAAACAAAGAAAGGGGCACTTTTGAGTTGATTACGCAACGTGCGTTTCACAACATGCGTTACGCAAGTTGCGTAATGACAGTGAAAGACGCTTTGGGGCCGAGATTTGTTAGCGACTGATGATTAATTTCAATCCTAATCCCCCCATCACTGACCCAGACAAATAATCAATAAATTGTTTAAATTTTAAGTACGCTTGACGAGGGCCTGAAGCAGATAAAACTAAAGCTACAATAAGATACCATCCTGCATTATTCAAAAATGTGCATATTGGAACCACAATATAGAAATACGTAGGTATGTTTTGCGGTAGGAGTGTTGTAAATACGCTGGCAAATACGATGGCTGTTTTGGGGTTGCTGAGTTGGGTTCCTAAACCTAGTAAGTACGAAGGAAATAAGGAAATGTTTTGGCATCGAGTAGCATCTATGGACTGTAACGGGATTCGAGCTGATCTCACAATTCCAAATGCCAAAAACAAGAGATAGCATCCGCCTGCAATTTTAAATATTGAATAGCTTACCGGCATCAGGCTAAAAATCGTTTGTAATCCGAGTAAGGCGGCAACCGATAGAACTAATGCTCCCGTCCCCATACCTAACGCGGTAAAAATCCCATGCCGTCTTGAAAGTGAAATTGCTCGTCTGGCAACAAAGATAAAGCTGGGACCCGGACTCATAGCGCCGAGAGTAAGCGCTCCAGTAATTGCCAATATTGGCATGTATGCTTGCAAATCAATGTCCATGTGTTTCCTCACTAACTATCTATCTATAAAAAACCAGCTCAATGAGCCGGTGATAAAATAAAAAGCAACCAGAAACTTAACTTTATGCGTGATAGGCTTTCGCTAGTTTATCCAAAAAATCGTGTAGCTTTTGGTTCATCTCATCATAGTCATGATTCAATAGTACTTCAGGCTCATCAACGAAACGATAGTTTGCTGCCTCGCTGAAATCATCATTTTCTATCAGCAACGCTACAACATCTTTAGTCAATTCCATATGACACTGAAAACCAAACACCAAATCGCTATAAGCAACGATTTGTCGAGGACAGCCTTCACTGTACGCAATGATTTTTGCATCTTGAGTCAGTCCCGGCATGTCGTTGTGCCAATGGCCCACTTCCAGAACGGTGCCAAAATGGTCAAACAGTGGATGGGTACTGCCGTCTTTGGTTAGCGTGATAGGGAACTTGCCAATTTCGCGTTCAGGGCTATGCGCATAGTGGGCACCTAATGCTTCACCAATGAGTTGAGATCCCAAACAAATACCAAGTACGACTTTTCCTGCATCAATCGCTTTTGTAATTACCGCCTGTTCACCTTTGGCATCGAAATGAGCACATTGCTCGATAGTGGTCACTGGATCTTGTGGGCCTCCCATGACAATCAGAAAATCGATATCATCTACTTTTTCCGGAAGAGAGTCACCGTCATAAACCCGAGAGTAAGTAGTTGTATAGCCGTGAGTTTTAGTCCAAGACTCATAAGCTCCCGGAGCTTCAAAATGTTCATGGATGATAAAGTGAATGTGCATCATTTGGCCCTTTTGTTTTTTGATAACAATTGACTGATGATGTTATATCAAAACAAACTGGCGTAATTTATAATAACTGACAATTAATATAGATAAGCCGCCATTTATGCAAGCTAACGATTTAATCAGAGATTTTCCAGATAAACAATTTATAACTAAAACGACTATCATGGCCTCTGGTTATATTGATGATTTCCATTCACATCCATGGCACCAAATCGTCTTCCCGCGCCAAGGTTTGTTACAATCAGACATTAGTGATAAAAGTGGAATAGTCCCTCACAATGGTATGCTCTTTATCCCCGCCAATACCATTCATAAATCTGTTGCAATTACAGACACACAATTTTTAGCGATTTACCTCAACCCTAACAAACATGTGCAGTATGGAAGTGAGCCTAAATCCTGTCAGGTAAACTTGTTCCTCAAAGAGTTGATATTGCTTTTATTTGAAAGTGATACGCTCTCACAATCGGAATCCAACTTGGCACATTTGTTAACGGTCTTACGAGATCAAATCGAGTCAGCAATAAGTTATGAAATACCACTTCTCATCCCTACGGACAAACGCCTTTTATCTATTTTTCTACAGCTTAAACAGCAACCTGACTTACCGTTTACGTTAAAAGAATGGGCAAAAAAAGTCGGAGCATCTGAGCGCACATTATCCAGATTATGTGCGAAAGAGTTCTCTCAATCATTTGCTCTGTGGCGACAAAATATAAGGCTGGTTTTATCTCTGCCATTATTAAGCTCGAAAATGAGCATACAGGAAATTGCTATGGAGTTGGGGTACGCATCTGATTCATCCTATGTACAGGCTTTTAAAAAGCTGTTCAATCAGACACCAAGAAAATACCGCACTGCAAACCTATAAACGAGTACAGACTCTCTAATACACGGTTTACACCACTTTTGGGATTATTTTTAGTATAGCAAAATCAAGAACCATCTCTGATGCACTATCTGAGACGAAACTTACTTTGGGGCAAAAATGGTTTAAATAGAAATGCGCCTTTCTAAAGGCGCATTTTTAAAATCGGCACTAAGTGAAATTGCCTATATTTACTTCGAAATCTTCAAGACTCGCTCCCTTTTCGATCAACCTTTTTAATGGCGTTGGCGTTGGCCCCTTTCCTGGCCAAGTTGCCAATTTTCCACCTTCATCGATGAATGCATATAGTTTGTCACGCTTTACCAACTTGTTTAAAAGGTCAGTGTGATCTAAACCATTGTGAATCATCTCAGATTCAACAGCTCCTAGTATGGATTCTAAACGCTCTGCTTTTCGCTGTTCTTCTTTGGCTTTCATCTCAATACGTGAGTTTCTGTCTTCAATCGCATTTGTCAGGAGAGTTGCTACGGCTTGAAATGATGACTCCGGTATACTTTCAATAAGTTGCTCGACTGTGCGTTGCTTCGTTAATTTCTTTGAAAAGTTGGCTATCACATCCGCGGATAACCGAGTACTGTTAGAACTCATAAGCTCCCCTATCATACTGAATTGAATGCAATCTATTTATGCATTCGTTTAATAACGTTATGCAGCCACTTACAAATTTTTCTCTATCGTCTTTAAACCCAAGAGCGTCATAAGTGACTACAAATTGAAATTTTGTATTAGTGAAACTATCAGCCGGTAAATCGACCAAATCATTACTTGTGGTGGTTAGCCGCACGAGGCACCTCAACGGCTTAATTTGAGTTTTGAGGGTCAAAACAAATTCTGAATGTGTTGGGTCGTATGAAATCAAAGATGGTTTCTGGACGTATAGTTTTTCTTGCTCACCTAGTCGCTTTTTCCACTCTAATATCACTGAGTTAGCCACCAGCACAAACCATCTCTCGTATGCATTTTCAACTGGACAAATAGAACCTTCACCGACGATCGGCTGTATGGCCACTTTACCAACAACCGGAAGCTCATCTTCTTTATTTATGAATGTTAGGCCGGCAATGACAATACACGATTGCTTCATCGGTAATGAAACATCCGCCTCAATTACTGGCGGTTTTACGAGGTCATTCAGATGCAATAACGAAGGAACCCCATCATCATCGTAAGAAACGCAAGCTAATGTATTGGTCCTTTTATTGAACTCTAGCTGATCAACAAGCAGCAACACTATTGCTGTGGGCCGCTCACGATCGACAATATTCGACTTTGCCTTTAGTAACTCGCTAACCGCAATTTCATATCCTTTTTTGCCAACGTAAAGAACATCTAGTAGCTTTTTCTTCGTTCCCTTTACAAAGAATTCGCTTGAAGCGTCCCTTGCTATAAACAACCTCTTGTTTATAGCAAGCTGAGACCTAAACATTGGTTTGCCATGAAAAAAGTTCTGATAAGTTGACTCGATCAAGTTGTCATATATCCGTAAAAACGAATCTCTCTTCTTTAGTGAAGGACTGGCCTTGCTACTTACCTTCGCTTTATCTTGTTCTTCGTCAGGGGCAAATTTCCGAAATATGAAAAATGCATCTTCGCGGTCATCGCCAATCAATGCTTCATCAGTATCTCTAGTCACTTCCTTAGGCCCACCCATAACCGAGCTAAAAAATCGACAACGGCTAGGATCATGAACCCCTTTTTCATAATGATTTACCAAGCTGTAATGAAAATCCTTATACCGGATATACATCAAAGCCATCGGCTGTTTGCAGTCGCAAGCAATCCATCTATTCGCTGACTTCAAACTAGAAAGCAAATCTTGCCCTGCATCTGAGCGTGGGTTATCGCGCAATATCCCCTCATCATGCTCGCTCAATTCATACAATGAGTTATACGAATGTTTGTCATAAACATGGAGTGTCATCAAATCACCTAGTGTCTATGAAATCGGAAATATCAAGGGAGAGATATTGCCCTTCGAAGAGCTCTTTAGTTGCATCTACCGACAAAATCACGCCGCTGAGCATTTTTATTGAGGCCCGCTTTGCATTACTCTTTACAGAAAACCTCGCAATATCTCTGCCTAACCAAGAATTATGTTTTGAATATTTAAAAAACTCCTTTTGAACAGCGATCAATTGAGGTGAATTTGTACCAATCGTCTTCGAGTCTAGTTGCTCAATGGCTTCCAGATATTCGAAAAACACAAGTGGGCTTACAAGAAATCCTTGTGCACCTTGCCCGAGATTAAGGATATGCACCGGTGCATCAAACTGATTTACTTTTAGCGAACCTGCTAGACGTTCAACCATTAACCATTCCCAAAAACCATCTGGTTTAGGTTCTACGTCGCCATCATTCTTGGTCGGTTCACCTAAACGGCTCCCCATATTCGCCCACTCATCCATAATCGAACGAGATTGATCACTTTCGGCTTCGCGGTGTGGTACCGCAAGCAGTCTTGCTATATCAGGACTCATAGATGGAGGTGTCACGTTTGTATTCATCTGTTTGGCAACTAATTCTGATATTTCAGCTGCTGTGACATTGTCAGAATCGATATTCTTAGCTGACCGTTTTGTTTCAACTTTCTGTTTTATGGCCGGCTCGGTGGGCTTATCACTATGTACTACCTCACTTTCCGGTTGCTTGGGTTGTTCGTCCTTACAGTCAGGCTTTTCTAACGCAGTATCATTGTGCGCAACATTAACGCCATCCCAAATGCAATTGCCATCTAGGTTATTTACAACCATGCCTTTGAAGTTTTCGAGTTGCTTGTTTGGGTCAACCAGTTCTCTTGGTACCGCAATAAAACTCAGTTCTTTTTTCCATTCTGAGGCTTGGCCAATCCCTTCTGGATCGTAAATTTCTAACTTGAAAATGGTTTTAGCGTCATCGACAAGCGTCGAAAGTGCACGTAAATCATGTAGCTGGCGAACTATAGTGGCTATATCTTGAGGTAGATTTCTATCTACTGTTGACCGTAAAGCATTAACCGTCTCAACTAAACGTGAAGGTGCGACAATCAACACATGATCATCTGTTACCCAGGCTGCAGCGCCGGGTTTGTTCAATTTCCATGAACCATCACTCAATGTGTTGGACCAGTATTTAATAAATGGCTCATGGAAGTAACGAGCACCGCCATCCACCTGATTAAACCCTTGATTACTGACTGCAGTGTCGCTCAGTTCAAGTGTTTCCGCGTTTAAATTAGTTTTAGCCGATTCTATATCTGCACGGTGAACGACATTATAAACGTCCCCACCAAAACCTTCCCCATGCCCAGTAATCGAAGAGATCCATAAACGATAGAGCGTGTCGTCTATATCAGATAACCACTTGATGCCTATAGCTGGGATGATAAGAGAAACTAACAACCCTGAAGCCTGTTCATGATCTTGCTTAGACCGCTTGTGTCCTCTATTCCATTTGAAGGCATATGGCACACCAACCATCATTGGACCTAATATCGGGTTCCAACGCTTACCAGTGTCTTTATCTACTACAATGATGTCGGTCACGAGCTTACCTAAATCGTGCATTACTGCAGCGGATATGCATGCAAAGGTAAATGCTTGCTGAAGCAACTTCACTTCATTTTCTGCACCAGTCGAGTTATATACCACTGCACGTTTTGCTCTCGCTGCGTAAAGGGCTATCTCAAGAGTATGCGCAAGCAGTCCACCAGCTTTGTTATGGTGATGACCTGCACTTGCTGGAAGCAATTGGACCATCATTGCCATATTTTCAAACATTGGCATATAAATGGATTGCCAATCACGGTCTCTCAATGATGTGCATTCGCGTATTTTTTCAAGAGTCAGTAGGTGTGGTTCAAGCAACTGCTGTGAACTGCGCACGGTATATAGACTGGGCTGTTCAACTGTAGTGTCTTGCACTTCCTTCTTGCCGCTGCCGAACAATCCAGCTAGGATTTTTTTCAATGGCTCCCTCCTAGTATCTCCATTAAATCGAATTGGCATTCGTTTAATTTCGATACTTTGATTTGATGTGAACCATTTTCAAATTCGTTAAAACTTTTGACCGCGGGGTTCCAGATCTCACCACTTTCATTTTCAACATAGAGACGGGTTAAACTACTTTCTCCGAGTGTTTCTTGTAAACAAAGGCCTATCTCTTCTTTGGAACTGTTCATGGCATCGTGCTCAATCCGATTATCAAACCTTACTTGCCACTCAACTTCTAATGGAATCAAATCAGACGGTAAATGGCGACTTAAGCCATCGATGACACCAAAATATTCTGTTGACCAATTAATCAGGTGGCGGTCGCCAGATTGAAAACAGAGTCGTTGCAGCTTACGTTGCGCTTCATTAGCGCGGATTTCGTTATTCAAGTTATTTCCCTATCTTCAGGCTAAGTGATGACTATTGGATTTTGGACAAAATAACTTTTCTGGAATGTATATGTAACAAGGTGGGAGTTTTTGGGGGTGGCAGTGTAAAAAGCACTTTTTTTGACGGATTTTCCTAGCGTGATTCAAAATCTTGCTAGCAATATGACATGTGAAGGTCGAACCTCTTATTAGCCTAGAAAAATAACGAATAGGTCACTGAAATTTATAACTCCTTTAATTTTCGGTTCGAATTTAAACAATTATAGTCCAATTCCCAACCAGTTAATAATCCTTCATTAACTCCAATGTAAGATCCATCTGAAATTATTTATACGTAGAGGCTGTCGCTAACACTAATAATTTAGTTGATCACATTCTGTACACCTAAAGTTCAAACAACTTAGTGCGACAGAGTAATGGACAATCAAGCAAACGAACAATTTACTTCTCTCATAAATGAGGTGATAGGAATTGAATCATCTCCAGCGAATATGATTCAAAAATTATCTTCGATTTACCAAGACTATATAAGCCTTGGACACGATAACCCTTTCGACCGACTCGATGCTTGGGCGTATTCAGTTGCCTTGGTATCCAGAACATTTTCTTTCGGTATCTCCACCACCATTGATCTTGTAAACAATGGCTTTGATGAAGATTTTAAGCGCCCACGGTACTACGAAATCATGCATTACTGGCAACTCAAGGCCAATGGGTATACCGGAACTTACTGGGTTTCCAGAAAAGACTATCCAGCGATCAAAAAGATTCAGGAACAAGTTGTTAATGGTGATTTAGGTAGCGCAATTCGAACTTGGCAAGCGATAAATAATCCATTTTCACAGAACAAGGATAACTGCACTAAGGCTATTGGTTTTTCGCTCTCTCTTGCTGAGCCACTTAGCGACTATATAAATTTGCTTATGCCCTGTGAACAGAGTCAGACCAAGGCACTAATTAATTTTCCTTATAAGCAGTGCGGTTTAAATACTAATCCTCTTGCAGTGACTTTCTGGGCGAGTCTCTTCCTACTTACAAACGATATAAAAATCGGATTAAGCGTGAGTGAAATCCGAACCATGTTAGAAGCACGAGCTAGCTACAGTGAAGGCTACGCGGTTCTACATAACCAATATTTAAAAAAAACTGAACAATCTGTCCCTGAAAAGGAGGGCGTGACTGAGTTTATCTATTCAACGATCGAAACCTTACTCGAGATCTCTGGCATTCAAATCAGCAATGGCATGGTCTTGCTGCTGTCCCCTTTAGAGATCCTGTCATCGAGCAAGGAGCTGTCCGAAATCTATCGGTTCATTAATCAATTGAGGTTCTAATAATAATGCCAACGTCTATCAAACATCTCAGAAAGGTAAGTCCTTCATATAAATTATTCATGCAGCATGTTTCTTGGGAAATCATCTTGCTATGTAACAAACGAAATGTTGCGGAAGCAAACGCAATGTGTACGAATATCGGCTTGGGCAATAATGCCGAACTAATTTCGACACTCAATCCGCACTTTTTCACCGATACCTTAATTTCTAACAAATTAAGGCTGAGTGATATGGTCGAGTTTGACGTTAAATACCTTGAGTCTTTTATCTGTCCGCCAAGGCAAGCCGATTCCATCAAGCATCTTACTAACCGTAAATATATCGGTTGCGAAACCAGTGCTCAGCTATTTGTCAAATTAGTGCTGTTCTTACAATCTGAATATCACCGCGGAAACATTGGTTTTCTCGTTCATTCTGGGTTTAGAGATGAGTTCCTGCAGCAGCTGAAAACACTAAACCATAGCGAGTTGCTACACATTGGCCTTCATACCGATCTATTTAAAGATTCGTTTTTCAAATTCACGCCTGCATTCCAGGACCGAGTTCTTGTGCCGGCACAACAAAAAACACGCACCGATATGATTGCAAAAGAAGCAGTCAAGCTCGGAATTACGCAACGCCACGCTCAAAGATACTTTGGTTATGGAAAAACAAAGTTGGCCGATGTTAAAAAGCTAGTTGGAAGTTTTGGTTTGAATGTGGTCAGGCAGCTTCGTCAAGATACTGATGCCGATACCCATTTGATCTATTCCCTGTATGAGAAAGACCACTCGCTCTACAAGACCGATGTAGAACGTATGTTGATGGTAGCAAAACAGTTGCATCTCGCTTTTTCTACAGTAGTCAATCACGTTGACCAGTTGAATGAATTTTACAGCTGGTTGGCCAACCTTGGCTGCACTTATGAATTTGGCCGTGAAATTTATGGTTTACCTCCACGCCTTGCACATGGTTTTGCGGCTGAAGGTACACAACGCGCTCCACAGCATTGGGATGCAATTTCACTCAACGAATTACTTGATACTGATAAGAGCTCAGCTCGTGAGCGAATCACTGAGATCTGCAGTCGCAACGAAATGACTATCACCGAGCTTGCCAAGGTTATTGAGCATCGCTTGAAAGGGATAGATAAAGCCTATTATTTACAGCAGATCGTCGAAGCAGGTTTGCAAATTCAATTAAACACCGCGGCATACAAGGCCGCTGAAAAGAGGTTAAAGAATGGAACAAGCAAATCAAAATCTGTCTCCGCTGCAGCAATTGCTGCATGCTTCAGCTAACAATAGCAGTGATCTATTTGCAGTGGTATCCGCTGCAAAAGAAGGCACACGCAAACGTGAAGAACAAGGGAGTTTCGTTACTGAACTAGAAGTAGTTTTTGAAACCAGTGAAGTTGGCCGATTGTTCGATGGTACATCAAGAGATGATTCAACCGGTCAAAGTTTTACTCCAGGTTTCCACCATTTAGACAACGTGTTACGTAACGAAATCATCCCTGCTTACTTGCAGGGTTGCCCGATTGCTGCCTATGTATTGGTAAAGATCGAGAATAAGATTTCCATCATTGAAACCGATATTGAAAGCCTTCATGTGGACTTCTCGGCACGTTATGCAAGCTTTATGAGTAAGACTGGTAATAGCTATCACTTGTCTAGCGCACACAACACTAAACCACTAATCCGCTCAGTGTCGTTCTCATCGCCACAAGGCCGCCAGATGGTACAGGTAGCAACACAACTGGATCGCTT
Source organism: Vibrio xiamenensis (assembly GCF_900100015.1). Taxonomy (GTDB): domain Bacteria; phylum Pseudomonadota; class Gammaproteobacteria; order Enterobacterales; family Vibrionaceae; genus Vibrio; species Vibrio xiamenensis. Next base: position 74,326 of record NZ_FNDD01000016.1, on the reverse strand, counting down.
GGTTAAAGTTATGCGTTTATGCTCATGGGTAGAACCTAAGATCAACCAATTAGTACACACACGCCGTAGTGCTGTATTTGGTTCAGTTCGCAACGTACTACAGTATCGTAAGCACTATACTCACACCGGCGCAAATGCCCTAGATTTTGCTCAAAACAATGCAAAAGCAGTGGCAGCTTATCAAGCAAACTCAAAAGTTAAATTGCCAGAAGGATTTAGTGAACTGATTAAAGATCCGGAGTATTTAGAAACAAACCTAAGGTCCACTTATCTTTTCCGTGCGCCAAAAACAGCTGAAGAGATTCAAGCGTCAACAAATGATGCTTATGATGCCTCTGTTGCTACTTCCGAAGCTGATATGTTAAAGCAACAAGAAACAAAGCCTATCATTTAATTGTTCCAATAAAAAAGCAGCGTACATCATACGCTGCTTTTTTTTGCCATTTCCTACGTGAACCAAGTAAATGTAAAATTCATAATAATATGAAACATGAACATCAGTTGGCGAATCAAATTAAAGTAGACACTTACTTGCTGTTACTATACATGCTTTACTCCGAAACTTATGACGAGGTTTCACCGGCGGCAAACGCTGTTCGAACTCATATTCATTCACTTGCTTTACCGACAATTGCGGTTTTGTTTTGAAAACTCTTTCAACAGTTCCTTCTAGGAAGTTTACACGTATTTGACTGGGTGCTGGTGAACTAGTATCAGATGTCGTCATTGGTATTGCAGGTAGAATGCTATTAGTCAACGGGCGAGTAAAAGTATCTTTCAATGCGACTTGTCTACCATCAGCACTTTTATATCGACCTAAAATATCGCCTTCTGCATTGAAGATATAACCGTAATGACTCGATTTAGGGTTCATTGACGTATAGATTGGCAATACAAAATCGGTATCTTTACGCAAAATAATCCCTGTAATACTAGGCGACCAAACAGAACCGTTTGGCGAACATATATCCCCATAGTCATCGTTGCAATCCTGTTTTGTTCTGTATTTCATTGCGGTATTTTTACTTAATTCACTCGCAGTATCGAACCTCTCCTGACATACATCGGAACCTTGTTCAGAAATGCAAGTGTTTAAATTGGTATACTCAATATAGGGTTGTCGCGAGACTTCTTTCCCAACTCCATATCCATTATCGCTACTCGCTAATATCCCTATGCCAATGAACAAACAACCGAATAACGCTACGCAGATTACGATCGGCATTTTGTCGCCAATCACTGACCGAACCAAATAAATCATGTTTCGCAACGTCACTCTTTTTTCCTCAGTCGATTGCAACTAATTGAAATTGATGCCCATGTTAGACATAAGTTGATGAATATAAAAGTTAATAGTCGGGTTATATCAAAAATAACTTGAAGAAGACTGACTAGTGTCTACTGACTCGGTGACTATTCATTCTTCATTTTCTTCACTAGTTCATCTACCTGATTTTCCCAACACAGAAAATTGTTTGATTCCTTATAAAGGCTATAAAGCTGAATAACACATTGACAGACTTGTCATTCCAATTAAAAATATTTATTAATTTCATAGTATTATTTTTAAAATTTCTATTTATCCAACACTAACAAGCAGTATAATTTAGGTCACAGCATGCTATTAAATGGTATAAACATTATATTTTAAGCATTTCATTCCTTATAGATACTCAATAAAAAGACAAAATAAATCGGTCAAAAAATTAACGTCATCCGTTCTATATACTTGAACATCGAATTTATTAAAAATGAGACGCGTTATTTTTAAAGGATCAACTACTTTTGTAATGACTGATTAAAGTCATGGCTATTTTCATCATAAATTAAGAGCTAAATTTCATGATAAAAACAACCATACTACGTACTGTATATTGACATAAATATAAATTTATCAGTAAGGATATAGATATGAACTACACCAATTCCGCCTCAAATTTAATTAACCATAGAGATAACCAGCAGACTCCTGCTCAGATCCGTAATGCTGCTATGGGAAAAGGGGTAAATATTGATCATCCAACTCTTATTGAGATTGGTGATCTGAATACTAATGCCCTTGAACAAGACTATTTCCAGATTATCAGTGACGCTGGATTTACCAATGTTCGACTTGCTTTGAACTGGCAAACACACTGGGACCCAGACGCTGAGAAACCATATGAAAACTTTGATGGGTTTGCTAAGCAAATTATTGCGATGGTAGCTGAGGCTAAGCGTCTCGGGTTATATGTTATTGTCGATCTTCACGAATTTACAGGCGATCTCGAATTGTTTTTAGCCATTTGGGCACGTATTCAAAGCCATTTTGCTGATCACCCCGAAGTCATGTTTGAACCGCTGAATGAGCCTAGACCGGGTTCTGAATTTACGGATGATGGTAGCTGGAATGAATACTTAGAGGCGTTTTATGAACTGATCCGCGCCACTGAACCCGAACGGATTATTATGGCGGGCACACTAAATTGGAATAATGCGGATAATCTGATCAATCTACCACCTGTCGTTAATAACGATGAATACACAATTGTGACACTGCATCAATATGCACCTGAGACATTTACGTTTCAGGGGACTAAGGACAGCCAATATGATGTCAATATTGGAGGAAGATGGTCTGCTTTAGAGGAACAGCGTCTGACGGTTGACACTGTGATTAACACAATCAAAATAAACACAGCCCTGCCGGTCAATATTGGGGAATATGGCTGTAATCATGAAGTACTGAATTTTGAACAATATAATGCGGCACCGGAATATTCACGCCGCCGCTGGATTGAATACAATACGTATTGTTATCAGAATGAAGGATTTTCTTCTTGTTGTTGGGAATTCTGTGAAGGCTTTGGCTTCTTTGATAAAGTAACTAAAGAGCTGGATGAGAACATAGTGCAAGCTATTCTTGACCCACACGATATTCCGCTGGTTCCTACCATCACTGAGAATATTGACCCAGTGGATTACGCGATTCTAAACTCAAAATTTTCCATTAGTTTAACCGCAAAGAATGCCGATGCCTTCAGGCTCCAGCAATATAATGCGGACACTGACAGTTGGGAAGATGTGACGAGTTATCTGGTGGATGAAAAGCAAAATACCGATGGTTCAGTGACCGTCACGTTCCAATCCAGCACGATAGCTAGTTCATCATGGGGCAGTCCGAGCGCATTTCGTATCCTAGCGACCAACACTGCAACCAGTGAAACAATTGAATCGAATGTGACAGTACGTAAAGTGGTCTCAGAAATTCCGCTCCCAGCAATTGTGACTGATTTACCGGAAACGTCTACAGTTAATGCTGGATCAAAATACCATGTGAATGCTTCATTTACTGATACACAACAAGGGACGGTCAAATTATATCAGATCACCGAAGAAGGCACGAAAGACGTCACACCGAACTACAAAGTGGAAGAGTATACGATTGATGGTCTTTTACACATTCACCTAACAACTACTGGACCTGCAACTGAAAATTGGGCTTCGCCCGCGGCTTTTTATATGGAAGCGACAGGCTATGACGGTAGCACAGTACGGACGTCTGAGACGACCCGTACTGTGATTACGAAAAGGGAGAATTAATTGCATAGTTCCATTTAAGTAAACTGACGGCTTTCCATAGGAAAGCCGTTTTTTTTTCACCATATTGCGGTAGCACGCTCATATTGGCAACACATCACACTTAAATATCTGAATTCGATGTTGGACCGCGTAGCCCCCCTCGGTAATCTGACTAGCCTTGCTTAAAAGGGAGTTACCAAGTTTAAGTTTTCAATCAGTTGTGAAAATTTGTACTCGAATATGAATCACAAACAAAGCTGTCTACAGATAATTTAGAGGAGGTTTACAAAAGCACTGAAGAACATCTTCCCCGTAATTAGCTATGCGTTATATACTTCAATCACACATTATGTTTTGCAGTATTTCTGTATTAGTAATCTAAATACATCACTTCATTTAGCGGGAATTTGGTCGAAAAAAGTGAGCATCGCCTTGAAATCACCTTATATCAAACTACAAAGCCACACTTGTCAATCACTCGAACGGTGATTGAGTTAAAATGATTCAAAAAATGATTTTAATACTGTGCGGGATTTCTTAACCATGGTCAAAATACCACACGCCAATGGGAAACGTATCACAGGTTTCTAATTGCCACATGCTAGTCACGACTGCCATAAAAAGCTAGAAGCGTGGTCTGTGTATTGGGAGTGGTGTAGCTTTGGTTTAAGTAAATATGGTTTATCGGCCAACTTAAAAAAAACAAGCAGAGTTACTAGCGTGTAACTTTCACATGACAACTCAAAACTCCCGAAAGCATTCCTTTATAGTGATTGTGGGAACAATTGGCCTTTGATTGATAGCTTGTGATAAGGGTTAAAACAAACAATATAGTTTCCTAAAGCGCAGTATGACTACTTGGTTTGGTAATCGGCAATGCTCCCTTAGGTGATAAGTAATGGGTTATCAGTTAGCTCAGATGACCTCACATTACCGTTAAAAATTTCTCGAGTACAACTGCCCTACCTATCAAATCACGGCTTTTTATTTACGCCGATTTCGAGAAAGTGCACTTTTATTTGGCAACACCAATAACCTAAGACCAAACCGGACTAAAGACACTCCATAAATAAATAATTTGGCGTTAATTCATCACCTAATCAAAGAATGACAAGTACATAATTCAAACTGAGTCATAATTAATTTTAAATGAGTGTTTTCTTTTAGCCTGCTCGCTCATTTGTATCACCTAATCCGTCAATGGTTGTGGAGTAGTACATATATAAGGCTAAGTGTACAAAGTAGGTTCACACATGCAATATCGTCCCCGTTCTGGCCGTACATCCAAACTTTTTCCCGCTAAACACGTAAATTCACATAGAACTATTCGTTATAAACATATCCAATTGCTGGTTTAATGTTAAGTGAACTGTACATAACAACTGGGCAGGTACAGCGCTGTGTACCAGTGGTGTTCGGCGGTGTGTACAGAATAGTGACACCGAATGGGTTCACAGTGTGTACATAAGGTAGGTACAATAAAGGTACATCTCTGAGGGCTTCCCAGCTCTCACTTAATAATAATTAAATAATTAATTATCCTTTTTAAGTAAAAGGGCTCAGCCCGTCCGTCCCAGCTTTCAACCTAGGAAAATAAATTGCCCAGTTTTCAGCCACAGCGGATTTTCGATTTCTGGGGGAGATCGATTTTGCGGTTGATCTTTCGATTGCCGTGATCAAGAATCCAATTGTCTTCGGACAAACTATGTTGTGGGGCATGACTCACGCCTTAAAGCTTAAAGCTGATTAACCTGCGAAGGTCGCATTCACTGAGTAACTTTGATTGCGTGGCCTGTTGAGTAAGCGGCCAATAAATTACAGACTCAACACTTGAATAAAACTATTCAAAACCTTAATAGGGCTCGACGGAAGTTGAGCCCTTTTTCATTTGCCGCCTCAAATTTCCCTGTCGATATGGTTTCGCCCTTCCCGCCTGCGTAGCATCGTCCAACATCGTTAAATGTAGGACCGATTATGACTAGCATAAAGACCATAGTCGCTTTAGTGGGCTTAGCTGTGGGCTCTCAAGCGACCGCCAACGAGTTAGATAAGCGTTACTCTATATCTGAGTTCGTTTCTATCAACATCGATTCCGGGTACCAACAAAAGAACCTGAACTCGGTAGTGGGTAGCTACAAACTTCCATCCGATATCGAGCTAATTGGCCAAGCAATAAATTTTGTACTTTTGAATACCGGGTATGAGCTCGAACCAATTAACGAAATGGCACTTGAATCAGTAAGACTACTGACAAAACAGCTCCCTCATATTCATAAACAGTTTTCATACGTGTCAGTAGAGAATGTGATTCAAACGATCGTAGGCGATGGTTTTAGCGTGAAATTCGACAATGTTCGTCGTTTGGTTTCGATCAACCCCGCGTATCACACAGAATCGGGAATCAAGTAGTCATGACTGAACCATATGACAAAGAAGCTTCAGCAAACGAAACTGTCTTAGACGAACTCATGGATCACAGTCATCCTGAGGATTCCGAAAGCATCCTAGATAGTTACGAAACACCTAAGCATAGCCGTAAAACGTTACTAGCTAAAAAAGTCGGTAAGGTACTTGGCATACTCACACTGACCTGCGGTTTAGGTGCAGGTGCGATTTACTTCAGTGGGTCAATTATCAGTTGGGCTACTTCTTTAGCCTCGAGTACTGGCAGCAAAAACACTGTTGAACCGATTTACGTCGAATACGATCAGTTGCAAGAGATGATCTCGGGGATCACTGCCAAGCAAAGCCAACAAATCAACGAACTATCAGCCAAACTCTCATCTTATGTGACAGTGGATAGTCTTAATTCAGCACTTAGCGCCTACAGCACATCCATGACGACAAAGCTTGATCAAGAAATCAATTCAGTCGAGTCAAGGATTGAGCAAAACATCGATACGAAAATTCATCAAACAAGGCGTGAGTTTCTAAATAAGTTAAGTCAGTTAGATGATGTATATGTAAAACCGAGTGAATTAGCTGCTGCAGTGTCTCAGATGGAAAGCGACTTAGAACGCTTTAAAAAGTCATTTAGCGCTGAATCAAATTCCATCTTACCTACCGTGACACTTCCAAGTGAGAAGCCGAAAACAAAAACCACACTGCGTATAACAGAGAAGGTCGATACCCCTGAAAAAAAGCCTCGAGTAAGTAATCCACCAGCTGAAAAAGCAGTTTTTTCAGTAGATGGCTATCAGCTATATACGATCGTAAAGATTGGCGATAGCTACATAGCAAATGTTAGCGGTAACGGAACAATGAGTTACCTGACAGTGGGTGACAAATTAACAAGAGACTCTTCTTGGTACATCAAAAGTATTGAAGAGACGAAAAACGGTGCACTCCCTAACTCTGTGAGATTAGAAAACATTAATGGCGATTCCCTCATTCTTAGGAGTAGTAGCTAATGAAAAACCGAAAAGTAAACCTAAAGCCTGTCATGGTCGCCGCCCTATGCTCAATGGCCTCTATGCCAATACTTGCAAACAGCATTGCGTTACCGCGCATCACTACGGATCACACTCAAGAACAAACAGCCTCAAAGAACATGAGCCAAGAGGCAACGAACAGTGAGTTTGAGCGTAAGAGCTGGGGTCTTTCCGAGAAAGAGTGGGAAACCTACAAACACCTTACAGGCACGAATAATCCCATCTCTCAATACCTAAGTATCGATACAGCCAGCCCTTACCGCGTTTTGTATTCCGCGGAATCAGACCAAAAACAGAAATACAAATATGCCGAGTTAGAGCTCAAATACATGAAAGTGCGTATGGAAGAAGATCGCCAATACATGCTTGATATGATCATCGTGGGCAATCAGATTATGCCAGCGGAACCTACTGCCGCTAAAAACGTAACTCTAAATTCCTTTGGGCCAATCGAACTGACTGGTGTTGGTGAACACATTACGGTTCGCAGCTTGTTATTCGTTGATGGGAGTCAGTGCGATTCGAAGTGCATCAAATTCGTCAATGAAGTGATCGCCTCCACCGGGAGTAAAGGTCGCGTTGATATCGTATTGATTGGTGAACAGCGCAAAGAAGCGATGTTAGCTTTTGCGAAGAAAGCAGGCATAACGAACAAGCATGTTGAAACGGGTGCAGTAGGCATTATCCCTGACAACGGAAAAAGCGAGAAACTACGGATCTCACATGCGCCGGTATCCATCACCAAAGACGTATTTGGGGGAGTCCGTGCATCAAATCCATAATACTTTAACTCGACGATCGGTAATTAAAGCTGGTGGCGCCCTATGCGTTAATAGCCTACTTCCTTTTGAAGCAACCGCGGCCAAACGAGTAAGGGTTCCCGAAGTATATCGTTATTACGCCGATAAACACTCGGTACCTGCTGAATTGCTTTACTCCATCGCTCATGTTGAAAGCTATAACCCTAAGACAAAGTCGATTTGTCATTACGCGATGAATTTCAATAGAACTCCTTACTATTTCAATAGTGAAGAAGAGCTATTGGTAAACGCAAAGTATCTACTTGAAAACGGGTACCAGAATTTTGATGTCGGGCCAGTTCAAGTCAATTGGTACTGGCATCAGAAGAAATTCAACTCTATTGATTCAGCGGTTAACGCACATACCAACTTGGATGTTGGCACTGCCTACCTGAAAGAGAAACTGAACTCCAATGGCGACTGGCTGACCGCGGCTGGCAAATATCATTCACCATCAGATCGTATTGCTGCCAGGAACTACAGCAAGAAAGTTCTTGGTTGGTATAAGAGGCTTGGCTATGCGTAGATTGGCAACATTACTACTCCCTATTATGTTTAGTCCACCAGCCCTATGCGCATTAATCACCGTAGCAGACGCAGGCGGAAAGCCCTTAAGCGCTTATGTTGAAGCTGATCTACTTCAAGGTATGTCAACATCAATGAAACTGTCAGATATGCAAGAGAGCGCTAAACAGGACCTAGCAAGAGAAATGACCTCTCTGTCTCCGGAAAAGATTCGTGACAAAGCTCTGCAGAATATCTTTCCTGTCATTAGCTATGCATTAAAGCCAATGCACCTAACAGTGGATTTCGAGAAACCAAACAAAGCCGTGTTGAATCCGGTGGCGGTCATTGGCACCGATAGCTCTTCGCGCCGATGGCTGAATATGAACCATACGACTTTGGCCAATATGAATGCCGAGGTGCTGCTGGTGGAAGCACAAACCATCGATGACTTGAAGAATTACCGAACTGCTTACCCTGCTCTAAAAATTAGAGTACAACCTGCGGATCATGTGAAAGAAAAATACGGGGTACCGGGGTACCCAGTACTCGTAACAAATCAAGGCATATTTCAATAAACCCACAGCCATTACGCATTAAAATGCATAACGGATAGAATATCCCCGACATTATAACCATCTCTTTGCTTAGCTATTCATTTTCCTCATAAACGCCCACTTAGTGGGCTATGAAATTCGAGCCTAAACCTTCCATGGTTATAGCCAGTGATCAATATTATCCACACAAATTATATGCACTCTAATTCATAATCTATACTGTTAGCCGTTGGTCACTGGTAGGCTGTCCTGACCTTCATACACGCATGTGTGACGCTGTATCGATCCAAGAGTACAAACATAAATTGGTACACATACCAAACCGATAGGGAAATGTCATGACTACACATAGATCGGCAAAAGTAAGAATTGAAAATAAAACGGGCCAGCGTGTTCTTAGCGTTTCGGTAGGCCACAAATATAGCAATGACTACAAATCCGAGCATAGCTGGCAGGGTCCAATTGAGACCAATACTAAAACAGCACCTGCAGATGATATGGTTGTGGAATTCAACACTGGATTCATGACTACTGGGCGCGACTGGTGGGTTGTGAACTGGGTGACTGAAGATGGCAAAACCCATATCACCGATCCTAAAAACATGCGTGGGCTAATGGACTTCCTTGAGAAAGGTGGACTTGCGCTATTAGAACCGATGGCCGCGCTTAAAAAGCTACTGGTTGATACCACTATGCCAGAACTTGATAAGGCTGCAGATGTTTCCAATGCACTCACCAACGCTATTGTTAAGGCCTTATGTAATACAGAATCCACCAGCGGTTTTAAGCAGCACATATTGAGAGAAGAAGACGAAAAACAGACAACCGTCATTGTGTTAAAGCCTGATGGTGTAGAGTTTCATTCAAAGTCTGGTACTTCAAAAACCGGTGCGAAAGTTCTCCCTATCGAAGATAGCCTTGCAAAAGCCTCTTAAGGCAACCTGACAGAGTACGCCGAAGGCATTGTTGCTATGTTTTTGGCGTCCTTCTTTTAGGTATATTTGGTTATATGCTGCGCAAGGCTTTCAAGTTATCTCACCCATTCCCTAGACCACCACTTCTCGTTTATCTGTTTTACCAACACAGATAAAACCAACTTTAGCTCTATACAAATTTTCAATGCTAGGTGTTAAAAAATTAGTTCAGTGATGTGCCAATTTAATTACAATACAGAGCGAAATAGATATGGGTAATAAAACAATTAATGGAATAACAGCGAGGCTTGATAGCGCCTTGAATGATCTTAGAGGTTGTTTAGACAGTATTAACGAAACCACGAAACAATATAAGCCTGAAGTTTCGTCTAAGTTTGATCAAGAAACCAAACAAATTCAATGGTTTATAAAAAACGTACCGGACATAGAACCAAAGTTAGAGGTCGAACTAAGTTCTATATTGCTAAATTTGCGTTGTGCTGTAGATCAGGCTGTGTATTCTATGGCGATTATCGGAAACAAAGGTGCGGACCCCATAGACAAGCGCAACGTTTGCCTTCCTATATATACCGAAGAATGTGATTTCGAAAATAAAATATCGACAGTAAAAGCGTTCAAAAAAAATTTCGACAACGCCGTGATTAATATGATACGTGATTTACAACCTTTCCATGGTCTAGGAAAGCTTTCTCCTAGAGATCACCCACTCGAGGTTCTAAAGTTCCTGTCAAATCATTTAAAACACCGATCAGCTTTAATACTTTACACACTCCCTATTGGAATGGCATGTCAAAATATAACCGCTGAAGGACTAAAGAATGCAAAAGCTATAAAAGATTCAATGATAATCGAGCAAGGGCCTTTCGATAACAACCAAATCTTCGCACGACTTGAATGCCCTGATAACTGGGAAAAAAAATTAAACACTGTACAGTTTTGTTTTGATTATGCATTCGAGACAACACCGAAATACTATGTTAGTCAACTAAGACTTATTTATCACTATGTAAAAGAAGAAGTTTTCGAAAAACGTTTCATGCCTTACTTAGAACGTAATCAGCACCGTCTGAAGTGACAATTACAGATAAGTTCTTAATAGATTTACTGAGTAAAAAGTACATTGGCCGCGGTCAGCTGGTGGTACCAACCGCGGTCGTAAATTATAGGCTTACCACAAAACATAACCCTCAGATATTTCTTACAAAACTTACACCAAGCCCCTACCCTAAACCTTAGTGCTAAAAAATGCCCAATACTGGAGAATACCGCTCTTCTTAATTCCAATTGGAAAGCACACATGAGCACTAAAATAAAAAAAATAACGACACCTTTAACAGCCATTGCGCTGGTATTAGCCACAACCAATATTGCCAATGCTTCAGCGTTGAATGCATATGAAATAGCAGCAGACCAATTAGTCAGTACAGAGCAGATTGAACGTAGCTATCTCGACGGATTTACCCTTGAGGATGTTGATGTCCGTTACGTGAAAGAAACAGAAAGCCTTGTTATTGAAAACGGTACGCCGCGTTATCTGCATGAGCCTATCGTTGAGATAGATGGGAAATACCACAAAGTCATTTCTAGTATTGGGCCATTCGAAACACAAACTTTCCACCTTTCTGATGCTGACTTTTCCTCGTTAAAGTTTGTAGACGAACAGCCATTCTTCAAGATCAACAATCCATACTATGAGAGCGTGAATGAGAAATTCCCAGAAGTGACTGAGTTCAACACGACTCAGTATGAACAGGAGATGCGAGCGTTAAAGAATGCTTTGAACGACTTCGATTTGAACGTCCAGATAGCCTCATATATCACTGACTATGGTACGGCGAGAAGTGCTAGTACTGTGCACTACCATGAAGATGGCGAAGCTTGCGAGTCAGAGCATAATCCATATGCTCGATGGGGTACCGATGAAAGCCCTAAATACACCCGCCTGCTGACTTTACTCAACTACCAACCACAAACTAAACACCGCATGCTTGTTAGCGCGGGTTACTATGGAACTGCGACATTAGGCAACGGCTTCCTAAGTGTGCGTGAGGGGCGCTTATGGCATGAAGGATGGCAGTACCCAACTACAACCTACTTACACGAAAAAATGCATAATCACGGTTTTAGCCATGCTGGTGGCATGACCTATGGTGTTCCAGAACTGCTCGTCAATTACGTTAAAGCTGGCAACCTGAGCGACTATTACAATACACAGAGCTTGGCAGCCACTATTCCAACCGCCGCGGTTAAGATGGATGTAAAAGGCCACGATGCCGATACCATGGATTTGCAATTGCGATTCATGGCGCCTGCAGATCAACTTGGGGATTCACTGAAGCGGTTTATGGTAGTCGTGCCGGCGTCAGTCGAAGTCGAACAGTTCTTAGTGACTCAAGATGGCGTGACGAAAGAAGTTCAGCCTGATTCAACGTACGCTGATGGCCGCGCATATGTGTTTGAAAATGACCTAGATGTGAAACTGACAAGCATCGAAAGCCAGGGCAACGAAAACACAGACAACCTGATCACCTTACGTATTCAGCGTCCCGCTGCAGCGCAATACTTCACGTTCCTAGGTACCGGCTCAAAAGATACTTGGTCGCGCCAAATCAACATGAAAGTGCAAACTGGGTTTGAACACGGCTATTTGACCGATGATGGCCAAGCGGTATTCGTCGTACCGGCTTCTTCACTGGCTGCAGACGGTTCGACTGAAACTGTCAATGTGCAGTTGACTCCAAGCGAAGCTATCGAGTTCTGCCAAGCAAACGGCCTAGAGCTGGGTTATTTGCCAGAATACAAATCCGTTGCGCAGATGGACTTCCAAATGAAGTACCTACCGTATAAATCGCAAGTGGGTCTAGATCCAGAAACACACGAACCTGTATCAGTGTTTGTTGACTCAAGCTACCGCCCCGAATACGTGAATTACAATGACAAGGGTGAACTGATCGTCTGCCAGTAATGATTGGTTAATTACAGATACAACAAAGGCCGCTATCGCGGCCTTTTTATGGTAAATCTTACCGTGTGGGACTCGTTTTTAGTTGCTTTATAATGGCCTCTTGGGTCACTAGTGTCGGAAGACAATATAGTTTAACGATACCAATAGAGTCTGATCACTTACCGTCATTCTCCTCTTTTTAGTTCATTTAGTAGAGGTGATGTGAACTGACTATATCAAACACGCCTTTGTCCAAAAGTTAATCAGAATTGCCGTTGTGGTGTACTCCATTTCTGGGGACAATGGGGGTTGTTTTGGTGAGCTTGCTCTCTCTACAAAGAAAAGAGGCTGACGTTCCAGCCTCTTTTGACTATCCACACTGTAATTGTATATTTAGCTCTTAACGCTTGGTTTAAGTCGCATTCCCTTTCGCCTGAAGATATTGAATTAAAGGCGCATAATCGCCGGCATCAGCTTGGCGTAAGCTCGCAATGTACTCACCCCGCTCTTGGCTTTGTTTATCCAAATCTGTATTGGACCAAACTAAAGGCTTTTGTTTGAGTAGTACCATTCGTATGTAGTCCGTCATCATGCGCGAGTGACGTCCGTTGCCGTTAGGAAAAGGGTGAATTTTAACTAACCTGTGCTGTATCCGGGCCGAGAGTTCGAGGCTGTCATAGTGTTCAAACTCAATCCAGCACTTGATGTCTTCCAGTAAGTTGTGTAAATCTGGCCGGATATTCAGCGGATCGACACCAATGTTCAACTCTCGGTGACGGTAGCTGCCGGCCCATTCCCACACATCACCAAACAAACGTTGATGCAACTCTTCCACAAACGCCATGGAAAGAATGTCATCCATGCTGGTTTTAGGCGTCGAGGCTAACCAACTCAACCCTTGCAGTATGTTGGCATTTTCAAGCTCATTAAGCTCTTCGCGAGTCGTGATGTGATCAAACTTCAGCCCGGCAACATCATCGGCATTTAGTTCGGTTGCGCCCTCTGGTTCAACAAACAGACTCATTGGTATTTCTCCTGCAAGCTGACTTTCCACAAATCTCGGTTGCTGCCCGTTTTAATCTCATTGGCTAATTGAACCAGCGCTTGCTGTTGTTGCTCTGAGGTTAACTGCTGCGCTTCTAAAAACATCGATTGGTGGCTCATGGCCAAACGCTGCTTGGCCAACTCCATTGCGCGCGCTTCTATCATGTCATCAATCGACTGACGCGGAACAATCGCATAAACCAGTTCGGCATCGAGCCCGCTCGCCAGCTGTTTAAGTTGTTTGAGTGTGATGGTTTCATCGGCTTCTTTACGCTCCAATATGGAAACTTGATTACGAGAGAGATTAAGACGTTCACCTAATTGCGCGCCCGACATCCCCAAGGCCTCACGGATACTGCGCACCCAACCATTTTTCGGCGGTTTAGGCACAGATAAATCGAGTAAATCGCTGATTTTTGCTTTGACTTGCTTAAGTGCAACGGCATAGACACCGGATTTTTTCATAGCCTTGTATCTCTAATTGAATACACTACAAAACCAATTGTATCTTATTTTAAATACATTATAAACTTTTTTGTATCTGTTTTTCGATACATATGAGAGGTAAGTGTATCGATAATAAAATACACTACTTGTTTGGCTATCTGCTTACTGGACAATGATCGTGTCAAATTCATCTTGGAAGTGCTGACGTCTTCGGCAGCAATAGAGTAGGAAGTGAACGGTTTAGTTTGATTTAGATTCTGGGGACAATAGGGGCTGTTTTGGGAAAAACACAATCCAGAATTCTGCTCTGAATGATTTCTGCCCCTTTCCGCGTTTGCGCAATAAAACCGAGAATAATGTAATCTGAGAATTGCCTAACTTTTCCTAATGGTTGTAGTATCTATTGATTTGCAACAACAGTGGAATCAACACAGTGAGAGCACCATTTCAGGTTCTGATATTTCCATATAAATTTAAAATTTCATACCCTATCTTCTTGATTGCTTGCCGTACAGACAATGGTGAATGGCAGGCAATTTCTGGTGGTGGAGAAGATTAAGAGTCTTTGTGCGATGCCGCAAAAAGAGAATTGTATGAAGAGACGTCGTTAACAGGTAGTGACTGGGTTCAACTTGATTCTATGTGCATGTTACCTAGAATGTTTTATTCTTGTCATGAAAAATGGAGCGATCACCCTTATGTGATACCAGAATACTCATTCTCAGTGCAGGTTTCGGGGGAGCCACAGTTATCTTCGGAACATACTGAATTCCGTTGGTGTAAGGCAACTGAGGCGAGCGAACTTCTCAAGTATGATTTAAATCGAATCGCTTTATGGGAGTTAAGCGAACGACTTAAAGCCCATCAAATGAAGAATTAAAATCGAATCTGCCCCAAAGCGTAGCTAGTTGCTTAAAGAGTGTGAGGTGCGATAGCCTCAAATTAACTAAATTCTAGTAATGTTTCAGTTTATCTTTTTTATAAGCAGTGAATTTGTTTTGGAAAGTATGGGGTATGGAACTTGAACTTCACGGAAATAACTAAACAGCTCACTACTTGGGGGGATGAACATTCCCAAATAGAAGGTGTCGCAATTGTTGGTTCCTATGCAAATGGGCAATACAAGGTAGATTCAGATGTTGATATATGCATATTTACATCAGTGCAAATGCGTTTCATTGAAAATACAGAATGGGCAAAAAACTTTGGAGAGATAGTTCATTTAGCCCAAGAAAAATGGGGTGTGGTAGATACTGTACGAGTTTTTTACAGAGATGGTTGGGAATTAGAGTTCAATTTCAGTTCTTTAAGTTGGGCCTATATTCCAGTTGATACTGGTACATTAAAGGTTGTCAGTGAGGGCTTTAAAATACTGTATGACCCTACAAATTGTCTTAATACCCTTAAAAATCATGTGTCACAGAGCTAATCTTATTTGAATACCATTTTCGTTTTTGGTATGTATTCAACCGAGATCCAACTCATATCTTCCTGCGTATAGCTCAAAATTGCCCCAAAATGAGCTAGGGTGCGAATTGTAATCCGGATAATTTACTAGTTTTTATATACAAAAAGTAATGAATGAAAGTGAATGACATTATTCCTCTCCGATTTGTTCGCTATGCTTGAGATATTGAGGAATAGAGCGCTGAATGTGTGCTATTGGAGGATTTTTGCCATCTTGTGGGTGAAAGCAACGGATATAATGTGCACAAATTCAGGCCAGATCTTTCTGTTACCCATTTTTGACTCGGTGCCTGTCAGGTTATATCTGCGCCAAATTCTTTTTAGCTAAATAACCTGATAACACTCTTTAATTAATTGATGAATCAATTTTATAAGCGGACTCGATCTTTCGGTTTGTGCACAATAAAACGTGTAGGCAATATTAAACTTAACATCATTCGGATAAGCAATAACGGTAAACTCTTCGCTCAAATAGCGAGTTGGGAACTGCACCGCAATTTGTGAATGTGTTGCAACCCTCAATGCTGACTTCATTTTATCGACGCGAATTTTATACTGCACTTCACCACGATGCTCTGCTGGCAGGATTTGCTCAAATCGATAGTTAAATTCGTTCCAGCCTGGTACATCAATAAATACAAACGGCATATCTTTTAAGGTCTGCCAATCTGTTACGCCGTAATCTCGGTGCATCGCCGCTACAATCTGGTCGGTTTTTATCGTCTTTTGATAAATATCTTGAGATACATGCTCATTCCAGAGGTGGATACCACATTGAATTTTACCGTCTAAGATTTGATGCAAACAACTGCTATTCCAACTAACAAAATTAAATTTGGCTTGTGGAAAATATTTGACAAGTTTTGGGTACAACGCATCCAGTAATAAATCGTATTCTGCATCAGCAATAGCAATTGTGATCAACTCATCATAATGATCAGGGTCAAACTCAAGCGGTTTATTTACCACTCTCGTAAGTTGCAAATAGGCAGCTTCAAGTTCCGGAAATATTTGGTTTAGATAATGAGACGGCTCATAGCCATTTTGAGTTTTAATAAAGAGAACATCGTTAAAATCTTTACGCAATTTAGATAAATCTTTGCTTACAGCACTTTCAGACTTACCCAATATTTTTGCCACCATCCGCATGGTTTTATTTTTTTTGAGTAAAATCAGTAAATTAATTAAATTTAGGTTAACCGTGCTTTCCATTTTGTCACACTTGGTATTACTAACGTGAGTGAATGTCATACTTTATACTGTTTCTACACTTATAAGCTACCAAGAAGTGCAATCGCAATGAAAAAACCGATTCTGTTTGATATCGAATCCCCAAATTTACAGTTGCCAAAATTGACTGATGATATTTATCGATTTCATGCTGTTTCTAAGCCTTCAGCGTCACGCTGTAATTTAGATTGTAGTTACTGCTTTTATCTGCATAAAGAGTCTCTCTTAGAGCAACCGCCACATGCCGGTATGAGTGATGAAACACTCGCACTATACATTAAGCAGTATATTGAAGCGCAAACGGGCGATGAGGTGGTCTTTACTTGGCAAGGAGGAGAACCTACGTTAATGGGCTTACCCTTCTTTGAAAAAGTCATAGCGCTACAAAACCGATTTAAAAAGCCAGACCAAACCATCCAAAACGATCTGCAAACTAACGGTATTTTGCTCAACGACAATTGGTGCCAGTTCCTGAAACAACATCAGTTTTTAGTCGGAATTTCTGTTGATGGGCCAAAACACCTTCACGATATTCACCGTGTTAACAGAGCTGGGAAATCATCGTTTGATAAGGTAATGGAAGCCATTGCGTTACTGAAAAAATACCAAATCACTTTTAATGCCTTGTGTGTCGTAAACCAAGACAATGGTGCCTTTCCTCTTGAGGTTTACCGCTTTCTGCGAGACGAAGTTCAACCGCAGGTCATTCAGTTTATTCCTTGTGTTGAACCCAAAGACTTCACCAGTAACGCACCAAATAAGTGGCGAACTCAAGAACTCATCCAGATTGGGAATAAAAACCTTTCTCCTCAGGAAAAAGACACTTATCTGACGCATTGGTCAGTAGGTGCTACGCAATGGGGAACCTTTCTGACTGCCGTGTGGGATGAATGGTTGAAGAAGGATTTCGGTCAGGTTTTCGTTGATCAATTCGAGAACGTTATCTCACAAATGTTCGGCTTTGGTGCACAGAAATGTGTGTCGGCTGAGTTCTGTGGAAAGGCGGTAGCCATTGAACACAATGGTGACGTCTACTCCTGTGACCATTTTGTTTATCCCGAATATAAGCTCGGCAACATCGCTGAAACGCATATGGGGGATCTTGTGTTTTCAAACAAACAGCAAGCTTTTGGCAAATCGAAAACATCGGATTTGCCTTCGGATTGTCGCCAGTGCTTTTTCCTCTCTTTGTGTTTTGGTGAATGCCCCAAAAACCGTTTTACCAAGACAGCGCAAGGAGAATCTGGACTCAATTATCTATGCCCTGGTCTAAAAAAATTCTACGCCAAAGTAGTGAATAGCCAGGTTTCTCTTCAACAACGTCTAAGTGCTTAAGGAAACTTAATGAAAACAAAAATAAAACCGATAGTGGCGATAACGAGTTTGTTGATTTCATCAGCAAGCTACGCTGCGCCTGCACATACTATCGATAGAACCGTCTTACCTATTCAGCAAGCCGCTGAGTTTAACGGCAAGATAGGCAAAACGTACGATCAATCTAAGTCTGATTACCCTCAACCGATCAAAGCACCGGAAGGTGCGCCGAACGTAGTGGTCATCATGTTGGATGATTTAGGTTTTGGACAGGCCGGACGTTTTGGTGGCTTAATTCCAACACCTAACATCGACAAATTAGCTGCACGCGGTGTGACCTATAACAACTTCCACACTACGGGGATCAGTTCTCCAACTCGTGCTGCGTTGCTGACGGGACGTAACCATCACCAAGTCGGCTTCGGAACCATCACCGAGCTTTCAACAGGTTTCCCTGCATACAGTACAATTTGGCCTAAGTCAGTAGCCAGCATTGCAGAAGTTTTAAAAGACAATGGCTATAGTACCAGTGCATACGGTAAGTGGCACAACACGCCTGACTGGGAAACTTCACCCGCAGGTCCATTTGAGCAGTGGCCAACGGGTTTGGGATTCCAGCACTTCTATGGTTTTCATGGCGGTGAGACTAGTCAGTGGGAGCCTCAACTATTTAACGATACAACGCCAGTAGAGTTAACAAGGAAACCTTCTGATGGCTATCAGTTGAATGAAGATTTAGTCGATAACGCGATTTACTGGATTGACCAACAGAAATCGATCAACCCAGACAAACCTTATTTCACTTATTTCGCTCCGGGTGCAGTTCATGCTCCATTACACGCGCCTAAAGAGTGGATAGCGAAGTTCAAAGGCAAGTTTGATATGGGCTGGGATAAATATCGTGAAGAGGTATTTGCTCGACAGAAAAAAATGGGAATCATCCCTAAAGACACTAAGCTAACACCACGACCAAAAGAGATCGAGTCATGGGATAGCTTGAGTGCAGATCAGAAACGACTTTATGCTCGCCATATGGAAGTGTTCGCAGGTTTCCTTGCATACACTGATTATGAAGTTGGTCGCTTGATCGACAAAATTGAAAGTATGCCAGATGCTGATAACACCATGATTATGTACATTGTGGGCGACAACGGTGCGAGTGCTGAAGGTACGCCAACGGGTACAACTAACAACGTGATGACACAAAATGGTGTGCCAGATACTGTTGAATCTCAGCTTAAATATATTGATGAACTGGGTAACGAGAAGCATGAAAACCACTACCCTGTGGGGTGGGCATGGGCTGGTTCAACACCTTTCCAATGGATGAAACGCGTACCTTCTCATTTCGGTGGTACACGTAACGGTTTAATCGTTTCTTGGCCTGCGAAAATCAAGAACACTGGCGCGATTCAAAGTCAGTTCCACCATGTTGTGGACATTACGCCAACAATTCTTGAAGCTGCAAAAATCCCAGCGCCAAAATCAGTAAATGGTGTAGAGCAAAAACCAATGGCTGGTACCAGCATGGTTTATTCGTTCAATCAGCCTAACGCGAAGTCTCACCGTACGATTCAGTATTTTGAAACCGGTGGTCACCGCGCTATCTATAAAGATGGTTGGATTGCTGCATCATTCCACGGTGTGCCTTGGCAGCTAAGTGGTTCCGTAGGATTTAAAAACTCGACCTGGGAGCTTTACAACGTCGCGCAAGACTTCTCTGAGGCGGATGACTTAGCGAAACAGATGCCTAACAAGTTGAAACAGATGATCAAAGAGTTCGACCATCAAGCTGAAATTAATGAAGTGTATCCTTTGGATGACCGATTCGCAGAACGTGTGTCTAACCCTGAACGCCCTTCTTTGACTAAGGGTAAAACGAAGTTCAGCTATACAGCGAGTGCAAATCGTATCCCTGAAGGTTCTGCTCCGGATGTATACCAACGCAATCACCGTATTGACGCTTATGTAAATGTGGCAAAAGGTCAGAAAGCGGATGGTGTATTATTGGCTATGGGCGGTAGCTCTGCCGGTTTGTCATTCTATACTGACAACGGCAAGCTAGTGTACGGCTATAACTTCTTTGGTAAAGGTTACTACACCATCGAGTCTAGCTCTTCGATCCCTGATGGCGATGTAAAACTTTCTGCCGTTTACAAACAAGAGCCCTTCCGCTTCCTGAAAGACTTTAATGGCGGCACAGTCGAACTGTACATCAATGATAAGAAAGTGGGTTCTGGTAAAGTTGAACACGCGGTTCCATCGCGATTCTCTGCAACAGAAACTCTGGATATTGGTGTCGATTTAGGTGCGCCTGTTATGCCTGCATACACTGAAAAAGCACCGTTCAAGTTTAATGGCCAAATTAAGAACGTTGATTTAGAAGTTGCCCCAACGCAACCGATAATTAACTAATTTTATCAAAAGAAAAAATGCCAACCGCTCTGGTTGGCATTTTTTGGTCATGTAAATTCAGAAGATTTATGGGTGTTTCAGATAAGAATACCAAGTAACAGGATACTTAAACTAATTAATGATTTTCAAAATTAATAATGTCGCTGACACATTTATGTCCAGAACCCTCACAGTTGGCACTTTGTAACTCAGAGATGAGTTACAACAAGTTTGATTCTTTATTCGTCAGCTACAAGAGGCCTAAATCTGAATGGTGCCAACCATTAAGTGACGGCGTCACCTTGTGTTAGACAAAAAAAACCAGCCTCTGTCCAAAGGCTGGTGGCAATATGCTCAAGGTTTTTTGAGGCCGTATCAAAATAGGAGTCTAATAATACAAACGCAGGGTCACTTTAACTAGCCCTTTTGATATCAACAATTTAATTGTGATTCTGCCTCTTCATTTTGTTCTATAACCACCAGCAGGCGTACCCATGAAGCCTATGTGTACAGCTTGCGAACTAAACCGCCTCACTGACTTAACAGCTGAATATGTTCATTCAGTGGTAATTGCCTTAGATAGTAAGCTCTCTCAAACTATTTATAAGGCAAGGCATGAGACGCTATCTAAATAAGTATCTGGCCACTCTTTTTATCGCGGTAATGTCATTTGGCAATCCCGCCATAGCCAGCACGGTCGATTCAACGTCTGTACCGAACTCTTCCGTTACGGAAGCAGCGAGTTTTTCGGGTTCCCTTGGTGAAGGTCTACCGATTGGCTCGATCGTTATGTGGCCATCGAACACCATCCCTGCCGGTTGGGTTAGAATGACAGGCCAAACCGGTATTAATACGACTTACCCTCTCCTTTCAAAGGTCATTGGTACTTGGATTCCCGATATGCGCGGCTATTTCCCGCGTGGAACGGGCGGCACAAACAGTACGGTGAAAACCGCTCAAAGCGATGCGATCCGTAACCTGACTGGCACAATCACCTACGTTGCTGAGACATACAATTTTAGAGGGGTTGTATCTGGCGCCTTTACTAAGCAGACCGGATACTCCAATGCCAACACCCCAAAAACAACAGACACGTCAAACACCGGGAAATTAACCTTTGACGCGTCAAATGTCGTGCCTACGGCTAATGAAAATAGGCCGTTAAACCGCGCATTTAACTTCATCATCAAATATCAGTAAATGCCAGAATGGAAACTATGAAGGTCAGCCGTGTGGTTGGCCTTCTTTTCATTGTGACTAGGTATAACTTGAATTAAACCAACGTTCACCAATCCAGGGATGTGGCCGCGCCCACAAGAAAGTAATGATGTCGCTGGAAATGTTGTACCCCTATTCCCAAATAAACCCATCTAGCGTAAAAAAACCTTGGTTTACCACACTCAACCCTAAGCATTTATAGTACTCAATGACTGCCTTCAAACCGCCCTTCATATCGTTTAAATAGTTAATTTACCTAGAGATTTAGTGAAAATACACTATAGGCGTTTGCTATCATATGAACCAAAATAATCAGATGGATTTGACTGTGGGTTATCGAGTAGTACGGCTAACCGAACTCATGACATATGAGTTTGGCCAAGTCGAAGGTGATTTTAAAAGACTGGATGAAAGTACGTTAGGCTCCGTACTTCCCCAAGGAATGAGCTATTCCAGTTTTATGGAGAAGCTGAAAAGTGGAGAGTTAGCTCTGTTAACCGATTCTCCCTCTAAACCTGCGATGCTCAAAGATGGAATGATGAGTTCATGGCGCTTTTCACCTGAAGGACAAGGCGCGTTCTCGCCTGAAGCAAAGAAAGCCTATCAATCCAAATTGGGGGCTACCTCAGCTCGAAGTTCAGCAGGTTATGCATCGAAAATTGAAGAAGACTATGTTGCACCAGACCGTGGGGAGCGAGTAAATACCGCAGATGATCCACCAGCATTGCAATATGAGTACTCCTTTGAAGTCGCATGCTCTGATGACGCGTTTAGAAAAAGCGTGGGGTGTGCGTTTGAACTGGCGAAAACCAAACAAGAGGCTTCAATTGGCCGCTGGGACACTGAGCCAACCGAACACGGCACAAAATATACCGCTCTTACCGCCTTTGATGAGCCCAAAACGTTAGTCGCAAAAGTCGCCTCAGATTCTTTGGGTATTAGCGTTGCTGATAACGTGAGTGTAAATCCGATTGACTCTGGAGTGGTGCAAGAGGCATTTATCCCCGTTGTACCTTCAGTTCAACTTGGTGAGCGTTTAGGGTTGCCAACGGAGGGGTATTATTACCATTTCTACGATGGCCGTTTAGTTCAAGAGTACAAACTACTTGGCAATGGCAAGTGGGCATTCTACGCGACACGTTCCACGCACGAACAGCTTGATGATGAACAAGGATACAACGTCCATCAGAGTGCCATTCTGGTATACTGGAAGCTTGCGGGTAAAGAGGTTGATAACCAATATCTGATCTATCTGGCACAGCCCATTACGCGAGAAGAACTGGACAGCCTTAATGATGATTGGCTGACGCAGCATGGCATCAAACTTGATATCAATGAGTTACTTGCCGCGCCAAAACAACCTGTCGCAGAAAGGAACACCACACAGCCAGCGAAAACGGCCACAGCTGACAGCAAACCAGAAACACATACCGTTGTGACGAACTCAAACACTAAGCAACGGGAATCATGGGGAGACATCGCCGCGCAATATGGTTTGTCGGCGAAACAGTTGCTTGATTTGAATCCGCAATACAATGCCGATCCAATGTCATTGAAAGTCGGTGATACGCTGACCGTCAAGGCCGTCGAGCAAACCAAGAGCACTCCAGAAAAAACGACTGCTTTACCTCCGCTCTCTCCTGATACCTATAGCTGCCTTGCGAATACGCATTATGATTACACTGACTCGCTGATCTCGGGTACCCAGGTTAAAGCGATAAACAGCGATAGCCTTTTTGCAACAGAATTACCTGTAACAAATTTAACCACACTCATCAAAGCTTCTAAAGCAACGGATTATGGCAATGCAGCAATACTTGCCATCCCTGCAAATGGCGCGGCAACGAACCTTGGGATTATCAGTACCAGTACAAGCAACACCATGGGGACTTGGTCGATTTCAGGAGACGCCATAGCAGGCTTTGCCCGAATGGGCGGCTTTTTATTAGCGGCCTTATGGCCTTCGCAACTTGCTGATGGCACTTTAGAAGGAAATCCTGATATCGTGACTATGCGCGTACGTTTCAATATGTACACGGATGAAAACGGTAAGCAGCAAGTAGTAGGCATCAAAACAGGTGATGGAAGCGCCTATGGTGAGCGAGTTACGAAGCGCGAGGCGGTGCAACAAGGACAAAACTTTGTTGCGGAACTGGAAAACGGCATTACCATTCTATGGACGCCCGATGGCTCAACGGATGTGCTTAAACCCGATACCATATTACCCGAGAATGATCAGCTTGATGTTCACAATATTTGGGTTCGCCCAATTGAAGATCATGAACAAGAGATAGGCACAGTTCTCTATCCCGAGGTAGATCTAGCCGAGTATATCTTCACCTTCCCGGCAGATTCTGGCTTGCCGCCTCTCTATGTTGTATTCAGGAAAACAGCACGTGATGAATCTGGAGTAGTAACGGGTAATGGTGAAGATGTTACGGGGATTTGGTTAGAGGAAGCCAGTAAAGGGTTAGGCTCACCAGTTCCGTCGGAGGTTGCAAATAAGCTCAGGGGTAAAGAATTTAGTAGTTTTAATGAATTTAGGGAAGCCTTTTGGAAAGCGATTAGTGATTCAGAGTTAGCGTCCCAATTTTCACCGAGTAATCAAGAACTAATGCGTAAAGGATGTGCCCCGTTCACTAGATTCAAAGATCAAGTTGGAGGACGGCAAAAATATGAAATACACCATAAGAAAGAGATTCAACACGGTGGTGGGGTGTATGAGCTAGATAACATGGGCATAACGACACCTAGAAATCATATTCGTATTCATTCAAAATCAGAGAGTTAAAATGAAATCAACAATAACAGAATATACAGAAGTAGACTTTTTGAAACTCGTAGTAGATATATGCAAAGTTAATGTTTCCAGCGAAAAAGAGCACAATGATCTTGTAATGCACTTCTGTGATATAACACAGCATCCAGACGGCTCAGATCTAATTTATTACCCTGATAAACCAGAAGATGGAACGCCAGAGAATATTGTTAGAATCGTTAAAGAATGGCGCTTATCGCAAGGTTTACCTTGCTTTAAGAGCTAACTCTCTTTTCAAATAACAGAGACTTTTAAACTGTTGTCTGACGACAAAAATTAATGGGGAGCGTGCTTGCTCCCCGTTGTCTTTCCGAAAACCACTAACAGGTGAGACCAAATCTTATCTTTGCATGAATATGATTCGGCCATGGTCGGTCTTGTTAACCTGTTATTTCGACTTTTCACTAAACCTAAAGATCCGAAGAGGAAAGTGGAGAAATAGCGATGTATGAATTGAATTTTTACAGTAAAGACGATGAAGAACTCTTAATGGAAATTGAGCTCAAAGATTTATCCGATGACGATGTATTGAGGATTTTTGGGGTTGCTTTAGAGGGGAATTGCGCAGATGTATCTCTCGCTCAATTAAACGAAATAGAAGCCTGCATAGGCAATACATTGAAAAAATTGATGCTGACATTGCGATATGTGAAGTCGCTGACTGAGTTTATTCGGACACAGAAAGGCGCTCTATGGCGCTTTTTTTGTCACTGCTGTTCAACTAAACCAGATAAAAAAAGCCAGCACGGAAAATGCTGGCTAAAATACGAATTTAGGCTGTTAATTGAGTTAGTTATGAAAGACAGCTTTACCTTATCTAACGTTCGCGATCGGCACAAAACAAAAGTCACTCTGCCAGAGCGTTTTGGCACACACCTACTTCCTCTGTACACCTTATTAAAATAGGTACAACCAACTGAACTGATCGCCTCACTAACAGTCGAGCTCACCGTAGGTTTCCTTCCATAAATACTTTAGATAGTAAGCTCTCAAACAACTATCTATAAGGCATATCATGAGACGTTTACTCAATAAGTACTTTGCTACCTTATTAGTACTTCTTTTCTCCTACACCAGCACAGCAACCGCCGGCGCGGTTGACTCAACAAGTGTTCCAAATTCATCTGTAACGGAAGCCGCCAGTTTTTCTGGAACTGGCGGTGATAATGTCGCGGTCGGCACCATCATGCTCTGGGCAACCAATACACCGCCAAGTGGTTGGATCATCATGCAAGGCCAATCCACTAACAGCTATCCACAATTGAAGAGTGTTATTGGGAGCACGGTACCGGATATGCGCGGCTACTTCGTTCGCGGGTATGGCGGTAACAGTGGCGCTT
Organism: Vibrio xiamenensis; assembly: GCF_900100015.1. Taxonomy (GTDB): domain Bacteria; phylum Pseudomonadota; class Gammaproteobacteria; order Enterobacterales; family Vibrionaceae; genus Vibrio; species Vibrio xiamenensis. The sequence goes on along the minus strand of NZ_FNDD01000016.1, from coordinate 48,322 downwards.
TAAAAGCAGCTCAAACTGACGCTATGAGAAACATTACAGGTACCGTGACGTATTTGGCGGAAACATTCAGTGTTCGAGGGAATACGACTGGCGTGTTCACTAAGAGTAATTGCTGTCAAGCCGCGAACACACCATCAAAAGCGGATGCTTCTAACACTGGTCGTCTGACCTTCGATGCGTCACTCCAGGTACCAACGGCAGCTGAATTTAGACCGATTAACCGCGCACTGAACTACATCATCAAGTACCAATAACAATACGGCCCGTACTATAGCCAGTCATGCTGACTGGCTTGCCACTTCAAAGAGTTGTCGCTATGGATTTATCGAATATCAGCTATACGCAGTTTTGCGCCATCATCGGTTTCTTTGGGTTGATCGTTGGCAGTTTTCTAAACGTGATTATCTATCGGCTACCCATCATGTACGTGAGGCAACTAAAAGCTGAAATGCCGGGCGAGCGAAACGAGCTCGATAATAACCGCGGCGCCACCAGCGCACTGACGTTAAGTACGCCTCGATCGACCTGTCCAACATGCAACACGGCCCTTCGAATTCGTGATAATGTTCCCCTATTGAGCTGGGTAGCGCTAAAAGGTAAATGCGCCCATTGTGACACACCGATTAGCGCACGATACCCAGCTGTAGAACTACTAACGTCAATCCTTAGCTTGTTCCTTGCAATTCAATTCGGGTCAACATTAACGACAATAGCCCTTCTGCTGTTCACCTTCCTGCTCATCTCATTGGCATTCATCGCGATCGACGGACAACGTATCCCGACCGCTCTAACACAAATGCTTCTATGGGCAGGGCTCTTTTCATCCGTCTATGAGATTGGGCTTGTCGAAATCAAAATGTCGATCATCGGCGCACTCGCTGGTGGCCTCGGCGCAGCCCTGCTCTGGCATATAAAAAAACATTGCAGTTATGGCGTGAAGCTCAAAGACCTGATCCCTGTAATGGTTGGCCTTGGCGCCACGTTAGGGCCATCCGCGTTAGCCGCGGTTAGTCTCGTCTCAGTAACTCTTCATTTTTGCGTACACATCGCCGCCGCAGATCGCTTTTATCATGCGAAGCACAACCCAAATGTTTATGTAACATTGGTCTGTATTGTGTCGTATAGCTCTATATATGCGCTTTAATGCGAAATGCAACGAATGTCTGCATAGTACTAAGTAATTCTAACTGCGCCGAAATTACGGTGGAACCTGGATGTGTGATGCATGCATTCAATTTAAATTGCTCAACAACAGAACGGAAGGTAATCAAGATGATCTGCAACGTCAAAGTGTCAATTCAAGACCAAATTCACGAGTTTTCCTGCGCTATTAGGCTTCGCCAAGGTGAAGTGGTCCCCCTAATGGTCAATGGTGTCATTTACAGCGCCTTAGTTATCGAGAGTAGCACTGTTTGTGACAGCGACCTACCCTCTTTAGACTATATGTATTTGAACGCATTGAGACAGTCTTACATGCAATATGCATTTGAAGCTTAGACAAGAATATAGAGGTTCAATCTTTTAGGTTCTGCTATCGGCAGGCAAAACATCCCGAGCATTTGCAGTAAAGTTTATCACTTTTACACTATTAGCTCGCTTAGCAAAGGTTTTATGAATCGAATACCGCAACCACACCGTTGTCCGATGTGAATAACACTGAAGTTATATTTCCCCCCTTGGATATAAATTTGGCATTTTCTTCATAACATGGAGAATAGATAGATGTTTAGAGCCATTTTAGAATAAATGTTGATTCATCAAACAATGGGCCACGACTGAATCTGGGGTTTGAACAGAAGCTTCACCCTTAAAGATGGAAAATCGAATTTGATTCTTGGCATCAATATTGATTACACCATGAAGTTGTTCATTCTCGGTATGTGATGCAATCCAGGCTTCATAGCATGTCGATGATTTAACGATCCCACAGATAACTTTTTTGAACGCAATATCACCAGAAATGCATTGTATTCGTTCGACACTTCCTATGAGCTTTAGCAGTGCACTTTTTATCATACGCATCGTTAGCTCATCGTGCGAATTAAACTCCCTAAACTCTGACATTGGGATCAAGAACAATTGGACGGTTGAGTTACGCTCATCTCGCAAATAAAATACATGACAACTGAACAGATCTTCATCACAGACGGGCTCACTATCCCAGCCGCATGCTAACAGATAATTAACGAGTTCTGTTCCTTTTAGTTTCATCGTATACCTTTTAATATCTCTAAAAGCAAACTGCCATCTATTGATATGTCACTAACTGTAAATGCCCCAATCACGCGGCAATATCCAGTTTGGCTTCCATGTAACAAGCTCCCTTAAACAAAATACCTCATAACAAGCATCGATATACATTACCTGCTTGGGGTATAAATAAAGTTGATGGGCATCGTCCAGCGAATCATAGTTCCAAAGATAGAATACATTTTCTGTTACAAAGTGGTCTCCCCACTTAGGACCAAAATCGAGTGGCGCGCATTTACATGTAACTGATTTAGGCTCGTTGTTTGGAAAGTACGTGACGATTAACTTTTGGCGAGCATGTATAGAGTAAATAAACAATACCTCATTCATAACCCCCACCCTTCAAGTGAAACGAAACGTCACCCTATCAGTGTAGACCATGTATTTGTAATACATGAGTCAGATTAATCATTTGGTGTGATGCGTGAGCTAAATAACATTCGGTAAGTTCTATTGCTTTATCAAACTCTACCGCAGAAACATAGATTAAGCCTCCCCCTCATTACCAGCCGACACAATCGAATTCGAACTTTACATATTCTTGTTAAATTAATCATTTTAACTTACCGTATAGTAAACCATTAAACCTTAAGTGCTAGCAATGCATCGATATTTGATGATTCACTCCATACACGCAAAAACAAAGCTATTAATAACCTATAGTGATCAAGAACGAGGAAAAATAGCAACGTGTGAGTGCGCCCCTCTTGATGTCACTGAATACACGGAAGGGAATAAACTAAAAATCGGTTATCAGTTTTGGAACTACGATGGTATTGGTCGTGGTGAAGTGCTTTATATTCATCCAAAACAGATATTAGCAATCATTAATAAAAATGAGCAATTTTGTCCTAGTGAGTTTGTCGATTGGATACCAAACTGGATATTGCCGCGAGACTGGGGCATATATAGCTAGACGTCTCCATGAATATAACGAGCCGTGTAATTCCACCTATTTCCTTGTTCAGTGATTTGACCTCTACTGAATCTGAATAGTGGCGTTTCAGATGGCTGGAATTAGCGAATTGGATGAAGCTGATAGTGGTAGTTGTTCAACTCTTCGCTTTTTTGATATTGCTCGAATCGGAAGTAAAACTGATTTGTTAAGCATGTTGTGAATTTTTCCAGTCCATTTGTATGTATGAACAGTGAGATAGGTGCAATCTGTCGATTTTCATCATCAAAACAATTATCAATGTGGGCTCTATCGAGATATACAACATCAGCCTGTTGAGTTGGCGTTTCTTCAATAAGCTTTGTTTCGAATCCGGAAAACTCGAATGACTCCAACAAGGAATAGAGCTTCTCAACATCGTTCTTGTTCGCGATCTCTACGTATTGACTCAAAACATCATCCAAATGCTTTTCGATTGAGCCAAATTTATTCTTCATCAAACAGATAGTTTTGAGCTGTTTTTTTATAGACTTATATCGTTCTTGTTTAATTTTTGGCTTTAAGAAATCGATAATGATCTTATTCCTTCGCTCTTCTGTAACAAACCCACTCGCAACATTCACTTTGAAGTAGAGGTGAAGAAGAGTGTTCTCAAAAGTCGATTGAAGCAGATGATGGTAAGAATGTTCTGACATTAGCTAATTCGAATATCCGTGAGTGTTAATATTTTACCACAAAAACACAAGGCCCTGTACAAACCCAACCGCTTAACTGATGTTCCTTGTCAATTCATCAACCAACCCTTCTAAACTTTTTCTGAGCCTTTACGCATTAACTACTGAGCTAATAAGGTTTTAATAGTAATAACGAGTAATACTTAATAAAAGCGCTAACCTACCACCACTTTATGCGGTTACTGAAACCAAATATCGATGATTCACCCTAGAGATAGGACGAAAATACTTATAAATCACGAAGGGACAGAATGGACTTAAGCTAAATATTTCAATTTGATGTAAATTGAAGTCTCTGATATCAAATAACATTTCCATACTCCTCCTTGGGGATAACCACTAAGCAAGGGGATCTAGTACTGTGAAAATCGAGATAGCAGAATCCCTTTCACAATCTTAGCTACGACATGTCCGGGTGCGTCGACAGCAATGGTTGGCTAGGAAAACGATAACTGAAGTAGATAGCGGATAAACCTTCCCATATCTTTTATTAATTACCTTCAATGAGCATTAAATGATATTTTCCAGCGCGACTCAGTCCGTAAATGCGTAGCGTATATTCTCCTGGCGCACGAACACCAATGCCCCAATCAAGCTTTTTATCAGACCAATTGACAGTATTGAATAGCCTGTTTCCTGCATCGTCGAGCAGTTGCAATTCGTACTTCATATT
>NZ_FNDD01000016.1:0-43184 GCF_900100015.1 Vibrio xiamenensis | reverse complement strand
TCACGTTGAGGCTCACTGATAATCCGATAGGCGGTATTGCCTCTTGCCAATATTTTATAGTCTTTAGTCTCCCCTTCTGATAAACGCCCCTCGAAAGAAGGTTTTTCTGATTCATTATATTGCTTTATTTTTATAACAGGTTTACCTGGGGGAGTGGAAACCACTTTATTTTCATCAGCGCTCTCCTCTTTTGACAAATCACCCATTTCAATTTTTTCCAAATCCGTGGCATATCTGAGAATGACTCTTCGAGATATATCTGCCATCATATCCATTCTTAAGACAGTCCCTGTGTTTCCCTCTACTGATACCAACATGCCTATAGGGTAATCGCCCACGGTGATAATTGATCCACTCATACCTTGTCTAAACTTCTTGCTGTTTTTTAGTTTGATATTAAAAGTTGTATCAACCGCTTTATTGGTTATTTCAATATCAAATACTTCTAGGCGGCCTTGCTGGTGTCTGTAATTTAATCTACCGCTTGTTATAACGCTCAGGATTGCTTCGACCCGCTCTCCTCCACCATTCCAGCTACTTTCTTCGCATGCCGATACGTCTTTCAATTTCACCAGAGCTAAATCTTGTGGATACGTGTTGATTAACTCTCCTTTGAGTTTTTTTCGTAAACGCGTTTCTATCAATATACCTTGAGCAAGAGTTACAACATGGGAGGGAGTATAAAGAAAGCAGCTTTCGCCAATCGGCCTTAATATTCCCTGCCCTTCCTGATGCGGAGTTTTCACAAAAGCATCCGATGCTAAACTTGAACCTGTAAATCCAGATAAAATTAAAGCTACAAGACAATTAGTCATCAGTTTCATTTTTAGGAACCTTTTTGCCAGAATTAATTTTAGTTATATAGGTCGCGTCCTGAACCTGTGAGTTATCGGTATTTATAGGAATATAGGTTAATCTTATCAATGTTGTAATCATAAACATCAAAACTTGAATAACGATAAAGCTGATACTAAGAGCAATGGTGAGCGCATTGTCACTGTATAATCTTTCGAAAAAGCTTATGCTTATAGGGTTTCCTTCATTAGATGAAAATGGTTTTATAATACGTATTTCCCCTCCTTTTTTATTAAAAACACCTTTTATTTCCTTTTCGTTAAAGCTAACTGTCAATAAGCCAGTCGCTGCACTTTCATTATCGGATGGAATTAACACAGTATCTCCAGCACTAAGAGAAATTGAGGGTAACGAAATTTTATCTTCAAACCAAAAACTTGAATCTTTTACTTCAATTTCACCATCTACCAAGAATGCTGGCATTGAGTGTGTATCGTAACTCAATGTTTTTCCCAATGTCATGTCACCAACGAGGAACATTATGAAATCAGGTGAACTTTCTGTAAGTTTGATTTCCACAGTAAATTTATCTTGAATAACACACCGGCCTTTACGTGTAATTAGCTGTGCTAGTCGTGTATTTTTCTGTTCTGAATCAATATTGATCTGAATGAGGTTTAATGTATTTAACCGTAGAGTCACGCTACTGTTTTTGTAAAAGGTCAGCTCTCCTTGGTCATACCACTTCCCTTTGGTTAGACCGGGGCAATCAGAATAATCTTTAAGTAATCTAAACTCATGGAGAGTTACATTTGGGATAGATGAATCGTTTGGCTTATAACCTACGACTTGTGTCGAGACATGAATTGAGTATTCTGTATTGGAGTCTAGCTTAGTAAAAATCGCATGAATTAATATGACAACGAACGTTATCGAAGCAGATACAGCGATAACTAACAGAGTTACTGTAGGTGTAACAAGGTTTTCGGTGTTTAGTTTTGATAGCAGCTTTTTAATATCAATAGAAAACAAATTTTCTTCACTCATTTGATGCCCAAATTATATAGTCTTTGCCATTACTATTATATTCAGGACTAAAAGTGATAATTGTTCCTGCATCAATTGTGTGATTGCCAAGGTCACAAATGTGGTTAAACGCCCGGGTGTAGTTGAGTTTTATAATCCGACAATCAAGAGTAATAACATTACCACTTTTGTTTTTAAATGTTATATTTGGATTACCACCGCCACTGTTCATTGAAAAATGAATTGCATTAGATGTAGGTGCACCCCATGAACTGGGAAATACTTCCTGAATATAATCTCCAAACATGTCTTCACTATCAACAAAAACGAATGCAACGAGTTGATCGGGAAGATACTTTACATACTCTTTTTGATATGCGGTGGGCAATTTTATCTGAATCCAGCCAGTTTGATCTTTATTCAGCTTTATGGCGGCATCTGCACTATATTTTCCGTCTATGCTCGTAAGTACAACATTCACAAGAGGTTTGTGTGAAGGAATATACAAATATAACTGCTCTGGAGATGCGTGACTAAAACTGCCAGGGACATATGAGGCTGCTAATACTGAACCACTGACTTTTACGTTATCTGCGTAACTTTCATAAAAATCGGTACTGGAAACTTCTAAAACAGTTTGCGCTGAAACCGAGGTTAAGCACGAGAGTGAGATTATATAAAAAGCACAGATGCTTCTTGGAGTCATAAGCAAAAATCCATTTTTGTTTTAAACTTAGACAAAGTTAGTGAGATCTTCCAAGTGTGAAATTAATTAATATAGACCACCTGTGTTACGTTCTGTTGAGTAACTGCTCAGCACCATCAATACTGGACAGCATGTTAACTGACTTTCCATACCTGCAGTTGTCAATAACCTTCATCGCGGACACTTCTAGAACATAAATGCCCATTCGGTGTTACTAACTCCATTTACTTAACTTGAATTCCAGATTCTTTGACCAAATTTATCTAATACTCAGGATGTGATTGGCCTATAAAAATAGAAGGAGCTGTTAGTGATCACCTGTTACGTTAGATACGTTATTGACCCTAAGAAAATCCCTGAATTTGAACATTATGCCCGTATGTGGATTCCACTCGTTGAACAGTTTGGTGGTATACATCATGGGTATTTTTTACCGTCGGAAGGAGCGAATAATATTGCAATGGCGTTGTTTTCATTTCCATCCTTATCCGAATATGAAAAATACCGTCATGAATCGGCATCAAACGAAAACTGTAAAGCTGCATTCAAGTATGCAGAAGAAACGGATTGCGTAGTGAGTTATGAACGTAGCTTTTTCCGTCCAATTCTTACCGAATGATTTTTGTGTCAGCAGCGATACTGACATCATTGATGTCAGCCAACAGTGAGCTGCCTCATTTATGCCCCTTTTCGCGTTAGAGCAATCACTACTAATACACATACAGCTCGTACTTTGGCTTAATTAATGTAATGTCACTAAATATGATTCATGCGTACGCTTGATGTTACTGCGCCAATAAAGATAGTAATCCGTCATTGGTGATCCAAACTTTATGTTGACCAAACGCAACAGAAAGGAGGTCAACATGAAAAAGTTATATTCAACAACATCAAGTGGTATTAAGAAGCCATTCAAACTTGAAGAAGTTTGGCGTATAAGAACTCGACTTGAGTTGGAAAATGATATTATGCAGCTTGCATTGCTCAACTTAGCTATTGATAGCAAATTAAGGGCCAGTGATTTACTTAAGCTTCATGTTCACGACATTTCTTCTCAAGGAATGATATCTGAGAGGGGCCATTGTATTCAGCAGAAAACAGGAACCGATGTTAATTATGAGATAACGCCAAGAACGCAACAAAGTATCAGCAGATGGATATACAGTGCTTCTCTACAAGCGAGCAGTTTCTTATTTCCAAGTGTGCGTAAGAAAGGGCAACCAATCAGCTATTCATTTTATCGTTCAATAATTCGGAGTTGGGCGGCAAAGTTAGGACTGAACGCGGATTATTATGGAACACATTCCATGCGCCGCACTAAAGCGACGTTAATCTATGATCGTACGAAAAACATCAGAGCCGTACAGATACTATTGGGCCACACCAAGTTAGATAATACTATCCGATATTTGGGTGTTGAACTGGAAGATGCCCTTAAACTTTCAGAACAAACGGAGTGTTAGCTAACATTGATGCAGGCTTTTCTGTCGTTGAAAAGCCTGTAACCCAAGAGACGTGAATAACGATACTTACTGCTTTCATTTTGAGGAGCTAACGCTATTAGTAATACTAATACCATAGATAAAAGCAGCCTTCTTAGGGGAAAGCCGCTGACACTAATTTGAGGAGGGCGTTCAGAATTCTATACCATTAACGCTTCCTCTACACCTACGACGGTACGCACTGTTGGAGACGTTTGAACCGTAGTTCCATCATAGCCCGTAGCTTCGATATAGAACGTTAATGGCGAACTCCAGCTTTCTTCAGCTTCATTGTAAGACTCAAATTCGACATAGTAGATACCGTCAATCGTATATTCAGTAAATTTATAGCTTTTGGTTGAATCGGTTGACGTATCGTCTTTTACACTAAATATTCTCGCCGAAACTGCATCGGAAAAAGAAGCGCTGAGAGAGTATTTCCTACCGAGCTCAACCGTACTGGTTTCGGGCAAATCATTCACAACGGATGGCGCTGGGATTTCAGATACTACTTTCCGCACCATCACATTCGATTCAATCGTTTCTCCGGTTTCACTGTTAGTGGCTAAAATACGAAACGCACTCGGACTGGCCCATGATGAACTCGCAATCGAGGAGGTTTGGAATCTTACTGTCACCGTTCCATCTTCATTTTCTGTAATCGTCTGATTATAATTGGTGAGCGTATTCCAACTACCCGTTTCCGAATCATATTGCTGAAGCTGGAATTCATCGGCATTTTCTGCGGTCAGACTAACTGAATATTTAGAATTAATAATCGCATAATCAACCTCGTCAATATTTGTGGTAATGGTCGGAACTAAAGGAATTTCTTGAGGGTACAAAATAGCATCTACCATTACTTCATCAAGTACTCCGGCATTTGGATTATAAATACCAAAACCTTTTTCGAACTCCCAGTAGCATGAAGAGAAGTTATTATTTTTAAAACACAATGCATTATATTCCACCCAACGACGGCGTGAATATTCTGGAGTCGCATTATAAGGTTCAAACCCGTCGTGGACTTTATGATAAACTCCAAATTCTCCAATATTGATAGGCATATTTGGATACAATTCTATATATTCCTTTATTTCGTCAATAACACCATCAACGACACCACGTTGAGTTTCTGTAGCCGACCATGTTGAACCAAGGGTGTTATCATATTGAGAATCAGTACCTTGGTGCGTAAACGTTTGTGGCGCATATTGATGTAGACTGACAATGGTGTATTCATCATTATTGACAATGTCAGGTAGATCATCTAAACCGCTAGCTTGGTTCCAGTTCAAGGTTCCCGCAATAATAATACGCTCTGCTTCACGATCACGAATCAGCGAGTAAAATGCCTCAAGATAATAAGCCCAGCTTTGACCATCGGTAAACTCATCATAAGGTCTTGGTTCATTTAGCGGCTCAAACATAACATCTGGATAATCGACAAACAGAGTTTGAATAGCTGACCATATGGTAATAAAAGTCTCTACGTCACCTATGAAATGATGGAGATCGACAATCACATACAGACCACTGTTAATGGCATCTTTGACTATATCAATAGCAGTTGTTTCCAATTTGCCAAAATCTGAACCATTCCAGTAAGATTGCCACTCGATAGCCAAACGCACATTAGAAAAACCAGCCTCTTTAATAATATTGAAATAATGGTCATCAATGACATTATCTGATGGGTGATCTAAATTAATACCTTGCCCCATGGCACTGTTACGGATCTGAGCTGGAGTAAGATCATCGGCACGGATATTAATTTTGTTTGGTTCAATATTTTTTAATTTCATTGTTATACGTACACTCCATGTTATTTAAATAAATAAATCGCAACAATAAATAGATATTTTTTAATTATTCACATAATTAAATTAATTACGACGGTCTGTTAGTTAGACATTATTTACAAATAGTATCTATGATTATTTTCTAAAAACAATATAATCAAAAATTAATTCAAAATGTGACAAAGTCCGCATAAAATAAAATTATGATAAATCTATTAATAAACCATTAGGTATTTATATAAATTATTAATGGTAAATGGTTAATCTAGGTTTATTTATCTAATAGATCCGTAATTAATATAAACGGTTTAAATGCCGGAAATTACCTACAGATTTTTGTCGCGTAATTAATAAATTTAATTTAATTACCAAATTTTAATACTTTGTAAACTCGACAGGATTCATAAACCATATAATATTCATATATCTTTAGAAAATTACAGAGAAACTGACAATGAGTATCGAAATAATCACAACAAGTTTAATTACCGGTTCAAGCAATACCGATGGCACGGGCGGTGCGGAAAATTTAACCGTAGAAAATGGCCACGAAATCGATTTAGAGCAGGGATGGGTAATTGATGATCCTAACCCGTATGATACTGATGCACATCTTACTGATGGTGATACCACAATAACAACCAGCGAAGACGAAGCTGGAAATGGCCTTCACGATATTGATATCACAATCGAAAATACTGGTGAGTGGAATGATGACGGCCAGAAAGAACTTTCTGTCGATACTGATGACGCAGCCCATTATCTGAACGGTGCAGGATCAGCTTCGATTACGATTGAAAACTTTGTGGATGTGAATCTTCATGCTACTGATACCGGTTCTTGGACTGGTGTAACTTACGTCATCGAAGGTGCAAAACGCGGTACGATCGATTTCTCAGATTCAACAGATAAAACTAATAGTAACGACCTAGATATCATTGCTCACAGTAATGGCGATCACTGGGATAACACCTTTGAAATCACCGGTAGTGAAAATAGCGATCATTTTTCTATCTCAGGTGATTCAAGTACCCAATACACTGAGTTTTCAGTAGACCTAGGTGCTGGCAGGGATACTTTTTCGGTTGATGTTGCAGCAGCCAATTCCAGTGTGACTACGCGTTTTGTTGATGGCGGCGAGGGGTTTGATACACTGACCATCACTGGTGATATAGAAGAGCTAGGTATAGAATTTGTTAACTTTGAAAGAATCCATGGATCTAGTGGTGATTCACTCGCCACTGTCACTCTAAACGAAAATGTTCTTACTCATAATGGCAGTGAGGATGCTCCGCTGATTGTTGAAAATGCTGCAGTTGAATTTACTGGTGATATTGAAAGTATTTCTGCCACGGAATCTGACTACGGTAATAATTATTACGACGTAACAGTTAATTATGACGATGCAAGTTATACCGTTATCACTGACCATATTGATCAAGATTGGTTAGTGTAAGCATCTCGTCAATTAAACAATACCCCTTTTAAGAGGTTCACTCCTGTGAACCTCTAATTTTGAACCACTCCTACCTTTTTACCCGCTTGAGATTTCGATACAAAACGAATCAAAGATGGTTTCGTGTCGGTTCTCAGTGCTATATACGATACTAAAACTAATCCATCATAATCTAATTTAGTAAGTGCCATAACTCAGAACTGTCCAGTTGTTTTTCAGTGAGATTTGTCAATAGTGCAAAAAGGACGTGTAGTATCAGGTAGTTTTTATCATCAAGCCCAGAACTTGTAAATAAAGCGTGGGTGCTAGTGTTTGTTTGTTGAACGACTGAAAATGGTCAAAAACGATATCAGCATTTATCAGATTTTCCCGCACTGCCTTTTGATAAGATTTACCCATATTGTAGTACTATACGATAATCGTTCTGGTCTTGACACTGGTAACCTATGGCATTACTCTAGCCTCTCAAATAGACAACTAGGTGCACATTAGTTGTCAAGCTATTCTAATAGCCGCACCATTCCATTCCATGCTTTTCTAGGCAATTTCCCATCATTCTGGTCTAACCATATCATTCCTCCCATTGGAAGGATTTTCTACATCTGAAGCATACTGCTTCCTTTACAACATTTAAGGAAATTCTTGAGCCCTATGGCTCCTTTACTACATCTAAGGCAACCACCCGAAACGCGCCGCTTCCTTTTACTACATCTAAGGAACATCACGAGCCTTTTGGCTCCCTTTACTACATCTAAGGTAACTAACTGAAGCGGCGCGCTTCATTTACTACATTTATGGAAAATCTTGAGCGGTGTGCTTCGTTACTTAATCCAAGTGACAAATTGAAGCACACCGCTTTTTATTACATCTAAGGAAAAATATGATTACTCATCTCCACAAGGCATCGAACTTCGATGGCAGTCGTGTTTGCGTTGAACAAATTCAAGTCGGTTTTGATTGCTACTTTCGCAACAATTCTGGCGGTGTTCTACGTTACCGCTGTACCTCACTCAATGATTCATTCGCTCGATTCGAATCTCTCAATAAAGATTGGCCAGGGTCAATCAATGTCGAGCTAAACGCTCATGACCTCACCGATGCTGAATTTGTCGTACTGGTTGTAGCGATGAAAGATTTCACTCCGCTCTACCTCACGCCTGAAGAAATCAAGGTCCTTAGCCGGGCCGAATCATTGGGCTATATCTCGCGACAGTCTTACACACAAACTTCATGGTTAAACCTTGGCATCGCCCGCATGCAAGCGGCTTAGTCACTCGTTAAACCATTCTTGATACAACGTTTCCCTATTTCTATTTGGAGCTATCCCATGCAAAAGCTAACTCTTGAAACCCAAAACCTAATTTCAGCATCTGGCCTATTCCTTTACGAGCAATTCCCTATGGAAATTGCACAACAAGATAACAGTGAGCCGAAACTAGATTGGATTGATGGACATAAAACCGAACAATTTGAGTCTGAACTCAACGAAGTGGTTTTGAACCTGATTGAAAGTGCACATTCGTTGATCAACGAAGCTGTGAAAGAGCAATCGGTTATTACAACCCAAACGACCTACTGGACCATCTGCCCGAACTCTGTTCCTAAAGACGCGTTCAGTGTTGGCCAACTCTACTTTTCGAAAGATGACATGTTAAAGGACTTACCCGCTGAAGCATTAATCTTTAATGAAGAAGATTTTGAGAAACAACTTAATAGCAACAAATTTGATTTTGACTCCTATTACGTTGGTCTTAACTTCGTCCACGAAAGCGAACCACTAAGCAAGTTACTTGCAGAGTGGATTGGTTTGACGATTAAAAGTGGTGATATTGAGCTTCTAAGTTGCGCAAGCGACAAGGACGTTTGGTATGACGAATCGTTTGAAAACGATGAAGTGCAGTCTTCTGCGCAACGTGAAACACGAGCAGTACGTGATTGTGTGAACCGCGTTGGTACCCAACTTAAGAGCTTACTTGCAATCGCAAAGTAGCCGACACCGAACTAAGCAACGTCTTACATCTGCCGCACCTTGGCGGATGTAAGATCGAGTTCTTTCGAACCACTTAAGCCAAGCCGAAATAATTTCAAAGGACTAGCATGAAAATCAAAGCTATTACTAAACTGGAGCCATTCACGGTCATGTGTGGCGTTCTGTCATCTCGCACTGGATATATCCTTGAACGTCTCGATTTCAACTATGTCTATGTGAGTGTCAAAACACGTTTTGGCAACTACGTCAAAACAGTACTGACCACTGATCAACTGATCTTCAAAGTCATCGAAAAACCTACCGTTTTTCGTTAAGCAATTTACTAATACCACATCTAAGGAAATACTATGAGTTTGAACTCTAAAGCAATCATTCGTGACGAACTCGAATCGCTTAAAACCTGCGAATACCCCAACCTTAAACGTAAAATCGGCGTTTATGTAGATCGCCCATATTACGTACCGGCGACTGGGCAATACATGTGTGATGTAGTGACGGAAGTACCTACACTGAATACTTCAGAGTCGTGTAAAAAGGTGCCTTACCAAGAGGCGCCTGAGCAATTTGAAAAAAGCATCAATAAAGCATTAACCAAACTTGATGCTCAAATCGAAGAACTGTCAGAGCATCGCGAGCGACTTAACGCAGCAAAAGATAGCCTATCAAAAAATCAAATGTCTTCGCTGCTAGAAAGCGTGGTGCAGTACTCTCAAGGGAATGTACGGCCATATAAATTCTTTAATTTCATACCGAAAACATCCATCGTTAAAATTTATGCTTATATCTCTGATAAAGAGCTAGATGATATCGAACCGGTTTGGTTTGGTACTGCGATAGAACTTTTTGATTTGGCCACATCTGGCCATAACGTTGCCGGGAACGAATGGTCAGCATTCTCTGAAACCGGCGCGTGGCTTGGTACCTCTGAGTACTAGCCTCCACCAGCTGGTGGACACAACAATAAACGTAAATAAGAAAGCCCATCATTTATTTGATGGGCTTTTTTTTTGGCTAGGCATAAACCTCTGAACTTACAATCAGTTCTTTTGCGCCCATGCATACAAAGAAACACCTAATACACGCGTCACGAGGTGGAACACTATAGCGAATACGATCAAGTTGGTACCAAATAGTGCCACCGGAGCTTGTATAAATGCATTGTGAATAGTGTCGCTAGCAGTTTGGGTGTACTCAATCACTGGCTGCATATCAGATTGAAGCGTTGCAATTAAGTCTGAACCATCTGTTCGTACTTTTCCCGCCTGCTGAGCCAAGGTCATATCACTTTGTAACCCATTCTTTATTAAATGAGCGAGACCTGCTGCTGCCAACGGAATAACTAGCGTAGCTGCAGATAGAAACGCATCGATCAACAATTGAAAAGGTAACGATTCAGGTTTGAACCATACTTTCGAGTCGAAATACGCAGCACAAAAAAACTGTGCAATGGCAAAAAAGAAATACGATACACCGTAGAAAATGGCGAGTTCGGTCTGGCTATTTTTTAAAGCAGGAAAGATTACCCAAATAACCAATGTGATGTGAGCAACCATTTCAACGATAGAAACGGAAGCACTGATAGATAAATTGTTACGCATGGAGGTTTACTCTTCTTATTATGTATTACTGTTTCCTTATACAGTATATCAATGTATTTTTAATATGATCAACTGCTTTTATTCATTTTAATAATTTAATTATCTCCAAAATTACTTAACTCAACTTGTTGTTTACTATTCCAAAACAAAATCATCGCGTTACACTATTGGAAAATGAATTTTTGCTGTGTCGTCTGTTAATGGCGCAGCGCCGATGGGTACCAGTGGGTATGTTAAAGAGCAAAGAAGATAATCTTCGTAATACGCAAAAGAAGCTGACAAGCGCGGCCAATACAATTCAAAAAGAATTGCTCAATGTTAGAAGTATGCGCGAGCAATTCACAAATGAAGAGCAAGAGTTGTTGCGCCAAAGCGTCCAGGTACTTCTTAGCTTTAAAGAAAAAGTGAAGCATTCGAAAGAAAAACATATTCGCGCCCAAAAGAAAGCCGAACGTGAGGAAGCAAACGTTAAGACGGTGAACGAGCGGACCATCAATAAAGTGGTGAAGAGCATTCCAGTAAACGTAGCTACCGAACTCTCACTACTTTACTACTACCGTGGTGATGAATTAGCAGAAGAGCGGTTGGTCAGTAGCTATCTTACGGATCTTTTGCGGGATGCGAGAACAGACCCAGTCCAACTCAAGCGTCTATATGACGTTACGCTAGGCAACGTCGAAGCTCTTTTACTGAGCATGCTACCAAAGCAAAAATATGCATCAGGCTTTGACAGTCGCAGTGGCGATTGGGAAGACTTTTTACACCCGCCAGAAGCTAGCAGCGAAGAATTCGTTACTGAACTTGTGAAAAAACACATGATTCATTGCCCTATCAAGCTCCCTGAAAACGTTGCATATGTTGATGAAGTCGTGCGACTAATCAACCTTGCGCGTTCGGTGAATCAAACAATTGATGGCTTTAAACAAAGCAAATGATACGGAAAAGGCCCGGAAGACAATATAGTTTGTCACTTTTCCTCTGTCAGTTCACTTGGCAGAATTGATGCGGACCGACTATAGCACACACGCCTTTGCCCCAAAGTTATTTAGACTAATAACTCTTTCAATTTTTCTACTCACGATTATCCCAACGAGAAGTTATCCGAAGTAAACTGACTTTCAGAGTGTTGCTTTAGCCAACTAAAAAAAGCGAGCTTACTTCAAGCTCGCCAAATAGAGGTCATATTGTTGTTACGTTTTTATGGTGTTCGCTATGTATGGCTTCGTGCTTTAACTGGTAATCCAATCTTGATCGATGTTGTCAGTAATAAACGTATAACTGCCATCATCATATTCGACGGTTACGGTATAAAGCTCGCTTGAATCGTCATCAACATTCTGAGTTGCAGATATACTTTGATAATCATCGGCAAAATCAATATTTAGGTTGGTGATAGTCAGCGGATCATCACTGCTACTATTACTTACAAGGATATCTTCGCTAAGCGTGACGGTGAATTCATCATCACTGTCGGAGGTAATCACTTCAAAATTAGAAAAGTTTAAGTCCGACGAGTCGGCGTCTAATACTAAAGTATCTGTGCCATCACCACCATCCACGCTACGAGTCATATCGTCACTGACCGCCGCATCAATGGCATAAGTGAAGATATCGTTACCACCGTTCAAATCAACAACAAACTCTGTATATTCAGAGCCGGTATCTTCATAAGCAGATCCTTCAGTTGTAAAGGTAACTTTATCAGAGATGCTGTCACTGCCATTAACGGTAAATAGGTTGCTCCAACTGTCACCATTACTGTGTGAAATGATGGTCAAGTCGTTATATGTTGCGTGGTCACCTAAATCAATATCACCACGTTTCGCATCAACGACCGTGATGTTGTTGCTTGTAGGGCCACCGTCGATAAATTCATCTTGGACTTCTGTATCAAGATGAATACTGACATCAACGAAGTTTTCAATCGTTATGTTGTGGTAGTCGGTATCAATAGCGTCAATGTTGTCAGAATCGATATAAAGTTCTTTCACCCCATCGTCATTCCATTCGCCAGTATTGGCGATCGTCGTGTATTGGGTATGAACGCGACTGCCATCATTGTAGGAATCGACGGTGACAAGGCCACTATCTATAGTCCATTCACCACTGCCTACGCTGCTTACATCAATGGCACTTAAATCAATCTCTGTACCATTTTCTGTGGTTAAGTTTGATGCACCACCAGTGCCTTTGGTATTGGTCGTTCCATAAATAATGCTCATAACTCGTTTCTCTGTTGTTTACAAAAGATACGTAGATTATATGCAACATGTTTTTTTTTCGTGGTTGATTTTGAAGACGAATATAAACAGAACTAATGAATGATATTTAAGGAAAGAAAATAGCGATATTTAACTGGCATTTTTAAAGGGTTGATTTTTTCTAGTACCTAAAATAAGGAATTTAGGATAAATATAATACTGTTCACAAAGGGTAATTGGATAAATGGGGGAAAATTCAATCACCCTCTGAATAGACAACTTTATTATGGCATTTTAATATACAAGTCTATCAAAAAGTCTACTTAACTAAACAACTAGTTCATTAAGATAAATTATAATGTCAATGTTGTTTTTAGTCTTCTATTAGTACCTCTAGGATACCGTCTGTCCACTCTCCAGTATCTGGATTATAAATACCAAAATCTCGGTATAATTCCCAGTACAACCGAGAGAACCCTCGATCTCTGAACTCCCCATTAACAAAATCAACCCATGTTAATCGATGTTCTTCTGGAGAAGACAGTTTACAGCATCCAAACTCACCAATACATATTGGGATACCCGTAGTCTCAGCAAATGAAGAGATATCATCGAGCCGAGTAATAATGTATGGAAGCTCATTTTCATTTCCTGTCCAATCACTCCCATTTTCAAATCCAGGTTGCCCCCACATAGTGAATAATTCAGGATAATAGAAGTGAACTGTTACAATAGCAGCGGGGTCGGATTTGATCATATCCAGATCTAAGTCGCCTAAATATGCGTAGTTTGCGTATTCACCAACATCGATTAGAACTACCCGTTCGCTATTATATTGACGTATTACGGCTAAAGCTTGTGCACAATAGTCATTCCATAATGTTGGGTTTAGTTCGCCATTAGGTTCATTTAGTATCTCGAAAACCAAATTATCTGACCAGGACTGATATCGGCTTGCAATGCGATCCCACATCGTTAGAAATTTATCTAGATTACCTTCCGGGTCACTCATTATCTCAGAATAACCATGCATATCTAGAACCGCTACCATACCAAGATCTAGAACACGCTGCACAGCTGCATCCACTCGACTCAAAAATTCTGGGCCAAGTCCCCCCGCATCATCTGAGTGTGTTGCAAAGAAGGTAGGAAGCCGAATTGATTTGAATCCAGCAGCGGCAACGGCTTCTACATTTCCGTTAGTCAGGAATGCATGTTCACCATCAACTAACTCTGAAGACAACTCTATATTAATGCCTATAGATAACGCCTCGTTCATTGCGTCAGCAATAGCTGTCATAGTAAGCTCCTTATTATTCTACATAATTATCAAAACTATTGACTAACATTAGTCAACTAAAAATATAGCTAACTTTATAAATTGAAATGTATTAAATATAAGAAACCCATCATTCCATTATATAAATCTCTGACCAATTATTTAAAATTTTATCAGCAACCAAATTAAAATAAACTTTTTGAAAAATTAAGTTTCGAAAGTTATAACACTCAATGAAGAGATACTTGAAAATAATGGCACTGAGGACGCTCCGCGCGTTGTTGTCTATGCTGATATTGACTTCACCGGTGATATTGAGAATGTTACGGCCACAGAAATTGAACATGTAGATGAGTTAGGTCTTCATCAAGATGGTTTTTACGAAGTCACCGTGGATTACTCTGATGCCAGCTATACCGCAATCACTGACACTGTTGATTATTCTTGGTTAGCGTAAGCAACTTAAGCAACTCATAAATTAAGTAATACCTCCTCTTAAGAGGTTCAAGTTAGTGAACCCTAAATTTTGAACTACTCCTACCTTTTGACCCGCTCTAGATTTCGGAGACAAATGAATCAAAGATTATTTCGTGTCGATCCTAAGTACTATTTACGATACTAAAACTAATCCATAACAATCTAATTTAGTAAGAGCTGTAACTCAGAAATGTCCAGAGCCGTTGTAGTCTGATTTTTAACCCATGGCACTTTCTAACTCAAAAGTACCCCTTTCCCATTTAGAGTTGTTGCTCGTAACAGTTCTACTGTTTCTTATTTGACTAAATTTTCCTAATGATTGTACTGTGCATCTATATGTCTATTAAGTTGGTTACTATCCAGAGTAAATAAATGAGCAAAGCAGGAATTCAGTCAAATCGCGGGGATGGTTACCAGACATTGGTCGCTTTTGATTGGGCGTTAACGGTTCTTTCAGATTCAGACTACCAGTGGCTTGAAATTGACTCTGTAATATGGTCGGTGGACGACGTTGTTATTGGTAAAGCTGACGGCACCAAAATATGCTGCCAGTGTAAAAAGAACCAGTCGCAACATAAAGCTTGGTCTTTTTCTGATCTCGAAGATGAATTGCGAAAAGCAGTCAATGTGTTGACAAACGATCCCAAAACACTCGTTCGCTTTTATTCGCGTAGCGCCTTTGGTGATCTCGCTGCACTGAAAGAATTCAGTTCCAACTATCCTGATGAAGCAACTTACCGAGCGGACTTAGGTAAAGTCAATCGAGAAACAAATTCCAAACTAGCTAATCTACTCTCCGACCAAGGCTCAAATCTTTCTACTTATGATTTTTTGCAACGCACGAAATTTGAAATAAGCCCAGAACTGGATCGAATGGATATACTGCTGCAAGAAAGATTACGTAATATTGTAAGTAACTATTCAGCAGCGTACAGTTCTTTATGGACTCGTCTTGGTCAACTCAGTATGCGAGAGGAAGGCGGTAGTCAGAATAGAGTCACACAGCATAGATTGACCAAAAGCGATCTGAAATTCTTATTGAGCCATGCAGGATCATTACTTTCTCCCCCTATGGATATAAGGGAGATTCGAGCTTCATTCAAAAGCACTTCAGCAATTGGCCGCTCATGGCGTAAAGATATTGGTAACGAACATATTGCAAACTCTGCTGCCAAGAAACTCTTAGAAGGTATTAAAGCAAAGTATCGTTCAATTTTGCTTACTGGAGCGCCTGGCTCGGGCAAAACTTGTGTGATGCTGGCCGTACAAGAAAAGCTAGAACAAGTCGCCCAAAATTGTACTGACTTACTACCGTTATTTATTCAATCGCGAGAATTTGCCGACATTAACACAGAGCAAGATCGTCAGGCACAAGGATTGCCAGCACAGTGGGTAGAAAGGGCGGCTCGCATGGCAGAAGATGCACATGTGGTTGTAATGATAGACTCGTTGGATGTACTTTCTATTGCTAGAGAGCACAGTGTCTTGACGTATTTTCTCGCCCAAATAGATCGTTTACTTTTGGTTCCCAATATTACCGTTGTCACTGCTTGCCGAGAATTTGATAGTAAATATGATAGGCGCATTGCCCAGCGAAGTTGGGAAGAGGAAATTATTTGCGAACCATTAGACTGGCATAGTGAAATTGAACCAATCCTCGTCAAAATCGGTATAGACGCGTCGAACACCGATTCAACAACGCGCGAACTGATACGAAATCCTCGTGAGCTAGCTTTATTTGTTGAATTGGCGCAACAACAAGGCAGCTTCAATGTTGTAACCAGCCAAGCTTTAGCTCAGCGATACTTAGAAACTACCATAGAAGCTAACAGATTTCTTGGAAACACAACTATGCAAGCCATAGAATCCATCGCCTCTGATATGCTGAAATCACGCAGCCTTGTTGTGCCACATCAGCGATTTATAGCGTCCGAAGAAGTCCAAAGAACACTCCTAAGTACTGGCGTATTACACAAAACACAGGATGGGAACCTGACATTTGGCCACCAAACTTTGTTAGATGTCTTAGTAATTAGTGGAGCTATCAGGCAATCAGTGACTCTAAACGAATTCATTCAAAATCTACCACCAGTACCATTTGTTCGCCCCAGCATTAGAAGCTTTGTTGAACAATTAGCAGTAGGTGAACGACGTAAGTTTCGAGCGCAATTACGTACTGTTTTAACAGGTAATAATGCTTTTCATATCCGACGGCTCGTAGCAGAAACCTTTGCAGAGCAAGTTCCTCAAGATGATGACTGGATGCTACTACGCGATCTACGTAACCAACATCGAGAGGTGTTTCAGGTTATATATAATAGGGCTAGACGAGTAGAGTGGCACCACCTTTGGATGAAAAATTTAGTACCTATATTAAAAGACACCTGCAATATTGAAGGGCTCACAGCTCATGCACACCGCATATCGCTATGGAAAAATGAAGATCCAGTCGGGGTTTCCACATACTGGACAGAAATGTTGTCATTGGAATTGGACAATAAAATCCAGTTAGTCAATTCAATGGCACATGAATTAGCGAAAATACATGCAGATAATCGGAACATTTATGTAAATTTGCTCCTCCAGTTACTCAATTTGCCAAGGCATGGCCGCAGTTTTCTTGGCCATTCGCTTGCTCTATTCTTAAAAAGCGGCCTAGTGGACGATACTGTCCTGTGGAGCTATATCACAGGCGAGATAAGCGAAGAAGATGAGCTTTCCTATCGCTTTAACAACAAATTGCATTGTCAACCATATGAGTTTGGTGGCGCAAATGATAAATTTCTAGCAGAAAGAATGCGGAATTCCACTATTTTGCTCGATTTGGCTATCGATTCGATCGAACAATGGAGCCAAATCAAAGGAACACGTCATGGATATCATTGGAGTTTCTTGCGCCAAACGTCTTATAAAGATACGCATACACAGAGCGACCATAGACATAGAGATAGTGAACGCTTCTTGATGGATTCTATTGAAGCTGCTATCAAACATCACGCTAACTCACAAACCTCATGGTGGCGAAACAACCGAGAACGGCTCTGTTTCAATACTGAAGAGTCATTACGATACTTTTCTATCCTTGCTGTTACCGAAAATCCGACTTCAAATATAGATGTAATTGGGCGTATGCTGTGTGAGAAAGTATTATTAAAATCTGATTTGTCATATGAATTGGAAGAATTGATAAACAAAGCGTACATATTTCTCCCCCCCTCAACACAAATTTCAATACAAGAAAACATTCTAACTATCGACCAAGAAAACGCTACTGACCCACAAGCAAGATCTTGGATGATAAAAAAGCAAGCTCTGTTAATCACCGCTATTCCGTGCCATTTACGTTCAACGAACTCACAAGCTGTATTGCATGAATGTGAAAAACTAGTATGGCCGTTGATTCGACAACCATATATCTACTCGCGAGGAGGGACTGTCAGCGCTCCGTTCTCTTCCGAGGTATTTCTGAATATAAGTAATAACGGAGTGCTATGCCTGCTTAAACACTACAATGGGTATGATAGAGATTCATTTACTGATTTTCTGGTGGGGGGAGAAAGAGAGGTTGGCCGGCAGCTACGTGAAGCAGCTTCTCGTCAATCTTCACGTTTCATGGCTTTTCTGACAGATTACTGGGAGCAGATCTCTGAACGTTTTCGTGATGATATCTTGGAGGGAGTTACTACATATCTAGAGCACCAATACGGAAGCCTACAGCCTCGTAATAATTGGTCATACATAGAGAAACCCGACGCAGAAAAGCTAGCCTTGAATATTCTCGAAAACTTGGAACAACATCAAGATCACTGGCACCACAACCAGTCAGCATCCAAAGCGATAGAAAACTGTGCACATATAATCAAAAAAACTCAAGATGCAGCTCGGCTAGTCAATTTAGCAATGAGTTTTGCGTCATTAATGGAAGAAAGTACAATCTCGGGAGACTCTGTTGATCTGCTTACTTATGGCATCAACATGAGACGAGGAAACATAGCAGAAGCATTGATCATTTTAGCCAACCAGCTTGAGGCGAGTGGTGTACATTGGCCGGACTCATTGCCTGCTGCATTACGCCTGTATGCTGGTGACAAGCACCCTGCAATTCGTGCCGTTATGCTTAGGCGAATGCCGTACTTACAGGATCGTTGTCCTGAGCTTGGCTGGGAACTATTTGATCTTGCGTTAAAAGAAAGTGCAGAAGGACTTTGGGCTATAGCTGAACCATGCTTATATAACGCATACCATCAAAAATTCAAAATTATTGCACCTAGATTAGCCCAGCTTTATCGTGAAGGTTACGGCAAAGACTATGAGGCTTGGGGACGTATTTCTGCACTAGCAGCTTTTTTGAAACACATAGACTTTTCTACTTTTATTGAGGAACTCAACGCGGTAGAAACAGCCGATGCATGGAGAGGCGCAGCGAGTGTATGGACACACCATAGCAATATTCAAAGATACAAAGAGCAGTGTTTTGTGGGACTGGAGGCTGGATTAAGTGCAGGAAACCTGCATGCTATTATTATCGCGCATGAGTTTACTAGCCTCTTCCGAGAATCTACATCATTGTTTACTGTACCAATTGAGCTATTTCAGCGTTATTTCAACCTGCTTGAATCAGAAATAGATTCTAAACGAGATGATATTTTTGGTATTGATACTTGGTTGAACGCGATTTCTGTTCACGAGCCAATGTATGCATTAGAAATTTTTGAAATTTACTTAGATTTCGTGCGTCGAACTAAAGCCTATGTTCATGACTATGAGAATAGCCTAACACAGCTACTAACCCGCCTATTCGCACAGGCTGAAGAACTGGAAGAGTCTGACAGCAGAGCTATGTTGCAGCGTGTGGTCATACTGCAAGATACACTTTTAGCTTTAGGAGTTATTGGAGTGAATGATTGGCTCAAGGCTGCTGAACGGCCATAAATAAAAAGGTTTACCTTAATTTTCGAGACTGTAAATAATTCTGTGTAACTGTCAGGGTTACATGTAATCACTCAGTCTGTCTTCGAACATAATCATAAAGCGGTTCAGGGCCTGTCGCCAGTTTCTGATGGGCATTGTCCACCTCTTGGATGCTTCCTGAATCGCTAAGAAGATGACCTTCCTTGCTGATTCATCCGTTGGGAACAGCTTACGTTTTTTGATGGCTTTTCTGAGCACACTGTTCAACGACTCGATGGCGTTAGTCGTGTAAATGGCCTTCCTGATGTCCTCAGGATAGTTAAATAGTGTATTGAGGTTAGTCCAGTGGGTTGTCCAAGAGCGGCTAATTTGAGGGTACTTCGCGTCCCATTTATTAGCGAACTTCTCTAACGCTAGCAAGGCTTCATCTTCGGTTTTCGATTGGTAGATGGCCTTCAGATCTACAGCGACCACCTTGTAGTCTTTCCACGGCACGTATTTCATCGAGTTTCGCACCATATGGACAATACAGAGCTGGATTTGAGTATTTGGGAAAGCGGTATTGATAGCGTCAGGGAACCCTTTTAGTCCATCAACACAAGCGATGAGGATGTCTTTGACGCCTCGGTTTTGTAACTCCGTAAGTACATTCAGCCAGAACTTAGCCCCTTCGTTTTCAGATAACCACATGCCGAGTAGCTCTTTCTGACCTTCCATGTTGACGCCGAGTGCTAGATAAACCGACTTGTTGATGACTTGCTTGTCCTGGCGGATTTTGACCACGATACAGTCAAGGTAAACAATGGGATACACTTCATCCAGAGGACGAGATTGCCACTCGATAACTTGCTCCAGAACGGCGTCAGTGACCTTAGATACCAAGGTGGAGGAGACATCCGCATCGTACATTTCTTTGAACGTCGCGACGATCTCTCGGGTAGTCATGCCTTTCGCATACAGACTTAAAATCTTGTCATCCATGGATTGGAATCGAGTTTGGTGCTTACGAACTAACTGAGGTTCAAAGCTTGCTTCTCGGTCGCGAGGTACCTCAATCGGAACTTCTCCATCATCAGTGATGATCGACTTAGATGAGTAGCCATTACGGGAATTCGAGCTGGGTTTAGTAGCGTGTTTTTCATAACCAAGGTGCTCATCAAGTTCAACATTGAGCGCGGTTTCAACGGTCACCTTGGTTAACATTTTACGGAAGTCATCAAGATCGGATTCTGTCTTGATTGACTTGGCTGCTTCACGAGCAAAAGCTTCAAGTGCTTTTTTATCCATTTGTCTATCCTTAGCCTTTTAAGGCTTAAGCTTAGACAATTACACAGAAATCAGGACAGTCTCTAATTTTCATAATCCGAACAACACAAGTTAGACCTTTGGCTCTAACTTGTTTATGTCCAAAACCTTGTTAGAGATTAATCAAACTTTAGCTTTTTATAGCCTACTAATCGCTCGAAGAGGCACGTTCCCGATCAAATTTATTGTCCTCCAACAGTTTTGGTCAGGCCTCAATTCGTAGCTCGAATTGCGGTAAAAAGTGCCACACCAAGTCCCGGTGTAGCGCGGGTAAATCATAACCATATGAGGGCAGAGGTGGTCCTTTGGGTTAGGAAAAGTATGGCCCAAGGATACTGTGAAGAAATTCGGCAACATCTTCTAACTGGGTTTCATAAACTGCTATATCATTTTTATACTGCATGCCAAACAACAGTTCTTCAGCTGTTTCTGGAATTGGCATTCTCGGTATCTCGCCTTTTGCGGAGTATGGGTAGCGGCGTAGCGAGAAAACATCTTTGTTAAGTTTCAAGTCCTCTTTAAATGATCGATAATATGTCTCCGCATACTTAGTTTCTAAGAATGCCGCATCATCCGGGAAATTAACCTCAAGCTTATGAAATATCTTCGCGTGGTCATGTTCACGTTTAGTATGACGAACTTTATTGGCCACTCGGCTATGCCACTCGACCTCTGTTCTTATGCTCTTCAGAAAGCATTCAACTGCTAAAGCCAGCATTATATGGTATGGAATGGAGCTAGATACCTGCCCTTTTAAAACTTTTGCTGCATCGTAATAGTCTTTGCCGTAAGTATATAACCCGAAATCTACGATATTCTTAGATATTGCGATGCCCATAGAACTCCTACCTTCTCAATTATTATCAACTCGTTAAGTTTGCCACCAACCGATCACTGCCCTTGATTTTATCATTCTCCATTTAGCATGTTCTCGGCGCCGCTCTGAAATCCCCAAAACATCCTATCCTCAGGTCCCTTTGGTTTAGTAAGACCGTAATACTTCCGTTGAACAAAAGTTGTCGCTGATCACAAAGATCATCTTGATGACGTTTGAAACATCATATTTTATTGACCACACAAAAGGTACGCTGTACTGTTCATTATGTTTGAAACGTAATGGAAAGAATTATGGCTTATCTGAATATTGGCAAACAAATACCTCTACGTCCTTTGACGGAAGATGAAGTAATGGAATACGTGTATTACGTCCTCTATCACTGTGATTATCTATCTCAGGTAGGAAGAACGGGTATATCTCCAGACCGATATTGTGACCATATGGATGAAGATGGTCGTGAGTTGGTCCTGAATTCACACCTTTGGCAAGAATTTAAGTTTGTCTGGGAATATGCGGAAAAAGGATTACATGCAGACGAAATCACGCAAGTTCAGGCCTCTGACCTTATTTCTGGCCTGTACAAATACGCAGGACTTGCCGAGGTTGTTCTCTTACACGATGGTGATTTTGGACTCGAGAGCCGCTCTGTCAGTTATGCTGGGACAATTATACTTTACAAGTTTATGGCAAGACTGAAGCTCGATTTCAATTGGGATATGGAAGACGTAACAGGCGCTTTCTGTCTCTTTCCAATGGCCCATGATACTGAACTCACCACGGTGGAATATGCCCTCCTTGCCGGCTTCTCATCTCATGGTGCCGTGCGTAACGAGATCAGCAGTAAGACTGATCCCCTTAAAGCCACCAAAGTTGGCAAAACCCTATTAATTTCCGTAGATGAAGCACGTAAACGCTTACCAAGAACAAGAAATTACATCCCAACAAAAGGGGTGACTCATGCCTAACCTAACGAAACATGCCAAAACGCGCTGCCAGCAACGCGGCATCGATCCAACCGTCATCGATATCTTAATGCTTTTCGGTATCGAGATTAATGAAGACAACGAAGCCGAAAAACTGATGATTTCAAAAAGGGATAAGAAACAATTGTTGAACAAGTTGAATAAAGCCAAACAAGCTGTAGAGAAAAATATTTATACGGTGATCAGCCATACCGGTGAAGTCATTACTGCAGCCCACAAATATCACTAATCA
Source organism: Vibrio xiamenensis (assembly GCF_900100015.1). Taxonomy (GTDB): domain Bacteria; phylum Pseudomonadota; class Gammaproteobacteria; order Enterobacterales; family Vibrionaceae; genus Vibrio; species Vibrio xiamenensis. Next base: position 20,104 of record NZ_FNDD01000016.1, on the reverse strand, counting down.
GTAGGAAAAATAATGGAAAAGAACAATCTTACTCAGTACACCTATGAAGTTACCCATTGCAACCCTGCCAAACCATGGGATGTGTCATTACAAATGTTTAAAGACGACCGCTTATCGGTCTATTACGCGCCATTTGAGCACATCAATAAAAAAGCAAAAGTTGTGCTGTGTGGTATAACCCCAGGCGCAACACAAGCAACAGAATCATTGAGCATTGCAAAATCTGGTGTTGTCGCGGGTTCTTCCATCCCTGACGTTCAAGCCAAAGCCAAGCAAGCCGCAAGCTTTAAGGGCTTTCGAAAACCATTAAGTGAAATGCTCGATGTGGTGGGTTTGAACAAAAAACTTGGTATCGATTCATGCGATCAGCTTTTTACGACTCATGCAGGTCTGGTGCACTACACAAGCGCATTGCGCTATCCAGTAGTACAAGCTGACGGTAAAGGTTACAACGGTACCCCTAAAGCGCACAAACACCCATATCTACGCGGCATGCTGCATGAGTATCTAGCCGCGGAAATTAAAGAATTGGGAACTGACTGCTTGTGGATTCCATTGGGGCCAGCTGTTAATGAGGCGCTGGAGTACTTAGTAAGCGAAGGAATATTGCGAGCGGAACAATTGATCAGTGGTTTACCCCACCCAAGCGGGGCCAACGCAGAGCGGATCGCGTATTTCTTAGGTAATAAAGCAAAATCAGATTTGAGCATCAAGACGAACCCTGAAAAACTCGATTCAGCAAAGGCCTCTCTAATTACAAAAATCAAAGCCGCATAACGGCCCGCATTATTCCAAGATAATCAGCATCCCAGATAGTATCTTTCTAGGTATTGTCTGGGGGCTATTCCGATTACTTTGACAGACATAAACGGTTAAGTTCTTGTCTCACATCATGCTCCATTTTGTCTCGCCATCCGTCAAAAGCTTCACTAGTCGTGATCACCACTATCTCACCCACAGCTAAGCCGTGCTCGACACCCCAAAGCTTAATCTCGCCGCGTCCACTTGCTGTTAATTGGTAATCAACGCAGTCTTTACTGTGCATACCAAGCTTCAAGATATACCACTCGGCAAACTCGTCGTTTGTACAATCTATTGCCTGAAATTCAAAGACAGATGGTGTGTCGGGTACCGGGCAAAAGTAACCTTCGTACTCTTCAGGCGACACCACATATTTCACTTCGGCGCTACGTGACGCACTCTTATTGCCATTCAAATAATGTCTCCAGTAACGGTTGCTAGCGGTTGGCGCGGGATATTGTTATTCAAGGCTGCATAAGCAGCCTTGTTAAATTGACGGTTAATCAAATGATTGTGGTTCGTAGTGTTCATCGCATGTTGCTTGACCAGTGGAAGTGTATGTCGCAGGCCTTTCACAGTATTCACACTCGGTACCATCGAGCGGTATGTTGTCGTCGAACTGCTCATTAGACTCATATCCGTCCTGTTCGACTTCATTGCACTCAAATTCTTTATCGTTCATTGCTAAACCTTCTGATTTACATAACCACCCTGGGACATTCAGGGCTTTAATAAACAACTGAATTAGTCAGTTGCTTATCACTGGCACATGCTACAAAACGTATCAACGTTATGCTGTATGTTGAGGTTTTACCTTGGCGGCATGCTGATGGATGACTCGAACTATGTGAAGTAAAGTTAAACATCGCCAAGATCTGAAACTAGACGCAAGGACAAAGATTAGGAAATTGCGCAAAATCAAAACATTGCAAAATCATCTCATAAGCAAATTGCATCTGATTCGTGAAGACAGTACTTATAGGGATTCGAACTAGATATTGAGCCTTAATTAAATTAGCCTCAGGAGTTATCTAGATATATCAGTGAATTGCTTATAAAGTTGGATACAGATAATGAAAAAACAAACACCCCACCAAAAAGTTGACATCAAGATTCAGATACAAGGTGCACCCGATCCTATTCTAAATGATACGTTTGATTCTGACGGTAAATATGAGTGGTATGGAGAACAGTTACCTTTGCATCAGTATGTGTCAAACGTTGTAGCATCTGCTCTTGGAATCGCCGATGAGTAGATTGAAGCCCCAATTAGGGGCTTTCACATTTTTTGAAGATTCCAATATAACAAAACTTTGTATTCAACTGGCTACAGTTTGTATACACCATTAACTCATCAAACCACAAAACCGAATACTTTTCTCGTAAAGTAGTACCAACAAAAGCCATCATACGGTAACATCAAATTTCCTTCGGCAATTCGACGCAATACTTTGCCAACCGAGCTTATCGGTGCGTCACTTCCTTCTATCGATTCATTCGAAATTTACTCATATCTAGCCACGGCTAATATACACATCCAAGGAACTACTATGTCCAATCAGCTACCTGCTGCTATTTTGCAGACGATCCAACCTTTGCTAAATAAAGGCTGTTTCCAACTCCCTAAACACCCAGATCCTAACAAGAAAATTTTCTATATCTGTCCACTTAGTGGCGGTATCGATAGCTTCGCGACTGCGCTCGTGATGAGAATTCTTTTCCCTGAAATTCCGATAACTTACGTACATGCAGACACAGGTATTGAGGCTAACGGAACATCTGAGGCATTAGATCAGTTTGAACGACTAACCGGACGTAAAATCCTCAAGCTAAAGCCTAAGAAAGATATGCTTACGATGATTGAGGACGCAGGTAATTTCCTGCCAAGTCAAAGGCAACGAGCATGCACTCAACAACTTAAAACTATTCCCTTCAAAAAGTTCTATGACGCTTTGCGAGAAAGGCATGGTGAGGATGCTGTGTTTATCCAGTTTGTTGGGCTTCGTTATGACGAACCAACACGTTCTGGTATTGACTGGCAATCTGACTACATTGCTTCATCTTACCCATTACAGGCCTTGCGCCTTGTAAAAAAGGATGTAAACAAAATTGTAGACGCAGCGATCGGCTTCCCGCGCTACTATGCGCAAAAGTCCCGATCAGGTTGCCAGATCTGCATTTTTTCCCGCAGAAGTGAAATCATCGCCGCTTGGCATGAAAACCCACAGCTGATGACTCGAGCGGCAAACATGGAAGAGGTTCCTGCAGACATTGTCAAAGTCTATAACGCACTGCCTAAAACAGTCAGCCAAGTTACGGGCATCGCCAGGAACTGGATGCGCTTTTACCGGCCAAGCCGGTTAGGTGAAGTCTCCATGACTTACGAAGCAAAACGCGGTACCAACAAGGTTAAGGATAATGTTCTCGACCTGTTCGGCGCCTCCGAAGCCCGTAAGCTCTATGTTGCTGTGGAATATGAGTATCAAAGTGATTGCTATGGCATGTGTAAAGAGCCATTTGTCTACTTTGAGCGGATCATTAACTACTCGACATCACTAGCTGGCCTGAAAAAGTCGTTAAAGCATTTCTGGTTACACCGTATCCATACCCTTGAAATGAACCACGACAACGAAGAAGAACTACGCGCAAACCGGCAAGTACAAATACTGGAGTTGGAAATCGACGATTTCGACCAAGAAATCCCGCAAACCCCAGAAGATATTTACACTTGGCAAAATGATCGTAAAACTCTTTATTCAATCCGAAAAACTAACGCTGTTATCGAACGAGTTCTCCTTACTGAAGGTTTCTACCAAGAACTCAAATCTACCAACCCTAGCACTAAAAAGGCCGCGGAACAGGCGGTGAAACTACTCGAACAAGATAAGTCGTATGGGCGAATCATTAGCTCAATGACTTACAACCAACCTTCACAATCCGAGCTTGAGGACGATATCGATATTACCGATGCTCCGGTCGCCTGCATTGCTTGTTCACGCTAAACCATTACAAATACATCTAAGGAAAACACTATGTCTAATGCACAACTAAATCTTTCAACAGAATGCACGTATAAAGTCGAAAACATCTATGAAGAGTTTTCTATCAGTGCGAAAACCAGTATCTACCGCAAAACTGCGAACGTGCCTCTAAAATTGCTGGTCTCTCGCGGACTGATTCGCGGCTCAGTTTTGAACTTTGGGAAAGGTAAATACGATACCGACTCTAAATTCATCATTGAAAACGTGGGTAACTGCTCAGACTACGATTATACGTACCACAAAGTCGATCTGCTTGGTTGCTCATTCACGACCGTAGTGAGTTGCTATGTAGTAAATACTCTCCCACCACAATCACGAATGGTTGTCTGGCGTGAGATTGCTGATGTCACAAGTAAAACGGATGGACGCGCCTATGTCGCCGCTCGAAGCGATGCTGACCGCGGTATCAAAGGCACTAAGTACGCTGATGGTGTAAGAACTTCGCGCCAAACATTTCAGACCGCGTATTTTGAGGGGAGACTTCGAGATGAGGCATTACGTGTTTTCAAATATGCACGAGAAATTAAGGCTAAATCAGGATTTCGAATTGTTGAATGTAGCCATGTACCCTTTGAAGATTAATCCACCAGATGGTGGCCAATCATAAACCAGAAACCGTTAGCAGAAATGCTAGCGGTTTTTTTGGCTAATTAGTCTGGCTTAGGCGTTGGGATAACTGCAATTATCCAATAACTATACACGCATTATTCATTGTCAAAGATTTTATTTTATCTCCAACCTCTTTAAGCTCACGCATCTCTTTCTAGTCCAATAAAGTCTGATCATTTACAATAAAGCTTGTCACTTTTCCTCTGTCAGTTCACTTGGCAGAGTTGATGCAAACCGATAGTTGCGAACCAACTATCGCAAACACGCCTTTGCCCCAAAATCATTCAGCCAACCAGTGTCAAACTTTAGAACAGGATAAAGCATATTTTTCAAAATGAATAAATATGCTTTTAGCCATTTTCCTTATACACATTCGATTAATTAAATGATCAAATTTGCTCTGTTCCTAAAGTAGAAATAAATCACTCTGTTTTTATCAGAGCGAGACTGATTCCAAGCACAACGTTGCGTAATCATCATGTTGTCGTAATTTTCAAAACATAGATAGGGTTATGTTAGTTGTCAGGCTCAACCGGCAATAATCACTAAGATTTTGAGTGATACATGGGTTGATGTTTTTGACTCGATTCTGACCAGAAATTGATGTTGAACTGCGCATCTTCACTGAGTTCAATTCGATGCCAATATTGTGGTGGGCTGGTCGCAAATTGTCCTGCGTTAATAACCACGACCGCTTCTGGTTCAGTGGTGTTATCAGCAAAGCCGTAGTAAGTCACCTGACCTTCCATCACACATAACTGACCAAATACACCTTTAGCTGTATTGTGATGATTAAGTAGTGCCTGAGGGACATTCTCTTTAGTGAAAAAGGGGTTGAGCGTTGAATCGTCCAATTTTTTGGAATACGTAGATGTGACATAGTTATATCCTCTCTGATTTAAATCGTATTCAGTTTAATACTTATAGCATCTGGGCTTTATTTCGTTTGAGACAACTCACGAAGCAGTGAAAATGCTTGAGTGATTTGTTCGCCAGCTACGATAAAACCCGCCATTTGATTACGTTCATTTTCCGCTTTTGCCACAATGCCAGACTGAGAAAACTGCACATTCCACAGCACAATATTGTCAAAGTTGCCCGCAAGCTGAATGGGATAACTTGGTGTTTTCACTTTTATCATCGTAGGCGGAAGTGCTAATTGTGCATCTTGCCCTAATAGCTGCTTGCCCAGAACATTGGCGCTTAACACGATCGGCTGAAGATAAGGCATCAGGCGTCCCTGAATTTCAGCGCAATCGCCCAGTGCGTAAACATTGGCAACTGAGGTCTGTAGATGAGCATCAACAGCGATGCCCTTGTTTACTTCAATTCCCGACTCTATAGCTAACTGGGTATTTGTACGTAAGCCGGCAGCAGATATCACTACGTCTGATTCAATCACTTGACCACTAGTCAATGTAGCAACGTACGAGTTCTCTGAACAGTTCAACTCGGCGACACTATTACCCAGCGCCAGTTGAATGCCTTGCTGTTTAAGCTGATTTTCTAGTGGTAACGCAATGAATTCGGGGATGAGATTAGCTAACAGGTGCGGGTTTGGTTCAACAACCGTCACTGCTTTACCCGCGCTTGCCAGATCCATGACAATCTCAACACCGATCAAACCACCTCCTACAACTAATACGCGTTTCGCGCTGCTAATTTTTACTTGTGCTAATTGATACTCTTGTAATGAATTCAGCGTAATAACTTCATTAGTTGCATTACCCGACATAGGGGGTACAAACGCTTTTGCTCCTGTCGCAAACACTAATTTTGAATACTCATAAGAACGACCATTTGCCATCACTTGCTGCGCCCGTGTATCTACATTTTCGATTAAAGTGTTGGCAAACAGCTCAATATTCTGCTCTTGGGCGAACTCTTCACCGTATTTTACGACTAAATCAAGAGCTGTTTGTTTTTTACTGAACACATGACTCAAGTCTGGTTTGTTGTATTCCGCTCCGTTATCGGCAGTAAATACTTGAATCGGGATATGTGCGTCCATTCGACGCACAGTTTTAACTAACTGGTAAGCAGCAAAACCACTACCAATAATGACGATTGGTGCTTGCATCGCAGTCTCCTTAACCCTTGTATTCAACAAATACGTCTTTACCCAAGTGACATTCTGGGCACAGGAAATAGTCCGGAACGTCACTCCAAACAGTTCCTGGCTCAATGTCTTGATTTGGCTCACCTTTCGCAGGATCATATACCCAGTTACACACAGTACATACCATGCATTGGCAATCAGCAGAGTGTGCTTGTGCGCTTTGAGTGCCGGGCTGAACATTAACTACCGCGTCTGGTACTACTTGTTCAACCGGTTGAGATACTTGAGGCTGTTCAACGACAGGCACTGGCGCTACAACCGAATTTAACAGTGTTTTCTTTGCCCATAACTTAGCTATATTCTGACCATGCTCACGGCATTCGCGCATTGCCTTACCATCTGGTCGCCACTTGGCTTTCAGACTCACAGCGGTTTCAAATCCTGCATCAGTTAAACGCGCATGAATGCGGTCTACTGCACCACCGTTCCAGCCATAGCTACCAAAAGCGGCGGCTTTTTTGGCTTTGAAACGAAGACCGGTGATTTCTTCCAGCATGCCTGCAATTTTTGGCATCATCACATTATTCATAGTCGAAGAACCAACCAAAATACCTTTTGAGCGGAATACATTGGCCAGGATTTCGTTCTTATCATGTTTAGAAACGTTAAAGACTTTCACTGCAACACCCGGGTCCACATCATGAATACCCTGTGCAATCGCATCCGCCATCATACGAGTATTATTCGACATAGAATCGTAGAAAATGGTGATACGATCTTCTTGATAGTCACCCGCCCACTCCAGGTACTGCTCAATGATTTGCACCGGGTTATCACGCCAAACAATGCCGTGAGACGTCGCAATCATATCGACAGGAAGATTGAAACTTAGAACCTCTTTAATTTTCGCTGTCACCAGGCTACTGAATGGTGTCAGGATATTTGAATAGTAACGTAAGCATTGTTCCATTAACTCATTTTGGTCCACTTCATCGTTAAACAGACGTTCATCGCAGTAGTGCTGACCAAACGCATCGTTACTAAATAATACGGCATCACCCGTTAGGTAAGTCATCATACTGTCTGGCCAGTGAAGCATCGGTGCTTCAACAAAGACCAGTTGCTTACCGTTACCAATATCAATATTGTCACCTGTTTTTACAGTTTTAAAATCCCACTCTGGATGATGGTGATGACCAACAATTGAATCAATGGCCGCTTCGGTACAATAGATGGGAGTAGTTGGTATTTTTTCCATTAACGCTGACAACGCCCCAGAATGGTCTTCTTCGGCGTGGTTAATCACGATGAAATCTATCGACTTAAGGTCGATTTCCATTTCTAGGTTTTGAATAAATTGCTGACTGAACCGATGATCCACAGTATCGATCAATACGGTTTTCTCTTCGCGGATAAGGTAACTATTGTAACTGGTGCCTTTTGTTATTTTGTATTCGGTACCGTGGAAGTCCTGAACCTCCCAATCACGTTGACCAACCCAATGAATGTTATTTTTTACATGTATCGTCATTCTTTCTTACCTCAAATTAAATGTGATGTTTGTCTTCAAAGAGCATGAGGCGTGCCAACATTATTTATTGCTTAAATAACAGTTAGATAAGAATTTTTTCTACCTATAATTATCATTTTGATACTGCTTTTGTTTTTGTCATTCTGACAAATAAATTATCATTATGGTAAATTGGAGTTTTACTTAGATAGTTGTTATGGGGTGCAATGAGTGATGGTTATGGACCAGGTTGGAAAAGAGTGGGTTCAGGTAGCTCTGGATATTACTTCCGGTATTTCTCATCAGGACAGATTTGATCGGTTGCTTTCTACGATTAGGAATACATTGAGATGCGACGCTTCTGCTTTGCTGCTCTTTCGCGATCAACAGTTTGTACCTTTGGCGATAAACGGATTGAGTGTTGATGTACTTGGGCGTCGCTTTAACATCGAGCAACACCCAAGACTTGAAGCCATAGCACGGGCTGGTGATATAGTTCGTTTTCCTTCGGATAGTGATTTGCCTGACCCTTATGATGGCCTTATTCCTAATCATGCAGAAGAACTCAAAGTGCATTCCTGTATAGGTCTGCCGCTTTTATTTGATGATCGCCTACTCGGTGCAGTGACCATCGATGCATTTGATTCGACTCAATTTGATAATTTTGAAGATGATGATCTGCGTATTATCAGTGCATTGGCCGCCAGTAGCCTGAATACCGCACTGTTGATGGAGCAATTGGAAAGAACTTCAGGTGTGAATGTGAATCAGACGAGGCCGTCGGGAAAATTTATTCAGCTTGGAGAAATCATTGGCCAGTCTCCGGCCATGCTGGATTTAAAATCACAAATTGATGCCGTTGCTGATACCGATCTTTCCGTACTTATTATGGGAGAAACAGGTGTGGGAAAAGAACTTGTGGCCAACGCACTTCATGCTCAATCCAAACGTTCTGAAAATACACTCGTTTATCTGAATTGTGCCGCGCTTCCGGAGTCTGTTGCTGAAAGTGAATTATTCGGACATGTCAAAGGGGCCTTTACCGGAGCCATTAGTAATCGTAAAGGTAAGTTTGAGCTGGCAGATAAGGGAACGCTTTTTCTGGATGAAATTGGTGAGCTGTCACTGCCGTTGCAAGCTAAATTGCTGAGGGCTCTCCAGTATGGCGATATACAACGAGTAGGTGATGATAAAAATATTAAGGTAAACGTGCGCATTATTGCTGCGACCAACCGAGTAATGCACGAAGAAGTAAAAAAAGGGCACTTCAGAGCCGACCTGTATCACCGTTTGAGTGTCTTCCCCATATTTGTTCCGCCATTAAGAGAACGAGATAAAGATATCACTCTGCTCGCTGGTTTTTTTGCCGAGAGATGCGCACATAAGTTCGGTGTCACAAATGTCAGCCTGAGTGGAGCAACATTGAGTCTTCTCCAGACTTACACCTGGCCTGGTAATGTACGTGAACTGGAGCATGCGATAAACAGGGCTTCTGTAATAGCAAAGTCTGACAGTCAGTCAGAGCAAATATTATTACTGCCACAGTATTTTTACTTATCTGGGGAACCAACGTCTCCACAGCCAATTGACTATGAACCAGACACACAAACAGAAAGTGGTATGACCGAATACCGAGAGTTGGGACTAAAAGAGGCTGTCGAGCGTTTTCAGACCCAATTTGTACAAAGAGCCTATCTGGAAAACGATAAAAATCTTAGTGCCGCCGCCAAGCAGTTAAAAGTTAATTCTCCCAACTTACATCGATTGATGAAACGCCTGAACCTGAAATAGCTACAAGAGAATTGGATTCTCCAAAAGTTGTCAGCCCTTTTTTCACATACTCATTATGACAATATTATTATCATAATGAGTATGTGAAATATGCTCTTTTTGATAATTAGAAATTCTTAGCGATGACTAATTGATTATAAATCAATAAGTTAATCACATGGCATAACTAATGCTATGTAGTATCCGTCGTCATGCAAGCTACTAGGCGCGGATGAACGGCTCTAATAATCATAGAAACTATCTGTTATCCGAGCAGGGTATAGATAATGAATTGGACTTAGTCAGTCAGAAATTACCGTTTGATTGTAATTTTAATTATCAAAAGAGAGATATTATGGACCACCAGCAAAAGGCGCTAGTTTCAAGTACGGTTCCCGTTTTACGTGAAAGTGGGGTTGCCTTAACTTCCCACTTTTATCATCGCATGCTCACACATAACCCTGAACTAAAACACATTTTCAATCAAGCAAACCAAGCGCAGGGAGCGCAACAACAAGCGTTAGCAATGGCTGTACTCGCATACGCTGACAATATTAACGACCCTTCTGTGTTACTGCCCGTAGTTGAGCGTATCGCACACAAACATACCAGTCTTGGTATCCGCGCTGAGCAATATAGTATTGTAGGTAAACACCTATTAGGTTCGATCAAAGAAGTATTAGGCGATGCTGCCAGCGATGAACTCATTGATGCGTGGGCTGCTGCATATCAACAATTGGCTGATATTTTTATCAGCGTAGAATCAGGACTTTACCAAGACTCTGTAACAAATGCTGCCGGCTGGTCAGGCTGGCGACCTTTTAAAGTAACGAAAAAAACACAAGAAAGTAGCGAAATTTCTTCCTTCTATCTGGAGCCCAATGATCAAGGTTCCCTTCCTCATTTTAAGCCTGGTCAATATGTCTCCGTGCGATTATATGTAGAGGATAAGGGCATATATCAACCTCGCCAATACAGTTTATCTCAGGCGCCAGGGAAACAGACGCTACGAATCTCGATAAAAAGAGAATCCGACACTACTGATAAGCCTCAAGGTGTGATTTCTAACCTGATGCATACACAGGTTGAAGTTGGCGATGTCATTGATGTCTCTGCACCATTTGGGGACTTTTTCTTGGCAGAGCAGTTACCTCGCCCCATTGTAATGATCAGTGGCGGAGTGGGGATCACCCCGATGATGTCGATGAGCGAACATCTTGATCGAATCAACGCCCTATCTCAGGCGCACTTTATACATAGTGCAAAAAATTCACGCGTACACGCATTTAAAGATGTGACGGATGACTTTGCAAGCCGAGGCATGAAAGTTAATTATTTTTACGATGAAAGTGCTAATTTTCAAAGTGATATACAACCAGGGCCGTTTAAGTTAGACGACTTATTGCCTGAGGATCCAACTCGAATGGATTATTACATCTGTGGCCCTCGAGGGTTTATGAAGCGGTATTTTGAAGAACTGCGCGGACTTGGCGTAAAAGAGGAACACATACATGCTGAAACATTCGGGACCGGAGGTTTTTAGTACATTTGATTTTCCAGCCGAGCCTTGGGACACCGGGGTAATTCCGTATTGATTATAAAGACCCAAGTGACTTCAAGACCTGAGTTTCACTCTTTGAATTTGCTTGGGTATGTACACACGAATAGAGAGAAAAAGATGGTAAGTTTTGCTGAGCCTGAGAAATTAGCCTTTATATTTGACGGTGAGAACCGACAGCAATGGCAAAATACGGACCATATTCTGGCAACACTGGATATTAAGCAGAATGAGGTGATCGCAGATGTTGGCGCTGGAACGGGTTACTTTTGCCAGCAATTTGTGTCGAGAACCGACGTTGGTCATATATACGCTATCGATCTCGAAGCTAATATGGTTGCTTATTTAGAAAGTAGATTTACCGAAGAGCCTCGAATTAGCTGTCGATCATGCACCGCCGATAACCCTAATATTCCAGAAGGTGTGGACACCGTGTTTCTCGCTAATAGCTATCGATTTATCAGAGATAGAGCGACATTCCTTGCTAAATTGAAAGAACAAATTACACCAGAGGCTCGCGTAGTGATCGTCGATTTTAAAGGGTCAAATGCGCGTGTGACCCCGGAAATGGCGATACAAGAAGTGAAAGATGCTGGGTTTGGAATTGTTAACTTTGATCGAGATGGTTGTCCCGATCATTATATCTTAAGTTCTTGCCTGAAGCCCTGAACTAGCTATCTAATTAAGTATGATGATCGAAGTCGGGATGGGAACACTTTCTCATTTTAATTAATGAATACAAGGAAAAATGAACCAATAAAAATGCTAGGATATTGATTTTTTTACTCATAATGGGGAGGCGCAATTTTGTTAGATAATTTTTAAAGACAAAATTTTCTAACAAATTTATGTCCAAAACCTTGCTAGAGATTACTAATTTTAGTGTCGAACTCACTGCTTAAATATCCTAGGGTCAAACGTAAAACTCAGCTTCTCGTGAGCATCAAATATGGCCTTCATTTCGGGATGATGGACATTGACGATGTAATTTCTATCCCTTGGAGAGATAACTGAAGGAACTTGGAGTGCGGCGAATTGGGGGTCTGAATCATTTAAAAACTCATCGCCGATTTCTTGCGTTTGTTCACTCACCGGGATGTTACGCCATGAATCTGGCAAGTCTTCTTCGTCAAGTTTAACGATAAGCCGTTCGGGAAGCTCAATTCGATACAAGTCGTATTGGTCGATGATTTGCGGGTCGTTCTTGATATGCACGAAGACCTCGAGACAGCACAGCGACTCTGACTCTGCGAAATACAATGCTTCCGTACCTTTTGAATTCCATCGTCCGCCAAACAACTTCGCCCCGATCGGGTTAAAGGGCGCCGCGCCAAATTTCTTTTGAGTAAGACGAAACAGCTTCACTATGAGAATACCCCATGCTCAAGGCGGCCAATCAAATCTTTCACTGTTTCAAAATCAACGGATGTGGCGACCATATCGAGTGGACGTTTGTCACCAAGCCCATAGACACGCTCACGCATCCACTCAAGTGCTCGGTCCTCATCATTGAATAGATCGGTTGCCAACTTGGTTAGCAAGGCTAAACGGTACATCGCGTCACTTTCTTGTACGTTGAACCTTTCTTGGTTCTTCAATCGGCGCTTAATCGTACTAACGGGGATGAGTGTAATGCTGTGGAATTCATTTTGAGAAATGTTGAGTTTATCGATAATGTTTCGATAAACAGTGGTGTTAAAACCTTGGTGAACTGCCTGAGACTTATCTTCAATGCCTAGACTGGTCCAGAAGCTATTTCGTGAAGTGCGTTTTGGTTTGAAACTTGGAATGTTGGTAGTGCTCATAACCGATCCTTAATTCGATAAGACCAAATGACCTTACCATTATGGACCAGATGAGCCATTTTATCAATGCAGTCAATGGCACTTCAAAACATCATCAACTCGAATAGGTGACATTGTCACTTAATGTGGGCTACATTAGCAAAACAAACATACCCGCGGCGCGAAGTCTCGACCTAGAGGCCACACGACAACGTCGGTCAGTAAAGCGATCTAACTCAACTCTTAGCACTTGTTTTCCTTTTGCAAACTACTTGGCTTGATGTATGATTCAAGCTCACCATGACAAACTAGATGCATAAATTTGTCACAGACTAACCTCTGAGCATCACTCCTTTCTCGCAATACCCTGCACTACTCCATTTACCAGTCGTCAATTCGGCGGCATTACTACATCTAAGGAAATACCCATGCAAATCGATATTGTTGATTTTATTAACGATCATGAAACTCAACCTTCTACCTCAACATCTCTTGCAAGAGCGAACTACAAGTTTGACCTTGGCAACGATGAATTAAACAAAACCTCACTCGCAATCAACGGTTCTTCAATTGAGCGCGAGCATATGCGTTACACCCAATGTGTTGAAGCGATAGATTTTTTCTACAACAAAAAGTCTATTATCAACTCAGTGTTTCAGTATGTATCAAGCGACTCGAGTCGTTTCTATCCTCGAGACAAAGTTGACGCTCTTAAACAGCTAACAATCAGCTCTTGGAAAAGTCTCCTGCATACAACTGGCATCTACGATGTTATGCCACAATTGCGCAAAGACGAATGGAACAACCAGAAAGACTGGATCGAGTTTAGCGAAGATAATATCAAAGCTACTCTATTTGCTTTGTTGCAAGAGCAAGGGAAGTTCACCGCTGAAAAAGTTGAGGGTTGTTTTCTTGGCCTGTCAAAAGCGCATGTAACGAACCGACCAGAAGGTTTCTACAAGCGATGCATCTTTGAGTTGAGTTACAACGATTACTCTTTCATCGATAGCCGATTAGCGAACATTCACGACTTACGTTATCTAATTTGCCAATTAACTAAGCGCGAGTTTTCGTTTTTCACGGAACATCATACCTACCAATTGCTCAACCGCGTACCTAAGGATGGACAATGGTATGAAATTGATGGTGGCGCGTGGAAGATCAGACGATATCTTAAAGGAACTGCTCATATCGAGTTTCATCCTGATATCGCTTGGCAGCTGAACAGTATACTTGCAACAATATACGGGGCAGCTATCCCAGAAAAACACCGCAAACCAGTCAAAGTTCGCAAAGCAAAAGAGGTTAAACTGCGCCAGGATTTACTGCCGCTTGAAGTGATCTCAAAGCTGGCCGATCTAAGACCAAGTAGCGGTAGGAACAAGCCGCAAAATGGTTACTCTTACTACTTCCATAGCTATGACGTTGACAAGCATCTCGTTCGCGAAATGCATAAAGTTCTGACGCTCATTGGCGGGAAAAAGCAAAGCTCAGGCTCATATCTGTATGACTACGATATCACTAACGTACTCAGCGAAGTGATCCGCACCGGTCAAATACCAGATAAGTTCTCTCACCAGTACTACCCGACGAATGAAGAACTGGCACAAACCGCAGTTGATATGCTGAATATTGGTCCTAACGAGCTCACCCTTGAACCGAGCGCCGGTCAAGGTGGGATCGCTAAGTTCTTACCTTCAGATTCTCACCTCGTCGAAGTCTGCGAGCTCAATTGTCGCATCCTCAATGAAAAAGGTTTCGAGAACGTGATTAATGATGACTTCATTAAATACGCAAAAGAAACAACTCATCGATACGACAACATTGCAATGAACCCACCGTTTTCAGAAAACCGAGCGTTGGTCCACCTCACTGCAGCACTAAACTTGCTCAATTATACCGGTTGCCTAGTCGCCATCCTTCCTGCATCCGCAGTCAACTACGAACTCCCCGATGGATTTGAATATAGCTTTTCTAAGCCGATTGAAAACCAGTTTGAAGGGACCAGCGTTACTGTCGTGATGTTGAAAGCCACACGAAATCGATAAGCGTAAATACATCTGGAGAACTACTGACTCATAATCGATTGGTCCGCAGTTCAAGTCTGGGAGGGGCCACCATATTGCATAAGGCTCGTAGAGAAATCTACGGGCCTTTGTCTTTTCTGGTCCGGTCGATATCCGGTCTGCGATTACTTCCGGTAAGCTCTGGTCCATTCGGTCAGCCGAAACACGCCACGTAGTCACCACAGAGTCACACTTCCTGTCTCAGAGTGATATCCACCATCAGAACCTTCTCTCGTCTGTACAACACGAATCAGAGCAGATACATACCACTCAACATCAGAACCGAACCCCAGAAAAACTTCGCGCTGGAACCAACAAAAATATAACCAACATTCTGTCCATTAGGTCCAGTTATTAATATAGATATGGGATGGATAGCTAGTTCAGTGGCGGGAAGGACACCTATGATCCTAAAGCTCCCAGAACTAGCCAGTCAGGAAAAAACAGCAATCAATGATGACCGATTACCCTCAGTGGTAATCGGTCTGTTATCTCTTAAGTGATTTAGGTCAGCAGTAAGCGACACTCAACCACAGCACCAGAAACAGCAGCTAATCACAGGACTGGTATTCATACTCGAACCGGAAAAACCAACGGCACATAGGATTACAGCGCGAATCTGGTATGAGTTAGGGTGTCGAGTTGGGTTAGTCGAATAGGATGTGAATCTAGCTGGTTACTGTCGGGACTGCCATGGCTGTCAGAATTGTCGGCACTGTCATGACCGTCGCAACTGTCAGGACTACAGGGTAAATATATCTACTGCCGCCGCCGTCGGCAAACTGGACGGAAAACCTAAATAGGAAATTTACATTAGGGTTCGTGTCCAGCTCGGTATCTAGCCAAAATCACAGCTAAAGACCGGATAGAGACCGGACCGACGACGCCGTCGCGATAATTACAGAAACTACATCATGCAGGAAGTTAGGCAGGATAAGCCTTAGAGAGAGATTACAGGGCCAGTCTGATGTGACCGACCCAGCGATCTAGGATTTTAGGTGTGAGGGTGAAGGAAGCTAGTTCGTATCACATATGTATTTACTTGCATGTGATACATTGACTTTTTTATTTTTGAGGGAATCAAGTTAGTGGAACGTAATTATAAAAATTTAAACCTAGACCGCGCTGCTATTGAAGAGTTAACACAAAAAATGATAGCAGAGAGAGGCTACACACTAGAATCGTTTGATGATGTTCCAGGAACTCAAGCTGGGAAGCGAGTGGTGTTTGGTCATGCAGGAAAAAATTTTGCCACTGTAGATATCTTGTTCATCAAAGGAGGTGTATCAACCATCAAGTACCTAACTGGAGCTAATCGTGAGTTGGGTAAAGAGTTAGCTGATTATCTGTATGAATCAATAAATCCAGCAGAATTTGAACAAGTAAACCTTGTATTAAAAGGCTTTATCGAAACGATGCTTATTCCTGTTCTAGAAGTAACTGGTGAGGAAGCACATATTGAAATTAATGAGCACTCAAGAGATAAATTAAAAACGGTCTGGAAAATACTCTCCAAAGAGTATCAAGATGAAATAACTGTCACATTACACAACTCAACTAGAACTTTGCATATTCAAGGTCGCCCTCTATCTTGCTACAGAGCTTTTATATTTAATATTTCTGAACTACTTGACTTAGCGGGCCTAGAAAAAGTTCTTATCCGTCAAGATGATGGAAAAGCAGATATAGTTCAACAAGAAGTTGCTCGTACGCATTTGAAAGCTGTTTTAGGTGATGCATACGAAAAAATCCATCAGAGTGTTGAAAAATTGCTCACATCAGGATTGTGTGTTAAGCTCGCCGCCCCTGAACTTCCAGATTACTGTTTGTTGCTGTATCCAGAGCTGAGATCAATAGAGGGTGCACTCAAGGATAAAATGAAAGACTTTGGCATGACCGTTGGTAAAGATGGTTTCGGTGAGTTTTTTGAGCACAATAACGGAAAGTGGGAGCTAAACACTGCATCTGCTGCAAAGTTTCCCAATATAGCAACGACAAACGTTATAGAAAGTGCCTATAATTTTTACAATAGAGAGCGCCATGGACTCTTCCACATGGAGCCAATAGTTGACGCAAGCCGAATGATTAGTGACATGAAACATCTCATGACAAAGTCAACTCAAGCTTGGCAACAAATAAAGAGCCTATATAGTATATAAATGTTTAATATCAGAGTGTTAGATAAAAAAACTGGTTTAATGGCTATCGTTACTGCGATCGGCTATGAGAATCCGTTGTCTGCGCTAAATGAAGTTGAGTTAGAGTTGAAATCAGCGATAGATCCTATTCTTAACGGTCGCGTCCTATTTGACCTTGCGTGCTCAAATGGGTTCGAGTGGAACAGATTTATGTCCTTAGATTTTGAGAACGGGCTATTTAAAATAAATAGTGCAAAAGTTATTGATAGTGATGAACTAGCGCAAGAACTGCTAGAGCAGCAATCCGACCTGTTGATAAGTAACATCGAATACTCTCAAAACGCGGTATTCACACAAGATGAACTTTTTAGCCTTCAATCTGCTTGATATTAACAGTGTGACAGATAGTCACACTGTTACATCTGAACTATAAAACATCCCCTACCAACGCAGCCACATTAGCGCTTACCTCTCGCAACCTACTAGAAGCGAGATGGGCGTAACGAGTCGAAGTTTGTGGCGACTGATGCCCCAACAAGTGCTGAACATTATAGAGAGTCGCATTTCCGCTGTTGATCAGGATCGATGCGAAGCTATGCCTGAGATCATGAATTCGGAAGTTGTCAGTAATCCCGGATGCTTTCTTGATCCGAGCAAATGCCTTCTTCGGATGAGCGATAGGTCTACCGGGTGCATCTCCGGCAAAGATATAGGGGTTCTTCGGTTGTTGAAATCGTCGTTGATCATGGATGACCTCTTTAGCTAAATGATTGAGTAGGACCGTTCTCGACAGCCCCGACTTAGTGTGTGGTAGAAATAGGCTCCAATTGCCGTCGTCGTCGACGGTAAGACACTCCCATTTCGAACTGGTAATTTCACCTATGCGCATTCCGGTCAGAAGTGCGAATTTCAATGCGTTAGATTGAGTGCGATTGGGTTCTTCGTTACATGCCTTGATGAAGGAAGAAACCTCTGCCCGTGATAGGAACCGCTGTCTTACATTGTTTTCCTTAAGCTTCCTGATGTACTGACCGGGATTAGAATCGACATACCCCCATTCCATTGCGAGCCTGAACATGCGAAGAATTAAGGAACGTAGACGATTCACCGTTGCAGGCTTCCTACCTTCTAGTAATCCGTCCAACAATTTCTGAATGTCCTGCTGACCGATATCAGTGAGAGGTTTCTTGCCCCACTTCGGATAGAAATGAAGCTTGAGACTACCTGCGTCACTTTTAGCTGTGAGCTTGTTCATCATTGCGTAGGGTAAGTAATGCAGCTCAGAGAACTCCTGGAAAGTAAGCACGTTGCGCTTCTCATCACGAATAGCCTTGGGGTCATTACCTAGAGCAATTTCCCGTTTATGGTCATTGGCAATCTGACGAGCAGTGTTGATGTCGAGCGCTGGATACTCACCTAGCTGGATAGATTTCTTGGTTCCGTGGAATGTGTACCTGAACAAGAAACGCTTCCTGCCTTGGCGGTTGACGATCATCTTGAGGCCAGAACAGAGTTCGTCTGTGTATTCAGTTTCCTTACTTTTGCTCGTCGTCGGCGTCGGTGGTAGTGAGTCGAGTTGGCGCTTATTGAATTTGAATTTTCGGGATTGCATTGCTGCCTCCTTAGTCATTCTCGATGGAGAAATATTGGCGTAATTCGGTGAGTAGTGTCTTAGGCATCAGCATGTAGATACCCTTACCAGAGTCCTCGACAACGCTCAGGGTCAGTGTTGCTCCGTAATCTAGTTCGTCTTCGAATTCGGTATAGGTCAGTGCTCGTTTTAGCATTTCGATATCGTCGACGACGACAGCAGAGAGTTCGGATTTCGATGTTAGGAACCAGAGCTCACATTGCAGTTCATCCCATGCCTGTTGGGTTTCTGCTGCATCGTGAAATGGTTCGGTGAGGATGGATTTGACTTGTGCTTGTAAGGTTGTGGTGATTGGTAGTGCTGGTAAATCTTCTAAAGATGTAATCTTAATCATATTAAACTCCATGATTATCAGTATCATAGAGTTAATATGTTTTTGATTTGCTTTATGATTCGGCTAGTGCATCACGGTCTAGCTAGTGACTTGCAACAAATGCATTAAAATATATTGACACCTGACTACAGGCACATCTATTCTAATGGTGAATTAAATTTCAATTCACTTAAAATTTATTTTTTACTTATAAATTCTTATAGTTATTGATGGCTGAATCGGAGATTGAATCATGGGTGATATTTTTGGTAGTAATAGTGGCGATAGTGGTGTTTCTGATTCCAGCTATCAGCAGCAACAAGAAAGTGAACAAAACACTTACAGTCAGCGTACGATGGCGCAAATGCGTGATACACAGGCTCAATATGAACGGACTCAACAATCTATGGCGTTAGATTTAGCCCGTAATAGTGGTGACAATCCTCAAGCTATGCTAGATACAATGGTAGAAATGAAAGACAACCAGCGTCGTATGGACGAGTTAGCTGCTAAGATTCAGGACAATGTCTCAGATTTTAACCAACACGATTTTAATGATATGCGTGAACGCCGTAAGAATGGGCAGACAGATGTGCAAATAGCCATTTCCTATGCGACGAACGCATCGTTTGTTAATCGCCGCATTAATGGGAAATAATTAAATTTAGAACATTTCACCACCACCCAATATCAACTCACATTTCCCAATCTAAAATCCTAGATCGCTGGGTCGGTCACATCAGACTGGCCCTGTAATCTCTCTCTAAGGCTTATCCTGCCTAACTTCCTGCATGATGTAGTTTC
>NZ_FNDD01000078.1 GCF_900100015.1 Vibrio xiamenensis | reverse complement strand
ACCTTAATGGCTCGTAATAGCCGTTATATTCGTTTTCACTTAGCCAGCGCTTGCGCGGCCTCTGCACTTGGGAAACATTATTCCATCGGTAAGGTAGGGCGCGGTCTTTCCACGCAACTGGCTGGCCATCTTCCCGAAGATATACCTTGATAACCAGAAACCAACTCACAAGAAAAAAATCACCCCTATCTTCCGCTTGAACAAGAACGCCGAGATTCTTAGCCAGGAATGGCACCAATTCATCACCAACACCATGACCGATAAGAAAAGGCTTACTCTCGCCATAAACCCGAAAGTAAACCTTGCCGCTTTTCGACCGCCAGAAAGCGCTGATTTTGGCTTTAAAATCGTCCATCTGGCCATCTCACTATGCGGCCACTGCAGAAGATACTGATTCGCCGAGGTTAGCTCTAACCAAAGCCTTCGCCACAACTGGTGAAACAGAATTACCGACCTTAGCTACTTGGTTTTTCTTCGTTAACTTCTTGCCATTGCTATCGTGAGAAATTTTGTATTTGTCACCGAACCCTTGAGCTTTAAATAATTCATGTGGCTCAAACATGCGCAATCCAATATCAATAACTTGATAGTCTTCCCCGTTAATCTTCACAATAACCAAGCCGTGTCGGTCTTTGGTTGTGATGGTGTTCAACGGCTCCGATATATTTTGAGCGCTGCTGGTGCCATAATATGAAATCAGGAATGCCCGAACCTCTCCAAGATGATTCCCACCGGCTGAAATAGTATGCATGGGCTCATCCATGCCATGCCCTATATTTCCATTTCTAAACTTAATGACATGACTCGTGACTAAAGCAAAACTTCCACCCTTAGGGTGTGCTGTTATCGTTCTTAGTGGTTCGTCAATTCGCATATTTCTCTGACTTGAACCATTAGCGCACTCAGTAATAAAAGGAACAACTGCCTGCTCTGGAACAAAAAACGGATTGTCATTATTAAATACGTATTTTTCTAGCCCCTTAATAATTCTTTCAATCGTCTTTGGAGCGAGAGGTTTTTTTCTACCAAAAATTGATGTGACAGGAATAGACCAATCAACACTATCCGCTGCAGTAATGTAATCTAGCTTTCCCTCTCCATGAGTGGTTTCTGGCCAAAGGATCTTTGCGTTATCGTTTCTTGCTATAAGAAAAAATCTCTCTCGACTCGTGCCTGCGCCATAATCACAAGCCTTAATCATTCGATGCTCAACTTGGTAACCAAGACCCCTTCGTAATCTCTTTTTCGCCTCAACATCATCATTAATACCAATCGCATCACACATTTCTGACCATGCAGGGTGATAAGGTGAAAGTCCTGTTGTTAACACTTTTACAAAAGCATCAAAGGTTTCACCTTTTCGCTTTGGGCAAGGGCGTGATTTTCCATTAACCTTTACCAATGGCCCCCACGTCATGAACTCTTCAACGTTCTCGAGCATCATCACACGAACAGGGACCTTCAAAGCCCAACGAATAGCGACCCAAGCTAAACCGCGAATTTTTTGATCAACGGGCTTATCTCCCTTTGCTTTGGAAAAGTGCTTACAGTCAGGAGAAAACCAAGCCAAACCGACCGGACGGCCTGAGCATGCTTCAATCGGATCTACATCCCAGACTGATTCGCAATAGTGCTTGGTTTCTGGATGATTTACTTTGTGCATATCAATTGCGTCTGGGTCGTGATTGATCGCAATATCAACATGACAACCAAGCCCTGCAGATATTCCTTTGGAGGCGCCACCGCCTCCAGCAAAGTTATCGACAACGATCTC
>NZ_FNDD01000044.1 GCF_900100015.1 Vibrio xiamenensis | reverse complement strand
GAAATGCCGTTGTCATCCCAGAACGCAATCAGTTTGCCAAGGCCAAGTGTACCGGCAAGTGAACAAGCTTCGTGAGAGATACCTTCCATCAAGCAGCCATCGCCAAGGAACGCGTAAGTAAAGTGGTCAACGATGTCGTGACCTTCTTTATTGAACTGCGCGGCAAGGGATTTTTCCGCCAGTGCCATACCCACCGCATTGGTGATGCCTTGACCTAGTGGACCTGTGGTGGTTTCGATGCCCGGCGCGTAGCCGTACTCAGGGTGACCTGGAGTTTTTGAGTGCAGCTGACGGAAGTTCTTCAGCTCTTCAATTGGCAAATCGTAGCCAGACAGGTGCAGCAAAGAGTAGATCAGCATTGAGCCGTGGCCGTTTGATAGCACAAAACGGTCGCGGTCAGCCCAGTTAGGGTTCGCTGGGTTGTGGTTTAGGTGTGAACGCCAAAGAACTTCAGCGATGTCCGCCATGCCCATTGGGGCGCCTGGGTGACCAGAGTTTGCTTGTTGAACACCATCCATAGAAAGGGCACGGATCGCGTTAGCCAGTTCTCGGCGAGAAAGAGAATTGCTAGAAGGCATGTCTGCTCCTAAAAGTAAGCCAGTTGAGGGTAAGAAAAAACTGTCGGCATTGTCGCAAAGCCCCTATAAGCGTGCAAACTTTTTGGCGGCGAACTCTCATCAAAGTCACGCTATTGGTTGGCTCAACTTGTGCAACTAACCCTATTTTGTGCCGTTTAAATGCAATCGTTTACCTATCGTGACGTGAAAAAATAACTTGTAATTCGACCATTCAAAACTAGAATAGACGTCTAGATGTAGAAACACCTACAATTTTTGTCTATTCGATAGGATGCTAACACCAGCGTTCATCGTTAACTAATAGTTCATCGTTAACTAAAAATAGTGGAGCTCTCATGGCTAAGCACCTGTTTACTTCTGAGTCTGTTTCAGAAGGTCATCCAGATAAAATCGCAGACCAAATTTCTGATGCTGTTCTTGATGCCATTCTTGAACAGGATCCAAAGGCACGCGTAGCATGTGAAACATACGTGAAAACAGGCATGGTAATGGTCGGTGGTGAAGTCACTACTTCGGCTTGGGTTGATATCGAAGAATTGACTCGTAAAACTGTGCGTGAAATCGGTTATGTTCACTCAGACATGGGCTTTGATGCAGACTCTTGTGCTGTATTGAACACTATTGGTAAACAGTCTCCAGATATCAACCAAGGCGTTGATAAAGCCGATCCAAAAGAGCAAGGCGCGGGTGACCAAGGTATTATGTTTGGTTACGCATGTAACGAAACCGACGTTCTGATGCCAGCACCGATCACTTACTCTCACCGCCTAGTTCAAAAACAAGCGGAAGTGCGTAAAAACGGCACGCTTCCTTGGCTACGTCCTGATGCTAAATCTCAGGTTACTTTCCAGTATGACCAAGGCAAAATCGTTGGTATCGACGCAGTGGTACTCTCAACTCAACACGCTGACTCAATCTCAACGCCTGATCTTCGCGAAGCGGTCATGGAAGAGATCATCAAGCCAGTGTTGCCAGCAGAATGGCTAAACAAAGATACCAAGTACTTCATCAACCCAACCGGTCGTTTCGTTATCGGTGGTCCAATGGGTGACTGTGGTCTGACTGGTCGTAAGATCATTGTTGATACCTACGGCGGCGCAGCACGTCACGGCGGCGGTGCATTCTCTGGTAAAGATCCATCAAAAGTAGACCGTAGTGCCGCTTACGCAGCGCGTTACGTAGCGAAGAACATCGTTGCCGCAGGTCTTGCCGATCGTTGTGAAATCCAACTGTCTTACGCTATCGGTATCGCTGAGCCAACTTCAATCATGGTTGAAACTTTTGGCACAGAGAAAGTGTCATCTGAAATCATCGTTGAAGCAGTACGCCAACACTTTGAACTTCGCCCATACGGCATTCAAGAAATGCTTAACCTGCTACAACCGATCTACAAGAAGACCGCCGCTTACGGTCACTTCGGTCGTGATGAATTCCCTTGGGAGAAAACCGATAAAGCCGCTCTACTACGCGACTTTGCTGGTCTAAAATAATTCGCCCCAGTTGCTGAAAGAGCCTCGCATTACCGCGAGGCTTTTTTATTGCTTCGCTTTTGACTTTATAAAATATTTTCATCACCACATTGTATTTTTTTAGTTTCCGACCAATAGTTACATAAATGTTAAAAACGCCGTAACTCGACAGTCTAGGTTGGTGTGTCATTCTGGGCTGGTCGTTAGGAGGAACTATGCCTCAAACGCTCCATCGCAGCCCGTTGCCCGCTAAGTCAAAGGCCATCCCTGACAGCGAATACGCGCGGACTATCCCGTGTAAAACTCTCTCTATATCGGCGCCCTTTCACTGGCTTGCACTCGGCCTTAACGACTTCGTGCGTATGCCGCTCATCAGCTTGTTTTATGGTGTGTGCTTTATGGCCGCGGCCATAGGTATTGTGTTGCTGGTTGAATGGCAAGGCACGCATTTAGTCGTCATGCCAAGCCTGGTGGTGTTTATGCTGATCGGGCCATTTCTGGCGCTTGGCCTCTACGACGCCAGTTGGCAACGCGAACGCGGTCACAGTGCCAAACTGCTGCATTCGATGAAAGCACTCAAACGTAATTCGACCTCGCAATGGGCATTTGTAGTGCTGCTCGTGGTAGCGATGATTTTCTGGATGCGAATCGCTGCCCTATTGCATGCTCTCTACCCTTCGGTTCAGGGTGCGCCGCTCACAGAGTTTGTACCATTTTTGCTGGTTGGAACTCTGGTTGGCATGGTGCTAGCGAGTGTGGTATTCAGTTTAGCCGCATTCTCAATCCCCCTGATGATGGAACGACGCGTCGATATGATGACCGCCATCTTCACCAGTTTTAACGCCGTCAAATCTAACGTTCCCGCGATGATTGTTTGGGCTGCACTGATTGGCGGTGGCCTGTTGATCGGCTTCGCGACTTACGGCATTGGCATGTTAGTGACTATGCCTGTCCTCGGATTTGCAACTTGGCACGCCTACCAAGAAACCATTAAGAAAAAACATACTCCATGATGTCTCCTAACTTCAGTCTCTGACTGGTATGATATTTAACTCGGCTTAGCGCCGAGTTTTTTTTTCGCTGTCAGTTGGAAGCCCGATGAACAATTTTGAACTGCATTACCGAGCCACGGCTCAAGTCGCGCGCTGTATTCAACTTGCCTCGACTAAGTTCTCACGCCAATTTGTCAATCCAAGTTTGAACTACAAACTGCGTGGCCGCAGCGCGGGAAAAGCGTATCTACAGCTCAATGAAATTCGTCTCAACCCAACCCTATTTGCTGAAAATCAAGAAGATTTTATCGAAGAGGTGATTCCTCACGAAGTCGCGCATCTGATTACCTGGCAAGTGTTTGGCCGCGTAAAGCCGCATGGCAAAGAGTGGCAAATGGTGATGGCGCAAGTATTTGGTGTTCAGCCACGTACCACTCATCAATTCGCCGTCACTTCAGTACAAGGGAAAACCTTTGCTTATCGCTGCGACTGCCAAACTCATTCGCTCACCATTCGCCGCCACAACAAAATTCAAAAAGGCCAAGCCCAGTACCGTTGCCAACGCTGTCATCAAATGCTGGAGTTTACCGGGACCCAACTTAGCTAACCGATACAATTCAAAGTTTTGAAAAGTGCTGACATTTTTTTCATTCAAAAATGCATGATAGGATGTACTTCGTCATACTTTTCTAAGACTTTTATACCATGGTATCGATACGATTTTGGTCAGGGCTTTTTGCTTTCCTTGCTACCTTTAGCGCTTTTGCTAGCCACCCAAGTTCATTCTCAAGTGCCAAAACTCAAGCACTAAAAATCTATCAAACGCATCCTGTCAGTTTTTATTGCGGCTGCGATATCAAGTGGAGCGGAAAGAAAGGCGTACCAGAGCTCAATCGCTGCGGATACCAAGTTCGTAAGCAGCCAAAACGAGCTCAGCGCATTGAATGGGAACACGTGGTGCCTGCCTGGCAATTTGGCCACCAGCTACAATGCTGGCAAAACGGCGGACGAAAAAACTGCTCACGCCACGACACACTGTTTCGTCGTATGGAAGCCGATTTACACAACCTCACCCCCGCGATTGGTGAAGTCAACAGCGATCGTTCTAACTACAACTTCAGCCAATGGAACGGCTTGGATGGCGTTTCTTATGGGCGCTGCGAGATGCAAGTGAACTTCAAACAGCGCAAAGTTATGCCACCGGATCGCGCGCGCGGCTCAATTGCGCGCACTTATCTATACATGAGCCAAAAATACGGATTTAGGCTGTCTAAGCAGCAAACCAACTTAATGAATGCATGGAATAACACCTACCCAGCCGACCGTTGGGAATGCGAGCGCGATGAGCGCATCGCCGACATTCAAGGTAACCATAATCCGTTTGTTGTCAAAGCCTGCCACCCAAGATAAACCGCATTGATTTCACCGGGGCAAATCGCCATTTGCCCCTTGTTTTTTCAACATAAAGCATCCATGTTAGTGGTTAACTATTTGTTGGAACATTCAAACCACCATGCGCATTCCTCGTATTTATCACCCAGAACTGATTGTCACCCTCGATTCGCTCGCTTTAAGCGAAGATGCCGCAGGCCACGTTGGTCGTGTATTACGCATGAAACCCGGTCAAGAAGTACTGCTGTTTGATGGCAGCGGCGCTGAATTTCCTGCACTGATCGAAGAAGTCAGTAAAAAACAGGTTGTGGTTAAGATTTCACAGCGGGTTGAACGCAGCATCGAATCACCACTCGACTTACACCTTGGCCAAGTGATTTCACGTGGCGACAAAATGGAATTCACCATTCAAAAGTCAGTCGAGCTTGGCGTTAACGTGATTACTCCGCTAATTTCAGAGCGTTGCGGCGTAAAACTTGATCCGAAACGGTTTGAGAAAAAACTTCTGCAGTGGCAAAAAATTGCGATTGCCGCGTGCGAGCAAAGCGGACGCAACATAGTGCCAGAAATCCGCCCGATTATGGCGTTGGAAGAGTGGTGCCAAGAGGAGTACGATGGTCTCAAACTCAATCTTCATCCGCGCGCCAAATATTCCATCAACACGCTGCCGACTCCGGTCACTAAAGTGCGCCTGTTGATTGGCCCTGAAGGCGGTTTATCCAGCGATGAAATCGACATGACCCATCAATACCAATTTGAAGAGACGCTACTCGGTCCTCGCGTACTGCGCACCGAAACTGCGGCTCTGACTGCAATTACTGCCCTACAAGTTCGCTTTGGCGACCTTGGTTAACTGGAGAAGCTCAATGATTAAACTCGGCATCGTGATGGACCCAATTGCGGACATCAACATCAAAAAAGATTCCAGCTTCGCGATGATGCTTGAAGCGCAGCGTCGTGGTTATGAGATCCACTACATGGAAATGCAAGATCTCCACCTTGAACAAGGTGTAGCATTCGCCGATACCAAAACCGTAACGCTAAGAGAAGATCCAGCCAACTGGTATGAATTTACCGCTGAGCAAACCATTAAACTGGCTGAGCTTGATGCGATTTTGATGCGTAAAGATCCGCCGTTTGATACCGAGTTTATCTACGCCACTTACATTCTTGAGCGCGCTGAAGAGCAAGGCACATTAATCGTCAACAAACCGCAAAGCCTGCGCGATTGTAACGAAAAACTGTTCACCGCTTGGTTCCCAGAGCTAACGCCAACCACTATGGTGACGCGCAAAGCAGAAAAAATTAAAGCCTTTCGCGAACAACATGGCGATGTGATCCTTAAACCTTTGGATGGAATGGGCGGCGCGTCTATTTTCCGCGTCAAAGAGAATGATCCAAACGTGTCAGTGATCATTGAAACGCTTACCAATCACGGCCAAAACTATGCGATGGCTCAGACGTTTGTTCCAGATATTAGCAATGGCGATAAACGCATTCTGGTGGTGGATGGCGAACCAATGCCATACTGCTTAGCGCGTATTCCAGCCAAAGGTGAAACACGCGGTAACTTAGCCGCTGGTGGACGCGGTGAAGCTCGCCCGCTAAGTGAAACAGATAAACAGATTGCTAACGCCGTAGCGCCTACACTTAAACAGAAGGGTCTGATTTTTGTCGGACTTGATGTCATCGGCGATAAATTAACAGAGATAAATGTAACCAGCCCAACCTGTATTCGTGAAATCGAAGCTGCCTTTGATATCTCAATCACAGGGAAACTGATGGACGCGATTGAGCGTCGAGTAAATCAGGGCTAATCATAACAGCGGCATCAAACTGGATTTGGTGCCACCTTTATAGATTGGAGTCGCTATGAATTTGACCAATCATTTTTTAGTTGCCATGCCTGGCATGAAAGATCCTTACTTTCAGCACCGCGTTATCTATGTGTGTGAGCACAATGAAGAAGGTGCTATGGGGCTTGTGATCAACGCGCCAGTCGACATTACTGTGGGCAAAATGCTTAAACAGGTCGACATTGAGCCCGTTCATCCACAATTAAATACCACGAGTTTGGAAAAGCCGGTGTTAAACGGTGGGCCAGTGTCAGAAGATCGCGGATTTATTTTACATAAGCCGAAAGATCATTATGAATCGAGCGTGCAGATGACCGATCAAATCTCGGTGACCACCTCGCGCGATATTCTCAGCGTGCTGGGTACTGAAGCTGAACCAAGCAACTATATCGTCGCGCTTGGTTATGCCGGTTGGGACGCAGGACAACTGGAACTCGAGTTGGCGGAAAATTCGTGGCTCACGATTGAAGCGGATCCAGACGTCATTTTTGACACTCCAATCAATGAGCGCTGGAATCGCGCTGTGCAGATGCTCGGCATCGAAGCGGCGCAACTTTCCAGCCAAGCAGGCCATGCCTAATCGCATGGCCTTTGGCTTTTTATACAGCAGAACATCATGACCTCAAGAACCATCATCGCCTTTGACTTTGGCACCAAAAGTATCGGTAGCGCCATCGGCCAAGAAATTACCGGGACCGCCTCACCACTGCGTGCCTTTAAAGCCAACGACGGCACGCCAAACTGGGACGACATCGAAAAAGTCCTCAAAGAGTGGCAACCACAACTGCTTGTGGTCGGTTTGCCAACCGACGTGCGTGGCAAAGAATTAGAAACCATCACTCCGCGAGCGAAAAAGTTTGCCAACCGTCTGCACGGTCGCTTTGGTTTACCGGTCGAACTGCATGACGAGCGACTTTCGACCGCAGAAGCGCGCGCTGAACTATTTGAAATGGGCGGCTATAAAGCGCTAAGTAAAGGCAATATCGACTGCCAATCGGCGGTCGTGATTCTGGAAAGTTGGTTTGAAGCCCAGTGGGGCGAATAGCCAGATAAACAGATAACCGGCGGCTTTTAAAGTATCGGTTAGCTGAACAAATTGACAGGTCGAGTTATTGAAAAGGCTCACATAAAAAGCTTGGTTTCCCGCCAAGCTTTTTTTACTGGTTGAGATTTTGATTGGCTTAGATTGGTTAATCCATATCAATGCTGACGCCGTCGAGCGAACTTGTACCACCGCTCGATTGGCTAGTCTTGAGCATCAAACGCAAATCATTGGCCGAATCGGCGCTGTGCAGCGCTTGGTCAACGTCGATTTTACCATCACATACTAACTGATACAGCGCTTGGTCAAAGGTCTGCATACCAGCATCGCGCGATTTAGCCATCGCGCTTTTCAGCTCATGCAGCTCACCTTGGCGAATCAAGTCAGCGATACGCGGCGAATTGAGCAAAACTTCAAACACGCCATGACGGCCACTTGCTTGCGTGGAGCGCAATAATTGCTGGCCAATCACACCTTTTAAATTCAATGATAAATCAAACAGAAACTGTTCACGCTGACCTTTGGGCATCAAATGCAAAATACGTTCAAGGGCTTGATTGGCATTGTTGGCATGCAGCGTTGCGAGGCACAGATGGCCAGTTTCCGCAAACTGCATTGCGTATTCCATAGTTTCACGATTACGAATTTCACCAATCACTATCATATCCGGCGCCTGACGCAGCGAATTCTTAAGCGCCACTTGGTAGCTTTCTGTATCCAGCCCGACTTCACGCTGAGTCACAATACAACCTTGGTGAGGGTGAACAAACTCAATCGGATCTTCAACGGTCAAGATATGCCCACTGCTATGTTGATTGCGATATCCGGTCATTGCTGCCAGTGTGGTCGATTTACCTGAACCGGTGGCACCAACCACCAGCACTAAGCCGCGCTTCGCCAACGCTAAAGACTGCAACACCGGCGGTAATGTTAGCTGCTCAAAGGTGGGAATGTCGGTTTCAATGCGGCGAATAACCGCGCCAGGTTGCTCGCGTTGATAGAAAGCGCTCACTCGATAACGGCCTGAATCATTGACCAGCGCGAAGTTGGCCTCATGGGTGTGATAAAAGTCTTCGCGCCTGGCGTCATCCATCGCGTCACTGAGCAGCGCGTGAACTTGATCATTACTTAGCACCTCGCCATGGGCCTTCAGAGCACCATCAACGCGATACTGCAGCGCCGCACCGACCGTAATATACAGGTCAGAGGCATTGCTAACCCGCATGTGATTGAGACAATCAAACAGTTTCATCGCCGCCCTTAAAACAGTGAAGTTTCGATTTCAATTTTCTGCGCCACTTCTTCAGGCGCGACTAGCCCTTGCGCCAATAATTGCTTGGCGTTTTGCTCCATCGTCTGCATGCCACTCGCGGCGCCAGTTTGAATCACAGACACCATCTGCGCGACTTTGTCTTCGCGAATCAAGTTGCGAATGGCTGGGGTTGCCATCATCACTTCATGACACGCAACTCGCCCACCACCGACACGTTTCAGCAGTTTTTGCGCAATCACTGCACGCAGCGATTCCGACAGCATCGAGCGCACCATCGACTTATCGCCAGCTGGAAAGACATCGATAATTCGGTCGATGGTTTTTGCCGCCGAACTGGTATGCAAAGTGCCAAACACCAGATGCCCGGTTTCAGCGGCAGTCAACGCCAAACTGATGGTCTCTTGGTCTCGCAGCTCACCGACCAAAATCACATCTGGATCTTCACGAAGTGCGCTACGTAGCGCATTACTAAAACTGTGAGTATCACGGTGCACTTCACGCTGGTTCACCAAACACTTATGATTGCTGTGCACAAACTCAATCGGATCTTCAATGGTCAGAATATGCTTGTTGTGACGGCGATTAATGTAATCGACCATCGCCGCCAGTGTGGTAGATTTACCCGACCCGGTTGGGCCCGTTACCAACACCAAACCTTTTTCATAGTTGGCAATTTTACTAAAGATCTCTGGTGCATCGAGCTGCTCCAAAGTCGGAATTTCGGTCGGAATGGTACGAAACACCGCTGAGCAACCGCGAGCTTGATTAAAGGCGTTAACACGAAAGCGGCCAATGTTCGGCAGCTGACAGGAAAAATCGACTTCGAGACGCTCCTCAAATTCGCTGCGCTGACTGTCACTCATGATCTCAAAAACTAAACGATGCACCTCTTCATGGCTCAAAGCCGGTACGCCAAGCTTTCTAACTTCGCCATCTATACGTACCATTGGAGAAACACCTGCAGAAAGATGTAGATCTGATGCATTATGCTTTACACTAAATTCCAGTAACTCAGCGATATCCATTTATTTTCCTTAGTAAAGTTAGCCATGAGTAGTATTCAACAAAATATTGAACATATCACCTCGCAAATTGCCGACGTACAACAAAAGTGTGGACGAGCTCGAGACTCGGTGCAACTTCTGGCGGTGAGTAAAACCAAACCGAATGATGCCATCCTCGAAGCAGCGCAGGCAGGTCAACGCGCATTTGGCGAAAATTACGTCCAAGAAGGCGTCGACAAAGTGCAGTTTTTTGCCGAGCACCATCCCGATCTTGAGCTGGAATGGCACTTCATTGGCCCGATTCAATCCAACAAAACGCGCCTAGTGGCCGAACATTTCGATTGGGTTCATACCATCGACCGCGACAAAACTGCCCAGCGTTTAAACGATCAACGCCCATCAGACTTGCCCGATTTACAAGTGCTGATTCAAGTGAATATCAGCGGCGAAGCGTCTAAGTCTGGCGTCGAACCTGAGCAAATATTTGCCCTCGCAGAGTTGATTTCGTCACTTCCCAACCTCACCTTAAGAGGATTGATGTCAATTCCAGCGAATGTTGATGACCATGCCGCGCAGCTGGCGACCTTTCAACGTCTCGCGGAGTTGCAAACGCAGCTGCAAAAACGCTACCCAAACATCGATACGCTCTCGATGGGTATGTCCGGTGACATGGAAGCCGCGATTGAAGCAGGTAGCACTATGGTTCGTATCGGCACCGCTATTTTCGGTGCTCGCGACTATTCCAGCAAAGCGTAAAACCAGATTAAGACGAATCACACAAACAGTCAGGAACAGACCGTCATGGAACACAAGAAGATCACCTTTATCGGCGCTGGCAATATGGCGCGCTCAATCATCTCTGGCATGATCGCCAATGGCTACCCTGCCGAGTTGATTACCGCAACCGCACCAAGTCAAAGCACTCGTGATGCCCTCGCCGAAAAGTATGCGGTCAATACCGACTCAGACAACGCCAAAGCAGCGCAAGATGCTGATGTCATCGTGATGGCGGTCAAACCTCAACTCATGGCCGATGTTGCTAAAGGCTTACAAGCGATTGATTACAGCGACAAGCTGGTCATTTCTATCGCCGCCGGAATCAACGCCGCCCGTTTTGACGAAATGTTTGCCACCAAACTCAATCTGGTTCGCGTGATGCCAAACACGCCTTCGCTAATCGGCAAAGGCATGAGCGGCTTATTTGCACCTGAGCATGTTAGCCCGCAGCAACGCCAGTTCGCAGGCGATCTCATGTCACTGGTCGGCGAGATTTGCTGGGTTGAACAGGAGTCTGGCATCAACAATGTGATTGCAGCAGCGGGCAGTGCGCCGGCATATTTCTTCCTGTTCCTTGAAGCAATGCAAACAGAAGCTGTGGCACAAGGGTTTGATCATCAAACTGCACGCCAACTGGTTCAGCAAGCCGCCCTTGGCGCGGCTGAAATGGTGGTCGCCAACCCAGACACCGAACTATCAACGCTTCGCGAGCAAGTCACCTCTAAAGGCGGCACAACCGCAGAAGCACTGAAAACCTTTAATGACAATCAGCTTAGCGACATAGTAGCTAAAGCGATGCGCGCAGCGGTGGCTCGCGCAGAAGAAATGGAAAAATTATTCTAATCACGCAGAATTGCTCTGCTCTTAACTAAGGGTCATATATGAATTCAATGAGTTTTTTGATATCGACGTTGTTTGACTTGTATATCATGGTGGTGATTTTACGCATCTGGTTACAAGCCGCGCGCGCTGATTTCTATAACCCATTTTCCCAATTTGTGGTTAAAGCGACCCAACCGATCGTTGGCCCACTTCGTCGCTTTATTCCGTCTATCGGCAGTATCGATCTCGCCACCATACTATTTGCTTACGTACTGTGCGTTCTTAAATACGTGGCGCTTATTTTGATTCAATCTCGCGGTTCGGTTTCGTTCGATTCTTCGTTCTTGATACTTGGCGGTCTATCGCTTCTGAAAGCAGCGGGCGGTTTGCTGTTCTGGGTGCTATTGATTCGCGCGATTCTAAGCTGGGTAAGCCAAGGCCGTAGCCCAATCGAATACGTATTCCATCAATTAACCGAGCCAATGCTAGCGCCAATTCGCCGCATTATTCCAGCGATGGGCGGTTTTGATTTCAGCGTATTGGTACTATTTATTGCCCTACAATTTGCGAACTTCTTAATGGGCGATCTTATCGGCCCACTTTGGTATCAACTATAATGTCGCAAGCGGTATGGAAAGACGGAGACGATGTGGTTTTGCGTCTCTATATTCAACCCAAAGCAAGCCGCGATAAGATCGTCGGCTTGCACGGTGAAGAGTTGAAAGTCGCAATTACCGCACCACCTGTAGACGGCAAAGCCAATGCCCATTTAAGTAAGTATTTGGCTAAGCTGTTTAAGGTCGCAAAAGGCTTGGTTGATATTGAAAAAGGCGAGCTTGGCCGGCACAAGCAAGTGCGAATCCACTCGCCACAGCAAATTCCCGACGATATAAAAGCCATCCTGTGATGGCTTTTCATTTTACAGAGCAGCGATGATGAAATTTGGTTGGATAACGGTGTTACTGGCAGGCCTGTTTAGCGTGAGTACTCATGCTGAGCAATATCAGCAAATCAAGCAAGTTGAAGCGCATTATTCGGCCTTTAACTCTAGCTTTCTTACCCCTAAAATTGCCCGCAGTTATCAAATTAAACGTAACGGTTATACTGGCCTGCTTAACATCAGCGTGTTAGACACGCGTGCGCCCGGCAAACCTGCCATCGAAGCGGCACTCAGCGGCAGCGTAAAAAACCTCTTAGGCCAAACCCGCCAACTGGCGTTTCGCCAAGTCAAAGAAGGCGATGCCATTTATTATCTCAGTGAGTTTGCCATCAGCGACGAAGAAACCTTGTCGTTTGATATCGATCTCGATGCCGGAATCAAAGGCAGCGGCAAACTTAAATTCACTCAAAAATTTTATGTAGAAGAGTAATCGGTCGATTCACCGTTCGATTACCTAAGTAGAGACAGCGATGAAAAAAATTGTGCTCGCCACTGGCAACCAGGGCAAAGTTCGTGAGATGGCCGACCTATTGGCTGATTTTGGTTTTGATGTCGTCGCGCAAAGCGAGTTTAACGTCTCGGAAGTGGCTGAAACTGGCACCACTTTTATCGAAAACGCGATCATCAAAGCGCGCCACGCAGCCAAACAAACTGGCCTACCTGCCATTGCCGATGATTCTGGTTTGGAAGTGGATTACCTACAAGGTGCTCCGGGCATCTACTCTGCACGTTACTCAGGCGCTGGCGCAACCGATCAAAGCAACATTGAAAAGCTACTTGAAGCGATGAAAGATGTGCCTGAAGATCAGCGCAGCGCGCGTTTTCACTGTGTATTGGTCTTGATGCGCCATGAAAACGATCCAACGCCGATCGTCTGCCACGGTAAGTGGGAAGGTCGTATTCTAACGGAAACTCATGGCGACAATGGCTTTGGTTATGATCCTGTGTTTTGGGTACCGGAAGAAAGTTGCGCGTCGGCTGAGCTTGAACCTGCCCGTAAAAAGCAGCTATCGCATCGTGGTAAAGCGCTCAAACAACTATTTGCCACTCTTGCCGAGCAACAATAAGCGAGCTTTTGATGATAACGCCCCCAGCACTCAGTTTGTATGTCCACATTCCTTGGTGTGTGCAAAAGTGCCCGTATTGCGACTTCAACTCGCATGAACTCAAGCATGAAATTCCAGAAGACGCCTATATCGATGCGCTGCTGGAAGACTTGGATAGCGATATTGCCCGCTACCAGTTAGAAGGCGATCCCCGTCCACTGCACTCAATTTTTATTGGCGGTGGCACGCCAAGTTTGATTTCGGCGCCTGCGATTGGTCGCCTGCTGAAAAGCATTGAACAGCGTATCGCGTTTGCGGCCAATATTGAAATCACCATGGAAGCTAACCCAGGCACCATTGAAGCTGAGCGTTTTAAAGCCTATCGTGAAATGGGCGTGACGCGAATTTCGATTGGCGTACAGAGCTTTGAACCAGCCAAACTCAAACGTTTGGGACGCATTCATGGTAAAGAGGAAGCGGAGAACGCTGCTAAGCTCGCCCATCAAATCGGCCTAAACAGCTTTAATTTAGATTTGATGCACGGCTTACCGGATCAAAGTATCGAACAGGCGCTGAGCGATCTGGATAAAGCGATTGAGCTCAATCCACCGCACCTCTCTTGGTATCAATTAACCATTGAGCCAAATACGCTGTTTTACTCTAAGCCGCCGACGTTGCCAGACGATGATGACTTGTGGGATATTTTTGAGCGCGGCCATCAAAAACTCAGCGCTGCGGGTTATGTTCAGTATGAGATTTCCGGTTACAGCAAACCGGGCTTTCAGTGCCAACACAACCTCAATTACTGGCGTTTTGGTGATTACTTAGGCATCGGCTGCGGCGCTCATGGCAAGCTGAGCTTTGCCGATGGTCGCATCGTGCGCACCACTAAAATCAAGCATCCAAAAGGCTATTTGGCCGCCTACCAAAATATGGTTAAACCTTATCTTGATAGCGAGCAGTTAGTCGCTCTTGAAGACCGGCCGTTTGAGTTCTTTATGAATCGCTTTCGCCTGCTTGAAGCGTGCCCGAAACAAGACTTTGTCGCTACGACAGGGCTTGCGCTTGAAAGCATCGCGCCAACCATTAATTGGGCGCTAGAGAAAGGCTATTTAAGTGAAACTACCAGCCATTGGCAGATAACAGAGAAAGGTAAACTGTTTCTCAACGATCTGCTTGAAGCGTTTATGGCAGAAGAAGATGAATAGCTAGATTTAGCTATCACCAGCGGCGCTAATCTTTAAGCAATTCAGCATCAAGCATCGCCCAAATGTGCAGCGCCAAATAACTATGATAAGGGCTGGCGGCAGCGAGAATGTCGTCAGCGCTAACGCCCTCTTTGTCAGCAATCAGATTTAACCCGCGCATCAGCGCGGCATCACCGGGCGACCATACATTGGGCAGCGCAAAAAAGAACATCAGCGCCATTTCAGCGGTCCAGTGACCAATTCCCCATAGCGACACCAACTGCGCGCGAATAAACTCACCGTCCTGACAGGTAAATATTTCTGGGCTAATCTGCCCCGATTGCAGCGCCTGATTGACGCCTAAAATGGTTTTAACCTTAGCATTCGACAACCCACAATCGCGCAGAGCTTGATAATGCTCGTCGACCAGTAACTCAGGCAAACCTTGATGCTTCTTGAGCAGCGTTTCAACCCGCGACCAAATGGTGCGCGCTGCCGTCGTCGACAGTTGCTGACCTGCCACCGCACGCGCCAAATAGTGCAGCAACTCCTCTGGCCGATGAGGGGTAATTTCACGCATACCATTGTGCTCAATCACCCGTTTAAGCTGTGGGTAGTCACCGAGCTGCGCCAATAGCGCTTGATGAACTTCAATTGACATGCGTTTCTCCAAAATAACCGATCTAGAAAATTGACCGTCCGATACGCTTGGACAGTAACTCAAGCGCTTGAGTTCCGGCTAAGGAGTTCCCCGAACTATCAAGCTCTGGCGACCATACCGCAATCGTCATATCTCCCGGAACAATCGCCACAATACCGCCGCCAACACCAGATTTACCCGGCATGCCGACTCGGTAAGCGAACTCGCCAGCACCATCGTACAAACCGCACGTCGCAAGCAAAGCGTTAAGCTGCTTAGATTGAGTTTCGGTGATGATCTGCTTACCGCCGTGAACCATACGTCCTTTGTTCGCCAAATAGCTAAACGTTTTGGCTAAGTCGACACAGCTCATACGAACCGCGCAGGCGTGGAAATAGTTATTGAGTACTGGAAGCACATCGTTTTCAAAATTGCCAAACGAGCGCATCAAATAAGCGATGGCCGCGTTGCGGTCACTGTGCAGCATTTCAGAAGCCGCCACTACTTTATCGTAGACCAGGCTTGGGTTACCAGATAGCTTACGGGCAAATTCAATCAAACGTTGGCGCGGCGCCGACAAACGCGATTGCAGCATATCCGCCACCACAATTGCTCCAGCGTTGATAAACGGATTGCGCGGAATACCTTGCTCCATTTCTAGCTGAATCAGCGAGTTAAACGCTTGCCCAGATGGCTCTTTACCCACGCGCAACCACAATTCTTGCGGCGTATACAAACCAAGCGCCAAAGTTAGGCTCAGCACCTTGGAAATCGATTGAATCGAAAACGGCTCATCCGCATCTCCTGCGCAAATCACCTCACCTTGGTTGGTATAAACCGCAATGCCTAGCTTATGGTTATCAACACTTGCCAGTGCCGGAATATAGTTCGCCACTTTTCCTTGGCCGATTAATGGCCTGACTTCATCCACGATGTCAGCCAAAATTTTTGCAGTCGGTTTCATTACTTGCCCTTGTTAAGCACGGCTTATTGTTGTTATCACTTCACTTTAATCAGCGTATAAGGCTGCGGTTATGAATTTTATAAACTGAAAATAAAACAGAGCCAACATTAAAAGAATGTTGGCTCTGTTAATACTGTTTTTTACCAGCTTGCGCTGTTACAAACCTTGTTATGGCTCGTATCGGCTTAGCCTAAAAATTAGCTGATGCGCTTGTATTTGATATCCCAAACGCCGTGGCCTAAACGGTGGCCGCGCGCTTCAAATTTGGTTAGCGGGCGATCTTGTGGGCGCTCAACAAAGTGGCCGTTTTCAGCGATATTCTCGTAGCCCGGCGCTTGTTCCATGACTTCAACCATATGCTCAGAGTAGTTTTCCCAGTCTGTCGCCATATGGAAAATACCTTCGCCAAGGATAAGCTTTTGGCGAATCATCTCAGCAAATTCAAGCTGAACAATACGACGTTTGTGGTGACGCTTCTTATGCCAAGGGTCAGGGAAAAACAGTTGTAGCGTCGCCAAACTGTTATTTGGAATCATGTGTTCAAACACTTCGACCGCATCGTGACACATCACGCGCAGGTTAGTGAGCCCTTCTTCACGCGCAGCAGCAAGACATGCGCCAACGCCTGGGCTATGAACTTCAATACCAATGAAGTTTTTCTGCGGGGCATTTTTTGCCATTTCAACCAGTGAGGCGCCCATGCCGAAACCAATTTCCAATACCACTGGATTATCGTTACCAAACACTTCTTTCCAATCAAGAAGTTGTGGCTGGTAATCAATACCCATTGTTGGCCAACACTCTTTCATTGCCGCCTCTTGACCTTTGGTCAAACGGCCTTCACGACGAACAAAACTGCGTACTTTACGGATCAATTTGCCGTCTTGGTTATATTCGTTAGTGGTCACTTCACTCATGGGTTTTGCCTGCTTAAAATTTGCTCTCGCCTCAAAGGGCTAGTGATTATCCAAAGAATTTGCTTGGGTGCAAGCCCTAAAACCGAAAACCCTAGTATTTGTCGGTTGAACATTGACCACTTTCTGTGGTGCAATTTGCGCCTTAATTATACGTATAAAAAATTGAGCAAGTCGTGACCCCTTTCGCTAGCGCCATTCTTAAATGGTATGACGCCTATGGACGTAAAACACTTCCGTGGCAACAAAACAAAACCGCCTACAGTGTTTGGCTTTTTCAATGAATCACGACCGCTTAGTGGCACTCTAACATAACTATCTGTTTTTATAAGACAATTAAACTTCTTTCACTATATGTGGTTCACTTTCGATTTTATCGGCAAAAGTTAACTCAATCGGATTACTAAAACTAATGGCAACAAAATCGCTTACACCGAAGCAATTTCAAGAGCACTTACTGACTTGGCAACGTCAACACGGTCGACATGATCTTCCGTGGCAACAAAATCCATCACCGTATCGTGTTCTTGTTTCTGAGGTGATGCTGCAACAGACACAAGTAGTCACCGTCATTCCTTACTTTGAACGTTGGATGGCTAGTTTTCCGACCATTGAGGCACTTGCGAACGCAACAGAAGATGAAGTCATGAACCATTGGCAGGGTTTAGGCTACTACTCGCGGGCACGAAATTTACGTAAAGCAGCCATTTATATTCATGAAACATGGGCCGATGAGTTTCCATCTGACGTGACAACCCTGCAAGAAATTCCGGGCGTGGGTCGGTATACCGCAGGGGCGATTGCATCATTTGCGTTCAATACATACGGCCCTATCGTAGACGGCAACGTAAAACGCCTATTTTGCCGTTATTTTGGGATCGAAGGGGTACCGGGCACCTCAGCTGTAGATAAGCAGCTCTGGAGCACTGCAGAAGCTTATACGCCAACAATCAATAACAGGCAGTATGCCCAAGGCCTTCTGGATATGGGCGCTACCCTCTGTAAACCTAAATCGCCTGACTGTGATGCGTGCTCATTCACCACCACATGCATCGCATACCAAACTAATCGCGTTAGTGAGCTACCAACACCAAAACCCAAGAAAGTCATCCCGACCAAACCCGGGCATTTTCTCTGGATCGAATCCAATGGAAAGCTGCTACTCGAAAAACGGGCTGATGATGGTATTTGGGGCGCACTGTGGTGTTTACCCCAGATTTATATTGAACCTGAGCAGTTAGGT
This sequence comes from Vibrio xiamenensis, assembly GCF_900100015.1. Classification (GTDB taxonomy): domain Bacteria; phylum Pseudomonadota; class Gammaproteobacteria; order Enterobacterales; family Vibrionaceae; genus Vibrio; species Vibrio xiamenensis. Next base: position 18,622 of record NZ_FNDD01000044.1, on the reverse strand, counting down.
GACCACGTCAAACTGCAAGGCTCATTTAAACATACATTTTCACATTATAAGCTTGATGGGAAAGTATGGTTCATCAATAAGTTAGGTGTAGAAAACGCTCAACAGCAATGGATTCCATTTAACAATTTGAATGACTTAGGTCTTCCAAAACCAATCCGAACATTCATTGAAAAACATTTAAAAAAGCGGCCTTGAAATAAAAGAAAATCACGGAATATGATGAAAAGTGTGCCACGTGGCACACCTTTATAAAAACCACTAATTAACATTTAAATTCAATAGCTTAACCATGAATTTATTTTTTAAAAAAATATTTCATCTTAAAAAGTCTCCCACGTGGGAGACTTTTTGTTTTTGATAAAAGTTATTAATAAACAATGCATTACGGTTAATTTTATTTTTTATAAATTAATTTAAAACTCATACTTTTCAAAAAATCGGTATTGAAAGTTTAAAAGTTTGAAAATATGGCTCGTTTACATCTACCAATCGGTCAAATGTCCTGTATGTTTCTAAAGGACCCACGCCCGCTTCTAAAGAACAGTTGATAGAGAAAGAACAATGACGGATAACTTTGATCAATTATTACCAAACCTCAAAGAATTTGAGTTACCGAACGTGCCATTTAAAGTGGTCGACCCATCATCTTTACCAGCGCAGACACTCATGGCATTTGACGAGTTCATGAGAGGTGCCAGCGTTCCGCATCGCGTATATGTGTACACTCAAGATTACTCACGCTTTTGCATGTTGGTTCGCCGTGGTGATATCACGGTTCAATCACCGGAATAAAAATGAAATCACAGTGGCAATGTTTTAATATTTAAGTACTTCTCATTCAAAAGCTCTGCCACTTCTCTATTCCGACCATCCTGAGAGGCTATCAAATCTCCTGTGGCCAGAAGAGCTTTCGCTAGCTCTGATAACACCAACGTTTTTCCCCAGAAAGGTTTGCTCCATAAGAACGTCATGACATTATCTGGTGCTATTGGGTAGTTTTTAGGTGCCGTTTCACTAAACAGTAAGAGCTCTTGAGGAATAAGGTACTCTGTTAACTGACAGGCTGAGACTTCTCCGCCCCATGTCGCATCAGGTGTGACTGGGATGTCCTCCCATCGCTTCGGTGTTGGTAACCGTATACGCTGAGATTTTTCGACAATACATCGCTTATATCCGAGCAACCACTCATACAACAACTGATCGAGATTTAATAAACGTCGATTGCTTTTAGTGTTCGATAGATACTGATTTGTCTTTAGGTAGGTCATGGTTTTCGCAACCATACCCAATGAAACGCCAGACTTTTCCGCAATATGTTGATACGAGCTTTGTAGTAAGGATGATTCAGCATACAAAGCAAACACACATCGAACCACACCAGGAGTCATTGATGCACTGACGGATAACTGAATCGGCACTTCAGGAGGAGACTGAATAAGGATATAGCAACCTTTTCTTACGATCCTAGCCTTCCCCTTAAGATCGATAAAATTAAGGCTAAGAGCCTTGCTCTGTGCGACCAAAAAATCGCTTAACGCACCACAAAGCAAAACAGTATCCAGCCCAACCGATTGTTGAAAGCTCACTAAGCTTTCTTTTCGATGGATATGTTTAAACTGACACTTAAACTTGTGCTCCATACCATCTAACTGAAGCGACAAAACACCAGATTGTGATCCATCGTCCCACTGGACTACAGTGGCATTCAGGTCATCTGGAAGTTGCTTAATCCACTCACTGATGTGTCCTCTCATGACATGAGGCTCCAACAAATTTTCACGAAATTAAATATTTCATGAATCATGTAAAAATTCAAATCGTGAAAATCTGACTGGTAACATTCCATTATGAGAAAGGAGTAGCCTATGACAATGACTAACTCGAAATATTAATTAGTTAAAATAAAAACTTAGTCGTTACAGATCCGATAAATACCTCACCATAAGCTGATTATATCGGAGGATCCAATTTAAAATACTCCTCCCAATGTTTTCTCCAATCAGAGGAAAGTTCGAAAAATGGTCCATCACTTCGCTCACGCCTAATAATCCATTTTTCATTGCTGACAGGTTCGGTTCTTAACGCTCGAGAAATATTGTTCGGAGCCTTTTCATTCTTCGGCTGAGAAATGAGATAGTTATTGATTGTTTTAGTAATTTCAGTTCCATTACTAAGTTCTTGTCCTTGTTTGCACCTGAGCACAAGCGCTACAAATATAAGTGGGATATAAATAGTACCTTTTATTTTCTGAGCTTCTAAATATTTCGGTATTTTATTAAAAATACCATCATCAAAATCGAGTACATCATCATTTCTTTCATAAAAATGTGCCGTTAACTCTATATCTTGTGTTTGTTCAAATAACGGAAGATGTCCTAGTTTATAGTAGCTATCCAAATCCAATATAGAACTTTTTCCGTAGCTATTATCTATTTTTGGGACACTGATATACCCTGCCTCGTCATTAATCAATCCTTGTGGTTCATCCCTAGTATTAATCAAATGAGAGTAGCATCCATAATCTAATGAATATAAGTTGTACTTAAAACCTTGGGCAGACCTTACCGAAACGCCTTGTTTAACCAAGTGAATAACCCTAGAGTCGTAAAGATAATCTATAAGTTCATCGTTCGTAGTGTTGTTAATTAGGAACCCCCTAGTTCTCTTCGTACCGATTACCACAGATACAATCCATTCCAATAGTCCTACAGCCTCTGTACGAGAGTTAATATCTTTACTCTTTGATGTGGTATACCAAGTTCTAGCAGCATTTCTTATACCTTTCACACCGATTTTTTGATCTTTCTGATGTTGTGCTGCCTGAGAAATGATATTTATAGCGTCACGGGGAACTCCTTCACTAGCTCGAGCAAACTCTTCAAGAGCATTCTTATTCTTAAATACCATCGATATAAACTTCTCAACATCGTCTGGTATTATGTTTTTTCTATCTGCCGCTTTCGCATGTTTAAAAATAAGACTTTTGAAGAACTCCACTGATTGCTCTTTATCGCTGTCAAAAACCATGAAATGGTCCAAATTTAACGATGCCGATGCATCAGATGAAACTTCTAGACCTACTGACGCACCATTTTCATCATGTATGCGAAACCGTGAACGGTGACTAATAGCTGCTATCTTTACTGTAATACTTGGAACTGAAAATATAATTCGTCTCAACATATCAGCCAGATAAGGTTGAAGGTCTAATGGAACTTCACTCCATTCGTCAATCAAGATAAGTAAGCTGCTCTCTGGTAGTTGTTTTACTATACGCTTAAGAATTCGTGATAGAGTTCCAAAATGAATTCTTAAGGTCTGTTGACCAGATTCTCTCGTAGTGACCGTACCAGAATCATTTATAGACTGTGAGCACTCCAAATCAGCCGATATACTACTCTGAAGAGAGAGCCCAGCTGACATTTTAGCTGATGAAGCCGATGATATTGCTTTACTAGTACTTAGCTCCTTATCAATACTGCCTTGAATCACTATATTTGTTGCCTGTTCAACAAACTCGTCTAATAATGGTATAAGTTGAGAGAAGTCACATGATTCACTGTCATAGCAAACATCTAATATTTGCTCACGGATATCGCACAAGGTATCAGAAAGTAACCTAGATGCTCTTTCAGTTATACTAATACTACCGTCAGCGTACATCCCTCCCGTAGAGCCCATTGTTCTCATATCAATTTCTAAACAAGGCACTCCCGATTTATTCACTTCACTTTTTAAGTATTTCAAAAGGTGAGTTTTACCCGTACCTCGACGACCGTAAATTATTTGATTTTCAAAACAGGAAAATAAAGGGAACACTGACCCAATATGAACGAAAGAATCCACTAAGTAGTTATCTGGTTTTTTCTCCGCTCTTCGGGGCATAGTCGCTAAAATTTCGCTCAATGGAGTCATAATGAGTATCTTACGCAAGGATCAGTACAAACATTGTACAAGTATCATATCCAACTGAAAACACATTACTTTCGTTCATATAAAACAGGGAGGATTACAAAATCAGGTTTATGCGATGATCAATCGACATACCTTCTAAAATAAAAAAGTCCAAGCAACCTTGGACTTCCACTTCAAGCACTACGCATTTTTAGTAAACTCTCAACATCCTCAGAACTCGCCTTCAATGATTCAATTATTGTTCGCCCATAAAAGCTGGGCTCGGGCCTCACTAGCAGTGAGTAAAAGGCTTCTACTCCACCAGGTAACACGGGGCCATAGCGATTTTTTAGTTCTTCAACATTGCGCATCACAGGTTCATGTTCTGATCCATACAATCGTAATACTTCAAACTGAAACCAGAGTGGCGTTGAATTTGCGTAGTGAGCTGTAAACCCCTCAACGATAGAAGGGAATCGCCCAACATTTTTTAATTGTTCTAACTCTGAAAGCGCCTCTTTTAGCTCTTGTTCAAACTGACGCTTTTCTTGCCATTCATCGATCTGTGCTAGGCGCAGGTTTTGAATTTCAATTAGTTGTTCATCAATTGTCTTCTGAAGTTTGTCTTTCTTATTTTGAGGTTTAGACTCTTTCAAAGTAGTATGAACTGATACATGTGCATCATTCCAACGATCAATGGCTTTCGAAACCATCCGGCCTACATCACGATGAGTGCCTAGCGACGTTCGACTAATGTCGAACGTCTGAGAAAACAACCGTAACGACATCATTTTTTGTCGCCCTGACAATACATCCTCAGGGCGAATGTCATCTAATGCCTGTAAAGCCTCTTTGACTCTCTCAACAAAGTCGTGACTAGCCATACAGTGCTTCTTCTTTCAATTGATGAACGAGATCACGAACTTTATCAAGGCCTTGAACGATCCCTTCTTTTTCACACGCTTCCATCATTTGGAGTTGGTCCTCCCAAAATGGTAATTGCGCGGTTGTAATAACGCAGTTCTCACACGAAATGCACTGGACTCGATTGAGACGACAATTATTTGAACAAGCACCTTTATCAATCGGCCGAACGGAAACTGAATGCGCATTTAACTGCACCTCCATTCCAGTACCAATCTGCTTCTGAAGCGTTTTTAGATTTTTCGCCGTTTTAAAATCTCGTGCTGCATATTGTTCATTTGCCATCAACTCCCCTAAGCCGCCATGCTTTGGACGAGAACTCTCCACCTGCATATCCATGACAGATTTTTGAAACTCACTCTGATCCTCAGCAATCCAATTTAACAGCTCATCATCACCACCTTGCATGTAGTACTGCGTGATATCCGCAGTAAGATGCCCAAATTGCTCGCGCAACGCCTCCACACTTCCTAAAGGGGATAACGCTACAAAACGAGCCAACGTGCGACGAAATCGATGAGGGGTAATTTTTTCTGCAGTTTCGATCTCTGAATACTCAATAAAACGAGTAATTCTTCGATTAATAGTTGTACCTACCAATTGTAATGAATAGTGGTGCTTAGCATTGATACCAGGAGACAAGAACAAACCATTTGATGCTTTTATTGCTTCACTGATGACCAATGGATCAGAATTACCGTTAGCACTTGACAAAAGTCGCTGATTTTTCTCTCGACGATGCTGATTCAACTGATTGACTCGTTCAATGACTGCATTTATCTCTTGAGGGACTAACCATATATGATGTTGTCCTTCTGGCAAATACGAATACTTATAGGTTTCTCCTCGAAGGAAGCTTGAACCATAATTCGTCGAAAGAAACTCGGTTTTCTTCTCTTGGAAACAATCCATCGATAGACCTGATAATTCACTTTGCCGCATGCCGGTCAGTGCCAGAATCAGAATTATCGCAGCACCTTCGAATAAAATAATGTCTAATTCGAGTTCAGTATAAGTCTCATACCCTTTAGTCAAAAGGAAGGCTTTCTTTCTATTGGTCACCGTGGATGTTGACGGATTTTTTCCATCTCTAGTGGGTAATGAAACAAATTCAGATTGTTTAGTTGTCCAATAGTCAACATAGGTTTGGATCGGATATTCAGATAAATCAATACGAGCCCATGCAGCCTGAATTAATGCTTTCCATTTATCCTCCTCAATCACCTGTATTTGGTTACGCTTCTTCATTTTACCGACGACCGCTTCACCTTTTAGCCCTCTAAAGGGAGGATAACTAAATCCTACTTTTAACAAATGCCGATAATGATATAACTGGTAAATTGGCGAGAGCCTGAGTATTTGAGTTTCCTTGCTTACATACGAGTTTTCACGGCCCGGACGAAAGTCTTTCTTTATCCACTGAAGATATTGATCTAGCCCTGAAGGTGATTGAAGCCAATCTTCAAATGCCATTCCACGGAAAGTATTCACCCACCACTGAGTAAATACTTTCCATGCTTTTAATTCTCCTTTCAGAGTATTGGCCGAGATCCCATCAGAGAATCGTAGCCACAGACAATCTCGGGTAGCCTCATCTACGCTATAGCCGTGTTGACGAGTTGAACACTTAACACTTCGGGTTTCACATTCCTCTGTAAATGAAAGATTTTTTGTAGATCGTGGAATATTTGCATTTCCACTAAAATGTTGGAGTAGCCACGTGTCAGCACCGTAACGCCCTAGGTCATAGCCATCATATAACCCAATCGACAACCCTAATTTTTCTTGCAACGTTGCATATTTTATTTTTTGTACTGTGATCGTTTGAGTTGAACGAGTTGCCTCAACATGACTTACCGCTAAATCATCCACTAATTCTTTTTTTCTATCCATACTTTTTTATTCCACCATCGACAGCATCTGAGCAAGATAAGATTGATCATTCAGGTTCCATAACGGATACGGCGTTTGTTCCGCTCGTTCATTCGCTTTTTTTACAACTAACGGACGATGACGGAATGCGTGGGGAATATCCTCTTCCAGGATTTTTAAGTAGATGCCATAGCGTTTCATCCATGAAACCGAGGGAATTCTTCCTGATTCAAAATCATGGCGTAACGCCCGTTGAAATGAGAATAATCGCCATAAATCAGTTTCTAAAATCACCATGTGGGGACAAAGCAAACATTGCATAAAATCCAAACAATGAGGTCCAGAAGACAACGATTGTTCCTTATTTTTCGGATTATTACAGCTCGCGACATGTGTTTTGAAACGGGAATCACTCTGAAGTAAGTTCAACTCCGTTTTCTGCGCTTCTGTCAGCACGTTTTGCTGCTCATATTGAATCCATGTTTCAACCACCCCCGTGACTGAATAGTCATGAAGACGACTGAGCAATAGGCTTATCCGCGCTTTCTGTTCTGGACTCGCATTTAAATAATGCCGTTCAGTTGTAGGCGAATATCTCATACCAAAATTTAGTTTGTGTCCCAAAATACGAGAGATACTCGCCACAGAACCATAGCGGCGTAAAATCTGAACACACGTCGGCCGCAACCGAGAGAGTCGAATCCTTAATTCTTGATCTTGGTCATCCCTCAAATCATATAGGTTTGCAATAACATCCAACGGAACGGCTGCATTCTTGTTTTTATTGCGACTACTGTCCAAGTACCCAGACTTCAATGAGGTTAAACGTTCTTCCTTTCCTTGGGAGCAAATGGCATATAGCCAAATGGAATCTCGAATATCATCAGAAACTCGATCACGATATTTATCTGACCTCTCTTTAAGGTACTCAAATAAACCTTTTGCACTCATATGAAATAAACGCGATTCTGCGAACATCTCTAGTTCACGTTCATCAATATTAGAGAAATCTTTAATGATAGTGCGATGTTTTGCGCGTGGTTTATAAAAAGCAAAACAAACACGACGCTCCGGGTCATGAGGGTGAGGGTACATCGAATCCACTTGTAACCTTAAAATGTCCGACTTATTCGCTAACGTGTAAATCGACATCAATACCGCAGCCGAAGCTAGGACAACAGAGTCAGCCCCCTGCCATTCCCCTTTTTTGTCCAAATCAACAATCGATTTACACGCTTTGAGGATTTGACGGAACTCGCGCTTTGAGTAAGGTTCTCTGGGAGAACTGGGAATACCAGGAAGCGAAGGTAAATGACCAAGCAATACATCAATATGTACGCTATCGGGCTGCAACTCCGCAATACTGACCAACAATCTAGGGAGCAATCGAGCAATACCAATAGACTTACGACGTTTACCTTTTCTTTCTCCATCTTGAAGTGGTCTCAATTGAAACCACTTTAAATAACTGAGCAAGAATTCATAATCACAATCGGCAATATCATCGACGGTATTTTCTGTGTTTAAGTACAGCAAAAACATATCAATCGCTCGACGGTATTGCCCAAGAGATTTCAACGCAAAACCTTTGCAATGTAAGCCATACAACCCCTCATTCAATTGCAAAATAATGGTCTTCAAATGCGGATATTCGGTGATTCTCGCGTTCACATCAAAATGATAATTACCATGTACTGGATCTGAAAAAGTCCACATTAGTGGTGCTTTGAAGTACAAAAGGTTATTGCTTTGAGATGGGTTACTCATCATCTGCCTCCTGCATCATTTGACAAAGATCTTGTTCATATTGTTGAAGCACTTTGCGGTCATGCGCATGCAGCTCGCTGGTCATATTGATATATATGTTTGCAGTTGTTGATACCTGGCTGTGCCCCAGTTGCTTCTGCAACCAGATTAAGCAAGCCATTTCAGAAGAAAAGCCAGACTCCTGCCACTTCTCAAGTGTACCTGTTGCAAATACATGCCTCAGAGTATGAGGTGTAATGGAGTACCGTAACCCAGCGAGATTCGACGCTCTTTTAAATGATTTTTGTATGGTCGATGGCGTCCAAGCTTGATGATTTTCATTAGCAAAAAATAGTGATTGATTACCTGCATACAACGATGGGCTGACTTGATCATAAATCGTCAAAAACAAACGCCCTGGGATAAACACCGTTCGGGTCTTGTTGTTTTTAATGGTCATCACTCGACTATCGAGACGGATGCTATACATCCGGTTTGGGTCTTTTAGAACTGAGGCATACGACGGGAATGCAGACACTGGCGCAGACAACACTTCACTAATTCGCATTCCCGTTCCTAACATCAACGCCATCATAGGTCGAAATGATTTAGGCAATTTTTTGGAAAACCGCTCAATATCTTCCATAGTCGGTAACGGATCCCGACAAGTAGACTCTGTTAGTAACAGTCGAATACTACGAATTCGCTGAGCTTGCTGTTTTTGATTAAAATTCAGCTGGCCTGTACGAATTAATTTTTCAACGCGAAGCCCCCAAAAACTATCTTGGATATAATTATGGGATAGTGCCCATTCAATAAATCCCACAATGGCACGTAAACGCACGTTGAGCGTTCGATTGGATACGCGTTCATATCCAAATTTAGTAGCTAAACTGTTTCGCCACTGAACAAGGTGTTTGATTTGAACATCTTTGAGGGAAATCTCCTGATCTTCTAAAAATGAGGAAAACTGCGCAATGCTATTCGTATTTGATCGAACAGTGTGTACAGACGACCAAAAGCCAGATTCAATTTTATCCCTTACATAAGCCGTTTCAGCCGGCATAATTCTTCCTGAGCGATCCCAAAAAACAGGAAGATGTGTGATTGTCACGACTTCCATATTCGTTGCCATGCTTTCGTAGGTTACTTTCAAATTTCAACTCTCCATTCAAAATGAAGTTTGATGAAAACATGATTCGACAAACGCGCAACCCCCTTAAAAACAACAAATTACGCTATTTTCAAGGGGCTTGCGCGATGAATATTGTGTGTTATGAGAATGAGAAAAATGGGGGGATAAAGTCGATTTACCCACGACCGATTCAAGAAATCAGCAGAAGAGCTTGTGAGCAATAACACCTAAGTTGTGTCTGCATCCGTTCAAGAAGGGAGAATGATTTAACTACTTCGAAGATAAAATAGAGCGTTAGAACCGGATGAAAAACATGGGCATAGATCACATATTTTGAACATCATGTTGCTAGGTTGATTTTGAGCTCAGAGAGCTCATAGCCGAGTTCAAATCGAACTGCCAAGGAGCTGCAAAGTTGTAACAAACTATTGGACAAGACCTTCTTAGAGTAATCACGCAAATTAGAAAAGTGCGGATAACTTCAGGTATGAGGCTAAAAATATCAAGGGGTAGAAAATACGAAATCAACAAGATTTACCCTTGCCATTTTCTGGCAACCGCACAGCATGTCCGCTTTAAACAAGACATAATGCAGGGAATTCTCGACACAATGAAAACCGAGCTTCCAAAAGCTATAGAACGTTTAAATACTAGGTTGCCAAAAGAGTTTCCTCAGCACATCTATAGCCCAATTTTCGACAATGCATTGAAAATGCTTACAAGACTGTCTTTAAAAACGATGATCTAGAAGTAAACTAACATGTCATACACTGTCTACCCCTAACTAGGGGTAGAACACTGGATATCTTCTTGAAGGATTGTATGTATTGTATTTCTTTTAGAGTAATATATCTTTGATACAATAAGATTCTACCAAAAGAAAAATGGGAATATAAATATCACTAATCCAACGTTCCCAAAACTGTTGAAAGAACATCATTTGATATATCGTCGATAGATCTTAATGAATTTCCCTCTAAACAATTAATAATTTTCCAGTCATCAGCATTTTTTGCAATTGAGTAATAAACTGCTGCAACCTCTTCTAAATAACTAGAGTTTTCCTCATGTAAGTCATGACTTTTCGCAGTGTAGTCACGAGTGTCCTTAAGTTGAACTAACTTAGATGAATTCACTGCATCTAGATTTAGTAAGATATTAATATTGGCTTTTGGTAATCCATAGACATCATATTCAAGTTTTTCTATCCAATGTTGGAGCTTCACTCTCTCGGCCCCTACTAATTTTGCCGACTGATGTGCGATATTTGAAGATACATATCTATCAATGATAATCACCGAACCACTATTCAGAGCTTTCAGAATATCGTCTCTCTTCTCGAATCTATCACCAGCATAGAGCATCGAGGCAAGTTTAGGTGGAACCTCATCCAACCCACCAAACTCACCATTTAAGTAGTGGCCTACTTCTTTACCAAAAAATGTTTCCGAATAACACGGAAAGCCAAGAAGTACGACATCGTGGCCGATTTCCGATAGTTTTTTTGCTAAAAGGTTAGCCTGAGTATTTTTCCCACTCCCATCGATGCCTTCAATAGCGATAATCATTATTTATTTTCTCAACTTAATTTACAAACAATAAATCATGTCAAATACCATGATTTTTTTAAAATATTCAACAAATAGCTCTTAACTTAATTTGATTAAAGAAACAAGAATCAATATTATTATTTTTCATTATTTCTTCATTAATATTCTTCCTCATCTCTCTAGGGTAAAGTTCTAGAATATTTGATTGCCTTTTAATATCTAGTAAAGTATTGAAGGTAGTTTCAACCCTTTTTGACAATTTACCATCAATATTTTTATTTCGAATAGTTAGTACTTCTCGTAAATCTTCTGGTACTACTCCCGCTGTTATAATAATGTCTCCATTATCTTGTTCAGTTAGATCTATGTAGTTGTACCCAACAACAAAAACCAGATCTTCAATAATCTCTTTAGATTGACTCATATCCAATATATCAACAAAAGTTGTTGACAAGAAACCATTGGAATTCAATAGCTCACTTAACTTTTCTATTTTTGTCTTATGCATAATTTCTCCAATAATCTATAGCTTGAACACTTTCAGTAAAAGTTAGTACCTTTTGGGAAAACGTCATATACATGTACTCTTCTTCTTTGCTCTTTTTACTGTATTTTAACTTTCCATTACTTATAGGAGCTAACTTGTTATTATTACTTTCATTACTCATAATGAACTTACTGCCAATTATCACACCAGATACATCTTTGTTTTTTACAATATCTACATATTTATTCAAATCAGATATAGTGACGGATTTTATTATTGGCTTAATATACAAATATACAGGCACTCCAGTTTTTTTGGTCAAATCGAAGCTTCTAAACCTAATATCAGGAGAATCAGTTCCCCTTTCTATAGAATTCCACTTAGTAAGAGTGGTTGAAGATATGAAGATGCTCAGTTGCCCCCTCCAAGATATTAGCTTGCTCACTTGCTCTATATCCTCACAAGCTACGTAACGCTTCGTTGCAAACTGCACTGGATTACCCTTTCGGAGAAAGTACGTTATCAACGCTACAGTCGATTCACGGACAGGTTCATCCCAACACTCTGAGTAGCAACCCAGAGAGATAATCGTACCTTTCTTCCCTTGAATGAAATCAGACCTAGACTCAACCATTCCAATGACATAATCACTGTCCTTAATCATAAGATTTGAAGCACCCAGTTCATAATCAAGTGATGGTAGATAACAATACGAACATCTAGACCTGCAACCCAAGGTCGTGTTTATGAACAATCTGTCCTTGGATCCATAGACATACACTGTTTCGCTATCCTGTAGTATTGGTTTTATTACGTACGGTACTAGATGATACTTGATTTCCGTAAGATCTGCATTCCCTGAAGAAGATTTAAAACTCTCTCACCACTTCATCAGGATAACATCCACATGTCGGCATCACTAAAATGAGTTCTTAAGATTAGCTTCTGTTGTTCAGTTTTCAGTAAGACAGACTACCCAATTCGATTTCCAAAAAAACATAGAATATTGATTTTAAATAAAAATATCATAAAGTATTTTAAAATGAGAGCGCATCGAGGCTCCAAGTAGCTACCTCACACGATATATAACAGCTTCAGATTAGATTGCTTACACTTATTGATCACTTATTCGTCAATCCAAAAATGTAAGCGAGCTACGTTGAGTCAGAGAGTTATTGTACTAGTGCCCGTTAGTGGTTTTGTAGCGTTTTTTTGACACAGAATCGTGGTGAATGAATGTGACTGTTTTCAACGTAATATTAAGATTTAGTTCACTCAAGTTAGACAGCAAAGCCAGATTTTTGTTGTATAAGAACCTAGACTTAAGGCAATATTATATTTTTGAAAACTATACCGCCAATAAAAATGGATATATAAATATTAATTAAATGCTAAACGAAATTTTTTATTAAGAAAGGTGATATAAATGAAAAGAGAAAACATTGTCCAATTACTCATATTACTTCTCAGTATAATTCTTATTCTATTTGCTAATTATTATCCCACTACCCCATCTGGTGATAATGTAGAGAAAATAAGTATTAATACAGTACTACTAAGTATCGGTTGCTCAATCTTGGCAGTCGTTATCATTAATTTTGTAGAATATCACATAACACTACCAGAAGTTAATTTTATGAAAGTAATCAACTCTTGGAAATTGGTTTCAATATTCAAAACAAGACAGGAAATGAATACAGTAACCAACAAACTATTGTTGAAATCAGAAGAGTTGGACATAGCAGCATTAGGAGCAAGTGGCTTTATTAATTATCAAGGAGATGTATTGAAGACAAGATTACAAAAAGGATTAAAAATAAGATTTCTTATCCCACATAAAGAATCTGACTTTATAGCCCAGAGAGAAAAAGATGAAATGGCTCAGGAAGGCTCTATAAAAAAAGCCATTTCAGATTTAGTTGAATGGGTAAGAATCACAAAGAAAGAACTAAATCTATCAGATTCTGCAATTCAAATAAGGGAATATTCTTGCTTACCTATAGATTCCATAATGAGAATTGATAGTAACCTATTCACTGGTCCTTTCATGGTAAAAAAGAAGAGTCAGTTAACAATGTCATATCAATATAAAAAAGGCGGCGATGGATATGAATATTATAAGAAATATTTCGAAGAAATATGGAATGATGACAATATCACCAATCCAATTGAATTAGGTTAATAAATGAAGAAAATACTTATAACAGGCGTATTTGGAACAGGAAAAACCACCCTAATAAATATGATTGAAAATCGACTGAAAACAATTAATAAAAACGTAAAAGTTATCAGCGAAGTGGCTCGAGAATGTCCTTTTAAATTGAACCATGAACAAAACGCTTTTTCTACCTCGTGGCTAATCATGAGGCAAATGGAAAATGAGCTAAAATATGCAAATGAAAATTATGATTTCATCATTTATGATAGGGGGCTGCCCGATATCATAGCTCATACTAAGATAGTGTTAAAAAATGATAACAATGATCTTTTATTTTATAAAAAATTAGAAGATTTAGGTAAAGTTAGCTTAGATAACTTTGACTATATTTTTCTTTCGAAAAGATCTGACAAATACATCATTCAAGAAGATGGAATACGAGTAGATGATGTGGATTACCAAAAGAGTCTTGAATATATTCATGTTAAATACTTAAGAAACACTGGTAAACATTTTATTTCACTTGATGAAGATAATGAATCTAGACTTAATCAAATATTGGGGATCATCTGCTGACGTATAATTAAAACTGTAGTGACTAAGTAAAATTGACCATGATTTTAGAGTCATATTGCAGAATCATCTCAGCTACTTTCATATTGACTGTAGTATGAGTGGTTACTGGCATTAGAATATGTTTATAAATGGGAATAGTCTTGTTTTTTGAAGGTCATCTGCTCTAAGTTGAAAAGAGGCAAAAGTGCGCTTGCGAGAGAGCATTGGCATTGTATTTTGAGGACCAAATAGATTAAAGAGATTATCAACAACCGGTAAGGTCGTTTAGATACAGAGAAATGGATAAATTAGAAGGTGGAACCCAGAACGACTTTAATGAGAATTTTTGAACTGTGGGTTAGAGATGCCGCTGCCATCTCAATGCCACCTTTGTTCCTTACGAACTGACTGTGACCAGTGCTGCGCGGACCCACACACAACGTATGCCTCATATTTAAAGACCAAGGGGCGTATGCTTGGTCGCCTCCAATAATAAGTTTGATTGCTTTTCGATTCAATACCTCTAACTCCATTCACTTACAACATCTTATCTTTTTAAAGTCTCATCAAACGTTAACTTCTTACATCAACACATATCGCATAAATAAATCTAATGTTAAGATAAAAGTACCACTTGCAGGATTAGAGAACAGTAACATTATGATTTATATTATTAAAAATAGAAGTACCACTTAAATCGTGATTACGGAAATCATGCTGCAGCAGACGCAAGTTGCAACGGTTATTCCGTATTACCAACGCTTTTTAGAGCGTTTTCCAACCGTTGTCGACCTCGCTAACGCGCAGCAAGACGAAGTGCTGCATCTGTGGACTGGGCTTGGTTATTACGCACGGGCGCGCAACCTGCACAAAGCGGCCAAAGTGGTCGCGGAGCAGTATGGCGGCGAGTTCCCAACCGATATCGAACAGATGAACGCGCTGCCAGGCATTGGTCGTTCAACCGCTGCAGCTATTTTGTCTTCGGTTTATAAACAGCCACACGCGATTTTAGACGGCAATGTTAAACGCACTTTAGCGCGCGCGTTTGCGATTGAAGGTTGGCCGGGGCAAAAAACCGTTGAAAATAAACTGTGGGAAATCGCTCAAACCCATACGCCAAATACCGATGTCGATAAATACAATCAGGCGATGATGGATATGGGCGCTATGGTATGTACGCGCAGCAAACCGAAATGTTCTCTGTGCCCGATTGAATCCATGTGCGTCAGCAACAAGCATGGCAATCAACTCGATTACCCGGGTAAAAAGCCGAAAAAAGCCAAACCAGTTAAAGAGACTTGGTTTATCATGCTGCACCACGATAATCAGGTCTGGCTGGAGCAAAGACCGCAAAGCGGTATTTGGGGCGGGCTATTTGCCTTTCCAGAAAATAGTGATGCTGATATTGAGCACGCACTTGAGCTACGCGGCATACAGGCGAAACACATTCAAGCGCAAAAAACCTTAATTGCGTTTCGCCATACTTTCAGCCATTACCATCTCGATATTACGCCAATTCTGATCGACGTTTCACAGCAACCCAATGTGATAATGGAAGCCGACAAAGGTCTTTGGTATAACTTGTCGCAACCAGAGCAGATTGGCTTAGCAGCGCCAGTAAAACAGCTGCTTGAAACTCTGCCGCACGAACTTTAATCAAGGAGTCGTTATGAGCCGCACCGTATTTTGTGCTCGACTAAACAAAGAAGCTGAAGGGCTGGATTTCCAACTTTACCCTGGTGAATTGGGTAAGCGCATTTTTGACAATATCTCTAAACAAGCGTGGGCCGAGTGGCAACACAAACAAACCATGCTTATCAATGAGAAAAAGCTCAATATGATGGATCCTGAGCACCGTAAATTACTCGAAACTGAAATGGTCAGCTTCTTGTTCGAAGGTAAAGAGGTTCAAATCGACGGCTACACGCCACCAAGCGAAAAATAATTTGTCTGCACAGCACCACGGCGTCAGTGGAACTGGAACCTGATTCAGATTTCTCTGATTCAACGCCGTGAATATTTGCATACCGAGAATTAAATGACATCATTACTCATGCTTTGGTGTCATTTTTTTGGATAAGGTATGAGAAAGCTTTGCTATTGTTTAAGTTTGTTGTTGCTCGCCGGATGTAGCCGCGAGTTCGTCGAAGGCCTCTACGACGTAAACTACGAACCCACCAACCGCTTTGCTAAAAACCTTGCCCAGCTTCCAGGCCAATTTACTAAAGATACCAAAGCCCTAGATGCACTCATCGGTAGCTTTACCAATAACATCGAAAAACGCTGGGGTAGCCGCGAAATCAAATACGCCGGCAAAAGTAACTACGTCAAATACATCGATAATTATCTCAGCCGTTCGGAAGTCAACTTCTCAAAAGGCACCATAGTGGTGGAAACCGTTTCCCCCACTGATCCTAAAGGTCACCTCAGAAACGCTATTGTTACCACACTTTTAACTCCTGACGATCCTGCCAGCGTCGACCTGTTCTCATCCAAATCAATCAAACTCGAAGGCCGACCATTTCTGTATAAGCAGGTCGTTGACCAAGATAAGCAGCCGATTGAATGGTCTTGGCGCGCCAATCGTTACGCCGATTACTTAATTGCCCATCAGCTTAAAGTCAAAGAAGTGGATTTTAAAAAGGCCTATTACGTCGAAATCCCGATGGTGGAAGATCAAATCGAGATTCGCGGTTACAAATATGCCGATATCGTGCGCCGCGCATCGCGCAAATACGGTATCCCTGAAGATCTGATCTACGCGATCATCAAAACCGAAAGTAGCTTTAACCCATATGCAGTTAGCTGGGCCAATGCCTATGGGCTAATGCAAGTGGTGCCTAAAACCGCTGGGCGTGATGTATTCCAATTAGTGAAAAAACGTCAGGGGCAACCATCGCCTGAATACTTATTTAACCCAGAAAACAACATCGACACCGGAACCGCCTACTTCTACTTGCTGAAAAACCGCTATTTAAAAGATGTGCGTCAACCGACGTCGCTTGAGTACAGCATGATTTCCGCCTACAACGGCGGGACGGGGGGCGTGCTCAACACCTTTAGTTCAAATCGCAGCCGCGCCATGAGCGACATAAATTCCCTGCAGCCTAACCAAGTTTATTGGGCGTTAACCAATAAACATCCCAACGCAGAATCACGCCGTTACTTAGAAAAAGTGACCAAATTTAAAAAGGAATTTAACGGCAGTTAAACATTGGCCACAAAACTGGCTAAATTCGCAGCAGTTAACCGTTTTTTTGTTTTTTTTTCTAAAAACAAGTTGACGCCAAGGCCGAAAATCCGTTTAATAGCGCTCCGTTGCCCGGATAGCTCAGTCGGTAGAGCAGAGGATTGAAAATCCTCGTGTCGGTGGTTCGATTCCGCCTCCGGGCACCACAAATTCTGATTGTTGGTGCTTAAGTATCAACGGTCGTTAAAAAGAATATAGTGCGCCGACTTAGCTCAGTAGGTAGAGCAACTGACTTGTAATCAGTAGGTCACCAGTTCGATTCCGGTAGTCGGCACCATTCTTTTGCCTCGATAGCTCAGTCGGTAGAGCAGAGGATTGAAAATCCTCGTGTCGGTGGTTCGATTCCGCCTCGAGGCACCACAATTTAAGTTGTTGGTGTGCATCACGAGCAACACAAAAATTTGGGCCGACTTAGCTCAGTAGGTAGAGCAACTGACTTGTAATCAGTAGGTCACCAGTTCGATTCCGGTAGTCGGCACCATTCTTTTGCCTCGATAGCTCAGTCGGTAGAGCAGAGGATTGAAAATCCTCGTGTCGGTGGTTCGATTCCGCCTCGAGGCACCATATTATGTTATCGGTGCTTAAAACATCATCTTTGGATTTTGTTGAAAATCATCGGTCAGTGCCCTAGGCGGGCCCGTTATTCCGTCTCGAGGCACCATTATTTGGTGCTTCACTTCGTTAGAAGTGACACAGATAATTCCCCCTTAGTTCAGTCGGTAGAACGGCGGACTGTTAATCCGTATGTCGCAAGTTCAAGTCTTGCAGGGGGAGCCACTTTAGAAAGCCCAGTCTCGCGACTGGGCTTTTCTTTTATCTAGACTTTTGAATTCAACTCTTTGTGAAGTGAACGATGAATATGTCACAACCAGTAGGCTGGCCCATTCAAGTTCCGCAAGGTGAGTCATTTTAGAAAACTCTGTCTCACGACTGGGCTTTTCTTTTATCTAGACTTTTGAATTCAACTCTTTGTGAACGATGAATATGTCACAACCAGTAGGCTGGCCCATTCAAGTCCCGCAAGGTGAGTCATTTTAGAAAACTCTGTCTC
>NZ_FNDD01000041.1 GCF_900100015.1 Vibrio xiamenensis | reverse complement strand
TTTGCATCAAAATCGTCCAATATAGTCGATAAAATTAAACACACCGATGTTTCACAGCTGGTAAGCGATACATTTGATCTGGATGATAAGGCGAATACTAGTTCTCTTCCTGTGCGTTTAGTGGTGACCAGAGATAGTATTGCCTTTGATGGTAAAACGCTAAGTTTCGATAAGCCATTTAAAGATTGGGTCGCAGTGCTTGGTGACGATTATATGCAGGGAGAATTAAACTCTTTAGATGCATTTTCAGCTCAGCGTTTTATTTACCCTAAGTTAGGTTTGGATATAGAACTTGAAAAAAATAGGAAAAACCCCAAATCAGATTGGGTGAATGGACAAGTAGGCACCCTAAGTGATCCAATGGGGCGATACGTTAAGGGGGTTCGAGTGATGCTTAGCTCACATTTAAAAAACTTTGAATTCGATTTTGATAAAAGACGAAGTGGTAGGGTGTTTAATACTATGTCAGTCGACTATGCTATTAATTTTTTTGGTGCAATAATAGATAGTCATACTCCAAAGTCAAATGTATTAGATTATTCACAGGGCTTAACACATAGCGGGCATTTTAATTCTATAAGAACGAGTTCATTGGAAGGTAATCAAGCATCAATTTCTTATAATGCTTTTTTTGGTTCAAAACCAGAGATATCTTATATGATCCAAATTTATCCAGATAAAGAAACACAAATATCCAATAGGAAAAAATATTTTGGTTATTGAAAGGTGAGGGCTATTAGTCGTTTTTTTTTACCATCTGGTGTTGAATGATTTTAACACTTATCTTGCCGACAAATTTCACCGTTTAATTTGTTCTTTCAGGCCAAATATTGCCTGAAAGATGTTTTCTTATCCTCAGTGATAGATATCGCTTTTACATACACTTATCGGCGGGGGCTTCGACCTTTTGCTGAGCGCTGCTTGTGGACTGACGCTGCTTTGGCTTGAGATTTCAAAATCGAATCAACGGTCAATTCCATCGGCGGCTTCGGCTCCAAACCATGAGGAAATGTACGAGCACGCGGCGATAAGTCATATTCCTCTGCGGATGCTCGCGGCATACGCTTAAAGCGATACAAATAGAAATTTTCCAACTTTTCCCGCGCCCAGTCGGTTTTCTTAAGATACTTCACGCTGCTGGCAATCGACGGTTTGGTGTGAAAACAGTTAAAACGCATTGCGGTATCAAGAATGTCCCAACCGTAGAAATCGACCAACTCTTGCAACATGACTTCCAGCTTCAGACCATGAAGTGGGTTGTTGCGCTGCAGTTCAATTCGTTCTTCGTCAGTCATCATGGCAGGTTCCTTTAATTATCTTTAAGCCAGCGAAATACAGCGGCGTTATTGCTGTTAAGTATATGCGGCTTCGGTTTGGATCGGCGAGTCTAGCAGAGTTCGGGGCCAATCCCTATCTGAAATAACCTCTAAATTGTCGGCTAAATTACCAGCTCATTTTACGCGGCCTGCCATCTTGCATAATCCCTTATCGTTAACTAGGTTATTAACATAAATATAACAATCTGGGTTGGGCGAGCTGCTAAACGGATTGGATTAAGTGCTTGTTGGGATGAGTCGATTTAGATAATTCAATGAAAGCAGCCGCTTAAGGTGTGACGAAAAAGGAGAAACCTTGTGAAAAACTTCGTCATCCGTTTGTGGTTTCTAGCCGATTTGATGCTGATTGGGTTTGCTGCTCCTGCCATCTCTGCTGAACCAAAATTAAATATGACTCAAGGCGTGACTGAGATAAGCGGTCGCGTATACGAGTTACACATGCTGATTTTTTATATCTGCTGCGCCATCGCGGTGGTGGTGTTTGGCGCGATATTTTTCTCGATTGTCAGGCATCGAAAATCACGTGGTGCGGTGGCGGCAAGCTTTCATGAAAGTACCAAAATTGAAATCCTTTGGACGCTCATTCCGATTGTTATCCTTATTCTTATGGCGATTCCCGCCACTAAAACCTTGATTGCGATGGAAGATACTTCGCAGTCCGACCTCACTGTGCAAATCACTGGCTCACAATGGAAGTGGCACTATCGTTATTTTGATCAAGACGTCGCGTTTTTTAGCTTGCTAACCACCAGTCAGCAGCAGATTCAAGGTGTTGATGAAAAAGGCGAGCATTATCTGCTCGAAGTCGACCAACCTTTGGTGCTGCCTGCCCATCGCAAAGTCCGTTTTCTATTGACCTCTGATGATGTGATTCACTCGTGGTGGGTACCGGATTTCGCCGTAAAAAAGGACGCCATTCCCGGGTTTATTAATGAAGCGTGGACACGTGTTGATAAACCCGGCATTTACCGCGGTCAATGCGCTGAACTTTGTGGGCGAGCCCACGGCTTTATGCCTGTGGTGGTGCAAGTCCTTGAGCCTGAAGCGTTTGATACATGGTTGACGGATAAGAAAAACGCGCTGGCCGAGGAAGCGGCAAGTGCCCAATCGGCACTAAGTCAGACTCTATCGCTTGAAGCACTGATGCGCCAAGGAGAAGCGGTTTATCTTGACCGCTGCGCGGTATGTCATCAACCAACCGGCGTTGGTATTCCCGGGGCATTTCCTGCGATTAAGGGCAGCCCAGTGGCAACCGGTGCACTCGAACTCCACCTTGATACTGTGCTTAATGGCCGAGCAGGGACGGCGATGCAGGCGTTCGCCAATCAGTTAACGGAACAAGAGATTGCCGCGGTGGTGACTTACCAACGTAATGCGTGGGGGAACAACACCAACGATGCGGTGCAAGCAGCAGATGTGAACGCCTACAAACAGCGACTCGAAGCGGTTAAGGAGGGGCAATGAAAGCGCCAAAAACGACGTTGACGGCGATGAGCCAGCAAGCCGAAGGGACTCAAACCGCTTCAACAGCAAATCCGAATGTCCATGATGATAAACCGTCGGGAGTGGGGCGCTGGCTGTATTCCACCAACCATAAAGACATTGGTACTTTGTATTTGTGGTTTAGCTTTGCCATGTTTCTCACTGGCGGTGCGATGGCGATGGTGATCCGCGCCGAGTTGTTTCAACCTGGACTGCAATTGGTTGAACCGGAATTCTTTAATCAGATGACCACGGTTCATGGGCTGATTATGGTGTTTGGCGCTGTAATGCCAGCGTTTACAGGCCTTGCGAACTGGATGGTTCCATTGATGATCGGCGCGCCAGATATGGCGCTACCGCGTATGAATAACCTCAGTTTCTGGATTCTGCCGTTTGCGTTTTTGATTTTGCTAGCCTCGCTATTTACCGAAGGTGGCGGGCCTAATTTTGGCTGGACGTTTTACGCGCCGCTATCGACCACTTATGGTCCGAATAGCACGGCGCTGTTTGTATTTTCGATTCATATCATGGGCATCAGCTCAATCATGGGCGCGATCAACGTGATTGTCACTATCATGAATATGCGCGCACCGGGAATGGGGTGGTTCAAAATGCCGTTGTTTGTCTGGACTTGGTTTATCACCGCATTTTTACTGATTGCGGTGATGCCGGTGTTGGCAGGCGCCGTGACCATGATTTTGACCGATAAATATTTTGGCACCAGTTTCTTTGATGCGGCGGGCGGCGGTGACCCTGTGATGTTTCAGCACATCTTTTGGTTTTTTGGTCACCCTGAAGTCTACATTATGATTTTGCCATCATTCGGTATTATTTCGGCGATAATCCCAGCTTTTAGCGGCAAGAAACTCTTTGGCTACCATTCCATGGTTTACGCGACTTGCTCGATTGCGCTGTTGTCCTTTTTAGTCTGGGCGCATCACATGTTCACAACCGGTATGCCGGTGTTTGCTGAGCTGTTTTTTATGTATTGCACCATGCTGATCGCGGTGCCAACGGGGGTCAAGGTTTTCAATTGGGTTGCCACCATGTGGCGCGGTGCGCTGACGTTTGAAACGCCGATGCTGTTTGCTATTGCCTTTATTATCTTGTTTACCATCGGCGGCTTTTCCGGCTTGATGCTTGCCATCGTGCCGGCGGATTTTCAATATCACGACACCTATTTTGTGGTCGCGCATTTTCATTATGTGCTGGTCTCTGGCGCGGTGTTTTCGATTATGGCTGCAGCGTACTACTGGCTACCAAAATGGACCGGACATATGTACGACCAGCGTTTGAGTTTGTGGCATTTTTGGTGCTCTGTTATCTCAGTCAATATTCTCTTTTTCCCAATGCATTTCTTGGGGCTTGCCGGTATGCCGCGGCGCATTCCTGATTACGCGATTCAGTTTGCCGATGTGAATCAAGTGGTGTCGATTGGTGGCTTTGCGTTTGGTTTGTCGCAACTGCTATTTCTTTGGGTGGTGGTGAAATGTGTGCGTGGCGGTACGCCTGCCTCAGCGAAACCTTGGGCGCGTGCACAGGGGCTTGAATGGACGGTTGCCAGCCCAGCGCCGCACCATACTTTCTCTCAGCCCCCTAAAATCGATTAGGAGCGAATATGGACAATCAACAGCAATCGAATCGTCGCTTGAGCGGGAAGCTGTTTGTCGCCGCTCTGGTCATGTTCGGCTTTGGCTTTGCTTTGGTGCCACTTTACGATGTGATGTGTGATGTGCTTGGTATCAATGGCAAAACCAACTCCAGCGCTGCGCTGCAGCCGCAAGGTTTGGTGGTTGATGAAACGCGAGTGATTCATGTTGAGTTTATCGCTCATTTGAATCAAGGCATTCCTTGGACGTTTACCCCCACGCAGTCGACGATTGATGTCCATCCCGGGCAGGTGATTCAAACGGCTTATACTGCCGTTAATCTTTCCGAGCAGCGAATGATAGGCCAAGCAGTGCCTTCGGTGTCTCCTGGATTAGCGGCGCGCTACTTCAACAAGATCGAATGTTTTTGTTTTAATCAGCAGGGGCTTAATGCGCATCAATCGGCAGAGCTGCCATTAATTTTCTATATTGAACCGAATATTCCTGAATCGATTACCACGTTAACTCTTTCCTATACCTTGTTTGATATCACCAAGAAAACCGCGGCAGAGCAGCAACATCTGGCTGTTATTCGCCCATCTTTACCAGTTTTACCTGCTAATTCGAGGGTTGAACTGGCTTATGCTCAAGGAGGTGTGCGATGACACCTAAGACTCCCAGTTATTATGTCCCTGCGCAAAGCTCGTGGCCTATCATGGGCGCGGTTGCGCTGTTTATGATTGCGGTCGGCGCTGGTCTTACTGTGCAGCATCTTGGCCAAAGCGGCGGTGCCAGCGTTGCCAGTCGCATCGTTTTATTCTTGGGCTTTATTATCCTTGTGGTGATGTTTGCTGGCTGGTTTAGCAACATCATTAGTGAATCCTTAAGCGGGCTTTATTCGGCGCAGCTCAGTCGTTCGTTTCGCCAATCCATGAGCTGGTTTATTTTTTCCGAAGTGATGTTTTTCGGCGCTTTTTTTGGAGCACTGTTTTATGCCCGCATGGTGGCGGTGCCATGGCTTGGCGGGGCGAGTAACAACCTAATGACGAACGAGGTTTTGTGGCCAAGCTTTGAGGCGATATGGCCACTTACCCAAACGCCAAGCGGGACAACCACTCAAGCCATGGGTTGGCAAGGTATTCCACTTGGCAATACGGTGATTTTATTGCTCTCTTCGGTGACGTTACAGATGGCGCATGTCAGCCTTGAGCACAATAAGCGTTTTGCGTTGGTGATTTGGCTCGAATTGACCATCGTATTGGCCGGGTTCTTCCTCTATTTTCAAGGCGTCGAATATCACCACGCCTATCAAGAACTCGGGCTGACGCTACAGTCCGGCATTTATGGCAATACGTTTTTTCTGTTAACCGGATTTCATGGTCTGCATGTTTGTTTAGGCACGATTTTCCTCTTAGTACTGCTTGTTCGTATTGCCAAGGATCATTTCACACCCAAGCAGCATTTTGCGTTTCAAGCCGGCAGTTGGTATTGGCACTTTGTCGATGTCGTGTGGCTGTGCCTGTTTGTATTTGTTTATGTGCTTTAGGCGCTCAGCGCTAATAAGGGCGAGGGTTAGGTTCTAAAAATCCGCTGAATAACGCAATGATAAGCAGTAGGACAGCGAGGGCAGAGAACAGCACGCGACGGCCAAGATAATGGCTCATCGACGGTTTTTCATCGGTGTCATCTTCGGTCATTTTAGACATCAGAAACAACGCTCTGGCGAGGTTATAGATGATAAACAGCAGCAGTAAAACTAAACCGATTTTAAATACTGAGACCATAAAACTGTTCCATTTGCGAATTGGCCGGTCCAAGGCAGTTTGGTTAGGGGCTGTATTAACTGTGGCTGTAATGACGCTACTGATCAACTTGGGATTGTGGCAATTGCAACGTGCCGAATTTAAACGAGGCCTAGAACTGCAACTTGAGTTGAGGGAAGTCGCAGCATCGATGCCAATCACTGAGCTTAGCGATAAACGTTTTGCTAATTATACTGGCCTGCACGTGCATGGCAGGCTAACCCCTGTCGCGAATCATTATTTACTTCTTGATAATCAAACTTATAACGGCAAGGTTGGTTACCTAGCTTATCAATTAATGCGCGCTGAAAACGGTGAAAATTTGCTGTTTGAAATGGGATTTATATCCGCATTAAGTTCACGTCAATGGCTACCAAAAGTTGACTGGTTACGATTCGAGGATAACTTTGAAGGTAGGCTATACCAGCGTACGGTAAACCCGCTGAGCTCATCGTTAGAGCTTGAACCGGGCGCTGTAGGCCGCATACAAAATTTGAATTTCGATGAGTTGGAGAAGCGATGGGGCTTAAGGATAAAACCCTATATGTTTCAACCACAAAGCGAGGATTGGCCATATCCACAACCTTGGCAGCCTATTGCTTTGGGGTCAGAGCGACATTTCGGTTATGCCATTCAATGGTTTGGTTTAGCGTTTGCTTTGCTGTGTTTATCGCTATGGGCATGGATTGGGTATGTGGTGAGGAAAAAGGATGACTAATCGCATTATCAAAGGACGGTTAATTCTTATCGGGTTAGTGCTGTTATTCGCTGTGCCTGTATTTGTGGCTAAAGCGATTTTAGTCAATCAATGGTATCAACCTGGCGTGACTAACCGTGGCATATTAATTGAGCCGCGCGTGACTTATCAAACTTTGGGGATGACGAATCCATTTGCGAGCAAGCAATGGCAGCTCGGCTATGTACTGCCTGCCGAATGCGGCGCCATTTGTCAGCAGCAGATGCATCTACTGCAGCAAAGCCATGTTGCTCTGGGTAAGTATCAAGACAATGTTGCGCCAGTGGTGTTTGTAACGCCAGATAGCGATCTCGCTCAGTTATACGATCGCAAAGTTACAGCGATCGAAGTATCGGCGCAGTTTCTTGAATTGGTTGAAGCCTCGGAATATCTGATTGTTGACCCTCTAGGCCAGTTGGTGATGCGTTATCAAAAATTATCTCAGCCTGAAGAGTTGGTCGAACAGAGCCAAGGTTTATTGGCCGATTTACGTAAGATGCTCAAACTATCGCGCTTGGGCTAACCTAGAGTAAGTCTGAGCTTAGTGGGTTGTTAAGCCGTCCAGATTTGCTTATTCAGGGCTCGCAAACAGTGAGGGAAAAGATGCCGTTCACTTGGTTAGTGAAATTCAGTATTGTGCTGACCTTAACCGTGATTGTGCTCGGAGCTTACACTCGTTTATCTGACGCAGGATTAGGTTGCCCGGACTGGCCCGGCTGCTATGGACAGTTGAGTGTACCTCAACAGCCAAGCGATATTCAGCGTGCGCAGCACTTGTTTCCCGCTGTACAACTCGAACCTCATAAAGCTTGGCTTGAAATGATACATCGTTACTTTGCTGCGTTGCTGGGCGTATGCATTTTTGCGGTCAGTGCGATCGCCTTAAAACGGGCATTGGTTGGTAAATTATTACCGATAGCGCTGTGCGCTGTGGTTGTCTTTCAATCCCTGCTTGGCATGTGGACGGTGACGCTTAAATTGCATCCTTTGGTGGTACTTGGTCATCTGTTGGGCGGATTCAGTTTGTTGTGCCTAACGTGCTTGCTCTATTGGCGCAGTAATGAGCACAGCCAAGCTCATAAGGCGTTTTCAGCTCATTTTGGTCTTGTGTGGCTCGCTCCGTTGGCGTTGGTAACGGTGTTGACGCAAATCGCTCTTGGTGGCTGGACTTCAGCAAATTATGCGGCGTTTATGTGCAGTGAATTGCCGTTTTGCGAGGGGTCATGGAGCCGATTTCTCGACTTTGACGGCGCGTTTTCTCTAAACCCACCAGCTCATGGTAACTATGAATTTGGCACCTTGGATTATGGCGCGCGAATGACAATTCATTTTACCCATCGCTTGGGCGCTTTACTGGTGAGTGTGGTGATATTGGGATTGTGCGTGCAGTTGTGGCGTCAGGCCAGCCCATTAGCTCGTCGCTGCGCACTGAGTTTGTTCCTGCTGCTGATAAGCCAAATTGGGCTAGGGATCAGTAACGTTGTGTTCAGTTTGCCGCTGTTGACCGCGGTTGGGCATAACTTGGTGGCCGCGTTACTGCTGGTTATGACCGTTTATGTCAATTGGCTGACTTGGCAGGCTCACTCTCGCTTCTCTTCGCATAACGCTTATCAATCTTGACGTTTTTGAGCGTCAATGGCGTCAAACAGTTGGTTGATAAGCGAGTCCACTGCTGTGGGGATCGCGTTGAGCGTCGCATCATCAATGTCATCAAAGTGGATACCACAGCTAACCGTGACAATCGCGTCGATTTTTACTGCGACTTGTTCTGCGACGTATTTGGCGAGTTGATCTTCTTTATGCCCACACACGGTGATGACCGAGGTCGATGCACTGACTTTGCCGGGCGTCTGTAAACTGGGTCTGTTTTGTGCCAGCGCCATGGCGCCAATATGCGCGCGATCGCCACCAAAAAGCGCAATGTTCATGTCGCGACCGAGCGATGTCGCCACAAGCTGCAGTTTTTGCTGAGCAAGTGATATTGAAAAATGCATCGATGTCATTGTTGTTACTCTGCTCGATTGAACTCAATGAGCCAAATTAGGTTGGGTTAATGACCAAGGTGTACTAATTGCCTAGGTATGGCGTGATATGCGTCATAACGCGCTCGACATATTGCGCCTTTTCACCCACGGGTGCAACGTACTCAATGGCGGCTTGTGCCGCTTCTGTATCGCGAACTTTGGCGATAACCCACGCCGCGAGATAGGTCGAAGCGAGGCAACCGCCAGCGCTGGCGATATTTCCCCGTGCGTAAAATGCTTGGTTGAGCACCTCAATATCGCTATCAATTAACCAAGGAGCCGTCGTGGTATCGGTGCACACTGGCATTTGGGCCAGTAAGCCAAGTTTACTCATCACGAGCGCTCCGGAGCATTGTGTCGCGATAAGTTGGCGATTGGGGTCGAGCTTGAGGCGGTCCATAATGGCTTGATCTTTGACCACGTCACGTGTGCGAGTACCGCTGCCGATGATCACAACATCGGCATGGTTAGCTTGTTCAATGCTATCCTGGCGCTCTATAACTAACTGGTTCATCGACGACACTGTTGGCGTAGGGCAGGCGATGTGAATTTTCCAGTGGTCCTGTTTGGCTCGGCTGAGTATGCCAAGGGCGATCATTGAGTCGAGTTCGTTAAAACCATCAAAAGTGAGAATCGAAATGTGCATGTGTGGTTATCCTTAACGCTTGGCAGTGGTGTTATGTAGTGAATCACGGCTGGTGGTGTGCCCTTCAATTTGCCTAAAAAGCGGCGCGCTGGCGACAACAATTGCGACGCTTAACAATGTTATTGTTACAAAATATGATCTGTGACCAGCTAAAAGGGACAAATGTCCGTTGCTGAGTTTCGCATTCTGGTTATGTTCGATACAGCTTGATAAAAGGAAAAGGGCATAAATATGGATATAACTTCATGGTTCGACATCAATAATACCTTGGTCAATATTCCGATTGGCGGCGGCTACGCAATGTCATGGATAGAGATGGTAGGCACACTGTTTGGTTTGCTCTGCATTTGGTATGCGAGTAAAGAAAAGAACATTAACTATTTGTTTGGACTGATTAATGTCACTTTATTTGCGATTATTTTCTACCAAATTCAGCTGTATGGATTGCTGATTCTGCAACTGTTTTTCTTCTGCGCCAACATTTATGGTTGGTATGCGTGGACTCGACCCGATGCGATGGACGGCGAAGCGCTGCAAGTTCGCTGGCTGAGTAAAGATAAACTGGTAAAAACCTCAATCATCAGCGCGGTCGCAATTGTATTACTGACTATTTTTATTGATCCGTTTTTCTCAGCGTTAGCCGCTTTGTCGGTTGCGGTGATGAACGCTTTCGGTTCATCGATTACTCTTGGCGCGCTCGACCCAGATGCTTTCCCGTTTTGGGACGCAGCCATGACGGTATTGTCGATTGTGGCGCAAATTTTGATGACGCGAAAATACGTTGAGAACTGGATTTTGTGGGTGGTCATTAACATTATCAGTGTTGGTGTCTATGCCGCCCAAGGTGTGTATGCGATGTCGATTGAATATGTGATTTTGCTGTTTATTGCACTCAACGGGACCAAAGAGTGGATGCAAACCGCAAAGGCCAATAAAAGTGAATACAAACAGCAGGAGCCTGCATTGTGAGTATTCAACCGCATATCAGTGTTCAAGGCGCACAGGTTGCCGAACGAGTGATCGTCTGTGGAGATCCCGCACGTGCTGAGCGTATCGCCAGTTGGTGTGATGAAGCAGAGCATCTGGCGACCAATCGCGAGTTTCACCTTTACCGCGCTTGGTTTCAGGGCCAAGAGGTGACGCTATGCAGCACTGGCATTGGTGCGCCGTCGCTGTTGATTGCGCTTGAAGAGCTTAAGCAGTGCGGAGCGAAAAGTATTGTTCGCGTTGGCTCTGCGGGGGCGTTGCAACCACAGGTAGCGCTAGGTGAACTGGTGATTGCAGAGGGCGCTGTACGTGATGACGGCGGTTCGCTGAGTTATTTACCTCAAAGCTTTCCCGCGGTTGCAAGCCTTGAGCTGAGTTTAGGCTTGGTCAACGCGGCTCAGCAAATTGGCGCGGCGTATCATCTTGGTTTGGTGCGCTCTCATGACAGCTTTTACACGGATGAAGAAGCGCAAATTTGTCAATTTTGGCACCAACGAGGCGTACTGGCAGCAGATATGGAAACCGCAGCGCTATTGGCAGTCGGGCGCTATCGCGGCTTGAATGTTGCGTCAGTACTCAATAATGTGGTTTTGTATGAACAGGATGTTCAACAAGGCATTAGTCAATTTAATCAGGCGGAAGCTCATATGGCTCAAGGTGAAAAACTTTCTGCTTTGACCGCATTGCATGCGTTGGTGGCGAAGCGATAAAAACTGCACTGCGAGTCCCAAACGCAAGTGGTGACTCGCAGTGTTGTGTCAGGCCAGATTGACTGAATTGACAATAGACTCAGGCGCTGCTGACCTTGTAAGCTAGAACGCTATCGATGAAAAGGATGACAAACCGATATGCAAGTTCAACCGCATGAAAACACACGTTTTTATCGCTATTTAACTACTCATCTTCCGCTGTTTAAGAAGGCGTTAGCTGATTGTTGTGTCGCCCAAAGACGCTTTGCTGCAGGTGAATCTTTGTTGACTCAAGGTCAGCAAGTTGATCATTTGTATATCGTCTCAGTGGGTCGTGTGTCGATGAATATTACCGTCGCAAGCGGTAAGCGTTTTCAACTTGGCGAAGCGCAGTGTGATGACCATATTTTTGGCGAAATGGAATTTTTTACCCAAACTGTATGCCAGTGGAATGTGGTGGCGGAAGAAGAAATTGATGTTTCAGTCATCTCTGCTGCGCGCCTATCGCAAACCATGATTCATCATCCGCAACTAACAATGTTCTTCGCCTGTGCATTGGCTGAAGATTATCAAGATTCATTAGATATCTATACTCAGCGACTGCTCAGGCCCATCATGTATAATATCGCCCACGATTTATGGATTCGGCATCAAAGCAATGTTGCCCTTGGCGGCTTTGAACGCGTGACCAGCGAAGCGGAGCGATTTGGTACCACCAGCCGAGTTTATCGCCGTGCAGTGAAGGCGTTGCTTGAGCGAGGGCTAGTCGAAAAACACGACAATCATTTAACCATTTCGGATCCGCTTAAGCTGAAAGCGTTTCTCGATGATAAAATCAATCTCGAGTAGCACGGACAAGAGCGCCAATAACCGAATTTATGGTGTTACGTCACCCATGTTCAACAAGGATTTACCATGACTAAAACGCTTATTTTAGTTGATGTACAAAACGATTTTTCGCCCTCAGGGGCTCTGCCTGTACCTCAAGGCGATCAAATTGTTCCTATCATCAATAAGTTGCTTCCACATTTTGATCATGTCATTGCCACTCAAGATTGGCATCCACAAGGTCACGCCAGTTTTGCCTCGGTACACAACAAAACGCCTGGTGAGTTAATCGAACTTGATGGTGGCCCTCAAGTAATGTGGCCAGATCACTGCGTACAAGGGACTTATGGCGCGGAGTTTATCGCTGAACTGAATACCCATGCTATCGATCATGTGGTGCAAAAAGGTACCAATTTGAATATCGACAGCTACAGTGGCTTTTTTGATAATCAGCGTTTGCAAGCCACGGGTTTGGCAGATTACCTACTCGAAAAAGGCCTGACCGATGTGTATATCGTTGGCCTAGCAACCGATTATTGCGTGAAATTTACTGCGTTAGATGCGGCTGAACTCGGTTTTAATACATGGGTCATTCAAGATGCGTGTCGCGGTGTCAATATGAGCGAAGGTGATGTCGATAACGCTTTCGAGCAGATGCAGCAAGCTGGCTGTATCTTGATTCAATCTGAGTCATTAGTCGTGAATTAAAAAGTACCCCCGCACGCGTCGGCAGCGCCGATGGCGTGAGGGATTTACATTGTAAAATTGATAGATGATTCCCCAATCATTTGGCCGTAATTAAAACAGGTTCATACCTTTGCATAGCATCTGCCAACGTTTCACTCTTTGTTCGCTATTTGGGGTTTCTTGTGCAATGCAATGGATAAGCATGTTGGTCACCATGGCGATACCCCAATTAGACTCCAAAAATAACCCAGCTTTAGATTTTGTATGGAAAACATGACTCGTAAATTCCTCGGCCCAATAGCAAAATTCGTCGGTGATTAAAACTAGTTGAATGCCGCGCTTACGAGCTTCTTCGCATAAGTACCTGCTTTCGGCGGAGTAAGGCACAATGTCGAGCATGATCAACACATCATAATGCTTTTGATTACTAGGGTGCTCAATTAATCCCAGCCATTCGGCGAGCATTCCGTCATGAGCAGATAAATACTGGACATTGTCACGAGCAAATAGTAATCGTCGAGCGGTATCTTCCGCCATACCACGAATCGACTGAAAGCCAGTCACATAGACTTTTTTTGCCGAAGAAACGCACCCCACGATGCTTTGCCAAGCATCACTATCAAACTGTTCGTAGATACGCATCAGAATTTGCATTTCATTTTTCAAGCTCTGGCGATAAAAACTGTCGACGAGCGATGCGTTACTGGCGGTGTAGTTCTGTGCGATGATCTCCTTCTTCACCTCTTCTTTTAACGCAGATATTCCCTGATAGCCCGCGCGTTTTAAGAAACGACTGACGGTAATTTGGCTAACGGCCGCCTTTTCAGCAATTGAAGCTCCAGTTTCAAAACTGATTTGTTCTAAGTTGAGTAGAATAAACTGCGCCACTCGCGCTTCTGAAACTGAAATCTCACTAATTAATCCCTTAATTTTTTGTGCGATAGCAGACGTAATGACTTCAGATTGATTATTTAATGAATCGATCATCCATGTTCCTTTTCATTTTAATATTGCACTCTTATAGTGTTGTTAAATTTAAGATTCCCACATTTGGTGCGTTTGATTATTTATTTATAGACCAAATTTATTCCATTAATATACAGTTTTACCCTAACGTTATGTTTTATTGTGAATTATTTAATATGTTAGAGGGTTAACATATTATGATATTGAAATGTTTATGCCATAAATAGAATAATTAAGTAAAGGTTGTAGTCGAGTATTTTAGAAAAAATAAAAATCACTTAGTTTTATAAAATAAGGGAGTTGCCAGTGAAGGAACAAAATAAATATCACGACAATCGCGTACTTAATAAAAAGCGGTTGCTTACCGTTGCCTTAGTTGCAGCAATGTTCAACGCACCATCGATATCTGCGCAAGAGAGTTTGAAATTATACAACTGGGGAGATTATATAAATCCTGAGGTACTGACTCAATTTAAAGCTCAAACAGGTATCGACGTTAGCGTGGATACCTACACATCCAATGAAGAAATGTTGGCAAAACTGCAAGCGGGTGCAACAGGGTACGATATTGTCTTCCCATCAGTTCACATGCAAGACATTATGTCCCATCTTGGATTGCTTGAGAAAACCCATATTAATCAATTCAGCGGCTTTAAACACATCGATACGCATTTTTTAACCGCGAAATCTGACCCTAAAGGTGAATATTGTTTACCGTATGCATGGGGAACGGTTGGGATTTTGTACAACAAAAAGCAAGTAAAGAGTTTGGATTCTTGGCAAGAGTTTTTCAATTTACCTCAGCAAGGTAAGAAAATCGCGATGCTTGATGATATGCGAGAAGTCATTGGTGTTGGGTTAATCGAGCATGGTAAGAGTGTTAATTCGACTCGGCGTGAAGATTTAAAACTGGCGCAGGAATTTATTCTCAAGCAGAAACCCAACGTTTCGTCATTTACTTATGATAGTGCGCCATTGGTGCAATCCGGTGATATTGCGGCGGCACAATGGTATGTCGGCGGCATGCTTTACGTATTTCAAACCCCAGATGAATTGGATTTTGTGATTCCCAAAGAAGGCGCGACCATGTATCAGGAAAACATGTGTGTTTTAAAATCCGCGCCAAATAAATCTAACGCCAAAAAGTTCTTGGAGTTTTTTACTCAACCTGAAATTGCTGCGCTTAATACTAAGCAGCAGATGAATGGTTCTACGAATAAAGATGCTATTGCGTTATTACCCGATTATATTCGCGACAACCCAAGTATTAATCCACCTGAACAAGTGCGTTCGAAATTACAAATGTTTGCTGAACTTGGTAAAGACATTAAATTGTACGACCGTGTTTGGACCAAAATTCGTACTCATTAATGGGTTATTTTCGGGTGTAAGCCGTCACCCGTTTTTATTTGCAGGGGATGCTATGTCAGCTAATGAATATATTCGTATCCGTAAAGGATATCGCCAATTTACGACACCTGAAGGTAATTTGATTAAAGCACTTGATGGTATCGATATTTCGATTGCCAAGCAGGAGTTCATTACGCTGTTAGGGCCTTCTGGTTGTGGTAAAACCACCTTGCTTAAGATCATTGCAGGTTTTGAACGTCTCGATAGCGGAGATGTGTTGATTGAGCAACAGTCGATTACTAATTTGCCCGCACATAAACGTCCGGTCAATACGGTGTTTCAATCTTATGCTCTGTTCCCACATATGACGGTCGAACAAAATGTTGGTTACGGATTGGACATTGCCAAAGTGAATGCGCTAGAGCGCAACCAAAGAGTCAAACAAGCATTGGAAATGGTCGGCTTAATAGGGACTGAACGCCGCATGCCTGCGCAGCTCTCTGGTGGTCAGCAACAACGTGTGGCCTTGGCTCGCGCGATCATCAACCGGCCCAAACTATTGTTATTAGATGAACCTTTATCTGCGCTGGATAAAAATTTGCGCATAAAGATGCAGTTGGAACTGAAACGCCTGCAATCAGAGCTGGGTATTTGTTTTGTGTTTGTTACTCATGACCAGCAAGAAGCCTTGACGCTATCAGACCGCATTGTGGTTCTAAATGCGGGTAAAGTGCAGCAAATCGGTACTCCAGATGAGATTTATCACACGCCGTGCAATCGTTTTGTTGCTGATTTTATCGGTGAGAGCAATATTTTTGCAGGTAACGTGATATTGATTGAGCACAGCAAAGCAGTAGTCGATTGCCAAGGTGTGAAAGTATTTTTGCAAGACAAGCAATTGCAAGTAGGGGACAAAGTTGAGTTACTGCTGCGACCTGAGCAACTTTCGTTGGTCCGCACACCAAATACCGCGACATATGAATTGAGTTTAACTGTTGAAGAACGTGTGTTCGTCGGGACTGACTATCAGTTACACGGAACGTTAAGTAACGGGCAAAAAATATCCGCTTTGGTTAGACACGAAGATGGAGAGGTCAATGTCGGTGATACCATTAGCTTGTCTTATCGGCTTGAAGCGGCTCATGTTGTCAGCCATCGCGCGAATGCGAAACAGGAGGCGGCATGAAATCTTACGCACGAAGTTTTTCACGCCAGCAAGTTTCGTTGCTCTTTATGCTGTCACCAACCAGCGTTTTTCTGGCGATCTTTTTTGTTATCCCATTGCTGATTATATTGACTTACAGCTTTTTGGAGCCTGGTTTATACGGTGGAGTTGAATGGACATTTTACCATTGGAATTATGGCCGGATTCTAGGTTGGGCAGATGGTTTTTATGAAGAGTTTGATATCGTCTATCTGGATATTTTACTGCGCTCAATCGGACTCGCGTTAGCGACGGTAGTGTGTACTTTGGTAGTGTGTTATCCGGTTGCCTTTTGGGTGAGTCAGTTATCGGCAAAAATGAAGTCGTGCTTTATTTTATTAATAACCCTGCCATTTTTCTCCTCGATGATCGTTCGCCTCTACGCATGGATGCTTATTCTGCGTGATTCGGGATTTGCCAACCAGTTCCTTGAGTGGGTGGGAATTATCCATCAGCCACTCAGCTTGATGTACAGCAACGTCGCGGTGATCATCGGCATGGTGTATATCTTTATTCCGTTTATGTTTTTACCGTTGTATTCCAGTGTAGAAAAGCTAGACAGTCGATTAATCCAAGCCTCTCAAGACTTGGGCGCCGCACCCTGGAAGACTTTCTGTAAAGTGGTTTTTCCTATGACTCTGCCAGGCATCATGGCTGGCAGCATTCTGGTATTCATTCCAAGCCTTGGCAACTTTGTGATTCCCGATTTATTTGGCGGAGCGAAAGTGCTGATGATCGGTAACATGGTGGAACAGCAATTCCTTTATGCCCGAAACTGGCCGTTTGGCGCGGCACTCTCCATGGTTCTGACGTTGTTGATGCTAATTTTGCTTAGCGTATTTTTTTATCGAGTCAATAAAACTCGTTCGGCTTAAATGCCGAGCTAAAGGCGAATAAGGAGTGTGGTTATGCCCAAAACAACAATGCTGAAGCGGCTACTATCAGCCTACAGTTTGGCGTTTTTTGTCTTTCTCTATGCACCAGTCGTGCTGATTGTGGTGTATTCGTTTAACGCGAACCCAATCAATATTATGAATTGGACCGAAGCCAGTTTGGACTGGTATCGAATCATGTTTGGTTATCAAGCGAGCCAACCGATGCCGGAAACCTATATTGATTCAACGGGTTCACTTTTGAGTGCGTTGAAAAATAGCCTTGTGGTGGCGTTATTTGCGACGTTGATTTCAACATTGCTTGGCACAATGGTGGCGCTCGCTCTCGCTCGTTTTCGCTTTAAACTCCAGCCGTTATATCGCATGTTTATGCACATACCTATGGTGATGCCAGACATTGTACTCGGCATTGCGCTACTGATTTTTTTCATTAGTTCAGGCCTGACTTTGGGCTCAAGTACGATTGTAATTGGCCACTGTACTTTTTTAATCAGCTATGTATTTATTGTGGTCAGCGCGCGATTGGCCGATATGGACCCTCAACTTGAACGCGCTTCAGCCGATTTGGGGGCCAATGAGTGGCAAACATTTCGTCGCGTGACCTTGCCACTTATCTTGCCTGGCGTTGTTGGGGGAGCGCTGCTTAGTTTTGTCATTTCAATGGATGACGTGGTGATCACTTACTTCATCAGCGGCACCGATTCGACCACTTTACCCGTATATATATTGAGCATGATTCGCAAAGGCATTAAACCGGAAATTAATGCTATCGCGACGTTAATGCTGATTTTTTCACTGTTGTTCGCCTATGCGGGTATCTATTTCAAATCAAAGAAAACGTCTATTTAATCAATAGCTAGGATGTTAAGGATGACAAAAAAACTGCGCGCAAGACAACTCGGACTGCCATTTCCCGGTGTAACTGGTCAACATAACGCGATTACCGATGTTCCCGGTGTGTTGGTCGGGTACCAAACGATTATTAACCACGATCCTGTATCGCCTGCGCGAACGGGCGTTACCGCGATTCTCCCCCATGGTTATCAAACTGAGCCACAACCTGTTTGGGCGGGAAGTTATGCACTCAACGGCAACGGAGAAATGACAGGGACGCACTGGATTCAAGATGGCGGTTATTTTTGCGGCCCCATCATGCTTACGAATACGCATGCGATTGGTATCACGCACCACGCCACAGTGAAGTGGATGGTTGAGCAATATCAGAGCGAATGGCAGCAACATCATCTCTGGGCTATGCCCGTCATTGCTGAAACTTATGATGGTGTGTTAAATGACATCAACGCGATGCACGTCACTGAGCAAGATGCGCTGTGTGCGCTGCAAAATGCGACTGGTGGTAATATTGCTGAAGGATGTGTCGGCGGCGGTACAGGGATGATTGCGTATGGTTTTAAAGGGGGAACGGGCACCGCATCGCGTGTAGTTGACGTTGAAGGCGAAACATACACGGTGGCAGCGCTTGTGCAAGCCAATCACGGTGTGCGTCCTTGGTTTAACGTGCTTGGCGCGCCGATAGGATGTTATCTTACGGATGATGATCTGATGGAGCAAAAGGAGATGGGCTCGATCATTGTGGTGCTGGCAACGGATGCACCTATGCTGCCACATCAGCTTAAACGAATGGCGAAACGTGCCGCGATCGGCATTGGTCGAAATGGCTCTCCTGGAGGAAATAATTCTGGTGATATTTTCCTTGCCTTTAGCACCGCCAATCGTCAATCACTGCCGCAGTTGTCGCCAAGCTACACGAATATGACTTGCCTTAATGATGAGCGATTTGATGAGTTCTATCTTGCCGCAGTGGAGAGCGTTGAAGAGTCGGTGGTAAATGCAATGTTGGCCGCCGAGGATGCACCAACGTTTAAGCCTGCTGGACTTAACGTCAAAGCGATTGACCCGCAGCAACTGCTAAGTTTGGTGGATCGCTTTCACAGTGTTTAGTTGTTAGGTGGTGTTTGCTGACAAATAAAGTGGGCTTACAGCGAATAACATTGAAATGAGTCTGAGCTTAGCGTCATGTCTGTGATGCTAAGCTCATTTTTTATTGTGCTTAATATCACGTTCGGCAATTTTTCACCGAGCGCCTATAGGCAAATGAAATGGCCATGATATCGGCATAATTTATCTAATTACATGTTTTTAAATGAAATATCAACTGTAAATATAATTGTACGTTTTGGATTTTGTGTAAAATAGTAATCAATATTGCCTTTTATTTAAAATAGTGCTTGCGTGTTTTGTCGAACCTCGATAACTTACCCGTCAGACAAACAAGAACCGACATGGCGTTGGGTAACGGTTAGCGATCATTGCAATCGACAACATTACCGAGCGCCAGCATAAGAATGACAGGAAGCCCGAGCATGTTTCAGACCGATGATGTACGAATTAAGCGCGTAAAAGAGTTATTGCCACCCGTTGCTATTTTGGAAAAATACCCAGCAACCGATACCGCTGCGTCGACCACTTTTCAAACCCGCCAAGCGATTTCAAATATTCTGCAAGGCAAAGACGATCGTTTGTTGGTGATCGTTGGTCCGTGTTCGATTCACGATACTAAAGCGGCGCTGGAATACGCTGAACGTTTGAAAGCGTTGCGCGAAGAACTAAGCGAAGACCTTGAAGTGGTCATGCGTGTGTACTTTGAAAAACCACGCACCACGGTAGGTTGGAAAGGGCTGATCAACGACCCGTACCTTAACGATACTTACAAGATCAACGACGGTCTGCGTATTGCCCGTAAGCTGCTGCTGGATCTGACCGATATGGGTGTACCAACGGCAACCGAATTCCTCGATATGATTTCACCTCAGTACATTGCTGACCTCATTAGCTGGGGCGCGATTGGGGCTCGTACCACTGAATCTCAAGTTCACCGTGAACTGTCTTCTGGCTTGTCTTGCCCGGTTGGTTTTAAAAACGGTACTGACGGCAACATCAAAATCGCCGCTGATGCAATTCGCTCAGCTAGCTCAGAACACAACTTCCTGTCGGTAACCAAATTTGGTCATTCAGCGATCGTTGAAACCAGCGGTAACCCAGATTGCCACATCATTTTACGTGGTGGTAAAGAGCCAAACTACAGTGCGGCGCACGTCGGTGAAGTGAAACAGAAACTGGAAGCGGCAGGTTTGCGTCAAAAAGTC
This sequence comes from Vibrio xiamenensis, assembly GCF_900100015.1. Taxonomy (GTDB): domain Bacteria; phylum Pseudomonadota; class Gammaproteobacteria; order Enterobacterales; family Vibrionaceae; genus Vibrio; species Vibrio xiamenensis. The sequence continues at coordinate 20,291 of NZ_FNDD01000041.1, read as the reverse complement.
ATGATCGACTTTAGCCATGCCAACAGCTCGAAACAGTACCAACGTCAAATGGTGGTTTCTGATGATATCAGTGCCCAATTGAGTGGCGGTGAAGATGCCATTTTCGGCGTGATGATCGAATCGCATCTGACAGAAGGTCGACAAGATCTTGTCGATGGTAAAGTGGCGACCTATGGTCAATCCATCACCGATGCATGTATTGGTTGGGCTGACACTGAGAAAGTTCTACGCCAGTTAGCCGATGCGGTCAAAGCTCGTCGCGCTAGCTAATACTTAGCCATCGTCGGTTACTTATTCTAACGCTAATTAAGCCCCAAATATGGGGCTTTTTTTTGCCTGCGATCAAGTGGTTAACTAAGCTTTAACAACTTAATGGTGATGATTTATTGGTCGCACTTCACCTGTTAACAATAAGATGAAGGCTTAGGATATGTTGAGGTTAGGTATTGGTTATCGCGCGCGTACCCTGCTTGGGGCGCTGCTGGTTTACATGTGTTGTAGCTCTTTGGCGCTGGCCGCGAAAGTGACTTATATGGGCAATTACATCTATCAAGGTAAACCTGCCTTAATCATTCAATTTGATCAAACCATTACCGATCGTCATGCCGCTGATTTGTACAAAATTGAGCAAAAAGATGGCAAGAAAAACGAGACCTTGATCGAAAGTGCGAGTTGGGCGCTTTCTCCGGCTAAAAATGCGCTGATCTTCAGTGATGTCGAAATGGATCGCAGCTATAAAATTAAGCTGCGAGATGGCATCGAGCAAAACAAAGAGATCTCGCGTAACCAAACTGTGACCATCTATCAGCGCGAACCAGCGGTTAAATTGCTCGGGCGCGGTCCTGTGGTACCCGCCAATGGCAGTCGAACGTTGCCACTCAGTGTGGTGAATACCTCTCAGCTGAGTGTGGAAGTCATGAGCGTCGATAAACCGCAGGCGTTCCTTAAACGCAATTACTACGATAAAGCCGCCGATACTTGGGATCTGCAACGTCTAAGAAAAAATTACCAAGCCGTTACCAGCCTCAGTTTCGATGTGCCTAAATCACCGATTAATTCCGATTATCTTACGGCGATTCAACTGCCAAAGAGCTTAAAAGATGGCTGGTATCTATTGGTGATTAAAGTCGCCGGTGATTTCAACTCAAGCCACTATGCGGTCGCGCAAGTATTGCTTAGCGACATTGGTATTCAAGCCAAAGTGTTTCCAAGCCAGCTTGTGCTGTCTTTAAACCGTTTTTCTGGTCAGCCTCTGTCTTTGCCTGCTCAAGTGACTGTGGTCAGTGAACAAGACGATCAAACCCAAACGATTAAGCTTGGCGAAATGCGTTCAGCGCAGCAAACGTTCGACTACCAAGTGAAAAAAGGCGATTTGCTGCAGGTTTACGCTGGTGATCAAATGAGCGTATTGCCGCTCAAAGAGGTGCCGCTGGACTTGTCTGATTTTGATGTTGCCGGACGTGATTGGGCAGCGGTAGAGGCGTTCAGTTATTCAAATCGCGATTTGTTCAAACCGGGTGAAAGTGTACCACTGAACATTGTGCTACGTAGCGATGATGGTGAGCCAGTCTCTTCGCAGCGCCTTTATTTGCAATATCGTAAGCCCAATGGCGATGTGGTTGGTGGGCGCTGGATTGAACCTAGCGAAGCCGAAGGTTTCTACCAAGACCGTTTTACGCTGCCAAGTAGCGCACCGCTTGGGCAGTGGCGCGTTGATATTCTGAGCCACAAGCAAGCCAAGCAGCCGCTAGGCCAGTTTAGTTTTAACGTCAGTGAATTTGTGCCTGAGCGTATGGACATGCAAGTGACCATGGCGAAAGGGCTTCAGAACAAGGTTGAATCATTGCCCGTTAAGCTGTCGGGGCGCTATCTGTTTGGCGCGCCAGCGGCAGGCAATGCTCTGACGGTGTCGTCGTATTATCAGCCCCAACAACATTTTCCTGGGCCTTATCAAGATTTTTATGTCGGCAAGCCGTTTAAGCTGAGCTCGTGGCAAGATGTGCCGACCCTAGACACCATGACTCTGGATGACAACGGTCAGCTAGAGTTTGATTTTCCGCTGGTAAAACAGGCGCTGATTCAGTCGCCGCTGCTGGCGAAATTTCACTTCTCTTTGTACGAGACGGGCGGCGCGAGCATTCAGCGTAGCCACACACTGCAACTTTGGACGGGCAAATCGATTCCCGCGATTTTACCTGCGCAAAAAGAGTTCGATTACTACAGTGATGCTGAATTTAAAGTCGGCATTCTTAATGCAGAGGGGGATAAGTTACTCGGCGGCGAACTGACTTACGTACTGGAGCGCAACCGCGGCGATTATTATTGGGTTTACAGTGAAGAAAGTGGTTGGGATCTCAAACGCGACATTGGCTGGGCGCCAGAAAGTTCCGATGTGCTGCACGTCAAAGCGGGTGAAACCGTGCCGCTATCGCTCAAGGTTCGTTGGGGTGAATATCGACTCATCGTGCAAGATAGCCAGCAAAACCAAACCATTTACCGCTTTGATGCGGGTTGGTCAAACGACAGCGAGAAACAAAGACCGGTTAAACCGGATCAACTGGCGATGACGCTTGATAAACCGAGTTATCAAGATGGCGATACTGTAGTGGCGACCATTAACAGCGAGGTCGCAGGCGAGCTGATGCTGTCGCTGGAAACCAACCAAGTAGAGTGGCATCTAGAGACCAAAATTGATAAAGGCAGCCACAAATTTAATCTGCCGCTGGATGGGCTGAAACGTCACGATGTGTATTTAACCGCGACCTTGATTGACAGCCACGCCGAGATGCCAAGGCGGCTGTTTACCATCAAACCGATTAAACTGGACCGTGAACCGCGCCGTCTTACGGTGACCATTGAACACGACGATAAACTGCTGCCGCTCAAACCGGCGACCATCAAAGTGAGTTTGGCAAACCCGCCGACCACACCGACTTGGGTGACCTTGTCACTTGTGGATCGCGGCATTATCAATTTATCGCGCTATAAAGTGCCCAGCATCTACAATTGGTTCTTTGCGCAGCGCCGCTATGCCGGTGATGTGGTTGACCTGTATTCGCGCCTTTATCAGCAGCGACCAGATTCGTTTCTCACTCATCGTTACGGCGGCGATAGTGACGTAGGCGCCAACTCGGCGCTGGGTCAGACGGTAGAGAGCAAAACCGTCACCTTGATGTCGAAGCCCGTGCAATTTAATGCCGAAGGGCAAGCGTTTATTGACGTTGATATCCCCGATTACAACGGTGAAGCTCAAGTGGTGGCGATGGCGTTTAATGGCTCGCAATTTGGTCAGGCACAGTCGAACGTCAAAATCGCCGCGCCGATTGTCGCAGAGTTAGCGGTGCCGCGCTTCTTAGCGCCTAACGACACCAGCCAAACTCTGCTTGAACTGTTTAATGCCACACAAGAGCCACAAACCGTTACCGCCACAGTCAGTGCGAACGAGATGCTGAACTTTGGCGAAAAAACCGAGTTCAGCGCTAAACTTGCTGCCAATCAACGCGTTGCATTTACGCTTCCGTATCAAGTTAATCCACTCAGTTCAATTACCTCAGTGGCTAAGATCAATATCGACATTAAGGCGCAAGGGGCGAATGGCGAACAAGCCTTTAGCCAGCAGCGAAGCTGGAGTATTCCGGTGCGCAGCGCAGTGCCGATTGTCAGCAAGAAAACCTCAGTGACGCTCAGTGCGTATGATGCCAGCTTGTTTGCCAGCGGCTTTAAAACCACCATCGATGCGCCGTTTTGGACAGGGATCGATAAAGCCAACCTGACCAACATGCGTGTCGGTTATTCGACCACGCCGCAAATCAGTTATCTGAACTACATCGATTATCTGTTCCGCTACCCTTATGGCTGCGCGGAGCAAACCACCAGTACCGCCATGCCTTGGCTATTGGAAGATGACAGCCTGACGCCGATTAAGCAAAAGCAACTGGGTGATGATGACAGCGCCGAGCAGCGTTTGCGCAGCGCGGTACTGCGCTTGATGACCATGCAAAAAGCCAACGGCAGTTTTTCGCTGTGGAATAAGCATGGTCGTGAGAACCCTTGGGTCAGTGTCTACGTTAGCGACTTTTTGTTTAAGACGGCGCAGCGTTACCCAGATGTCGTACCGGATTCTATGCTCGAGAACGCGCTGCAAAATCTGACTCGCTATGGCGGCCGTAATGACCTTATTGATACCAAATACTACGCAGCATGGGTGCTGCAACAGGCTAACAAGCTGGATTACAACCAGTTGTGGACCTTGTCGCGCACCAATATCAGTAAACAGTTATCACCGGTGTCTTCTGCGTATCTTGGTGGCGCGTTCTTATTGCAAGGCCAGCAAAGCGAAGGGGAGCGCTTCTTCAACCAAGTCGAAGTACTCGATGCGCAAAAATACCCTTATCACTATGACGATTACAGCTATTCATCGTTTGTCAGTGATTATGCCAAGACTATTGTGGTGTTATCTCAAGTCGAGAAAGTGATCAAACTCAGTGATGACATGCTCGCGCTACGTAATCGTCTAGTGGAGAAAGTCATCAAACGCGCCGCTGAGCGTCGTTACCTCAGCACTCGTGAGCAAACTGCGTTGGTGGAAGCTGGGCTGGCGCTTAAAGCCGGCAACAGTGATTTTGCAGAATTGACTTTGGTACATCATCGCAAGCCGAAAGATTACCAAGCCCATGGGCTTGGTACGATTGATGCGGCAGCGGGTGATACCATCATCAATAAAACCGCCAAGCCGATTTATGTTCAAGTGACCACTTCGGGTTTAGCCATCGAGGATCAAATTCGTTCGACGCTGAAAGCGAGTAACGCAGAACGTAAATATCTCAAGGCGGATGGCAGCGCCTATCATGGCGAGCCACTTTCGATGGGGGATAAGCTTGTGGTGTCAGTGACTTATCGTTTAACGCAACGAGTGCCAGACGCACTGGTGGTGGAATACATTCCAACTGGCTTTGTGCTTGAAGATCCGCAGTTTACTGACAGCGGTGATTTGATCCGCAGCGCTAAGGTCAAATCGGCCTCGAGCACCAATATGCAAGAATATCGCAACGACCGTTTTGTCGCATCACTCGACATGAAGTCTGGTTACACTTACACCTTTAACTATGTGATTCGCGCCGAAACCGCGGGCACCGCGAGTGTTCCGGCATTGTATGTTGAGTCGATGTATCAACCGGAAAACTTACTTTATCAGCCAATGACCGCGTTTACGTCGATGACGATTAAGCCGTTAGAGTTGGCTAAGTGAGACTAAACCGAGTGCGCCGAATCGGGCGCGGGCTGTTCAATCTGATGATTGGCCGAACCGGCAAAATTTGCTTTACCCTGCTGGTTTTGGTGGTGGCGGGATTTGCGCTGCTTAACGCGCGCTATCCACTGGATATTGAAAGCCGCCTCAATACCTCAGTGACGGTATACGCCAAAGATGGGGATGTACTGCGCCAGTTCGCTACCGATTCGGGGATTTATCGCATTCCGGTCAACGCTAAGCAGGTGTCCGATTATTACTTAACGTGCTTGCTTGAGTACGAAGACAAATATTTCTACCACCATTTAGGCGTCAACCCTTTTTCGTTGGTGCGTGCAGTCTACCAACAGCTGCGCTACGGGCGAGTAATCTCCGGTGGCTCAACGATCACCATGCAAGTGGCGCGGCTGTTTTATCCGCACCATCGCACCTATGCTGGCAAGTTGCAGCAAATCTTTCGCGCGCTGCAACTGGAGCTTAACTACAGCAAAGACCAGATTCTCACCCTCTATCTCACCTACGCGCCGATGGGCGGCAATATCGAAGGTGTTGAAGCCGCGAGTCAGCGCTATTTTGGTAAATCCGCGCAGTATCTGTCGCCGGCAGAAGCGGCGTTGCTGGTAGCGATTCCGCAGCGTCCGACATTACACAGGCCAGACCGTTATCCGTTTAAGGCGTTTGAGATGCGCAATAAGGTACTCAGACGCGCGGCAAGTGCGCTGGCACTGAGCGATCAAGACTTAACCTTAATGCTGGAATCACCGCTTAATGCGTCGCGTCATTTTGCGCCGCTGCATGCCCCGCTATTAGCCAGAAGGTTGAAAACCGCGCACAGTCAACGGAGTAAAATCGATACTTTTATTCATTACACCGTGCAAGTGGATGTTGAGCAGGTGCTAAAATCGCGCGCCAAACAATGGTCAAAACCTCTGTCGGCTGCCGTGATGGTGATGGACAATCGCAGTGGCGAAGTGATTGCGTATAAAGGCTCGGCAGAGCTTAGCGACAGCGACCGATTTGGTTATGTGGATATGACTCGCGCTTCGCGCTCGCCGGGGTCGACGTTGAAACCGTTTATTTATGGCTTAGCGCTGGACAGTGGTTTGGTCGATTCTGGGAGTTTGCTACTTGATGTACCCAGCTCGTTTGCCGGATATAGCCCGAAAAATTTTGACCACCGCTTTGACGGTGCGATTCGGCTCGACAAGGCGCTGCAGAAATCAAAGAATGTTCCTGCAGTGCAGGTGCTTTACTACCTTGGCCCGAGTGAGTTTGTCAGTGCTTTAGCCAAAGCCCATATTGAGCTTAAAACCGAGCAGCCCAACCTTGCGATAGCGCTTGGCGGCGTTGGTGTGCGCTTAGAAGATCTCGTGGCGCTGTTTTCCGCCATTGGCCGCGAAGGTGAGGTGATATTGCCGCGCTATGTGGCCAGTGACGCTGAGCAAACCATGCCATTGCTTTCGCCGGGAAGCAGCTGGATTATTCGCTCGATTTTGCAAGATATCGCACCGCCGGATCGGGTCAAACCCGCTTATGGGCGAAAAATCGCCTGGAAAACCGGCACCAGTTACGGTTATCGCGATGCGTGGGCGGTGGGCAGCAGTGAACGCTATACCGTTGGCGTGTGGATAGGCCGACCAGACGGCGCGCCTTATGTCGGGCAAACCGGTGCGAATCAAGCCGGCCCGGTGCTGTTTGATATTTTTGATTTGCTGCCTCAAGAGCAGCCAGAATTGACTCGCCCAGCAAGCGTTCAAGCACGCACCATCTGCTGGCCATCAGGGCTGGATTCGACCTTGGTAAAATCTGCAGACTGTTTGCAGCCGCAGCCGAGTTGGACACTTAAACGTCACACTCCTCCAACCTTACGTGACCGCTCAAGTTGGAGTGTGATGCATCAATGGCCTGAGCCACTTGAGCATTGGGCGAGACGCTCTGGGCGAGCGCTGGTGGAAGCGCCACAAACCCAGTTAACGATTTTGGCGCCGAAGAACAACTCGCAAATTTTTCCCTACCAAGGTCAAGTCTTGGCGCTGCAAGCCAATGATTCCAATGCGGTTTGGTATTTAAACGATCAACCGTTAGAGCTGCCGAGTTTGGATCTCATCAACATGCCGGCAGGGCAGTATCGCATCAGCGCATGTAACGTGCGTTGTGACAGCGTGTCGATTATTTTGCACTGATGGTTGAATGAACTGGCTCTACCTTGTGCCTAACGGCGCTGGCAAGAAGTGCAGCCACGGCAGGCGGAGCGGGTATGCGGGTCGAGACGGCCGCGTTGGACTTTGCAATAGGCATTTTTGAGTGCGCGCCGCGCTGAAAACCAGTCTTCAGGTTTGGCAATGATCACGTAGCCATTAAAGCGTTTGACCAACTCGGTGCGATACTCTTCGATAAAGCGGCTATCAAACTCGATTTCAAAATAGTCGAGCGCTTGTTCTATCGATGTAAACTCCGCTATCGTCTGCAAAATATCCTTATTACTCATGATGTCGCTCGCTAAGCAAGATGTGAGGAAATACGGCTTAGCCAGTGCGATTTAGTTAATACACCAGCCAGGTCAGATTAACAAACTTGGCTTAGTGTAATTAAGCACGCGCGCGGCGTCTTTGATATCAATACGAGTTTGGCGGTTTTTTGTCCGAATCGCTAAACGGCACAAACGCCTGACCGCGTGAGCCGAGTAAGTACCACAACATTGCCGCACCAACCCCAGAACCGAGTAATGCGACTACGGTCGCTAACAGCGAAAACGGGGCGGATTGCGAGGTTGAAAACAGGTGGCCGACATGAAACTGATGCCAAACAACAATACCCACCGTGCAATAAATCACACTGGCGATAATTGACGGCCATAGCGAGCGGCTTCGTACATACAGCCAGCCAAGTAAACAGCTAAACAGAAATGCTTCAGGCATGTAGGCAACAGATGGCTGTATGGCGGTTGCCAGCAGTGAGCACAGCAAAATAGCATTGGTGACTGTGTATTGGCTGACAAAGGCTCGCAGCAGTATGCCGCGAAATAAAAGTTCATTAATCAGCGGAGTTATCAACCCGACCCAAAGCAATGAATGCCAACCGCTCGATATCAAGCGAAATTCCATCAATTGTTGGCTCTGTGCGATCGGAAAACGTTGCTCCAACCACCACGAAATGTTGGTCATCCAAACCAGTGCACTGATTGATAGCAGCGCGATGGGAAACGTCAGTAGCGTGACCAAGCTTTTCGTCGAAGGCGTGGTTGAGCTAGGGGAAAATAACTGGCGATAGTTTAAACCTTGATAGCGCATTAACCCATAAATAACGATGCCCGTTGTTAAACTCGGGTAAAGCAGGTTACGAGGGTCGCCAATCGGCATTAGCCAGCCCAAATCATAAGCTAAAAACTGAACTAAGACCGTCAGCCCAAACCATAGACACAAAATTAAAATCGTGTGCCAAAAGTTTGGAAAGTTGGGATGTTTTTCCATGCCATTATATCCAAGCAGAACGTTATACAGGTGTACAACAAGGCGACCGTTTGTTATCGAGTATGAAGGCTTAGGTGGATGAATAGCATGGAATTATTGCTCAAGAGTCACTGAGCTTAAACTCGAGTCAGGCAGGTTGTAAAATATTTATATTAAGCATTTTGTTGAATATTAATGGCGGCGTTTCTAAACTTTGGTTTGCTGTGTTTTGATGGCGTAAATAAGGAGAAATACCATGAAATGGATGATGGGCGTGTGTTTGTCGGTAACGTTTTTTTCAGCACCGGCGCTGGCTGCTGGCAGCGGTACTGGCGGCGCACCCGCCGTGCCTTGTTATGTTGACGGCAAATATATCGGCACGATCGATATTATTCAGTGCCAAAAGCAAGGACAAACCACTCAAAGCTAAGCTTTACTTATCTCGGATAAAAGCCCTTATGCATCAATGATACATAAGGGCTTTGGGTTATTAGAAGATGGCAAGCCAAAATAAAGGTTCAGTGCTTACGACTTTAGGAACTGGCCATCTATTTTCTACCAACAAAGCCAACCACTACTTTGTCATCGCCTAAGGTGCGCGAAAATACGTAAGCACCATCTTGTTTTATTTCACGATGGATACCCGCACCAATCGCCGGGTGGGCGCGGCGAAATTGGCCAAGTGTCTGCCAGTGTTTGAGCAGGGCTTGGCGCTGTTCATCTAACTGCCACACCATATCGGAACGGGTTCCTTGATGGAAATCGTCAGCGTATGGACCAAGTTCTCGCGCCACTTCATCGCCGTAATAGACTTGTATGCCACCTGGGCTAAGCAGTAGCGCATTGGCCGCATTACGCTGCATCTCAAATGAGTTAAAGCGGCTAAAGAACAGCTCGGTATCGTGTGATGACATGTAACTAACCGGCATAAAATCTGGCGAGTTGTTCATTTCGGTCGCGTAATTTTGGTAGGTGTCGGCCATTTGGCTAAAACATGCAGCGCCGCTATCAAGACGCTTTTGCATGTCGAAGTTAATCAATGCGTCAAAACCATCATCAACATAAGGACTGCGATAAGCCGAATGCCCCCACACTTCGCCCATCATCCAAAATGGCGCACCTTGCTGGTTATGTGCTTGACGCCACGATACTAAATTGGCGCTGGCCTGTTGCTTCAAGCGTTTCCAGACATCACCTTCAACGTGTTTGACGGTATCGACACGAAAACCATCGATGCCAAAGCGTTTTACCCAATCGGTTTGCCATTCGATCAGATAGTCGGCGACGGTATAATTTTCGCGTGCTTTAACTCGTGTCCCCGGGTTATTGAGTAGCCATTTTGGCGGCGTGACCGCTTGGGCCGATTCAGTACGAAAGTCGGGCAAGCCTGCAAGTGTCATAGTGATGTCACTGCCGCCCGGCGCTGGGTAGCCAGGAAGGCCGGCTCTTACCCAATCACCGCCCCACCAATCGCGCCAATTTGGGCTTTGATAGTCAATGGCCTGATGGAAGCTGTGCCAGTTTTCTCCGGATTTCGGTTGCCAGTCGCTCCAGCGAGTTGGCAATGTCGCTGCGTTTACCACATCGATGTCATCGGTCTGTAAATCGGCCAGTGTGGCGTAACCTGAGTGGTTAATCACCGCATCGAGCAGCACTTTCATGCCGCGTTTATGTGCTTCGCTGATTAAGGTTTTGAGGTCGTTATCATCACCAAGATTGGCATCGATTTTGGTGAAATCGCGAGTCCAATAACCATGGTAGGCATAGAAAGGAAAACTGCCGCTGTCACCACCGCCAACAAAGCCGTGAATCTGTTCCACGATAGGTGATAGCCAAATCACATCCGTACCTAGGCTTTGAATGTAATCGAGTTTTTCGATCACGCCTTTTAAATCGCCGCCGTGAAAGGTGCCAATCTCTTGCTGATGATCTTTTTTGCGCCCGTAGCTGTTGTCGTTTGAGCTGTCACCATTGTTAAACCTATCAATCATCACAAAATAAATGTTGGCGGATTTATAGGTAAAAGGGGCTTTGCTTGGTGAATTGAGCGGTGAAAGCAGTACCAAGCCACCACTATCGGCTGCTGGCGTTAAGCTTACCTGACCATTTTTTACCGTGACCACTTGGCCGCTCAAGGCGTCTTTTAATTGAGTGCCATCTGGATAGGTATCGCCGGTTACAAGGGTCACTGCGCCGCCTGCGTAGGTTTCGCATTGCACATCTGGAATTGGGCGTGTAAAGGTGGTCGCTTGCGCTTTTTTTGCCGCGCGGCGAATTGCCAGAGAATGGGCGCCTGGGTCAAAATCAAAAGCGTAATCGCCGCTAAAGCGTACCTTAATTTCAAACTCGGTATCGGTGCCGCAGTTAAGGGCAATCGGTTTGGCAAAGCGGATTTTGGCTCCGCTTGGCGCGATGCAATTTCCCACCACACCAGAGACTTTGACGGTGTAGTTGTCTTTTGGTAGCGGAATGACCAGTGAGTCATCGCTACTCAGCGGGAAATTTCGGCTGGTTGTGGTGGTTGAAATGGTGATGTTTGGCGCGGCCAGCAGCGGAGCACTGACAAGGCCGGCGACGAGTGCGTAGCAGAGAGGTGAGAGTTTCACGTTATATCCTTATTAGTTTTATTTTTCTCTATCGTAACGCTGCTTTTTTAAGCTGACATCCTACTCACTTCTACGCCCCGAAGTACGCCTTAAAACTTGCTGTTATTCACATAATTGGCGCCACAAGGATGAGACATAATCGACATGATTGCTTTGGCAATTGCTAAAAACCACCCACTTCTTGAAAGCTTGATAAAAACTTCACGTCTCGCTGACATGTGCTCTGGGTATTTTCCTGACACTCTTGGCACAAAAATCACGTCGTCAGTTAAGGAAGGGTTATGGAGTTTACTCAACAGGACAAAGAAGCGTTATACAATGTCTGGATGTCGCAAAAAGCCAAAATGCGCATTACCCAAATGGAATTTGCTAAAAAGCTCGGCCTCAGCCAGCTTGAGTTTTCAGAATTATTGCGTGGCAAACGCGAGTTATCGATGTCTTTCATTGGGCAGTTCTGTCACCTTCTACATATCGAGCCAGAACGTGTGGTTCCTTCGCTAAAATCGGGTGTGTCTGAAGCGCCGAAAGTCGTGTATCTGGAAAGCCGTATGTCGGTGGATGGCGAAATCCAACGTGCGTATATCGAGGGCAATCAAGTGATTGTGGAATATGCGCATACGGTGAAACAACCGTCTTAATTTGGCTTGATGCAGCATTGCCGTTGCCAAGCTCTAGAGTCTAACCTTGCACTAATGGTACAGTGGCAGCCTTGATGGCTCACTGATTCATACACCATGTTAGAAAAAGAAAACTTACTGAAATTGGCGCGCATGCAGATGCCCTTTGGAAAATACGCTGGACGCGTGTTGATCGATCTCCCCGAAGAGTATCTGTTGTGGTTCGATAAAAAAGGTTTTCCCAATGGCGAACTCGGCGATTTGCTCAAACTGTGTTTGGCATTGAAAATCGAAGGTTTGGACAGTGTGGTGAAGCCGTTAAAACGCCCGCAGACCGGTGGTTACTAATCGGGGACTTTGCCTTGAAGTATTCCATTCACCGCCTTGTTTGTATCGCCAATATTGTTGACCACGCTCCTGGTTTCACAAAACAGTTAAACACCGCGCGTAAAATGTCGCCTAGAGCTACTAACTAAAAAAGACACAAATAAGGATATTTATGCAGGTTAGGTTTTGGGTACTTCGCGCTGTCTACATCGTGCTTCTGACTACTGTTGTCGGCTGTTCTTCGCTGAATGGCGATCGGATAGCCGATTTTGCCAGCAATATTGCTAACGGCTACTACATGGCGCCGCCAAGTGAACAGGTTGATGTTTATCGCTATGTGTATTTCTACTCGCCAACGGAAATGATTGAAGTGGATACTAAGCAGCCGCAGGTTATCAATACACCGCATGATTTTTTCCGCGACGAAGCTAAGTCTTTCCCTTATCAAATCAAAATGACCAAAGCGAAAACCGCGCTGCCTGATGATCTGAAACATCGTCTGCAATTCGATGATGTTAAACGAGATATCTATGAGCTGTATGAAGTGTCATACAGTTTTAAAGAGCATGGGATTCATTATTTTGCTGGAATCACAGGCTTAAAAGAGGGCGAATTAAGCGGATTTGAGCACAAAGCATTCCAATAGCTCCGCGGTATATTCGCTGTTTCAATCTGAATGAGATTAAAAAAGCACCGCGTTATCGCGGTGCTTTTTTAGCGGTTAATTACTTAGGTTGTAGCCTATCGAGAGGGAAACCCATGGACGGCCGTTATCAGCAAAATCTTCCGATTTATTAACCACGTCATAGCCATACAGTGCGCCGATATTAAATTCATCATTGAGTTCAAATAACAACCCCATTCCGATACTGATGCCAAATAGTGACGAGGTATTGCCATTTGAGTCGGTAGCTTCAATCATCGCCGGGCCAGAAAATAGAATCGGTGCAATTTCGAACCCTGAACTATTGCTGTCGAATTTCCAGCCTGCATATGGGGCAATAGTGGTTGAACTTTTTACTGTGTGTGAGCTTCTATAATATTTATATGGCGCAATTAGAGCGCCATATTTCCAACCAAAGCGGTTAATATCTTGCTCTGCTATTTTCGATTTTACTATCGGTACTGGTGCTGCCCCAACTTTGAGTAATTTACTTGGTTCACAAGTTGAATTATCAACCGCTAAATTCTCAAGTTTACTGCCTAGCCAAGCGCGTTTTGGCCTATAAAGATTATATTCATTAGAGCTACTGTCTACGCTCAATTTTAGGGTGGCTTTGGCCGGAATACATACACCGTTACTAAGATTAAGTGTATAAGGAAGGCTAAAAAAATCGTCATACAGCGTATTATCACTGGATGTTGTGGATTGAGTTTGATCTTCCTCTTCTCCTTCGGCTAACGACGTAAAGCCGAGACTAACAAGGCATAGACCCACCGCTATTTGCTTAGAAAAGTATTGCAGGTTATTCATTGCTGTTAACTCCATCTAACTGTTATTTCGTATCGACTGTCCTTCGTCGATTTGGTTATTTTTAGTTGAGATGAAACTGAGCGCCTAACTTTATTAATGGTATAAAAGGGTGTCTCTTGCTTTTAATACATTATCTTGGAATTGCTATTTCCAATGCATTGTCAGGTGTATGTAAAATATACATTTTCTCAAACGGAGTTTTACAGTATTTACGCGTAAAAAATATTGTCTCTTTCGCGCTTGAATTACGTCTATTGATCGATTACGCACCGCTTAACCGCTAAGTTTTGTAAAGATGTTGTTGTGATGTCAGTTCCAGATTTAATGGTGTGAGATTACGTATCATCACAGGGATTTATAAAAAAGGCTTTGAAATGAAACGACAAATCATCACAGTCGCGGTTTTGGCTGCGCTTAGCGGCTGCGCGCCGAGCCCTTCTCAAGTCGATGGCAATCCACAAACCGCAGATTCTGCTCATGCGAACGTGCTGGCTAGCGAACATTGGCCGCCCCCTCCGCCGCCTAATTCATCACCAAACGCAGAGATGCCTCCAGGGCCGCCGCCTTCCATGGGGCAAAAACCACCGGGTCCACCACCGGGCGGTTTTCCGCTAGGTGGATTTGCTGGAGGCCCGGGAGGGCCAAGCAAAGTCGTGACTGGCTCGGGATTGTATGTACTTAAAAATGGCGAACAGCTGATTGGTGGGCAATATCAATCTGACCAAGATGACCAAAACGTATTTCGTGCGCAAGGTGATATTAACGCCAGCTTAAGCAGCGTCCATGTACACAAAACGGCTGGAAAACCATCGAGCAATGATGCGGCGAGCTTTTACGGCTTAAATGCGGCCATTTTGGCTCTGGATAATGCGACGCTCACTATCAACGGCGGAACTGTGGACGCAAGTAGCGAAGGTTCGACGGGCGTATTTGCCTACAATGGCGCGGTGATCCATCTCAACGATACTGAAATCAACGTCTCTGGCGGCAATGCTGGAGGTATCGAAGTTGCTGGTGGCGGTGAAATTTATGCCAATAACTTAACGGTTAATAGCCGAGTTAAAGCGGCGATCCGCAGCGATCGCGGCGGCGGTAAACTCGTGGTTAACGGCGGTCAATATTCGACTCAGGGCAGTATGGGTGCCCCCGCGATTTACAGTACCGCAGACATTGAAGTCAATAACGCGACGCTAGATTCTCACAACTCTGAAGCTGTGGTGATTGAAGGGCTGAATTCGGTGACGATTCGTGACAGCGCGGTGACGGGGCGAATGGATGGCAATTATCAGCCAGACAGCAATGATGTGATTCGTAACGTGATGCTCTATCAAAGCATGTCTGGCGATGCGCAAAACGGTACCAGCCGATTTACCATGCAAGGTGGATCGCTGCGCTCAAATAATGGCGATATGTTCTATGTCACCAATACCGACAGTGTGATTAACCTCAATCATGTGATTTTAAAGCGAGCGGCTAATAGTAAACTTTTAGTGATTGCTGGTAACAGTGGTAAGCGTGGTTGGGGAAGAGTAGGGGCCAATGGTGGCGTTTGCGAGATGAACTTGCTCAATCAGATAGCGGATGGAGATATCCGGGTTGATCCTATCTCTGCGCTTGAGTTAAATCTCGAGCAGGGTGCGCAATATACGGGTGCGATAAATCCAAATGGCGAGCAAGCGCAGTCGTTGGTGGTGAGCTTAGATAATACCAGCCATTGGTCGCTCACAGCGGACAGCTATGTGACGGAATTTAAGGGACAGCTTAGCCAAGTGTCGTTCAACGGCCATCAAATTTATGTGGCAGGCAAATCGCTAAGCCAATAATGGTTCGGTCTGTTTCGAAGTGAAAAGCCACGTTATGTGGCTTTTTTTTACCCATTTTTCGCACAGCTTCACGTTGTGAAGAGCATTTCGCCATAAAGTACCGATTGTTGCTCAATGGCGTCGCCTTGTTATAAAAAAGTTTGTAATGAGGAAAGCGATGAGAATTGCAGCTCTAATGATGCTGGTGATATCGATGTCTGCCGCGGCGCAGGATGTCGTCACCCGCAATAGCCGAAATTTAGCGATCGGCTTTCAAAGCCTAAGTTCCACCAATACTTTTGAGCTCGACACCAGCAGCGCCAGTGCTGACGACGATAATGACAGCACGGCGCTCGCGTTGACACTGTCTTACTACACCTCAAAAAATATCGCGTTTTTTTTGGAGTATCAGAGTGAAGAGTTTGACCACGGAATTTACGACAACAGCAATAAGAAACTGACGTCACTTAACGTTGGCTTTTTGCGTGAATATCCTCTCGGCTATGGTTTTACGCCTTACGTGCAAGGCGCGGTTGGTATTGGCAGCATTGAGTTGGACCCGTCGGTCTATTCGAATGATTCTGCCAGTACCATGAATCTAAAAATCACTGCAGGTATGGCGCTGTATATCGCCGAAGCTTGGCGTTTTCATCTTGGTTTAAGCGGCCAATACAGATCTTGGCAATCGGTTGATTTAGGCTCGGGCGATATTGATATCAGCGAAACCTCGCTGATTGGTGTTGCTGGTTTGGGGTTTCGTTTTTAAACCAGGTGACAAGCGGATTTTGGCGGCGTTTTATCGCGTACTTAACTGCGCTCATCGAGTTTTAACGCAATATCACATTTTGGCGTTAAGCTTGTGAATAATAGGCATAATAACCGTGAATACAGCGCTATTATCGGCGCTGAAAAATTTTTTAAGAGTCTAGATATGATGACGTTACGACCTCAATTACTCCTTGCCACTATGGCACTCACTTGGGGCACGCACGCCCTCGCGTTTGACCTCAGTATTGAAGATTTTGATCAAGAGAGTCTGGCGGTGATTAAGCAGGCGAAAACATCTAGTGATATTTCGGTATTGAATGAAGCGGCGAACATTCTGATTTACGATTCGATGATGCAAGAAAACGTCGACCAAGGCGTGGTATACTTAAGCAAAGCGGCGGGGCTTGGCGATGAGGAATCGCAAGTTGAGTTAGCCGACTATTACTACAGCGAAGACGATTACGTTAATGCGCTGAAATGGTATCACCAAGCCGAAGGTCACAAAGATCCTTACGTGTTATACAGCTTGGGCGTGATGTATTTTGATGGTGAAGGCACTGAGCCGGATTACCAAAAAGCCAACCAATATTACGAGCAGGCAGCCAATGCGGGTTACGCCGATGCGATGTACCAATTGGCGTTTTCCTATAACGACGGCAAAGGCGTTAAGCAAGATTACCAAAAAGCGGCCTACTGGTTTCAAAAAGCCGCCGATGAAGGTGACGAAAGCGCCATGTATAACCTTGGTATTTCGTACCTAAACGGTGAAGGGGTAGGGAAAGACTGTAAAAAAGCGATGGAGCTTTTTAATCAAGCGATTGAGTCGAACGACCACGCTTTGTCGTACGCCAAACTTGGCGATATCTACTCCTACACCGAATACAAAGCACCTTGTGGGTTGGAAAAAAGCGATTACAAAAAAGCGCTTGGCTATTACAAAAGCGCCGCGCTTGAAGGCGACAGCTATAGCCAATTTCAAGTCGGCTATGCCTATCGCAATGGTCACGGCGACTGGAGTAACTTTGTCAAAGCGCTGGCTTGGTTTCAAATCGCTTTAGAATATGGTTATGACGATGCACAATCTGCCATTGATGAAGTGAAAAACCAGATGTCTGACCAAGACATCGAAAAAGCCAACAAGCTTCAAGAAGCGATCGAAAACGAGTTTTAATGTTCTCAGTCTCAGTGTAGGTTGGATGTTCAAAGGCTAAGCACCATCGACTGCGATGGTGCTTAGTGAAACACCACTTCAACGTCTTTGGGTTTGGCGTAATAAGGATACGACGTCACTATGCTATCTGCGCCCGCGGCGGCATAATCGGCAACGTTGCTCGGTGTTACGCCACCCGCAATCCCCAATTGCGGCGTTAGTCCTAATCCCATCAGCTGCGCTTTACAGTGTTTAATATCCGCAAGGCTGAATTTATCGAGCTGCAACAGTTCTGCGCCCGCTTTGGCCCAAACCAGCGCGTCTTGCACATCATGCACTTCAAACACCGCACGATCTTTCGGCGCGTGGCGTCGTAAATGTTCAACAGTTTGTGCTGGCGTCATTGATAAATATTGGCGATGTTCAGCAAACACCAAAATACTTTCCGATGTGCCTAGGCGATGCATTTGTGCGCCGCCACTTCGCACTGCTTTCACCGACAGCGCTTTGGTATTGGGGACCTGTTTTCTGGTGCAAGTAATGGGGACGCCTTGGGCGTTCGCCACCATCGCCGCTGCAGCGCTGGCAATGCCGCTTGCCCATTCAATCAATACTTGCGCGGATTTCCACACCGAAAACACCACGTGTCCAGGCCCGCAGGCCGTCAAAATCCCATCCCCGGCGTTAAGCTCACTGCCGGATGGGTGGAGAAGTTCTACTTGTGCGCCGCTTAACGTCAGCATTCGTGCCGCTTCTTCGACGCCGCATAGGGTCATCGCATAGCGCGCCGAAAAATCCATCTGAATATGAGTGTTTTTGTGGATCAGCAGCTCGGTGGTTAAGTCGTCAAATGGTACATCGTCGCCCAGCAATTCCAGTAACTGTTGATCATGTAATACGCAGCGCATACATCCTCCTTGAATTTGATTTACTAGCATATGCCAGTTAGTTTGCGCCGCGAATGCTGGACAAACAATGACCAAAAACAAGACTTAGCGTGGTTGAGGCACAGAGAACACTGTGGCGTCGAATTTGCGGCTCTACACTGAGCCGCAATAAGATTTTGAGCGATAAGTGTTATTCAGCCTTGGTTAAGTCTACAAGCGGTGTGCTGACCTGTTTAACGCTGTTATTGCCGAGTAAGTCGTTGACCGCTTTGACTGCGTTTGTCACTGCAGATTTTGAATCGAGCACGGTATAAGTCAAATCAAAGTGCTTACTTTCGCCAGGGTTGATGGTGGGTACCAATCCCAGCGGACGCTGAAACTTGGTGTTGTACGCGTAACTGGTGCCCGGTTCGATGCCGGTTACGTAACCTTGTTGCAAGGTATCGGTGTTTTTCCACAGCGTTAGCACCGGCAGCTGATGAGTATTAAATTGCATTTCGACCCCTAAGTTGGCGGCTTTATTGTGCAGCACTGCTAGGCTATTGCCATTGGCGTCGGCAATCGGCTTAAGGTTAAACACCATCTCATCATAGTTTTTGGTTGGACCAAGGTAGGTTTGCCAATAGGCTAGGCCTTGTTTGGCATAATCGTTAAACGGCGAAATTTCGCTGGCGGCTGCGTAGACTTTGGCGCCTTGTTCTAGAATCGGTTGACCATAATTTGAGTGGTAAATAATCTGGTATTCGTCTTTATAATCGGCTTGATTGGTTAACACATCATGAATTGAAAAGCGGTTTTCTCCTGGCGTAATGGAAAACGCGGTTTGGGTAACCAAGTTGGCTTTCTTAAAGGTTTTCTCGCTGAGTTGGCCTTCGACGGTAATCGTGTATGGCGCTTGTTCGCTGATGTTAACTTTGATAAGCGAGCTTGGCGTATTTTGCGCTCGGCCATGTAGGCTAAGCAACTGACCATTGTCGTCAACACCTGGGTGACCGGTCCATTCATATCCGCAACGCACCATCATTTCATTGAAGCCATCAAGCCACCCTAAGCCATTGCGGCTTTCGAGATCGATATACACCGGATTGACGATCTCTTTCACCGGAGAGTTCCAGCCGAGTATGCGCTTGCCATCTTTTTTGACGTTGAAGATACCCATACCGCGAGTCGGAATCAAAGTGACTTCCAGTTCGCCATTGTTAATGATGATGACGTCGACCCCTTCTTGTTTTCCGCCATGAAGACGCATTTTCTCAATGCTAAACGGCGTTTTTGAATTTAACCCTAACTGTTGGTTATCGATTTTCCAGTGCTCTAGGTAGGTGTTACTGGCCGCGTCGGTGAGAGTAAATTCGGCGCTTTGTGCGTAGCAAGGAGATAGTAGAGCGAGGGCAGTAATCAGTGGCTTAATTCTCATTTGATGATCCTTTTATGTTTTTTTATTATTTATGCTTTTAACTACAACTGAATCGATTCAGCTAAAAAGATACTCAGCAAAATGTGCGGATCAAAGTGCTGAACAAACGAATGTGATTCAGTTCATTGAGTTGATGAATTTCTCATGCAGCAATGATTGGTGAATCACGTTCAGCAAATATTATGTTATTTATCAATAGGATGATTTTTATTGATATACCCGTCTTACTTGAAGCTGCAGCGGTGTTGGCTACGTTTGTTCACCCCAATCACATAGTTATCTATGCTCATGGGGCCTCACTCACTTGCCGCCTACCTGCAACTCCAAGTACTTTGGGTATAGTGTTATTTCACAGCATTGAATCGAGCAAGGTTTGAATCAATCAACGCTATTGGCGCGTTTTGCGATACAAATATGCTAATTTAGCTACGCGAAGATTTTTTGATCACTAAGGGAAGGGAATACAACGTGATAAGACCGATGACAAAGGCTGATTTTGACGCCTTTTGGCCGACATTTGAGCAAGTGATTGTAGCGCAGCAGACC
>NZ_FNDD01000042.1 GCF_900100015.1 Vibrio xiamenensis | reverse complement strand
TGCCCTGGTGGTGGAATTGGTAGACACAAGGGATTTAAAATCCCTCGGCGTTCGCGCTGTGCCGGTTCAAGTCCGGCCCGGGGCACCATCTCAAATTTAGTGTGGCGCGTTGGCAGAGTGGCTATGCAGCGGATTGCAAATCCGTGGACCTCGGTTCGACTCCGGGACGCGCCTCCATTTCCTTTCATCTCCATCTAAGTTATTATTCTCTATTCAAATGATCACGCTTCAGTGTGAGCATTTATCACCTTCAAGAGATAAGAAAGGCACCGAATGGAGCCTTTATACGTTTTCGTTTCTTACTAGAGCTAAACCTTAAAGCTACCGACTTGTTTGTCGAGTTCAACATACAGCTGTGAAATTTGCTGCGAGGTAGTTTGAATGAGATCTGACACGGTTTTTACGCCGTCTGTCTGTTCTTTTAATGTGCCTAAATTGTCATTGATGGCGCTCACTAATGTGAATTGCTCTTGTGTCGCTCCTTCAGTCTGCATTGCCATGGTTTTTACTTTCTCAAAAGAATCTTCAAGCGCATCAAAAATACGAATCACCTCGTCAAAATTGGCCACCGTGGTATTGGCGTTAGTTCGGCTGTTTTGAATTGATGCCGAAGACGCGTTAACGTTCTGCTTTAGCCTGTCTATCATAGATTCAATTTCATCGGTGCTCTGCTGGGTTCTTGTTGCAAGAGTACGCACTTCGTCGGCAACCACAGCGAATCCGCGCCCTTGGTCGCCGGCGCGCGCTGCTTCAATCGCGGCGTTTAGCGCGAGTAGGTTAGTTTGCTCGGCAATGTTTCGAATTACTTCAAGCACCGAGGCGATGGCTTCAGAGCTTTGTTCTAATTCGGTTGCTTTGATTAACGCCTCTTCAATATCGGAAACTAATGCCGATATTGCTTTATGTGAAGTGTTAACTGCGGCAATACCTTGTTTAGTCAATTGAGTGGAGTTCTGCGCTTCACTGGTGGTTTCTCGCGCGACATCAGACATATTCTGCGTAGAACGGTTCATGTCATCTCCGGAGTTAACAATGAAATCAGATGCTGATACCAGTGCTTGGGTAATGTGAACCGTAGTTTCTGAGGTACTATTCAGTTCACCAGTCATCCCACCGAGTGCGCGTGATTGGTCGTGGACGCTGCTGATGATAGAACGTAAGCGCTCAACAAAGCCGTCAAACTCATTGGCAAGGTCGCCTAATTCGTCCTTTGCCGCTGAATTAATTCGTTGAGTCAGATCACCGTCACCTTCAGCAATCTCTCGAATACGCAGAGTTAAGCTTTCCACATTTTGGGTGATTCTTTTTGGCATCATATAGCCAACGATCAATGACGCAGCAAAAGCAATGACAATGATAACTGTGGCAACGGATTGGAAGCTTTGAATTTTGTTAGCCAGTTCATCTTCCATTGCTCGCGCGTGAGTTCGCACACGTTCGCCCGCGCGGTCAAGCATATCCCGAATGATATCAAAACGTTGTTCGGTGATGCCTAGCTCTTGTGGAATCAAGGCTTGGTCAATCGCAGGTTCTGAAGTAAGGAATTCGTTGCTTTCTTTGAGCCATTCGTTGAATAAAGTATCGAACTTCGCATAAGGTGCAATAAGGTCGGGTTCTTTAAGCAAGTAATTGCGATAGGAGTGAAAGCGTTGAATGACTTGCTGAGCGTTCTCCTCGAATACCGCTTTATTTTTCTCAAAATCACCCACCCCGTTGAGGATTTGTTGTTGGACTAATCGAGCTTGGTAAATATCTCGGTCAGCATTGAGAATTTCAGCAATCGCTTCAACGTAGCGCTCTAAATAATCGTTTGACTGCGGATCATTTTCTTTCTCTCGAGCATATTCACGCAGACGTTCTCCCGCTTTATCAAGCATGTCGCGCAAGGTGAGGAATTTGCTGTCTAGGGTGCTGAAACTCTCGGTCAATTGATTTCGAGCTTTGGCGTATTTGAGTAGCTTATCGCTCGATTCAGTCCAAGACTTAAACGCACTATCAAAGGATTCAAATTCAGTAAGTAACTGAGGTTCCTCGCTTAAAAATGAACGGTAATGCTGAAATCGATCAAACACCTGCTGCGCATTTTCTTTATAAGCTGCCGTGTTTTCATCGATGGTGCCTTGTCCACCGAGTAACCGCTCTTGGGCAAGTCGTGCTTGATAGATATCCCTATCAGCATTGAGTACTTCAGTGACCGCTTCAAAGTAGCGTGCAGCTTGAGCCTCGATACCGCTTTGCTGCATTTTTGTCACTACCATCATTGACCCAAATAGCCCGCAAACAACTACCGTGAGGAAGATGACGGGGAGCATAAGTTTTATTCTTATTGAATGAACGCGCATGTTTATCCTTAAACTAAAGCAATAGTAAAATTGATTCATATCAAAGGATAGGCAAGAGGTTGAAATTGGGCAAATTTGCCAACGTTTCACTGCTTGTGTTGCACGTTAGTACCCGGTAGCAAAATGCTGAGTCTCATTGAGTCTCGTTTTGAGACACAGAGTGGTGTAACCTGCTTAAACGATGTGTGATAGCGTGAAAATCTTTGCCAAACAACCTTAATTTTCAAGTGCACCGACAAAAGGAAAATAGCAACAAATGATCAAAAAACTCGTCATTTTTGACTGTGATGGCACTTTGGTTGACAGCGAACATCTGTGTAATTTAGGACTATCGCAACAGTTAAGTGAAGTTGGCGTGAATATGTCAGCCCAAACTTTGGTTGAGCGTTATCGCGGCGTCGAATTTAACGTCATCTTGGCCGAGTTGCAAAACGAACTCGGCTTTATTGCTCCGAGTGATTTCGAGCAGCAATATCGCGCGAAAGTGAGCCAGTTATTTGATGCGCATCTTAAACCTATCGAAGGGGTGGAGGATGTGGTCGCGGCGCTGAGTTTGACTAAGTGCGTGGCGTCGTCGGCTCCTCGGCATAAAATCGAACATTCGCTGACCGCAACGGGGCTGCGTCGTTATTTCGATGACAATATTTTTAGCTGCTATGAAATTGGTGCTTGGAAGCCCAAACCAGATATCTTCCTTCATGCCGCTAAACAAATGGGGTTTGCTCCTGAAGAGTGTTACGTCGTCGAAGATAGTTTGGTCGGAATCCAAGCGGCAACCGCGGCGGGAATGACCTGCTTTTACTATTGTCCAGAGGGCGCGATGGCGAGCCAATTTGGTGAAATCCCGTTTTCCTCGATGACGCAATTGCCTACTCTGATTGCTTGATTTGGATAAAGCCCTGTTTGGCAGGGCGTTAATTTTGATTTCAATCAGTTGGCTTTACGCGGAGCATGGATTGCTGGCTTGCTGCATTTCTCTCTGACGCATCGGCATACCGTCGATAGTTTGATTGAGAAGTTGCCAATCGACGCTGTGAGTAAAGCGCAGTTTTTCATAGCCATCGCGACCAATCAAAATACTGGCATAGTCGGTTTGAGCCACCTGGTAATTTTTATACAGCTGACTAATGTCGTATTGCTCTTTAACCCAGTTGGGCATTGATTCCCCACTGGCGGTAATCACAAGCACCACTATGTCGCGCTCATCTAAATCGCATTGATGCATCTGAGTTTCGAGTAGAAATTGCTGCACTTGCTGATCATTGTCGGGGGCAAAATAGAGTAAACTTCGATGCGACCACTGATTGGAATGATTAGGGTAGGCATAAACGACGCTGGAAGCGCTAATGAGTAGAGTCAGTAAACCGTGTCTAAGCATAGTAACGTCCTTGTTGGGGTATCAATGGTTGTACGTAAAGCTTAGTGGTTGAGATGACTTTTTCGAGTAAATCACTTTAGCCATCTAAAAATTAGGTGTGAAATCAACATGCTTGATTGGCGGTTTTGTTACTATTGGAGCCGGAAATATCAAATAATCTATAGCGATGTTTAACGACAATACACCAAAACTGAGTGGGAAGCTGAACAAAGAGTTGGCGACGGTCAGTGCGATGCTAAAAATCTACTGTATTACGCACCATAAGAGCGATAATACCTCATGTTCTATCTGCAAAGAGCTTGAGCAGTACGCGAGAATGCGCTTGGATCGCTGCCCGTATGGCGACGGCAAACCGACGTGCAACCAATGTCCAATTCATTGTTACAAGCCTGAACCCAAGCAAATGATGCAGCAAGTGATGCGCTATTCGGGGCCAAGAATGTTGCTTTCCCATCCGATTCTCGCTCTACGTCACTTAGTTCACGAGCGTAGGGCAATACCGAAGAAACCGCTTGCTGGGCAATCAAATTATCATCAACGAAAAACAAAAAAGGGGCAATAAGCCCCTCTCGTATTCTTGGTTTTTAGCTTAACCTGCCATGGCACGATGGCGGCGTTTAGCGCTGGAAATCAACATATAGATACAGGTTGCCATCAACATCGCAAACAGATAACCGAATAAGCCATGTTGAGAGTGCATCGACATGTCGCCAAGCACTGGGCCGATTACCGAACCAACGCTGTAACTCAGTAGCATTACTTGAGTTACACTGACAATTTTGTCGGCACTGACCGCTTTACAGGCAAGGTTAATGGCGATGGGGTAGAGCGCAAATAGTGCCATACCAAGAACAAACAAGCTGATGCTCAAATCGAGTAAATTGGTTCCCAGCATTGCGGTCGTCGCAGCGGCTGCACCAATCAAACAGAATGCAGCCATCAACAATGTGCTACCCAGCAGTTTAGATAGCCAAGGAACAATAGGTTGAACCGCCATTGCACCCAAAATAATCAGTGCCATTAGGCTGCCGATATGTTGGTTCTCAATCCCTTTTTGGCTAAGTTCAAGCGGCATCAGTCCGTATAAAGCGCCAAGCGTTAAGCCTGAAACTAAACAGCCCACTAGTGCAGGGTGATTTAATTTGCTCATGCTTTTAAGCGAAAAACCGTTGCTGTGCTGATGAGCAGGTTGCTCGGTGCGCACAAACATCAACACCATGACGGCAACAAACAGTGACGTAATGATGGCGATAAATGGCATTGCACCGCTAATGCCTAAAATGCCGATGCCAAATTGACCCACTGAAGTACCACCGTACAAAGCGGCCATATAGACACCAAGTCGTTTTGCTCGAGCACGTTCATCACCGTGAAGTAGCCAAGATTCCACAATCACAAAAATGCCTGCAACAGCGAGTCCAGCGATAAAGCGGCTAACAATCCACACCGAGCCGTAAGGTAAGCTTGGCAGAGCAATAATGGTCAGCATGAAAGCGATAAGGCACCACACAAACGCGTTTTTGTGACCAATGCGGGCAAGAATGGGTTCGATCGCGACTGCGCCAATTAGTAAGCCTGCGTAAAACACGCTCGCGAGCCAACCAGCCAATGCGGTATCCAAACCGTAAAATGGCAGCATTAGCGGGATCAGACTCATCAGATAGCCAGATGCAACCGCATAAAAAGTTAGAGCGATAACAGGAACAGAAACGCGCATGGAGTTGGGCGTGGCAACCATGGAGGTATTCAACGACTTCGCCTCGAAATTAGAGAAAATTTAATTCAATTCGGCGCGACTATGCCGCTGATGGTGATAAAGGTAAAACGAAAGGTTTTGTCCGTAACGACAAATAATTTTTATAAATAATTAAGTCGTGGACAGCCGCTTATGTTAGCGCTAAACGGCTGTATATATGAACATTTATTTTGTTAACGCGCTGTTAAGCCACTGGTCAAATTGGCCCTTTGGTAGGGCGCCGTTAATCATGTCGACGCGCTGTCCTTGCTTGAAGACCATCACGGTGGGAATACTGCGGATTTGATATTGTGCGGCGATATTTTGCTGTTCTTCAGTATTGACTTTGACACAGCGAATTTGGCCGTTACGTTCGCTAGCGACATCGGAAAATACCGGCGCAAATCCTACGCAAGGGTTACACCAAGGTGCCCAGAAATCGATCACCACAGGTTGGGTGCTTTGCAGTAAGGCGGTTAAGTTTTGCTCGGTTCCTTCAATCGGAGCGCCATCAAGGAGTGGTGTTTGGCACTTACCGCAATTTGGGCTTTCGGACACTCGCTCTGTGGGAACGCGATTCATACCATGGCAGGCAGGGCAGCGAGTTGTAAATGTTGACATGACAGGCCTCTCTGATTTGTTTGTCAATTAGGTGACACCGTACGTGTTGGCTCGTTATAATCTGGTCAAACCAATAAAAAAACATCATTAGGTTTCCAATGACGAATTATTATGCTGAAATTTCTGGGTGGGGTAAATGCCTGCCGCCTGCCACGCTTTCAAACGATGACTTAAGCACTTTTCTTGATACCTCTGATGAGTGGATTCGTACTCGCACTGGTATCGAAACTCGCCGCATCAGTCACGTCAATACCTCCGATCTTGCGACCGTTGCCGCCAAGCATGCGCTTGCCTGTGCGGGGTTAGAACCGAGTGACATCGATGTGGTGATTGTCGCAACGTGTTCCGCTGACACTCTGATCCCGAACATCGCTTCGAAAGTGTCACAAAATCTTGAGATTCAATCGGCGGCGGCTTTTGATTTAAACGCTGCATGTACCGGGTTTGTTTATGGGCTTGAAACCGCGACACGCCTAATTCAAGCGGGCAATTACCGTCATGCGTTGGTGATTGGCGCAGAACGCCTATCGTTCTTTTTGGACTGGACTAAACGTGATACTGCAGTGCTATTTGGTGATGGCTCCGGCGCGGTAGTGCTAAGTCGCACTGAGCAAGCGGTGGGTTTACAGCATGCGCAAATCGGTTGTGATGCCAAAGGACGCGATATTTTAGCGGTGCCTAAATTTGGTACTGCGATGGACCGCTTCGCCGCAGATAATGGTTATTGGAGCTTTGATTTTGTCGGCAAAGAGATTTTCAAACGCGCCGTGAAAGGTATGGGCTCTGCAGCGAATCAAGTGTTGTCTCGCAGTCAATTGAGCAAAGAAGATATCGATGTGGTCATTCCTCACCAAGCGAATGTGCGCATTATCCAAACCCTGTGTGACCTTGCGGGAATCGAGCAACAAAAAGCCTTCGTTAATATTCATCGCTACGGAAATACTTCGGCCGCAACCGTGCCGATTGCGCTGTGTGAAGCGCTGGAAGAAGGTAAAATCAAACCGCATAACAATCTATTGCTTGCCGCGTTTGGCGCGGGTTTGACTTGGGGTGCTGGGCATATCAAATGGGGTGAGCGCGTGACCCCCATTCGTCAAAGCGATGCGCAGTTACCGCCGTGCCAGCAAACCGCACTAGAGCTTGTCCACGATGCGATTGAGCATTGTAAAAGTCGCGCATAATTAATCGATTTCACATTGCTAACAAACGGCCGCCTGATGCGGCTGTTTGTTTGTGGAGCTCAGGTTAACTTTCTTGCTATGATAGCCACTTGTTTTAGGGAAGAGCCTGAATTGAATGAAATTTCTTCACACCTCCGACTGGCACCTTGGCCGGCAATTCCACAATGTTTCGCTACTGGAAGACCAGCGCGTGGTGCTGGAGCAGATCATTGACTACCTTAAGCAGCAACCTGTCGATGCTCTGATTATTGCAGGCGATATTTACGATCGCTCGGTACCGCCGACGGTGGCCATTGAATTGATGAACCAGTTTATTAATTTGGTGTGTGGTGAATTGCAAATACCGATCATTTTAATTCCGGGTAACCATGATGGGGCGCAGCGTCTTGGCTTTGGCGCCGAGCAGCTCAAACAAGCCGGTTTACACATCATCGCCAATTTTGAAGACATGCTTAAGCCTGTGGTGATCGAAACCGAGCAAGCCGGCGAAGTGGCCTTCTACGGCATGCCTTATAACGACCCTGAAACCGTTCGCCACTATTATTCTGAGCCAGCCTCGACCCACGACGATGCTCATCAATTATTGTGCGAAAAAATTCGTCAACAATTTAAACCGCAGCAGCGTAACGTTTTGATAAGTCATTGTTTTGTCGATGGTGCTATCGAATCTGATTCAGAACGGCCTTTGTCCATTGGTGGCTCAGATCGTGTCAGTCATGAGCATTTTGTTGATTTTGATTATGTTGCCCTTGGCCATTTGCATCAGCCGCAGAAAAAGGGTGAAGAGTTTATTCGCTATTCTGGTTCGCCAATGAAATATAGCTTTTCTGAGCAACATCAGAAAAAGGGTATGACCTTGGTTGAGCTAAATCGCGATGGATTTGTTAGCGCCACTCATATCCCTCTTAATGCGCCGCACCAAATGCGTATTATCGAAGGCGAGCTGCAGCAGATCATTGAGCAGGGGAAAAGCGATCCTCACGCGCACGATTATCTTCTGGTGCGCTTAATGGATAAACATGCCATTTTGGATCCAATGGAAAAGCTACGCGCTGTTTATCCGAACGTACTGCATTTAGAGAAGCCCGGAATGCTGATCGGTGTTGACCAAGATATGGGGAAAGCGCGCTTAGCGCGCGGTGAATTTGATATGTTTAAAGACTTTTTCCTCGAAGCGCAGCAAAGCGATTTAACTCAAGAGCAAGAACAAGCGGTGAAAGATGTCATCGCGCAACTTGTTCGTCAGGATGAGCCATAACCATGAAACCGATTCGTTTAACCATTCAAGCCTTTGGTCCTTTTGCGGGTAAAGAAAGCATCGATTTCACTTTGCTTGGCACATCGCCACTATTTTTAATTAATGGTCCTACGGGCTCGGGTAAGAGTTCGATTCTCGATGCGATTTGCTTTGCGCTCTACGGTGAAACTACCGGTAGTGAACGCACCGGCGATCAAATGCGTTGTGATTACGCATCACCTGATTTAGTCACTGAAGTCAGTTTTGAATTTTCGCTGGGGAGTGCTATTTACAAAGTGGTGCGCAGCCCCGACCAAATGATGCCGAAAAAACGTGGTGATGGTTTGACCAAAAAGAGTCACAGCGCAACCTTGATAAGAGTTGATGACAGTGAAGAGGTGTTACTGGCCAATAAGCCAACTCCGGTTGCGAAAGCGGTGCTTGAGCTTATCGGGTTAGATGTGAAACAGTTTCGCCAAGTGATGGTGTTGCCTCAAGGTAAATTTCGCGATTTGTTGGTGGCAAATTCCAAAGACCGAGAGCAGATTTTTGGCCAATTGTTTCAGACCCATATTTACACAGCGATTGAACGAGCCCTATTTGATCAAGCCGCGGGTATTCGCCGTGCAAAAGAGGAATTTGATCAGCAGATTATGGGCGCGCTCAGCACGACCGATGTAGATTCGGAATCCGCGCTTCAAGAGCAAATTGAAGCGATAAAACCAGAATTGACGGCGGCTAAATCGGCGAGTGATCAGGCACTTAAACAGCTTGAACTTGCCAATGAGCAGTATAAAGCGGCGCAAAATCTGCAAAACAAATTTACTGAGCTGCGCCGCACAGAGCAGCAGCTTGATTTCTTGTTGGCAACGCGCGCCAATATCGACGTTCAAGAGCGTAAACGTGCGCTGGCTAATAAGGCAGCGACCATCAATGTGCCTTACAGTGAATGGAAGCAAGCGCAGCGACTCGCGGTGCAAGCTAATTCCGCGATCACGGAAGCCAAACAGCATGTCCTTGAGCAGAAGCAGAGTTTAGAGCAAGCCAAGCAGCGTGCAGCGAACGCCGAATCTGAAACGCAGCAGTTACCAACCCTCAATCAGCAGGCGTATCAACTGGAACAGCTTGAGAAAACCCTGCTTGAGCAACAGCGTCTCAATCAACAGCTCAATGGCGAACTTGAGGCGTTGAAACTTGCACAGACACAATATGATCGCAGTCATGCTGAGCTAGAGGGCTTAGCCAAGCAAATTGACCATCAACAAAAACAGCTTGATGAAGCTAAAACCCAAACCGCGCAATTGCCGCTTAAACAGCAGCAACAAATCAGCCTTGAAAAACAAGTGCATGCGTATCAAGAGCTCAATCAAACCTTGGTCGCACTTGCTCACTATCAGGTGCAAGATGAGACTGCGCAAGTGGAGTTCGATAACGCTCAACGCCAAGTGGAACAAGCAAAGCAAGCTGCAGACAAATTAGAATACCTATGGCATAGCTCGCAAGCCGCGCAACTGGCTAAAACCTTGCAGGAAGATGTGCCATGTCCGGTATGTGGCAGCATGGATCATCCGGCACCGGCTCAATTTAGTGTTGAAGAGGTCTCCAAAGCGCAAGTCGATGAGGCGCGCGCTACGCAGCAAAGTATGCAAAAGCAGCTTGAGCTCGTTACCGAGCAGCGTAATCAAGCCAAATTGCAGCTTGCGAAAGTGGAGCAAGCGGTGGCAGGTTGGCGTCATCAACTCGGAGATGCTGAGCAGCAGTCCCTTGAAGAGCTGCAAAAAGAGCTCGTCGAGCTCAAGCGCCAAATCAACCAGCTTGAGTCGATGCAGCCTGAGGCGCTTTTCAAGGCGCTAGAGCAAATGCAGCAGCAGAGTGCCAAGACTCAGACTCAATGTGAAGCGCTGCAAAATGAACTTATGCTGGCGACCAGCAAGGCGACTAAGACGCAAAATATTCTAGAAAGTTTGCAGGCTGAATTGCCAAACGAGCCAACAAGCATTGAACAAGTCAAATTGCAGCAAGTTACGCTCGCAAAGCAGATTTCTGACATTACTGCGCGCGCCGCGCAGGCGCAAAACAATCTCAACGTTCAGCAGCAGCAATGGGTGGCTGCTCAGACAGCGCTAGAGAGTCGCGAGCAGTACCATAAACAAAGCCGAGAACAAGTGGAAAAGCTTGAATTTCAATGGCTTGAAGCGCTTGCGGGTAGTGAGTTTGCCAATGAAGCTGATTACCTGGATGCCAAGCTTGAACCCGCTCAGCTTGAGGCGTTGGAAGTCAGTATTCGTGAATACCATGATAAGCATACCGCAATTGTGGCCGTTCTTGATACGCTAAAAAAAGAGCTCGGTTCGCAAACTGCTCCTGAGCTTGAAAAATTACAACTAGCCGTCGATAGCGCAAATACCGCTTACCAACAAGCCCAACAACATCAATCTCAGTACCAGTCTAAACTTGATGCATATCACAAAGTTGAACAAAAATTAGAGCATTTACACAAGCAGAATGAAGCGTTACAAAAGCAGTATCAAGTGGTCGGTACGCTCAGTGATGTGGCAAACGGACGCACCGGTTCTAAGGTCAGTTTACACCGTTTTGTGCTTGGTGTTTTGCTCGATGATGTGTTGATCCAAGCGTCTAGTCGGCTGCGATTGATGACTAAAGGGCGTTATGAATTACGTCGCAAAGAAGATAAAGCAAAGGGAAATGCAGGGTCGGGACTAGACCTCATGGTGGAAGATGGTTACACCGGAAAATGGCGTGATGTGGCGACCTTATCAGGCGGAGAGTCTTTTATGGCGGCGCTTGCGCTTGCATTAGGATTGTCGGATGTAGTGCAATCGTACAGTGGTGGAATTCGATTAGATACCTTGTTCATTGATGAAGGTTTTGGCAGTTTAGACCCAGAGTCGCTCGATCTGGCAGTACAAACTCTTATCGATTTGCAGCAAGGAGGAAGAACCATTGGCGTGATTTCTCACGTATCCGAAATGAAAGAGCAAATGGCGCTGCGAGTCGATGTGACAACCAGTCGAAAAGGCAGCTCAATCTCGTTAATGCACTAAATAAATAACATTTTCGACCTTTATTCGTGATCACTAAGATGTGCGCGCTGCCTGAAAAAATTATAAAATGCTTGGCTAGTGGATGGCACCAAGGTTTGTAGGAAGTTAAATGGAAACAGTAAGAAAGGTTTATCAATATGCAGAACCGAATCTTACCTTAGTAGGATGGTTGGGATTAGTTGGTTTCCCGACGTATTATATTGTTTGGAAATTTATTTTTCCTCAGCCGTATGAAAATGCACCACTACGTATTTTATGCGCCATACTCCTCGGTGGTGTTGCGTTTCGCAACTTTGCCCCAAAATACTTGAAGCCTCATATCCCAGTATATTACTTAGTGTCTATTGGAATATGTTTACCGTTTTTTTTCTCTTACATGATGTTCAAAAATGGTTGGACGACGGTTTGGGCTATGTCGTTTATGGCCTCCATTTTTCTACATATCTTACTTGTTCATCAAACTCGAGTGATGGTTCTTCACGCAGCGATATTTATTTCATTAGCTTTCTTGCTCGTGTACGGTGTTGACTTTGAGTTGGCTGCTTCACAGGTAGTGTGGCCCTATATTCCTATTTTTCTGTTCACTTATATTTTTGGCAACCTTGCTTATTTTCGCAACCAAGTGTCCCACGAAACCAAAGCGTCAATTGCTAAATCATTTGGTGCTGGGATCGCACATGAAATGCGCAACCCTTTAAGTGCGTTGAAATCGTCATTGGAAGTTCTAGATTCGATTTTGCCGAAAAATAAAGATATGAAGCGCGATTTTTATTCAATCTCTGACAGTGAGTTGTCTCTGGCCCGTGAAGTGTTGGTGGACGCTGATGAAGTGATCCGTTCAGGAAATGAAACCATTGATCTTTTGTTAACCTCAATTGATGAAAACCGTGTTTCTCCAGCAACGTTTAAACGCCACGATGTACAAGCCGTCGTCGAAAAGACGCTAAAAAGCTTTTCTTATAAACGGGCTCTCGACCGCGAGTCGGTGTTCTTACATGTTGAGCAAAATTTTGAGTTTTTGGGCAGCGATACCTTGCTTAAATACGCGCTATACAACTTATTAAAAAACGCGTTTTATTATCGTAATTCCAATGATTTTAAAATCGATGTCCAAATCCGCTCGACCAACAATCAAAACGTGATTAAGTTTCGAGATAATGGTATTGGTATCGAGCCAGACATTTTGGAAAACATCTTTAAGGACTTCTATACCTTTGGCAAAAATGGCTCTTATGGTCTCGGTTTGCCGTTTTGTAAAAAGGTAATGAATGCATTTGGCGGCAACATCAGTTGTCGTTCGGTCATAGGTCAATGGACGGAATTTACTTTGTCATTCCCTAAATACGAATCTCGAGTTACTGATAATATTAAACTTGAGCTTATGAAATCCCGCTCAGTGCTGTTTGTGGGTGAAACGTCGGTGTTTGGTCGCTTTCTCAGTGAACAGGCCTTTTATCAAGGCTTCCACCTTAATGTTTGTGAATTTGACCAAGCATTAAAGCGAGAAGAGTATCAGTTTGAGTTTTCACTTATCTTGCTTGATCTGCAAGCCATGGTTGATAAGCCAACCCAATTTAAGGCATTGCTTAATAAGCTGCACTTTACAGAAGCTCGAATCGTTTTCCTTTACGATCGTAACCAGAGCTACCATACAGATATTGAACGTCATCTTACTATCTATCCTGTTGAGCGTACGCGTTTAGTTATGGATGCCAAGGCGGTACTGGATGAACTGTTCTTTGAAAACCCGTCGAGTAATCGTAATCTTCTGCCAAGAAAAGAGGCGAAGTTGGGTAAAACAATAATGATTGCTGATGATAATCACTCTTTGCGAGCTTATACCTCCATTTTGCTTGAAAAACAGGGCTATCAAATTGTTCAGGCCTCCGATGGGCAAGATGTGCTGGATAAGCTTAGTATGCAGTCGGTTGATTTGATCATTATGGACCTTGAAATGCCTCTATTAGATGGTATCAAAACGGCTTCATTGATTCGCAATTCATCCAATGGTTATTCAACGGTGCCTATTTTGGCGCATACAGGCGATTCTCGCGATGAAACCATCGATAAAATACGCTTGTCTGGAATGAATGATTATATTGTAAAGCCGTCTGATACCGAGCTTATGCTGGATAAAATATCAGATTGGATTTAACAATCATCGCTCACAAAGAGCGACGATTGACCAAAACTATACAAAGTAGATATTAGGCTCAGAATATGCTTTTTTGCAAACTTCAATAATTCGGTCTAATTCTACTTGAGTTATAGAACTATTTAATGAAAACCGCATGATGTTTTTATTCGGTGTTGTTGCTGGACGGCAAAATATAGCACCAAAAATACCATTGGATTCTAAGTATTGACGTACTTTCTCGGTGTTTTTTTCATCTCCAGTTTCAAGAGAAACAATTTGTGATTCACTACGTATACTGAAGCCTATTTTTCTTAATTCTTCTGCAAGATATTTTGCTGAAGAATTTAGTCTTGTACGTGATACATCAGATTTTTTAATCACTTCCAATGTTTTTGAAATTCGATCGTTTTCATAAGGAAGCATAGCCGAACTAAATATAGCAGGGTAAGCAACAAACGGAATACATTCATTGGCCAAATTGTTACACCAAATAGCTCCTGCACGATAAGCAAACGTTTTTGCCAAGCTTGCTGTCATAAAGTCCACTTGTTTTGTTAATCCAAGTTCGTTTATTAGTCCTGCTCCATTTTGACCGTGAGTACCCAAAGAGTGAGATTCATCAACAAGTGTTGCACAGCCATTTTCACGTGCAACATGCACAATTTCTTCTAGAGGTGCGATGGTACCTATCGTACTGTAAATGGAATCTACAATAACCAGTCCAGGACCATTACGTTTCACCAATTTTTTAAGATGGCGTACGTTGTTATGCATAAAGGGGTGAATATTCGCGCCTGCAATGCGAGCCCCCTCCCAAAGCGACATATGAGCAAAGAAATCTATATAAACATTAGTTTGGCTATCACAAATTGTTTGCAATAATGCCGTGTTTGCTGCCCATCCAGATTGTGACAATAGACACGAGGTAAAGCCAGTAAACTGCGCCAGTTCGGTTTCTACCGCAGGTTTTACGCCATCATTCTGTAGAAATACGCCAGACATAAACGGTGTGTTCTGGTTTTTTAATAGAGCAGCTGCGTGACATTGCACTATTTCTGGATGATTAGATAAATCTAAATAATCATTACTTTGTAGCACTATATCATTGGCAGATGGTTTTTTTCCTACAACTAAATGTCGCCCATCATCAGTAGATTGAAATAAATCTTCTAAGTAAAAATCAATTTTGGTTTGGATAAAATCGGGTAAGACTGGGAAATTAGTGACGGTATTCATAACTCATATATCCTTTTTTTATTTGTAAACCTGATAGTCAGCTGACAAATAGATATATGAGTTAATTTTAATATAATTACGAGGTGCAATTATTATTATTTTGCGTACCATAACAAACAAAAATAGTGTCTATATTTATTATTCTTGTTTTTCATTACCCCTAGGGGGGTATATCTTTTGTTAAAGTATGGCGTATTTAAAATTTTATTTTCTGTTAAAAAGTTCAGGCCAATACATTTTTATATAGCCTATAACGACCCAGATCACTAACCCTGTCGCCACCGATAATTCAAACCAGCCAAAATGATGCAGCCAATGCCAATGAGGATAATATTGGCCGAAAAAAGTCGTCAGGCGATGCATTGCAAGCGCACTGATCACCGAAGGAAAGGTCACTGCAGCGACTGAAGGCTGAAATTTAAGCCTCAGTAATCGAAAATAGCAGAGATACACCAACAAGGTCATGGTAATGGCTATTCCTGCCAATGCGCCGGTGAGAATAGGGTCAGGCTGCTTATAGTTAACTAAATAGGCGGATAGCGTCAGGTTAATCGGTGCGGCCATGATGGCGAGGGTAGGACGGGCTCGCTTAGGTACCATACCTTCAAACACCAGACGATACAGCACCACAGGTAACATAAAGAAATATATCGCGACACAGATTTTAACTAAGGTGGCGGAGAAAACTGTGTGACCGAATTGGCTACCGGCAAGAGAACTACTGATGAGCCCGACAGGGTAGAGAAACCAGCTTGGCAAGATGTTCGACATTTTGAAGTGTGCCAATTGATAAAAGAAAAACATCACCATCATCACGATGTGCAGCAGTAGTGCGCCAAACCACAATGGGTAGGCGATAAAAGGGGAAATCATCGCCAGATAGTCGCACAGTACCAGCAGCGCCATAGTCATAGGGGCCATCAAACTACCAGTAAGTGGATGTTGAATATCGGCGACGAACAAACGAAAACTTGAAAAATACTTAATAAGTACGGGAAGCAGCATTAAGGCGCCAAAACCAGCAAAATATGGACGGATTAACTCGCCTATTTGCGGGATATAGAGAGACCAAGCATGGCCTAAGGCGATAATAGCGAGAGCAAGCGATGCCTGTGATGATGGTATAGAAGAGAATTGAGTGAAACGCTTCCAGTTCAAAAAGTGGTTTCCTAAGTGATATTTTACAACTTTCAGGACGATATTGGTCTGAGAGTATTAATTGTGTAAATAATATCAACCGGAAGCGTTAGCTGGCAATTATGAATGTGCGTCCTTTGGGAGGTCGCGCTGTCTTAACTTCTCATTTTTCAAAGTTCTATGTAGTAATTGGCTGTAGATAGGTTGGCCGCCAAACATGTGCGCGACAACCACCGCGCCTAAGCTGGTTGCGATAAGTGGGAGAATCAAATAGTAATTATTGGTCATTTCAATAACCAATAAAATGCCTGTAATCGGCGCTCGCACCGTTGCGGCAAATAGGGCGCCCATACCGGCAATGGCAAACATGCCAGGGTCGATATCAAGCTCAGGATAGATGCCTTTTACAGTGACACCAAAGGCATAACCAAACAGAGTGCCGAGCGCTAGCATTGGAGCAAAAATGCCGCCAGGTGCACCCGACCCAAAACACATCATGGTGGTAAACACTCGACCAACAAAGAGCAGGAGTAGAAAACCTGCGCCATAGTCGCCGTTAGTGATGTTAGGGATTAACCAGATACCGCCGCCAGTGAGTTCAGGCATATACAAAAGCGTGATACCAAACATGCCGCCAATCATGGTGCCGGTGATAAGGTAGCGTTTGCGGTCGTTTTTATGGATACGGGTGAACAAGTCTTGAGAGATGGTCACCAAACGGTTGAAGACCACGCCTAATACGCCGAACAGAACACCCAGAGCAAGAAACAGCCACAGTGACGCGATTTCGGGCGCTTGATATTGCGGCATCGTGATTACCGCATCTTGGCCACGCACCATGCGAAAGACAATACACGCAGACATGGATGAAATAATGACTGCCCGTATTGAGATCAGTGAGTAGCGAAACTGCGGGCGCATCTCTTCAACCACAAACATGATACCTGCGAGTGGTGCGTTAAACGCCGCCGCCAAACCGCCTGCTGCGCCTGATGCTAATAAAGAGTGACGAGTGTCTTCGTTTTTTACGCGAAAGATATCGGTCACCATGCGACCAATGGCACCACCCATTTGTACTGTCGGGCCTTCACGTCCAAGCACCATCCCGGAGCCGAGTGCGCCCATACCACCGAGAAATTTTACCGGTAATACTCGCCACCAACGAACGGGACGCATACCATCCATCGCCCCTTCAATTTCAGGAATACCAGAGCCTGCGGCTTCTGGGCAAAAACGGTGAACCAGAAAGTAACCGATAAACGCAAGTGCGGCACTAATGATAAATGCCGCTAGCCATAATGGCAGTGAGGAGCCAATTTCGCTCTTGAGCCATTCGGTGCGAGTTTCAGAAACAAAGTGTACAGCGACTTCGAAATAGGTGCCGACCAGGCCAGAAAAAATGCCGACCATTAACGACATAAATAACACCGAAATAGGAGTTCGGTCTTTAGAGAGAAATTGATTGATCGTATCTTTGGGAACGTGTGCAAGTAAAGATCGCTTTATTTTCTCTCTCTTTGTCATTATGAAAGTGGCCTCGTATCATACAATAGGTGAGTGGGTGTGCTACAAATTATACTCGGCTGCCCGGCTAACTATAGCGACAAGAATGAAATATTGAGTTGCAAATATAGCGATGAATTGTAATCGAGATCACACTCTGTACTTGCATAAACGCGATTATGCGCCATAGTTTATGTGTAAGGCAATCTGAACTGACCCGCATGGAGGATATCAAGCGCCTTACCTACAATTTGGATGGATTCAAAATGGCATTTCCACTGCCTCGTTTTTAGTTTAGGAAGCAGCTAGAGTCTTCCTGATTCGCAAACTCACGATTGAGTAACGAGGGATTGAGGCGCATCGATTGATGCGCCTTTTGTCGTTTAAAAAGAGTGATATACTCAACAAAATTTATTCGCTTGGAGCGCTTTTATGTCATCCCGTGTACCGACAAATATCATTACTGGCTTTCTTGGGTCGGGAAAAACCACCGCAATTTTGCATTTACTCAAAACCAAACCTGCTAATGAAAAATGGGCTGTGTTAGTGAATGAGTTCGGTGAGATTGGGATCGATGGTGCCATTCTTTCCGAGCAGGGCGCAGTGATTAAAGAGGTTCCAGGTGGATGCATGTGTTGCGCTGCAGGTGTGCCTATGTCTGTTGGCATTACAGCGCTTTTGCGTCAAAACCCAGATCGCTTACTCATCGAGCCGACAGGGCTTGGTCATCCAAAGCAGGTCATGGCGACGCTGACCTCATCTCAGTACCAAGACTATGTAGACCTGAAAGCAACCATTGCATTGGTGGACCCGCGCAATCTTGGTGATGAAAAATACACCTCTAATGCGAATTTCTGTGACCAATTAGCTTGTGCCGACGTTGTTATTGGCAACAAAGTGGATGCGTGCAAGGTTCAGGATATTGATTGTTTCAACAGTTGGGTGACGGATCAAAAGCCCGCTAAAGTGTTTACAAAGTTAGTACAACAAGGGCAAGTGCCTGTTGAGCTTTTGGATACCCAGCGTTTGTTTGAGAACACGCAAAACATCGAAGAGCACTATCATCATCACGCTAACATGGAACCACAGTTTCAGTTGCCGCCCGGAGAAGCTTTTGTCCGCAAAGAAAATAAAGGGCAAGGCTATTACAGCTGCGGTTGGCTGTTTGGTGCCGAATATCAATTCGACTTTGACCAACTGTTTGACATGTTAAGTGCATTAACAGCAGAACGTGTTAAAGCGGTAATGAATACCAGCCGAGGTTGTTATGCGTTTAATTTGGCCAACGGAGTGGTGTCGGTAAATGAGATGAGTTTGGAAGGCTTTGAGTCGCGAATCGAGGTTATCGATGTGTGTTTGATGCCTTGGGAGCAGCTTGAAGGTATTTTGCTGAAGTTGTGTGGCATTAAGTAGTTCGAACACAATAACGGCGAACCTAGGTTCGCCGTTATTGTTATAGAGATTCATGCGCTTAGCGTTTATTTCTTAAATAACGTTTACGACGCTCTTCTTTACGCTTGGCTTTTTCTTCTGCTTTACGCGCTTCTTCGATTTCCACTTCAACCAATTCTTGGGT
Organism: Vibrio xiamenensis; assembly: GCF_900100015.1. GTDB lineage: Bacteria > Pseudomonadota > Gammaproteobacteria > Enterobacterales > Vibrionaceae > Vibrio > Vibrio xiamenensis. Next base: position 18,161 of record NZ_FNDD01000042.1, on the reverse strand, counting down.
AATCATTTCCGGCAATTCTAACGTTAATTGACCAAGAGTACCTGCACGCAATTCGTGGAGCAGAATTTCTGATACTTTATGTAAATCGACACGGCCGCCTGCACGTAGGGCGCCGCGGCGACGGCCTATCTCTTCCATGATTTCAATATCGCTCTCTGGAAGTTGGTCAAGCTGATAGCGCTCTTTCAGTCGTTCTGGGTAAGCGCTGGCTAAGTATTCAACGGTGTAAAAAGCGACTTCATCGTATTCCATCGCCGTGTCTTTGACCGCGCCAGTTGCGGCTAAGCGAAATCCGCTATGTGGGTTCTCAACTTTTGGCCACAAAATCCCAGGAGTGTCAGACAGAACAATTCCGTTTTGCAGATTGATACGCTGCTGACGACGGGTAACGGCAGGTTGGTTACCGGTTACCGCAATGGTTCGTCCAGCTAATGTATTGATAATCGTCGATTTTCCAACATTAGGAATGCCCATGATCATGGTGCGAATGTTTTTACCGATTTCTTCACGATGCGGCGCTAATTTTCGGCACTGTTCAAGTATTTGCTGCACTTCTTGCGGTTGTGAAGTAGTGATCGCGATGGCTTTAACATTGTGCTCTTTTTCGAAATGCTCAATCCAAAGCTGGGTCAATTCAGGATCGGCCAAGTCGCGCTTGTTTAACACTTTTACAACCGGTTTTTCGCCCTTGAGCTGAGCAATCATTGGGTTTTCGCTGCTAAATGGAATTCGAGCGTCCAGCACTTCGATAATGACGTCAACTTGAGGAATGGCTTCTTCGATCTCTTTACGTGCTTTATGCATGTGACCAGGAAACCATTGAATTGAGTTGTTAACCATCTGAAATATAACCTTTAAATCATGTATAGCCGACTTAGAACCAAGCCGTATGTATGCCTAACATCATCGGTTGGAAAACTAAGTGCGTCGAATGGCGGCGATTCTAGCATTTTCTGACCTAAAACGGGAAATAACCGTAACAGCGTAATTTTGGGTTGCTGTCATTATCGAAATTCATTGCGGTTTGAATGTGATTTTCGTTTATGGAAATTAATTTTGAGACACTGATCCCACTTATTTAAGTGTTAAAATAATGTTTTTTAATATTCACAATTTTTTCATTTTTTTCCTGCCGCCAAGGATATTGATCATGCAAGTCACTTCTAAGAATTCCTACGTGTATCAGATAGAAACTGATGGACGTAGTGTGTGGCTGAAGAAATGTGGAGAAGACAAACGTAATTGGTTTAATGTCGCTTTGAATCGCTTATTTCGTACCAGTCGCCGTTTTAGTCACTTAGCTTTATACAGTGCCTATCCGCCCAAGCAGCGTTTTCTACATGAGTTAGCAGCGCTTGAGTATGCGTTAGAGCGGGACCTTCCGGTGCCCAAGCTGATTTTTAAATCGCGCTCTTCGTTTATTACTGAAAGTTCCGGTGTTCCGATTCACCAAGCAGAAGCCCATTCACAAGACATTTTGTATATCGATGCATTTTCGGGGTTGTTGCGTTTACATCAGGCGAGCTTTATTCACGGTCGCCCAGCGATGAGAGATATTGTGGTTAACGATGATGGCAGAGTGACGTTTATCGATTTAGAAGAGGCGCGCTTTTCTGATTCCGCCAAACTCAAAATTCGCGATATGTTACTGTTTATGCTGGATTCTTATCGAATGGAACAAGTGAGCCAACAAACTCGGTTAAGCGAACTACTCAAATGGCATCAAACCGCCGATGCACCCAAACTCAAGGCGCTTAATCGCAATATATTTTGGCTTAACTTATTGATTTGGGCTCCAAAATTGATTCTCCGTTTTCGCCGCAACCGTTTATCCTCCCAACTGGTAGCGATGCATAAGTTGCTTAAGGTATACAGGCAACGCATCAAAACCAAAGTGGTAGTGGATTTTTGAGCGTGGTTAAGCCCTTTCGCAACAAAAAAGACGGCGTTTGCCGTCTTTTTCGATCATGACATCGTGATATTAGTGATTCGATAAAATATAGAAATAGTAAATCATGACAGCGGCGATTAAATAAACCGACCAGTGATCTTCTTTCCCTCTTCCGGTGGCGAGTTTTAGAAACGCATACACTAGCATCGCCGCGGCGATGCCGTTACCTGCATTAAAAGTAAATGCACTTATCGCGATACATACGAAGGCTGGCATATATTCGGTTACATCGCCATGAAAGTCAGCTAACCATTTGGTATCTATGTTCATTTCGCTGATTCAGGCTCGCGTTCAATTCAAGCCACAAGTCTCGAGAATAAGTCAACTTAATCTATAGTGCCAATCTAATGGGTGTGCGCTGTTATATGTGCAAAAACCGTGTTGAACCCTAATTAATGGTTAGGTTTTTAAGCCAAAGATTTTTTCGATAACGGCTAAAACACAGTAATACTTTGACCACTTCTTCGCCAAGCATACACAAGTACACCAAGTGAAACGGTAGCGAAAAGATCACCGCGCCAATCGCTGTCAGGGGTAAGCCAAACACCCATGTCGAGGTGAAATCCATTTTCAAGCAGTAGTTGTTTTCACCCCCTGCCCGTAACACTCCGTTAATGACCACCATATTGACCATTTTCACGCACACACCTAAACAGGTAACGTTTAAGGCCAGGCTCGCCATCAGCGCGGTATCTTGTTTATCTAAACGCAGCAGTGCGACCAATTCGCTCTTGCCCACATACAGCACAAGGCTGGTCACAAGCCCTAACACCACGATCAGTTGAATAAACAGTTGAGAAGTGCGTAGCGCTTGTTCAAATTCGCTGCGCCCTAAATGTTGACCAAGGATGATCGAACATGCGACGGAAATGCCCATAAAAACCGAATAGCATAGCGATTCAAACGGGGCAATGGTGCTGAATATCGCCAGTTCCGTCGTGCCCATATGGCCGAAAATTACTTGATAAATCAACGTTCCTGTCGCCCACAACACTGCGCCAGCCACCGTTGGCGCAGCGAGTTGCAAATAGGAAGTTTTGAGCCGCTTATCGGCTTTAACGGTTTGGGTAACATACAGCCAATGGCTGCGCAGTTTCAGCGACACAATGTAAATGAGTACTTGAATCAAGCGTGATAAGCTGGTGGCAAGCGCCGCGCCGGCCACTCCCATTGCAGGCAAGCCAAAGTGACCATCAATCAGAGCGTAATTAAGGCTGATATTGCAGCCGATGGTGATGGCGGCGACGATAAGTGGAGTGAGGCTATCACCGGTCGATCGCAAACTGGATTCAATAACAATGATAAAATGTGTCAGCAATAGCGATGGCGCGGCAAACCACAAGTAATCAACCCCAAAGTCAATCACACTGGGATCACTGGTTTGCAGCAGCATGATAAAACTGGCGCCGCCGGTTAAGGCAATTGCAATCGGCGTGAGAATCATCAAACCAGCAGTAATAGAGAAGTAGGTAACTTGCTTGGATTTCTCAGCGTTTTTACGTCCCCAGTATTGCGCAACTAGTACACCGTTGGCGTTGGCCATACCGGCCATCACCATAGTGACAACAAAATGCCATTTCGATGCCAGACCTACCGCAGCGGTGGCCGCTTGACCATGGCTGCTGACCATCAATACATCCGCCAGCGCAAGTATGGCGACTAGGGCACTTTGGATCGCAACTGGAAAACCGAGTTTGAAGGTATTCCAAAGTACCGATTTGGTATTGATGAGCGGGCTAACATGAGACATCGTAAAGATCCAAGTTCATGGGGCGGTAAACGCCAAATTTAAAAACGCACTCTACCTGTAACTAAGAGCGAGCTAAATGTTTAAAACTGACAAAAACCTGTGCGAATCTGTCATCGAGCCAAAAGTCGCCACACGAGTTTGGCATGATGAGGTGTTCTTAGCGCCGCAGTGTAAAGAGCGTTTTCTGACTCGCTCGGAGATTCCAGAGCTCTTTGAACAGCAAATATTTATGGCTGGCCTTGCGGACCTTAATCTGGGTTATCGCGTTGAACGTCAAGGCCCGGAGGAGCATACGCTTCTGATGTCAATCGGGGGAAGAGGGCTTTTAACCACGGCGAATCAGTGCCTGGATATCAATCCGGATTCAATCACGGTACTGCCCGCACATCAGCCATTTCGCTTTGAACTGCATCCTCAGTCCCAACATTGGAAGATGGCGTGGATTTTATTGAGCGACAGCGCTCAGTGGCAAATGATCGCGTCGATGGGGCAAGTGGTGATTGAATCAGATGTCGCAGAGTCGATTTATGCGGCGCTTAACTTATTGCATGGAGATATTCATGGCCGACAAAGTTTTCGAACCTTGATGTTAAGCGAGGTGGTTAAACTGCTTTCTGGCGTCGACTCTGCCGCGCGAGAGGCGCCACTAAGAGTGATGAGTGTGTTTAATTTGGTCGAGTCTCAATTGCATCATGATTGGACGGTGAGCGAAATCGCACGCCGCGCTTATCTTAGCGAAGAGCAACTTAATCGAGTCAGTAAAAAGCTTTATGGCAAAACGCCGCGTGAGTATGTGATTGCACTTCGTATGAATAAGGCCAGCGATCTGCTCAAAACCAAAGAGTGGTCGGTGAAAATGATCGCTGCGCGTCTTGGCTACCGAGATGCCAATAACTTTACCCATCGTTTTACCAAATATTTTGGTGTTTCTCCCCGCCGTTATCGACAAGATTGGCAGCAGGCACAGTGTTCATTCCTCTAGGTCACATGTCGTAATTAGCTGTTAAGTCAGTATGAAATTTTTACATCATCGCCTGTAGGATGTTTTCAATACTGTCACTGGTAGTTGACGGATTGTTATATAAAATAGATTAAATTCAGTTAGTTATAAACATGGCACGGTCATCGCTTAGTCATAAGTAAGTTTATAAGAAGGAGACTCACTATGGCTACAACAACAAAAACGTCTACTCAAGATAAAGCACACGATAAAGTTGACCAAGCAGCTGAAGCGGCTCACAAAGGTGTGGATAACGCGGCGGCGGCAGCTGAACGTAGTGACGAACAAATTCGCCAAGTGGCGCAGCAAATTAGTGACCAAGCCCATGTCATTTCTGAGAAAGCAAAGGCGCAATCTGAGCGTGTGTCTAACGCTGTGGGCACTTACACCAAAGAAAATCCGGTTAAATCGGTCGGTATTGCATTTCTGGCTGGGGCTGTGGTTGCCGGTTTGCTATGCAGTAAACGCAAATAGACGTCACGGTTTTGGTACGCGCCTGATTTAAGCATTTAATGCTGATTTAAGTATTAACGATTGGGAGAAAGCATGAGTGACAATATTTCGCAGTCTGAGCAGCAGTCAACGCAAGGTTCCATAACGTTTGAACAAGTGACCAAAGCCCATAAATTATGGTTCAAACGCCTTGTTGGCCTTGGTGCTATTGAAGCAAAAATCTGGGTTGCATCCAGTGCCCAATTGGTTGCTTTGATGTGCGCTGTCGCGGTGTTACTCGTGACAACATGGCTAATGTTGATTGCAGCAGTTGCTGCGGTGGCTTGGAGCTATGGTTTCTCCCTAATGGCGATTTTGTCGGTGGGCGCGTTGGTGTCCCTGATTTCTGCGGTTGTGTTACTTAGCATGGTAAATCGGACGTTAAGCGCGATGAATTTTACTCGCACGCTAGATGCGTTGATTCCAAGCGATGATGAGTCTCACAGGCCAGAGTCAAATTAATCAAAAGGAGCCGCAATGTTTGGATTAGGAAAGATGCGCAGCCAAAGGGATATTCTGCACGCGCAGACCAAAGCCCTTGAAGGCGTCGCGAAAACCAGCCGAGAGCGGTTTATCGACCAAACACTCGAGCAAGTGGCGAGTCCAAAGGGGTTGGCGATAAGTTTTGCAGCCGGGGCCAGTACTCAGTGTGAAGTTGCAAACAGGCAGCGCAGTTTGTTGCTTTCTGGTGCGCGGCGAGAAGTGCTGGTTTTGCTGCAAAATCAGCTTGTTAACTGGATTAATCGTTAGTTGGTCTAACTCATTTTATTGATGTGACTCTAGCAATGGGGTCACTTTTACCCGTGTATTCTACGCCCTAAATACGGGTTATTCGATTTATGAAGTTGGTTGTTATTTAACCGCAATCAATGTGAGTTGTGTCATCGAGGTGAAAAGCTCTGTTTGGCACAAGTCACTCTCAACAAACATTTTCCTTCCTTTTTCGCATCCTCTCTTATACTTAAGTTTGCCAATTACAGTATGAAATACAAACTAAAGGATGCTTTATGTTCATCAATAGACTTACGTTGAAAAGTCGCTTGGTTATTGCGGTTGTTATTCCTTGCATCGCGTTAATCTTTGTTGGACTTGATAGTTTGAGAACCATGTCGGTGATGCAAACTCAAGCTGAAAAACTCTACCTTAATACCGCAGCACCTATGCGAGCAATGGCCGAAGCGGCTTCGCGTATTCCGCGAATGCGAGTTGGAATCGACATGATGCTGCTACAAGAAACGCCGCTGCGTGATGCAAAAGGGGTCTTGACGCGCGTTAAAGAGGCTCGTACAGAAGACATTCCTGAGATGCGTCAAGCGATGACGGATGCGGTGGATGCTCAGGTTAACCCGGACCTTAAAGCCAAAGCCAAAGACCTACTCAACCAGTTTGAAACCATGGTCAGTAATGACCTGAACCCGCTGCTGACCGCTTTTGAACAAGGCGATACAGCCAAAGCGCAGATCATCTATCGAGATCAATATGCTAAAACCTATGGCACGATGCGTAAAGCCGCTAATGACCTTTTGGAGCTACTGCTAAAACAAGCCGAGCGCCAAAACGAATCCAGTGTTGACAGCTATATCAATGGGCGCAATGGGCAAATCATGATCATCGTCATTGGCCTGGTGATATCGTTTATTACCTCGTGGATTATTGTCAGCAATCTACGTAGTCGAGTGTCATTCTTGCGCGAAACCATGAGTGAGGCGGCAAAAACGCTCGCTCTGGATACGCGAGTGACATTAGAAGGTAAAGATGAGCTGACTGATATCGGTAATAGCTTTAACCAGTTTATCGAGAAAGTGCACAGTTCAATCAATGAAGTGGCGTCGAATTCTCGTGAACTTTCAACCATGGCTGATGATGTGGCCAAACGCGCGCGCTTTACGCAAGACAATTGTACCTCGCAGCGCGATCGCACCGTGCAAGTTGCCACTGCCATCCATGAATTGGGCGCGACAGTGAGTGAAATCGCATCGAATGCCGCGAATGCGGCAGAGGTTGCCCGTGAAGCGACTCACCGCTCGGCGGATGGGCGCGAGGTGGTGAGTCAAGCACGAGTACAAATTGCCGAACTGTCTGATGAATTGGAAAAATCGACCAATGTGGTTGAATCACTAGCCAGTCAAATCGATGGGATTAGCTCAACGTTGGATACCATTCGCAGTATCTCGGAGCAAACTAACTTGTTGGCGCTGAATGCGGCGATTGAAGCGGCGCGTGCCGGCGAGCAAGGCCGCGGGTTCGCGGTGGTTGCTGATGAAGTGCGTACACTGGCGAGTCGCTCAGCCGATTCAACCGAAGAGATTCAACAAATTATTGATAAGCTTCAAGCGGAGTCAAAACGTGCGGTTGATGCGATGGGCAAAGGTAGGACGAAAAGTGGCTTAGTCGTGGAATATGCCGACAAAGCCAACGAATCCCTTGAGCAAATCAATGGTCATATTGACCAAATCAGCGATCAAAATATTCAAGTTGCAACCGCTACGGAAGAGCAGTCAAGTGTGGTTGAAGACATCAACCGTAATGTTGAAGAAATTAACCAATTGACAATGGAAACCACGGATATCGCAGGGCAACTTAATGACTCCAGCGCGAGCTTGCAACGCTTATCGTCGCAACTTGATAAGCTGGTGGGCTACTTTAAGTTGTAATTTAACGTCGCGTTCAGTGGGTGGGTGTTTAATGACTGGTCATTGAGATTTGTTCATTACGTTGTCACTTATTACTGTTTGGCGGCTTAATTTGATTCTCAGTCAAATGTAAAAAGGGACGAAATTTCGTCCCTTTGTCTTTGTTACCGATTTGGCTTTTCACTCATCGCTATTTGGGTAATGACTGAATTTCGCTTTAAACACCATAGCCTTGATTTAAACACCATGGCCTCGATTTAAACACCATAGCCATAGGCGTCCAGCGCCAAAATTTCCAGATCCATTGCTCGGTGCATCACCTGGCCTTTTTCATCCTCATAAGTGGTGCCGAGAATGCTTGGCAGCGGTAAGTAATGCTCTGGTGTCGGGTGGTTATACAGCGCGTGTGGTGCTTGGGCTTGGTAATCAAGCAGCGCATCGACACGACCATTTTTTACTTCTTCACCCACCCAATCGGTAAATGCGTTCACTTTCGCCACTCGTGACGGGTCGGCATTCGGTGCAAACACTTCACGCAAGTTATGGCTAATACCGCCAGAGCCAACGAATAATACACCTTGCTCACGCAGTGGGCGTAGCCAGCGACCAATTTCAAAGTGCGCAATGGCATCTTTGGTGCTGTTCAGTGACACTTGCACAATGGGGATGTCATGGTTTGGAAACATGTACAACATTGGAATCCAGGCACCATGGTCTAGCCCTTGGTCCGCAACCGTTGCTGCTTCAATGCCGGCGGATGACAACATCTGTTGAATCTGCTCTGCAAGTTGCGGCGCGCCATTGGCTGGATATTGAATATCATATAGCGGTTGAGGAAAACCGTAGAAATCGTGAATGGTGCCAAGAGTATGACCACTGGTAATAAAGGTCGGGCCTCGGTAGTCAAAGTGGGCAGAAAAAATCACGATTGCCTTAGGCGTTGGTAAATCTTTGCCTAACTGTTTGAAAAACTCTGTGGTTGAAGAGTGTTCTATCGCCATCATCGGTGACCCGTGCGACAAAAACAGGGCTGGCATACGGATTGGATTGCTCATTTACTTCTCTCTTAGCCTTTTGGGCGACTCATTGGCCACGGTTTTAACATGGGTGGCGATTGCGATGTATTCAATATACCTTTCAATGAATCTATGATAAAACCGCTATTCATTGCTTAATTATCAACATTACGTTGTTAATCATTGAGGCTCAGGGTTATGGACAAACTTAATGCCATGCGCGCATTTAATGCGGTGGTGCTTGAGGGCAGCTTTACCAAAGCCGCGGGGCGCCTGGATATGTCACCGCAGCTCATCAGTAAGTATATCGGTCAACTTGAAGAGAGCCTTAAAGTGCGGCTTCTTAATCGCACCACTCGCCGAGTTCATTTGACCGAAGCAGGGCAGGCCTACTTCGAACGTTGCCAGCAGATAGTGCAAGATATTGATGATATGGAAAATGATTTGAGTAATTTGCAAACTCAAGTCTCAGGTACGCTGCGTGTTAGCGCGCCGATGTCGTTTGGTATTCATCATTTGTCAGAGCCCATTGCGCGTTTTCAAGACCAATATCCAGAGATGAAAGTGGAATTGCTACTCACTGACCGTAAAGTTGATCTGCTTGATGAAGGTATCGATGTTGCGCTGCGAATAGGTCACCTCAAAAGCTCGACGTTGGTGGCCAAAAAAATCGTACCGATTCGCTTGGTGCTGTGCGCTTCACACGCCTACTGGCGTCGGCATGGAGAGCCGCAAGATTTAACCGATTTGAGTAAACTCAATTATCTACGTTTTACTTATTCGGATTTGCGTACCTTGTTACTGGATTGGTCTTCGTCGATGTCGAGTCAGGATTTCAACAGCGATTTTTCCAGCAATAATGGCGATGTGATAGTGAATTTAGCGATTCAAGGACGCGGCTACGCGATTCAGCCGACCTTTCTTACCGGCGCTGCGATTGAGGCGAATGAACTGCAAGTATTAGAAAAGTTTGCCATTGAATCGCTTGGTTTGTACGCCCTCTATAGTCATCGAGAGTTTTTGGCTTCAAAAGTACGCCATTTTATCGATTTTCTAAGTGACTATTATGGGGACACGCCGTATTGGGACCGCTACTGCAATTCGCAGCGTAAATAGGCCGTAGGTGAAAAACCAACAGAGGCGAAGTGATAGCAACGCTGCTGAACATTAACCTGCGCAGCAGCGGGCGGATAAGCGGCCAATGCTTTAGCTTATATCTGTGTTTGCAAACTTAAAGCTTTGGCTGGTTTAACATCACTGATTATGCATAAAGCCTTGGCGTTCAAGGTAGTCGAGTACGGTTTGCGAAAACTCGATATGCGACTCTTTGGTGTATTTCAGCTTAGTGTAAATCTGCGCAAGGTTTTCGACATCCGACTGCTCAATCATGGCTTTCAAACTTGGGTAAGACATGTAACGAGCCCAGCCTGCTTGTTCCCGCTCTGAGTACATAGCGCGGATCTCTTCATCGCTGTGATCGTGATAGGTTTCATAGTGCACTAGGCCATCCAGTGGTAAGCGATCGCGAAGCTCTGGTGTTTCAGCCGGGTAACCCAGTGAAAATCCCACGACAGGCACGACACCTTCTGGTAGTTTGAGCAGCTCGCCGATTTGGTCGCAATTGGCTAAGGTTGAGCCCATATAGCAAACACCAAGCCCTTTTGCTTCGGCGGCGAGCGCGACGTTTTGCGATACCAAGGTGGCATCGATGGCGCCAATCATAAAACTCATAAAGTTATCAAAGTTCTGCGGCGCATTACTTAGCTTTAACCATTTACGCATGCGGCGAAAGTCGGCGCAAAACGTCACTAATACAGGCGCATCAACCACCATGTTTTGTTCCATGTGCGGTTCAAATAGAGCCTGTTTTAGGGCTGGGTCTTGGGTCACGACGATCGAATACGACTGCATGTTGCCAGAGGAAGATGCGCGAATACCGGCGCTAAGAACTTCTTCAAGTAGTGTTGAGTCAACTGCATCTGGATGGTATTGACGGATTGAGCGGTGTTGGTGTAATGCGTTAAGCACGTCCATGTTATTACCTCTATGACGGCATGTGGCGTCAAGCTACATAAAAAACCTTTACGCAGTATGTGGTGAGTGACGCTTGGACTCAAGCAAACAACTCACACTCTACAGATTTTATTGATATTTCGACGATTAACGGTGTTCGTCAATTTCAATCAGCGCTTCTTCCGTCACTTGCAGTACACTGTGATCATCTTCGGTAAGGCGAGTTTCCTTCCAGCGCCCGCGGGCAAACCACGCCACTGACACAATGGCTATCAGCACATTGGTAACAGCAAACGAATACCAAATGCCCGCTTCGGCGAGCGCAGTATGCTTAGACAGCACGTAGGCAAGCGGGAATTGAAATACCCATTGTGACAGCAGTGACAGCACCATGGTATTGACCATATTACCTGAGGCGCGAAACGCCGAAACCACACACAACTGCACACCGATGAAGCCCCAAGTCAGTGCCATGGTACGAACAAATTCGCCGCCGTGCTCGATAACTTGTGGGTCGTCTGGAATAAAGAAGCCAACGATATTCGGAGCGAAAAAGTAGGCGAGCACGCCAAGCAGAGTTAACGCCAAAAAGCCCCACAGAGTGCCGATATAAGTCACTTTTTCAGCGCGCTCGATTTGTCGCGCTCCAAGATTCTGGCCAACCAGGGTGGACACCGCCATCGATAGCCCCATGGCGGGAATGGTCACGACTTGCAAAATATTTGAGCCAACTCCGTAGGACGCGATAGTGACGGTACCAAAGCTGGCGACCAGGAAAGACATGATAATCAGCCCGAGTGCGCGCGCCGATAGCTCAACAGAGCCCGGAACGCCGAGGAAAAAAGCGCGGCGAATATAAGTCATATCGGGTTTAAAGTGGCGCCTTTGCAGATGAATGCCGTGGCGGCCTTTGACCAATACCACCAAGCCGAGTACTGCCGCTAGGCCTTGTGTTACAAGAGTCGACAAGGCTGCGCCCATCACCCCATAAGCGGGCACGGGGCCAAAGCCAAAAATAAACAGTGGGTCGAGCAGAAAGTTGGCCAGTACAGTGCCCAGTACGATGTAAAGCGGCACCTTTACTTGGCCAATGCCGCGCATGATCGCTTGGAACATTGCAAAGGTGAACACAAATACGACGCCGATAAACGATACGTGCATAAAGCGCAGCGCATCCTGATATACCGCAGATTCGACACTGAGCAAGGTGAGGAAATAGGGCGAAAGCAGATAACCAGTTAAACCGAGAACTATCGACGTGAATAGCACCATCAACATGGTTTGCGCTGCAACATGATTGACCTTTTCATACTGCTTGGCACCCATGTACTGCGCTGATAGTGTCGCTCCCGCCATTGCAAGGCCAGAGCCAAGTGCGATAACTAAAAAGGTGACTGGCATACTGACCGATACCGCAGCGACCTGATGGGCACCCAGTCGGCCAACCCAAAATGCGTCGGTTAATTGGTAAGCCGATTGCAAAATCTGACCAATGACAATGGGCACCGCCAACGAAAGTAAGGCGCGATGAATCGGAGCTTCTAACAATTTCTGTTGGCTTGGCATGAAATAACGTCCTAGGTCGAATGAAAGCGTGCGTAAACATGTTGAGCTTAGCGCATCGCGTGCTAACAACCTTTAATCATACGTTAAAAATGAAGCGTTTAGCCTTCAGATGTCAGCCAATTTTGCAGCAGGTTCAAGATTGGGTTATCGCTTTGTCTTGGATAAAGGAAATAGTAACTTTGCCCAGAACTCACCGAATCATCAAATGGCATGATAAGGCGATTTAACTGCAGATCTTGGGCGGCAAGGGTAATGTCGCCAACGGCTATTCCAAAACCTTGTTGAGCCGCGTTCATCGCTTGATCTAGGGTAGAAAAATGTTGATTGCTCTTGCTGCACATGCGTGGTTGATCGCAATGTTCAAGCCACAGTCGCCAATCGCTTTGGGTTGGGTTGGCATGCAGCCAAGTAAATTTTGGCAAACTTTGCGCCATGGTAACCGGGGAATCGCCAATCACCGATTGCCACAGCTCTGGGCGACACAAAGGGGTCAGGCGCTCTTCAAACAATAACTGGCTGTTCAAACTGGGCTGTTTTGGCGTTTTGCCATACATAATGACCGCATCAAAGGCGTCAAAGTTAGGTTCTGAAAGATGTTTAATGGTCGAAGTTAACTCGACATCCGCTTCGGGGTGGGCATCTTGAAACGCCATTAATCGTGGCAGTAGCCAAGCGGTGACACAGCTTGGTGCGTTGAGTTTGATGCGTGATGGCGTTGCGGCCACTTCGCTTATCGCATGATAAAGGCGTGCAATGATGTCTTCGGCGCGCGTAACAAATTGGCTACCCTGCGGCGTCAATGTCAGGCCACGCGCGTGGCGATAAAACAATTTTACGCCGATTAACTCTTCGAGCGCAATGATCTGACGACTGATCGCTCCTTGAGTTAAGTTCAGTGCATCGGCAGCACGGGTGAAGCTCAAGTGCTCAGCTGTGGCGAGAAAGGCTTGCAAAGTTTTGGTTGAAGGCAGAGTCATATTACGGCTTAGTTATGAATTTTTATCATGGCTAGTATGTGTTTATTTCGATTCAGTTTACAAATAGTTTTTGCTTGAATAAGTCACAACGTAATGAAAGTGAAATTTAAATCACTATTTATGCTTTTATTCGACTAATTATTTAGATTGTTCGACTACATAACACAGGTTCGAGGTGGGAATGTCTTCCGTTGCAGAAAAACTAGCGCCTGAGGCTATAAAAAAATTAATACCTTACCAATCGGCACGCCGTATCGGTGGTACTGGGCGAGTGTGGCTCAATGCCAATGAACTTGAAACCCCGATTCACTATGGGGACCATGTGGGTGATTACCATCGCTATCCAGATTTTCTCCCTCATGACGTGGCGCGCGCTTATCAAGCCTATAGCCAAGTGACGTCACCAGTGCTCGCTGTGCGTGGCGCGGATGAAGCGATTGACCTTTTGATTCGCACTTTTTGTCAGCCAGGTCGCGATAATATCGTGGTATGCACGCCAACGTACGCCATGTATGAGTTCTGCGCTGATGCGTTAGCGATTGCAACCATCAAAGTGCCACTGATTGGCGAGCAATTTAAGCTCGATTGCCAAGGCGTCATCAACGCTGCGCAAAACGCGAACTTGGTCTTTTTATGCTCACCGAATAATCCGACCGGTAACCTGCTCGATCGGGGCGACATCATCGAAGTGTTAGAAGCAACCAAACACAACACGTTGGTGGTGGTAGACGAGGCCTATATCGAGTTTGAGTTTCAGCAAAGCGTGGCGTCTTTGGTGGGTGAATACCCTAATCTGATAGTGATTCGCACCTTATCCAAAGCGTTTGGTTTGGCGTCAGTACGCTGCGGTTTCATTATTGCTGCGCCATCGGTGATGGACTTTGTGATGAAATTGATACCGCCATACCCGATGCCAGACTCAAGCTCAAAAGTGGTGCTCGAAGCATTATCAAAAGAGGGCATTAGCCAGATGCGAGCAGCGTCCGATAGGCTAATCCAAACACGGCAATGGTTTATCGACCAAGTCTCGCGTATGCCTTTTGTGAACAAGGTATATCCATCCGCGACCAATTTTGTCCTCATCCACACACGCCAAGGTGCGAATGTGTTTGATTATTTACTTAGCCAAGGTATTGTCACGCGCAACCAACATCATGAACCTGCGCTGCGCGATTGTGTGCGCATTACCATTGGTAGCCAGCAGAGCATGCAAGAAGTGGTTGATGTGCTCAATCGTTACTCCATAACGTCTAACTCATAAAAAGGGAATTGTATGAAAAACTTAGTGCTTGGTTTGGCTTTGAGCAGTCTATTTTGCGGTGCTGCAATGGCAAAAGAAGTTCGTCTTGCATCGGATTTCACCTATCCACCGTTCAACTACAAAAACGCAGAAGGAACGCCGGTTGGTTTTGATATCGAAATTGCCGACGCGCTTTGCAAACAAGCCAAACTTGAGTGTACTTGGGTGTCGCAAGGTTGGGACGCACTCATCCCATCTTTGATGGCACGTAAGTCAGATGTGATCATGGCATCGATGCGCATCACTGACGATCGTAAAAAGAAGGTGTTGTTTACCGATAAGTATTACCAAACGCCGGCGCGTTTTGTGACCAGTAAAACGGCTGATTTCAGCATTGATAAAACCGGTTTAGCGGGTAAAACCATCGGGGTACAGCAAGGCACGATTCATGACCGTTACGTTACCGATATGTTTGGTGGCGTGGCGCAAATCAAACGTTACAGCGGCCAAGATGAAGTGTATTTAGATATGCAAAATGGCCGTTTGGACGCGACATTTGGTAACGCTGATCAGCTGTCTCTCGCATTTTTGGATAAGCCAGAAGGCAAGCCGTTTGGATTTAAAGGCGAGGCGGTGACAGACAAAACTTATATTGGCGAGGGCACGGCACTGGCGCTGCGCAAGCAAGATAAAGCACTGGCCGACAAGTTTAACCAAGCCATCAAAGCCATTCGTGCTAACGGCACTTACGATAAAATTGCTGCGAAGTACTTTGATTTTGATATCTACGGCGAAAACCTGTAATCGGGCGCGAGCGTTTCAGGCGAATCGTTTTAGCGATTCAATAGCGATAAAAAAACCACGTGACTACGTGGTTTTTTTATATGCTCAATTCAAGCGAAAGATGTACTGAATTTAACCGCGCCGTTAAGGGCGAATCGAAAAGACATCTTTTTCCGAGCGTCCGGTATGTTTAAACGCTTCGACGGCTTGCTCACGCGTTTCCGCCTCAATTTCAAATGCTGCCATATCGGCACCATCGAAATAGATAATTACATAGGTTTCTTCCGTTTTCGGGCTTTGTGCAGCAGACACAATCTCTCCCTCCGATACATCCACATTGCTAATAAATCTAGCACTAACCATCGGCACCTATGTCAACAGCCAGCTAGAGTTTGGCTAATTGTGACGGTTTTTTCGTCTCTTTATTGAGAGTTTTGTGTGCTTTTTTTAGCGCCGCGATTAAATCACGATTTCGCCACTCAATACCGGACGACGAGAACTGACTTTGGTTCATGAGACTCAGTTGCTGCTCAATTTCAGCGACTAAATTTGACGCCAATTGCGGATGTTCGCTCAGCCACATGCGGCAATAGCGTTGAATTTGAATTACATCGCTTTGTTGGCAAGCGTTAAGTAAGTTATCCCATGTCGAACTTATCGGCTTGGTGGCTGAGGCCTCTTTAGCAATAGGGCGTTTACGACCCGCATTGAATGCCCAAATTCCGGTGATGATCCACAGCGCAGCAAACAGCGCGGTGAGATAAGGCCAGTAACCTGGGTCTGTCACGGTGACGGTTTTTACTTGTGGTGCCGGCGTTGCTACTGACGGCGCGACCGGAGCGGCGTTTAAGCTGGTCGCCGCGCCAACTTGCAAATTCAATGGGTTTAAATGCGCGGTTTGCTGCTCGCGTTTATTGCTGTTCCACCAATCTAAATCGATGCCGGGTAGGCTGACATCGCCCGTCACTTGTGGAATCAACACTTGTTTAACCGTCATGCGGGTCGTGTTGTCATCAAGGGTTTCAAACTGCGGCTTCTCTTTATAGGCGCGAATCGAGCTTGGATAATCGATGTTGATCTCAGGAAAACGCTCTGGTTCCAGCCCTTGAATATCAAGTGTGATCTCACGAGATATCGACTCACCAACATGGGTTTGATAAACGCTAGCGCCGTCGATAGCCTTGCCGTTGCTGTCTTTCCAGCTCTGATTGAGATCCAGTTTTGGGGTTGGAATCCACGGCCCATGGTAGTTGCTTGGTTTTCCTTCAACCGTAATGGTGTAGTTTTGCGCATCGATATTGACCGGAATGATGCGTGTTGAACCGGTCGCTTGATCGTCTTGGATAATGCTGCCGCTAAACGACGGACCTTGCAGTGTATAAGTGCCGGGTTTGTTGGCGGTAAGGCGGAATTGATATTCCACCACCGACGCCGATACACCGTCGATGACCGTATCGTACTGTTTGCCGTTGTGCATTGATTCGAGTTCAATGCCATCGTCCACTTTAGGCGGGAAAATTCGCGGATTACGCATACGGCGCGGGCTGGATTTGACAATCAAATGCAGGGTTAAGATCGCCGATTCGTTGGGGTAAAGGGTCTTGTTGTCGATGTCGACTTGCAGCTCAACTAAGTCTTGGGTGTTGATCTGATTACTGGCTTTGACCACTTGAATCGCGATCGGTTGAGTCTTTTGGCCATCGATTTCAAACGACGGAATTTTTACTACGCCGAGTTTGTCGCTGGCCAGCGAAATATTCCATTCGCTGCGCACGGTGCGCTGGCCGTTGATGCTACTGATTGACGTGCCAAAGCTTGGCCGAGAAAGGTAGAAGTCGTTATCCAGCACACTAAAGTCGATGGCATCGGAGCTCACACGTTTATCGGTAACAATCCGCAGTTGAAAGACTTCATTTTTGGCGACTTTATTTTTGCTTACGCTGGCTTGAACCGTCAGCGCATAGCTGGCCGGACTGTACGCCAGCGCCGCGAGAACAATAAATAGGAGGGTTCGAATTGAATGCATTTTCATTGTTACCACTTCTTACCTGTATCGAGAGGGGCGTCTTTTTGTTTGGCTTGCAAAATCATCTGTGCGCGCAAAAGTTGGCTGGGATCTCGCGCGGCTTCCACTTGTTCCAGTTTTCTTAGCTCAGGATCGATCGGCGTTTTTTGCTCGCTGCTTTGGCCAAGTTGAGCCTGTTGCTGATCATCGCCGGGTTGCCCATTTTGAGTTTGAGTAGAAGCGCTGGCACTATATTTCGAGTCATTTTTTGGTTGCTCGTCAGAGCGTGATTGCGCTTTTGCTTGTCGCTGCTTATCGCTTTGCTCTGATGACTGAGGCGATGGTTTTTGCGCCGCATTTTGGGCGTTTTGGGGCTCTGCGCTGCTTTTTGACTGAGAAGAATTTTGCGCTTGTGATTGGCTTTGCGTTTGGTTTGAGCCGGATTTATTCTGCCCCTGATTTTGCTGATTTTGCTGATTTTGCTGATTTTGCTGATTTTGCTGATTTTGCTGATTTTGCTGATTTTGCTGATTTTTTTGGTCTTGTGAGTTTTGATTTTGTTGCTGTTGCTGTTGCTGTTGCTGTTGCTGTTGCTGTTGCTGTTGCTGTTGCTGTTGCTGTTGCTGAGCTTTTTTGACCACGTCCAAATTGTGCTTGGCATCTTGGTTATTGGGATCGTTTTTTAACACTTGTTCATAGGTATCAATCGCTTGCTCAAACTGACGTGCCTGAGCG
>NZ_FNDD01000040.1 GCF_900100015.1 Vibrio xiamenensis | reverse complement strand
TGGCACAAAGAGTAACCAGAAATGCCTTTTGTTCTCTGGTGCTGTCCGGCACGGTTTTACGCGTTCCCGACGCGGAAAACCTAAAAATTCGTCCTGAATTTTTGCCTAATTTATTAGGGCTATTCGCTAACGCGTTTTTGGACAGAAATGAGCTAGAGCAAACAGTCTAGCTCAGGTACTATAGATTAAGAAAAGTAACGCAAATACAAACTAGAAGATCCTTAACTCTAGCTACTTGTCTAGGCTGTTAATTATGTTTTCAGTTAGCGCTTATATCAGGTATCACCATTCTTACCTGATAGTCTCCTTTCTGCCCAGGTATAATTTCTGCTCTAAATTTAAACCCCTCAGACAGTATTTTTCTTGTTGTTTCATCAAATATTGTTTTGTGAAAGAAAGCGTCCTGATCAGAAGAACCAAACTTACAAAACCCATATCCTCTATGAGAAAAGACTTTGGTTATAATGCAATCATCTACAATTCTATCTTCTTTGTTATCAAGAACATAATGGACTCTCTCTATATATATTCCATTATCTCCTCTGGCAATATCACATCTTAAAATATCACCATCATGTACAAATTCAACACCTAAGCTTTTTAACTGCATTAGATTAAAATAGACGCTTTCTTCATAATTTGCCACATTCGCAAAACCACTCTTGTCATTTACATCAAATGCGTCAACCACTGCATCTACACCTCGTAAAATCGTCCCTTTCTTATAGTAATCACCGAAAGTCGATACCAATTCATCTTCTGGAGCTTTTCGACTGCCAAAACCAGATATATTTTTTATCATCAACACTTGATGCTCATACTTTTCTGAATGATTAGGTTCAGATATATACTTTATATCCTCTTTGATTAAGTAGTCTGAAAATATATTCTTAATTCTATTTACTTTTTCAATAAACCTAATATTAGCCTTATAAGTAGACCTAATTTTTTCAGAAGTATCAGAGCAATCGATCGGTGTTGTTAGCGCCATCTGGTAGAAATATACACTGTTTCTAGATGCCAATTGCAGATGGGAACTACCTTTATAAGATATTGTAAATCTTTGATTATTAGACAAGCTACTCATCGATAAATCATATGGCTCAATTAAACCCAATTCGAAAAGCTCTATTAATGTATGCTCTATAGTTGCTTCATGAACACCCATGGTATCGAAATAGCTGATTATTGAAGGAACTGTTAAGTGCTTGTCTTCAATAGACCTATTCCCTTGCTGTGTAGCTTTTAGCAATGATAGAACTCTTAATTTCAATAATGGCGATTGAATATAACCACCAGAAACACAGAATATAGGACATATTTCTGGAGCATCACCTTGCTTATATACGGTGTAATCCCCCAAAATCAATGCTTCTATAAACTTAGTGAAATTGGTGGTAACCATATTTCCAGAAATATAAGATTTTATTAAATCTTCGATCCTTATGATCGGTGAGGTAATAACCCTCTGAGATAGCAAGAGAGTTCTTCGTATATTAAAGTTGGTAAGTTCACCCAGTGTTTTAGATGTATAATCATGATTGACAAATACATCTTCAATTACTTTCGCAAAGCTATTAATATCTGTAATCGATATACCAATACCTTTTTTAGAAAAGTAGAGCTTCTTGTCGTCCTCTGAAGATGGTGAAGACAGCTTTCCATTTATGTAGTTGATTCTCTTTCTAAAAACTTCTTTTGGCGACGGAGTTGGAAGGAAAAAAGACCGAGATTGATGAATGCTAAATATATCAGTTTTAGAAAAAATCCAGGCTGATTTATCCGTAACAGGGAAAAATAGCATACAGTGTTTAATTTCTCTCTTTATCGAATTAGATAATTGGAATATTCTAGTTTTAAATTCTAAAGAAAATTCATCTGTATTATCTATGACGATAATTGGCAGCATATGCCTATTGTTCAAGACATCTTTTAAAATTCTATTTAAATAACCTTCCCTGTCTTTTTCTACTTCATTCTCTAAAAATTCACCAAACTTAATTTTAAATGCCGATTTATCTGTTTCATATAGTTCTTTATCTACCCCTCTAACTCTCCTAAGATATTGACCATGGTATAAGCCTCGTAAGTCATCCCAAGTTGGTATTCCATCAGCATATAATTGAGATTCTAATTGAACAATCAGTCTTTCTATCATCCAATTTACGATTGTCTGCTCATCACCTGATGCATCTAAGCAGTTAACATTTAGAACAATACACTTATCTCTAATCGTTTTCGAAAGAGTTTTACTAAAAAATCGCTCTAAAAATGTCGTTTTACCAGAACCTGTAGGCCCAACAATGAAAATAGATTGTTCTGACTCACCTATATTTTCTGATTCAATGGTATTGGATATTATTCTAGACAGTTCTCCATCCACATTGTTTTTTTCACGAGAGAGGTTTCCTAATACACTGGTGGTTATTTTTTCTAGAGAGTAATCAGCAATACGGCTTTCATGAGACTCCACAAAACATTCTACCATCATGTCATCGTCATCATCTCCTGATAATCTCTCAAAGAAATTCGCAAAAACCTTTTCTAGGTCATAAGCAATATCTGACCTTTTTGTTAGTTTTATTTCTGTATCATCTATAGGAGCTTTTAGGTTATGGCTTATCAATATCCTGTTATGATGAACATCATCAAATATTGAGTTAAATACCCTATTCTCGACATTAGATCTTGATAATAATTCAAAAAATGAGCTAAAATCATTTTTTATTGCTTCAAGCGACGGGAAAACAATACCTTGTTTATTCTTATAATTCTCTCCAGGAATATGTGTTTTAAAAATAACCCATATTAAACCATCAGTTAGAACAGCAAGAGGTAGGCCATTCGGAGAAGCATAACTAAATGCTTGATCAATCCCATCATTACATTTTTTGAGGGCAGAGCCGCTAAGTTTGAGGTATTTTATGGCATCTCTTTTAGCAACTTCTACATCTAGCCTTCCTACTCTCTTCGCTTCAACAACAAATTGAGGGGTATCACATGCACGAAAGATGTAGTCGGAGAACCCATTTTCATGTTTAGTCTCAGCTTTAATATCACTAAATCCCCAGCCTAAACACTCTGTAAAAATTCTATTTATAATTTGAATTTTTGAGTCTTCCTCGCTAGCGATAGAGCCAAGATTATTGATAACTTCAGAATAGATTGTTTCAAACTTTGTTTCAGCTTCATCGATACTAAGCATTTATTACCTTCCACGCTAACCTAGTAATTGTCCCTAACTAACAAGCACATCGTAACATAGAAATGCTATTTTCTTGAAACATAGAAGTTTATACTTCTCTGTAGAGCTAAATAGAGCCATCTTTAGCTTCTTCCAAAAGCTCTATTGGTGTAGATTCGGAAGGGCAGAGGTGATTTGCCTAACAGTCCACTGATCTAATTCTGCAACAAGCCGTTGTAAAATTTTGTTCGGTCGCAAAATTATTCAAAGTAATAGTAATCATCCAACTCCTAAACACATTTCGGGGCAAAATCGTTTTATAGAGTCAGGGTTATTGCCAATATATTAGGCAAAAATTCAGGGATGAATTTTTAGGTTTTCCGCGTCGGGAACGCGTAAAACTGTGCCGGACAGCATCAAAGGACAAAGGGCATTTCTGGTTACTCTTTGTGCCAGCAAAGAGTGACTGGTGCGCGTTCGCAGAATATAAAGAGATCGATTGGCGTTTGGCGCATCATACAAAACAGCTAACTCATTACGCATCTACAAAGCAAACGAGTCAAACCACCAACGGTATCCAAAAGCGTTTAGCTTCTTTTCACCAACAAAATGAACTAGTACGCGTTCGCAGAACATAAAGAAATCGAAAAAGTATTAGCGCATCATACAAACTCACCTCACCAAAACTGACCGCCAATGAACGGTAGAATTTTATAATGAGAAGTCTATCAACATTATTACTGTAAAGCTTGATTAGGCATTGCGAAATTGTCTGCAAGGTTATTTAATTCATCTTTAAATTTAACTACTTAAATTTGTTTCATACATACCAAATACATATACAATTATCGCTCGCAGAGTTGGCTAGCTAGCGGAGAGGCAACCGAAAATGTCATTAGAAAAGTTTGACCGATTATTAGCAAGTTTAACAGGCTGCTCTCGAATCATCGTTCAGGCTCATGATTTCCCAGATCATGATGCGATAGGATCAGCATTTGCTTTAGCTTACCTGCTCAAGAAACAAGGATTCGCACCTTTTATTACTTATCAAGGCTTTATCGACAGAGTCTCTTTACGCAATTTAATCGATTGGCTCGATATTCCCATTACTAAATCTCATCTCCTTGGCCTTAAACCAAGCGACAAAATCATTGTCGTTGATGGCTGTATTGGTGAGAAGAATGTTACCGATCTTCCTGGGATTGAAGTGGGTGTCATCGACCATCACCAAGTGAAAGCGCCGAGTTTTGTCGCCTATCAAGACATTCGCCCACACTATGGCTCTACCGCAACCATTATGGTCGAGTATTTCAATCACTTTGACCTGCCTATTCCAAAGCGAGTCGCCGCCGCGCTGCTCGTCGGCTTAAGTTTCGATACCGCAAACTTCACACGAGCCGTTAGCCCAGCAGACATTAAAGCGCTCCTCCAATTGCAACTCAGCGCCGACATGGACATGGTTAACCGTATCTGTCGGAATCAGATTGAATATCAAGAGCTTAAATTGTTTGACTCAATGTTAAGTAACATGAGGAAAGAAAAAAATTGCGCATTTGCCAGTTTACCTGAAGGGTGTCCGAAGAACATGCTAGGTGTATTGGGGGATTTCCTGTTGTCAGTCGATGAGCTGGATATTGTCATTCTCAGTGCGAGAAACAGAGAAAAAACCTTTATCTCCCTTCGCTCTGAATGTAAGCAAAATAACGTAGCAGACATTGTAAGACGAGTGCTTAATAACTCCGGCGTGGGGTTCGGCGGTGGTCATCCTCATATGGCTGGCGGCGTGATCAATGAAACTTTCCAATTGGCGAGTGAATCAAGCTACATTTATGAGCTGTTTAGGTCAGAGTTAGCGCTAAGCTAATATCGCGCGGTATGAAAACCCAGAAAACATTACGCACACTGAACAGCTTACTCACACTCACTTTTGGCAAGCTGTAGCTGAGCTATCGAAATAACGAGGTTTGGTTAAGCTAACGTAGCGTTGAGAGTAACAACCCTAAACAATACCAACATACAAAAAGGCCAGCTCCCGCTGGCCTCCCCTAATCCGTCATATAAAAAACCAACCTAATTAGACACGATAAACATCACTTCTACGCGGCGGTTGCATGCTTTACCCATGCGAGTTTGATTGCTGCATTCTGGCACGTATTCGCCAAAGCCGCGAGTGTAGATAGAATCGCGCATTACCGAGCTGCTCATTAAGGTATTTTTCACTGCATCGGCGCGCATTTCAGATAGCTTGTCATTATAAGTCGGCGTCCCCGTGTTGTCGGTGTGGCCGTTGATCACGATATCAATGCCCGGCTGGTTAGCAATGTAGTGACCCACTTGTTCAAGCCAGCGTTTTGATTCCGGAGAAACACGCGCCGAGCCAGTGTTGAACTTGATCATATCTTTGACTTTCACCATCACATGATTACCCGGTAGCACTTCGTAATCGATGCCGTTGTTCATCAAAAAGCTTTCCAGCGAGTCGTAATTTTCTGTTTTCATTGGCGAAGTCATACGCTTGGTGCTGCTGATTTTCGCCGTCATCGGCGTTAAACCGCGAACCGCCACTTTTTGCGGCGTTTGAGCATAGCCCCACTCTGGATGCATCAAAGCGTATTCATCTTTTGGCGCAACGTGCAAAAGATTGCGCTCACCGAGCAATTTCATTTCTGGCGGCAGGCTGACACAGCCCGACAGCAGTAACATCAAAGGAAACACTAGCGACTTCATTGGCTCACCGTAAACATTTTTATATGACAGTTACTGTATCGGACAAGCCGCGTATTTCTTTAGCTTGCCGCGCTCACAAAATTGTATTTTGCTGTTCAACATCAATGTCGATATCAATCGAGTTGAGAATTCACCGAATATTTGCAGTTCGCCTGCTTTTTCCTTTGCGTTTCAACCGCTAGAATGCGGGCTCTTTTAAACATACAGAACATCATAATGAAAAATATCGTCTCCCGTTGGCTACTCTCTTTTTGTGCTTGTGCATTGATTTTCGGTTGTAGCGACGACTTTACGCCTAAAGAAGGCGAACAATTTACAACTCTGCCGGCGAACCTTGCCACCTATCGTATCGCACCAGTTGCAGAAATCTTCTCTCTTACCTGCAGCCATTGCCGCAAAATGGAATCGGTTTTACCTGAGCTAGAAATGGCGCTGCAACAAGAAGTCGGCAAAGTACATGTCACCTTTAATGAAGGTGCAAAAGCGGCAGCGATGGTATACTACAGCGCAATGATGCAACTCGGTCAAAAACCCGATGCAAAATTGATGGACGCACTGTTTGCCGCGATTCAAGATAACGTCGCTTTGACGCCAGAACAGCAACAAGCCGCGATTGAAAAAGTGTTTACGGACAACAATTTAATATCGCCATCTGCCTTTGACCAAAAGCAGAGACAAGATTTGGGTCGCCGTTTAAAAATCGCTCAAGCGATCACTGAACAAGGTCAGATTCAAGCGGTACCAACCTTTATCGTTGCGGGTCGTTACCAGGTTTTGACCTCTGGGCACGATGATATTAAAGAGCTAGCAGAAACCATTAACTACTTGTTACACAAACATTAATCAACATTCAACGGATAGGAACCATGTCGAAAATTATTCTCCCGATAGTCATTTTAGTCCTTGCGGGCTTTTTCATTTACCGCACTTGGAGCACAGGTAAAGCCGCAGATGAAAACTTTGCAAAAGGCCAAGCCTTCTTAGCGGAAAACGGAGAGAAAGACGGCGTGGTCACTCTGCCTAGCGGTTTGCAGTATCAAGTGCTTGAAAAAGGCACTGGCACAGTTCATCCAAGCCTAAAAGATCGCGTTAAAGTTCACTACCACGGTACGTTGATCGACGGTACGGTGTTTGATAGCTCGGTTGAACGTAAAGAGCCGATTGTCTTTGGTGTCAATCAAGTGATCAAAGGCTGGCAAGAAGGCCTGACTCACATGGTTGAGGGCGACAAATTCCGCCTGTTCATTCCAAGTAATCTGGCTTACGGTAAAAAAGGCACGGGCCCTATTCCACCCGCTGCAACGCTGATTTTTGATGTTGAGTTAATAGAAATCCAATAACTCGCTATACCAAAAAGAGCCGCATTCGCGGCTCTTTTCTATTCCTTCAAATCCAACCAAACCCGTGAGCGGTCTTATTGCTCGCTCACGGGTTGGCATGGATGAAAACTCAAGTTATCGCCATCGACTAACACGCAATCCATCCCTGCGGCGTGAGCAGCTTGCATTCCCAAATGCGTATCTTCAAATACCAAACATTGCGTCGCTGGAACGTGAATTTGCTCTGCAGCGAGCAAGAACGTATCCGGATTTGGCTTGTGATTTTCCACATCATTGGCCGTCACCACTGCATCCAGCTTTTTCAAAATGCCGTTGTTTTTAAGCAGCATGATGGCACTTACACGCTGACTGCCTGTGCCTACCGCGATAGGCTTTTTGCCCACATAACGATTGAGCACTTGGTTCGTCGATTCAATCAGTTCACCGGTATCTTCCAGCTCAGCGAAGGTTTGCATCTTAAATTGCGCCACTTGTTCGGCATCTAAATTCAAACCATGTAACTGATTAAGCTCTTCGATAATTTTACGACTTGGCATACCACCACGGCTATGTAGCCAAGCTTTATCGTATGGAAAACTATATTTTTCAGCAGCTTGCTGCCAAGAGGCTAGATGAGCTGGCATGGTGTCGATCAGAGTGCCGTCCATATCAAATATCAACCCGGCGTAATTGTCATAATTTAGTAACATAAGCTTCATACTATCCAATCTAAAGTTTAATCTTCTGCGTTAGCGGCGCTTAAACATGTGTCAGTCTGTTCTGATAAGGTTGCTTAACTCAAGCTATCTAACTAGGCTGAATTTATACTGACAAATACATTAACAGTTTATTTATGGGTGAGTTTATGAATATTAGGAGCAAACTCTATTCATTGGGCGCTGTCTCCGTGCTGGGCCTAGCTGGATTTTTTCTTGCCACCAACCACTTTGCCAACACCACGGCAAAACTAAACCAAGCCAACCTTGTGGTAGCAAAACTCGAAATTCGCCTTTTAAATCTTCGCCGTAACGAAAAAGATTTTCTACTTCGTAAAGATACTAAGTATCTCAACACCTTTAACGACAATACCAAGTTGTTTTTGGATTTGGAATCGCAACTTAATAGTCTGCTTAAAGATCAAGCACTGCTTTCCACAAATAAGCTCCACAGCGACCTGCTCGCCTACCAAAAAAGTTTTCAAGCTTTGGTATCCGGTTATACCCAGCACGGCTTAAGCAATGACGATAAACTAGCAGGCGACTACAAAAAGGCGCTGCGCGCGCTTGAAGAGTCTGACAGCAGTAACGCAGAAACCTTAGTCGCACTCGATAAGTTTGACGATGCACTTGAGCTTGGCAGCTACAAGCCCGAATTATTAAGTGGGCTGAATGCTCAGACGCTATTAAGTCGCGCTAAAGCCTTAATCGATAAAAAAGTCGAAATCGGTTTGGAATATAACCAAGGTCTACTTGGCAATACGCGCGAACTTTCCCATCGCGTTGAGCAGCAATTCGATGACTTCGCTAAAGTGCTTGATGAACACGTGCAAACGACCCAGCACCAGCTGAGTTTGATTAAAAACAGCGTATTGGCACTGATTTTGGTCGTGATTTTAGGCTTTATTTACCAAATTTCCCGCTCGATCAACGGCCAAATTTCTGGCCTGCTCAGCATCATTCAACAAATCGCTGACACCAATAACATCAGCAAACGCGCTATGCTCAAAGGCAAAGATGAGCTCACCGCGGTTGCGCAATATTTCAATAACTTACTCGATAAATTTGAGCATTTGATTGGCACTACGCAAGCAAAATCCAATGATTTGACCACCAGCACCGCTAGTATGCATAGCGAGTTGCAACAAGTGATTGAGCAGTTCCATGTTCAGGCGGATCACACCTCGACTATGGCAACCTCAGTGCAAGAAATGGTGTACACCATTGGCGAGATTTCCGAAAGTACCTCAGTTGCGGTGGATGGCGTTCACCAAGCATCACATAACGCCAAACAAGGTCGCAGCGTGGTCGAAACCACATTGACCAATATTGACCAACTGTCGACCATTTTGGGCGAGAGCCAACACTCGATCACCTCACTTAACGAACATGTCGATAAAATTGGCAACGCCGTCAACATCATCCAAGGCATTGCCGAGCAAACTAACTTACTCGCGCTTAATGCGGCCATTGAAGCGGCTCGCGCCGGCGAACAAGGTCGCGGCTTTGCAGTGGTTGCCGATGAAGTGCGCGCCCTCGCCAGCCGTACTCATCAATCGACCGAAGATATCACCAAAGTGGTCACTGCGATTCAAAAACAGATGGAAACGGTGGTTTCAGATATTGCGCAGTGCACCGAGCAAGGTCAACAAACCCTCGAAGCCTCGCATCAGTTGGACTCGAGCTTACAACAGATCATCGAAGATATGTCGAGTATTCAAGCCAACTCTGAGCGTATTGCCTCGGCGATTGAAGAGCAAGGCGTGGTGATGAATCAAGTCAGCGACTCGATTACCGAACTCAACACCATCTCAACCGACAACATGCATTCGGCGCAGCAAGTACTGAGCGAAGTTGACCGCGTATCAGAACAAGCGAAACAAATGGACGATACCGTCGCCGAATTTAAAACCGATTAAGTTAGGCTAATATTGCCAATCGCACTCACAAATAGGATAAAACGGCGCTTTAGGCGCCGTTTTTAGGTTCACGTTTGGAAAACGCTTGCTGTTCACTGATGCCAAGCTTTTGCTCGATCCCCAGTGGCTGTTGCCAGCTTCCCCATGACGATTTACGCGCGGTAATTTGCTTCCACAATGCCAAAAACGCGTTGGGTTTACCATCCTCAGGCAATATCAATTCACCATCACATACATTGTGTATTTGATAATCACGCAGCGTCGTCTCTCCAGTTAAACGGCGCATTTTTTGGTAAAGCATAACGCGCGCTTTACCCCACTGCTGCGCTTTCAGCGCGCGGCGAAACTGAACACCCAATGGCAAAGGTCGATGGCGATAATAGCGTTTGATTGCCAGCAACGCGGCGATAGCGATAGCAAGTACCGCCGCAAGCGCAATTAGCCATGGCGCATAGGCGCGCAGCCAAGATGTCAACGTGTGTTTAACCGCAAAGGTCTGACCGCTCAGCGTAATATGTTCTAGCGTTTGTGTCTTAGTGTTCCACCAAGTCAACTTAAGGTCGGGCAAGGTTACATCACCACCACGCTGCAGCACATAGGTCACTTGCTCAACACGCTTAGACAAATAGTCACCGCGATTTTGACTGTCACTGAGCACTGGCGGTGCAGTGTAACTTTGGTAGCGGTCTTGATGTTCGGTGCGGGTTAGCAGGGTCGGAATTAAAATCGACAACGAATCTTGCGCTTCAACCGTCACTGTGCGCGTCACGCTGTCGCCAACATGCAGCGCTTCGCTAGAGGTTTGAAAATCTTGCTCTGCGCTGACGCTTGGCGCGGCGAGCCAAGTATTGGCGCTGCCTTGGCTATCAGTAGCGTCTGTGCTCGGCAGCGCGCCACTAGGCAACTGAGCACGAAAACTCACCGGCGCCGTGTATATTGTTTTCTCTGCATTACTGCCGTTTGCGAGTGACACTTTAACCTTAACGGCGATAGGTGGAATATCAAAGGTACCGGTGGCTTGCGGATAAAGGTTGATTTCCCAGCGCTGATGCGACCAAGTCTGCCCGGATTTGTTTTGCGTGGAATTGGTCGCCAATGTCGAGCGCTGCTTGGCAATCAGGTTGGGCACATCAACATGGCTAAGCTGAGTACCGCCAGTAAACCAGCGCGTAGTCGCAACATCGACATACAGCATAACCTGCTGATTAACGCTGTAGACTTTATTTGGGTCTTGCTCATCGCCAATCCAGGCGCGCACCACGACTTGATCGCTCTGTGCCAAGCAAGGCGCGGCCAGGCCACCAAGCATCAGCACAACCACTAGCATACAGCGCAACATTATTGGGCCTCCGAATGAACTTGCTCTTGATCGAGTAGTTGAAGTTGAAACTTAGCCTGCAAAAATTGTTTTGGATTGGCTTCAACCCGCTTCAGCCATTTGTCGGCTAGCGCCTTATCACCAAGAATCTGTTCGGCGCTTAGCTGCTGTTTTTGCATATTTTCTTGGCTGGTTTGCTCCTCGGCACCATCACCGGTTTGCGGTTGATTTTCATCCAACTCGATGGAGGTTTCTTGCTCAAGCCCACCTTGCTGATCAAGACTTTGCTGATTGACTTCATCAATTAAGCCTTGAAGCACGTTAAGGTTATGAGTCACATCAGCGCTAAGCTTGGCGCTCAAATTAGGATGATCAGCCAAATCTTGCAGCACATTACGCGCAGCAACGTATTCGCGCTGACGCGCTAGAGCGTTGGCCGCATAATATAATCCCGTCGGCGTACCATCTTGTAAAAACGCCGCATGGGCGAGTTTAAATTCGCTGGCATAGTAATAAGCAATGCCGCGGCGCAGCGAATCTTGATAATGCTGTCCGGCCTGCAGATACTGTTTTTGATTAAACAGCCGCTGACCTTGTTGATCGGGCGTGAACCATAAGTCCATCCACCACTGTTTGAGCTTGTCGGTGGTTGAAATCGTCGCCACTTGTTCAACCGCTTCGCTTTGCGCACTCGCACGCACTGGCTCGGCCAGAACTTGCAAAGGCGCGGCGCCTGCCAACACACATGCGACCAAACACCACTGCACCAACCAACCTTTACGAAACCACAGCAACATAATGAAAGCGATGGGCAGCAGCAGATAATAACCGCCATCTTCCCATGGCATGGCGGATTCGCCGCTAAGCTGCATATGGCGTTCAATCGCACGATTTATGGCTTTGACATCGCTGTCGTCCACCGAGACTTGCAGCACATGACCATTTGTCTCGCTGCCGAGTTGATTTAATGAAGCCATATCCAAAGGTTGGGCTGCGCTGCGCTCCACATTACCCAGCGCATAAATCACCAGCTGATAATCGTGCTCCGCAAAATAGTCGTGATAAGCAGCGATGCTGTTCGGCGGCATGCCATCGGTTAGCAGCAAAATACTGGCGCCAGATTGGCTCTCAATCAGCGGTTCAAGAAGTGGTAACACCTGCTCTGGACGTTTGCCTTTAACCGGCATCACATCTGGATCAATCGCGCTAAGAAACGGCAGATACACTTGCTTGTCTTTGGTCAGTGGCATGGCAACATGGGCGCTGCCCGCATACACCACCAAGGCAGTGCGTCCACCATCGCGAAGATTGACTAAATCGGTAATCTTTTGTTTGGCGCGCTCTAAGCGACTTGGCGCTAAGTCGGTTTGCAGCATCGACTCACTGGTATCCAGCACGATCACCAGTGGCGCTTTATCTTCGCCAAACGGTGATGCTTCGCGCTGCCAACTGGGCCCTGCGCAAACCAGCACGCCCAAACTGATGATGATCGTCAGCAGTTTTAACGGCAGTAATTTACTCCAGCCTTGTTCACCGACCGTTAACGCTTTGCGCAGATGGTCCGGAAGATTTTGCGCCAGTTGCAACTTGGTCTCTTGCTGCCAACGCAAATAGAAAATCACCGCCAGTGGAATAAATGCCAAGAGCCACCAAGGACGTAAAAAATGAAATTGGCTGAAAAACAGCTGCCACGCGCCACTATCAAACACCCTGCTCTCCTTGTTGCTTTGCCTCACGCTCAAGCGGCGAGCGCGTTTTGGTGAAGGTCGCCAGCGCAAAAGCCAGCAAATGCAGCGCCACCACAAACATTATCAAGTAATGGTGCAGCGAGATTTTGCGTCGATAATTGGTGCTCTGATAAAGTTTGGGCTCAAGCTGGTTAATGGCATCATAAGCCGCAACCAGCTCATCACGATTAAGCGCGGAAAACGCCTGTCCGCCCGATTGTTTCGCCACTTGGTTAATGGTGTTCATATCAAGGGCTTGCTCACCCACAGTCTGCGGGTTGCCCATCGCAATCATGTGAATGCGCACGCCTTTGGCTTTGGCAACTTTAGCGGCATCGAGCGGCTCAACAAAGCTGCCGTTATCGTTACCATCGGTGAGTACAATCGCCACTTTTTGTTTCGGCGCGCTGTCGGTTTGGCTAAGACGTGATTCGCGGTCAAACACTTTAATCGCAAGACCTATCGCATCGCCAAGATGGGTACTTTGCCCCGCCATCGCCACATCGGTTTGATTGAGCAAAGTGAGCCACGCACTGCGGTCAGCGGTAAACGGCGTTTGTACAAACGCCGCATCGCCAAACAAAATCAGCCCGAGCCTATCGCCATCGCGATGCTGTGCAAAATCGGCCAGCACTTGTTTGACCGCAGCGAGCCTAGTGATTTTTTTTCCATCAACGCCGACAAAGTCCGGCTCGGCCATTGAGCCGGATAAATCGACCACGACCATCACATCGCGGCCAAATTCTTCGCGCACTTGCGGCGGCCCAAGTACTTGTGGTTTTGCCAACGCTACAACGATGCATGCCCAGGCGATAAAACGGATCGAGGTTTGCCAACCGCGCGCATGCAACTGGTGCGCGCCTTTACTTGGCTGTTGGTTGAGCGCTTTAGCAAGGGTTTGAAAAAAGGGCACTTTCAGCGCAGGCTGAATGGTTTGATAAGCCGGAGCCAGCCAATACACCAATAGCGGCACTGGCAACAACAAAAGCCACCAAGGATGCGCAAGTTCTAGTTCTTGAAACATACGCGCTCCTTTGGGTTGTGGTGATAACGCAGCCAGTGCTTGGCGCGGACAATCAGCGCTTTGGTTTCATCTTGACTGAGCGGATTTTTCGGATTGACCAAGCTTTCAAGCCACGCTTTGCCCAGCGCATCATCATGATCAAAGGTCGCGCCCCGCTCATAGCGATTGAGCGTCTGCAAAAATGCTGCGCCATACTGTTTGCCGTTTGCCGCATCGAGATACGTCAGCACCATTTTGTGCAGTTGGTAAACCTTATCGGCGCATTTGGGGTCATCGATACGAATTTTTTGCAGCGCAGCCAAAGCTTCTCGGCGGTAACGGTTGTGCCACCAGCGGCGCAGATAATGGAGTAAAACCAATAAAAGCGTAGCGCCAATCAGGGCAAACAGTATGTGCCAACCCAGTGTCTGCGGCCACCAATCCACGGCGTTAGGTGGCGGCACTTCGTGCAAATTACGCAGCGTATAACTGCTTGGAGTGAGATGTTTGACCATCACTAAGCCCCTCCGATGGCGCGGCGAAACGCGCTTAAGTGATCGCCAGAGGTATTAAGCTCGACATAGGGTAAGCGCTTAACAATCATCAACTCACGCAGCCAAGCGCGCTTTTGTTCAAGCTGAGTTTGGAGCTCTTGATTGGCACGTTCAAAGTCAGGCGCGCTGGATAAATTCAGTTGATATTCACCATCGCCAAGCACCCAACTGTGCTGATTTTTGGGTAAGTTCGACTCAAGTGGGTCGGTCACCATCACACTCAGCACATCGTTGTGCTGCTGAAGATGTTTGAGATGGTCAAAAGTCTGCGCATCGGCATCAAGCCAATCGCTTAAAATCACAATCGTTGAGGCGCGAAGGCGCATGCGCGCTAGATGCTGAACTAGGTTGGTCAAACTTTGGTGCGCCGCGCTTTGACTGCTCACATTAAGGCGTTGATTGGCTTGACTAAGCTGCTTGAGATAACTGAGCAGCGCGTTTTGCGAACGGGTCGGTTTTAGCCACTGAAGCGATTGATCTTCCATCACTAACAGGCCGATGCGATCACCCTCTTTGAGCACTTGCCACGCCGATAGCGCCGCAACTTCAGCCGCCACCACCGACTTCATCATCTCAACGGAGGAGAAAAACATGTTACTTCGCTGATCCACGCACACCACGATGTTGCGGTCTTTCTCTTCGGTATAGCAGCGCACATGCGGCTTGCCGGTGCGCATGGTCACTTTCCAGTCTAAAGTGCGAATATCATCGCCGGTTTGATAATGGCGCAGCTCTTCAAAGTTAAGCCCGCGCCCACGCAGCATTGATTGGTGGCGACCAGAAAACGCGTTCTTGGCTTTTAAACTCGGTAAAAACGAAAACTGGCCAGCATAGGCTTGCAGCCTTACCAAACTGGCATATTGAGCATAAATACGGGGGTCGCTTATTAACGCTTTGTCAGCCATACGCGTTCCTTCGCTAACCGACATTCACAAAATCAAGCAGCTCATTGACCACATCGCGACGCGTCACGCCATCCGCCAGCGCGTCATAAGACAGGGTTAATCGGTGACCAATTACCAGTGGCAACATGGCGCGCACATCATCGGGTTCAACATGGTCGCGACCATCAATCCAAGCATTAGCACGAGCACATTTATCCAGCGCAATCGAGGCGCGCGGACTGGCGCCAACTTCAAGCCAGCGGCTCAGTTTCGACTCTGGATAACGAATCGGGTCACGCGTTGCCATCACTAAACCGACGATGTAGCGCTCAACCAAATCCGAAACATGCACTGCGCTAATGTCGCGCCGCGCGGTCAAAATGTGCTTAGCGTCGATGACGACTTTTTCACTGTGCCCGGCTTCCACTTGGCTTGGCGTTTCTTCACTGCGCACCAGGCGAATGATATCGAGTTCGGCATCATCTTGCGGATAATCCACATCCACTTTGACCATAAAGCGGTCCATTTGCGCTTCCGGTAATGGATACGTGCCTTCTTGCTCTACCGGGTTTTGGGTCGCGAGAACCATAAATAGCTCCGGTAAGGTGTGAGTATGATCGCCTACCGTAATCGTGCCCTCGCCCATCGCTTCAAGTAGCGCAGCTTGCACCTTGGCTGGGGCGCGGTTAACTTCATCCGCCAAGACAATGTTGTTAAATACAGGTCCGGGTTGAAAATGCAGCTGCGGTTTACCATCGAGGTCTTGATACACTTCGGTGCCGGTGACATCAGAAGGCAGCAAATCCGGCGTAAACTGAATACGGCCAAATTCGACATTCAGCACTTTTGCCAAGGTTTTTACCGAGCGAGTTTTGGCGGTGCCCGGCAAACCTTCAAGTAGCACATGACCGTTCGTCAAAAGACCTATCACTAACGCGCGCACCACATGGCTTTGACCAATTACCGATTGTTCGACTTGGCTAATCAACTGGGCAATCGCGTTTTGCGCTTCATTCTTCAGCATGTTTTTTTCCATGACCATCCTTCATTTATCGCAGCAAAGTTAACGTGGAATTTGAAGTTCTTGACTAGAGCTTGCCTCTTGGCGCTTTAGTAGTACTGACAATCCAGTCAGCATTGGCAGCGCGTAATCAAAGAACGCTTTGATGCCCGGACACAAATAGTTGAGCCCTTCTTCGCCATCAGGGGTCTTGATTAAGCGGTTTTTCGGGCATTCGCCCCAGCACAAATTGAGGTAAGGACACTCTTGGCAATACTTTGGCAGCGAGTCGTGTTTGCCCATCCCAAAGGCTTGCTGGCGAATCGAAAACGCCATCTCATTAAGCGGTTTGTCTTTGACATTGGCGAGTTTGTATTCGGGATACACGTAGTGGTCGCAGCTAAATACGTCGCCATTGTGTTCAATTGCCAAGCCTTTGCCACAAAACTCAGCGGTAATGCACAGCTGAGCCGGTTTGCCCATCACTTGCGCCACCGCAGTTTCAAACAAATTGACCAGCACGCGGCCAAGATCGTTATTCACCCACTCTTCGAACACCGCTTTAAGGAACTCACCCCAATCGTCGGCGTCCACAGACCAATCGGTGACCACCGACATCGGATGACCGGGTTTCGCCAGTTCGCTGCCGACCACAGGAATCATGCTTTCATGCCAGAACTGCGGCGCTGTGGTTTTAAAATCGTTGGCTTCAACACAGGGATTGAATTGAATGTAAGTAACACCAAGCTCTTGAGTTAAAAAACGATACAGCTCCAATGGCTGTTTAACGTTATGGCGATTAACCACCACCAAAGCATTAAACGGCACTTGGTAGTGTTTGAGTTTCTCAACCGCGCGCATCACTAAGTGAAAGGTTGGCTTGCCGCTACGAGTGACGCGATAACGATCGTGCATCTCGGCTGGGCCATCAATCGACAAGCCGACCAAAAAGTGGTTCTCGGCTAGAAATTGACACCATTCGTCATTGAGCAGAATGCCGTTGGTTTGCAGATCGTTTTCGATTCGCACCCCATCTGGCTGATATTTCTTTTGCAGTTCAACAACTTTTCGATAGTAATCGATGCCAAGTAAGGTTGGCTCACCACCTTGCCAAGAGAAGACGATCTCATCGCCATCTTGACTCTCAATATAACTCTTGATGAACGCCTCAAGGGTTTCATCGTCCATTTGTGGCTGCTTAGGTTGGTGCAGCAGATCTTCCTTGTGCAAATAAAAGCAATATTGACAGTCGATATTACATTTTGCGCCACCAGGCTTCGCCATCACATGGAAACGACGTTCATAACTTGGCGTGTCACCCACGTCTTTGTAGGCGGTTTTAAGCGGCACCAAGTCAAGCCGAGTGGAGTGACGCATGGCATTTGGACGCTGGTTTTGTTGAGTCATTAATACTCCATATCTGGCAGAAAAGGCGCTCTATCAAAGAGCGCCATTTTTTAGCGTTTCATTGCAGTGACTCACTCACTACGTGAAAACAAGATTACATTTTTGGTACAAATGAACCGGCTTCCATACGCGGTGGGAACTCTTTAAAGGTTGCCATGATTTCCGCCACTTTCGCCGATGCTGGCGCCATTAGATAAGAACGCTCATATTGCCAGCGGTCATAACCCATACCCGTATCGCCACGTTCAAATGGGTCGATACTTAGGTCATAGATCATTGGAACACGAAGCTTAGTTAGCGGTTTACGCCAGATATCCAAACCTGTTTCGTTTTCTTGGATCATGAAGTGGTATTTGTAGTTGTTGTAACGCAGCGCCATTAAGTCGCCATCATCAGACCAGTAAACAAATTCGTGACGTGGTGACTCTTTAGCTTGGCCTGTGATGTAAGGTAGTTGGTTGTAACCGTCTAGGTGAACTTTGTAGTTTTTACCGTTGACCGTTTTACCTTTCAACAAGTCTTCTTTGGCTGTGGTGTTACCCGCTGCAGCAAGAAGCGTTGGCATCATATCTTCAAGTGACGCGATACCGTTTAGTGTGGTACCAGGTTGGATATGACCAGGCCATTTGATGAGCGCAGGAACGCGGAAACCACCTTCCCAACCGGTGTTTTTCTCACTACGGAATGGGGTCATACCCGCATCTGGCCACAAGTTGATCATTGGGCCGTTATCAGTGGTGTAGATGATGATGGTGTTATCGTCCACGCCCAATTCTTTAATTTTCGCCAGTAGCTGACCAATTTGGTCATCATGCTGTCTCAAACCGTCTGCGTAGAAACCCGCGCCCGTTTTGCCAGCGTAATCATCAGGAACATGCGTGAAGTTGTGCATGCGTGTAGTGTTAAACCAAGTAAAGAACGGTTTATCAGCCTTCACTTGCTTCTCGATGAAGGTCTCTGCAGCATCAAGGAATTCACCATCAACGGTTTCCATACGTTTGCGAGTCAGAGGACCAGTATCTTCAATCTTGCCATCAGCATATGAGTGAATCGCCCCGCGAGGACCGAATTTTTTCTTAAATTCAGGATCTTTCGGGTAGTCTACGTTTTCTGGCTCTTCTTCTGCGTTCAAGTGGTACAAGTTACCAAAGAACTCATCAAAGCCGTGTGCCGTTGGCAAGTGCTCGTCACGGTCGCCCAAGTGGTTTTTACCAAATTGTCCGGTCGCGTAACCCAGCTCTTTAAGCATGGTCGCGATGGTTGGATCTTCTGCACTAATGCCTTCTGGTGCACCAGGCAAACCCACTTTTGACAGGCCAGTACGTTTTGGCATTTGACCAGTAATAAACGCGCTACGACCCGCCGTTGAACTTTGCTGCGCGTAGAAGTTAGTAAACTTGGCACCTTCAGCGGCAATGCTGTCGATGTTTGGCGTGTTGTAAGCCATCATGCCTTGGTTATAGGTACTCAGGTTCCAGTAGCCTACATCATCACCAAAGATAACTAAGATGTTCGGTTTGTCCGCCGCGTGAGCACCAATTGATGCTGCACCCATCGCTAACGCACACGCATTTAGAGCAAATTTTGCTGCGCGATTTGATTTGTTATTACTCATAACCACCCCATTCAATTTCCATGATTTTTGGGCATTTATTCCCAAAAACCCCGTAACTGTTATAAGATAGGCAGCGTTCTGTAAGGGATAAATAGAGCCAAAGTTTGTTGTTGTATAAATTGAATTTATGAGAGAAGTTCTATGGACTTGAATTTGGTGTCCACATTCCTAATCGTTGCAGAGTACCAATCCTATACCAAAGCCGCACAGCATATGGGTTTGACCCAACCAGCAGTAAGTTCAGCGATTAAACGTTTAGAGGAGGTTATCGGTAAGTCATTGTTCGTTAAGAAGGGACGCGGCATTGAACTAACTCCGCATGCATTCCAACTTATGGGACAATTTAGGCACGGCATTGAGTCAATTGAGAACGCCATCCACAATATTGAGCGCTTTCACATTGCCTGTTCGGAGCCGCTTTTGCATATAATTCAACCCATTGACCAAGTCAGCTTTCAAGAATCACCACCAGACAAAAGCGGTTTATTTGAAGAATTACGCCAGCAACGTATCGATCTGGCGATCGATACGATTTTAGTCAAAGACGCATCATTTGTGATTGAAGAAGTGTTTCGCGAACCCGCCGTGGTGATCTGTCGTCAAGATCACCCTAGAATTCAAGGCACCTTGACTAAGACGCAGTTTTATAAAGAGAAGCACTGTTTATTTATTGGTCGTTGGAACAATCTAACCGGTGTCGAACAGATCGCTCGAGAGCCGATTAACGAACGCAAAGTGGATTTGGTGACCGCATCCAACGCCAGTATGGCGCTGCACATCAGCAAGCGCGATTCTATCGCTATCGTATCAAGCAGTTTTGCTCACCAATGGGCATCAGCACTCAGGTTGCAAGTTATTGATTGTCCGTTAAAACTCGACCCAATCCCCTACTATTTCATTTACCACCGTCGCTCGTTAAATAACCCCAAGCACACACAACTTCGCCGCACCATTAAAGCGCAGTTAGAGGTAAAAACCTGACCAAACACGATCAAAAAAGTGGCGAAAATGCACTTTTCGCCACTTTTAAACAGTATTTTGTTCTATTTAAGATTGAGCTACACAGCGCTGTAGCAACACCAAAGCATCACGCTCGAGACTAGAGAAATCTTCGTTATTGATCCGCGTTTGTATGGTCTCAAAGTCCAATTGCTGCTGGTCGTAAAGGACAGCGCAAAGTTTATCGCCCGGCATTAATTGATGCTGCTCACCTTGCTCTGTGTAGCGTGACGCACCAAGCGAGATCAGAATCTGCTGCGGATGACCCGCCTGGATAAGTTGCGCGGTAATCGAGTGCAACGCCCCATGGTCTTGCTGCTGATTGATCGTCTCGATAAGCCAATCGAGCACGCGCTGATAAAAGTAGCTGTAATCGGCAATTGAGGCATCTTGACAGCACAAATACCAGTTATCATCACGGCAATGAAAACTGCAAAAACGGTAGGTACTTAAGCCACTTTCCTCATCAAAGCCGCTTAATGGCAAACTTTTTAGTCCGATCCCTTTACTGGCCTCGCCCCAATTTTTCTTCTCAGCTAATTTTTCAACTTCGGCATTTCGATAGGTCGCATCGTTAAACAGCCGCATTGAGCGCGGCGTAATACCTGTAACGATACCATTCTGATACTCAACATCCGCCACCACCGCGACTTCGGCTTCCATTTGCACTTTGGCGCCTTTTTTAGTTGGGATGGTCAAAATATCGCTGGAATAGGGATTAACGGTTAAATAATCCTCTTGGCCGTTAGGCACATAAAAAGCGAACAGCGCTTGGGGTTTTTCGTCATCAACAGCATGAGAAAGCCCTTTTGCTTCACCGGTTTGAGTTAAATGTCCGGCGAAATTACCGGCAATCCCGATACCAAACAGTGGCGCGTCTGCAACTGTGTTCGTCAATGTCTCTCTCCTTGAGATGAAGTTGTGTGAGGTTAGATGTTTAGGTGGCTCAATCAAGCGCTTTGCGGTTCAATTCCTAAGCCACGTAGCACCATATCAACCATAAATTCTTGGGCTTGCTCGAATTCGGCATCACTCATCGGCTTGCCTTTGATAAGCTGAATTTCGGTATCGAAATCGGCGTAAAATTGAGTCGCCCCCCAAATAAGAAACAGCAAGTGCAGCGGGTCGATCGGACGAATCAGCCCCTGCTCTATCCAAGCATGAATCACCGAGGCTTTGCCCGTGGTCCAATGCACGACCGGATTTTGAATCGCATCGCGAATGATCGGTGCGCCTTGAATGATTTCTTGAGCAAAAATTTTCGATTCTTGCGGGTGAGTGCGGCTGTAGCGCATCTTGCCAACAATGTAGTTACGCAGCACCTTTTCAGGGGCTAGATTGGCCGCCTGCTCAGAAAATCCGTCATTCCACATCTGTAAAATGTCTTCTAGTAGCGCTTTGTATAAACCCGATTTTGATTTGAAGTAATACAGAATATTCGACTTGGGCAGATTCACGCGATCCGCGATGGCTTGTACAGAAGTGCCTTTATAGCCATTTTTGACAAATTCATCCGCTGCCGCTTGCAAAATCGCAGCCTCATTACGGCGACGAATTTCTCCTCCCGGTGTCGGTGAATTGTGAGCAAGTGCGATATCCAAGTGAACTCCTTGTCGGTTGAGTTTTGCCATCGAAAACGATTCGAACCACATATTTGCTTAGTAGTAATCCTCAGTTGCAATGCGCTTGTCAAGTGCATCCTTATGCACCAAAAGTGAACATTTGCACCAGATTAAAACATCGGCATTTTCTCCATCGGCCGCGAACTCAGATGGTGATTGAAGTTGAACATCTGGTCAAGTTTTTGCATCAGTGAAGCAAAACAACAACAATGAATCAAAAACAAGAAAGGAATCTGCTCAACATGGACAAACCACTGCTCGAACTGTGGAACATCAGTAAGTTCTTCCCAGGCGTCGTGGCCAATGACAAAGTGAATTTGCATATTCATGCTGGAGAAATTCTTGCGCTGCTCGGCGAAAATGGCGCAGGAAAATCGACGCTGGTCAAAATGATTTACGGCGTCAACCAGCCTAGCGAAGGGGCGATTTTATGGAATGACCGCGAGGTCGAAATCGCCTCTCCCAACCAAGCCCGTGCGATTGGCATCGGCATGGTATTTCAGCACTTTTCGGTGTTTGAAACCCTCACAGTGCAAGAAAATATCGAACTGGGCCTCGACAAAGAGTGCTTAGATTCGATTGACGATCTGCGCCAAACTATCGTTGAAAAAAGTAAGCAATACGGCCTGCACGTTGACCCAGAACGTTATGTGCACAGCCTGAGTATCGGTGAGCGCCAGCGTTTGGAAATTTTGCGCTGCCTGATCCAAGACGTAAAACTGCTGATTTTAGACGAACCAACATCAGTCCTCGCGCCGCAAGAAATCGAAGGCTTATTCACTATTTTGAATCAACTGGCCGAAGAAGGCTGCGCGATTTTATTTATCAGCCACAAGCTCAAGGAAGTCACCCGTTTATGTCATCGAGCAATGATCCTGCGCGGCGGTAAAGTCAGCGGCCAGTGCGACCCGAAACAGGAAACGCCAACCTCGATTGCTCGCATGATGGTTGGCGAAGATACGGTGTTATCCCAGCAGTATCCGAAAGCGTCCGGCG
Organism: Vibrio xiamenensis; assembly: GCF_900100015.1. GTDB lineage: Bacteria > Pseudomonadota > Gammaproteobacteria > Enterobacterales > Vibrionaceae > Vibrio > Vibrio xiamenensis. The sequence goes on along the minus strand of NZ_FNDD01000040.1, from coordinate 19,152 downwards.
ATGAAGTAATCATGCAGACCAAAGACTTAACCTTAGCGCCTTCGCATCCATTTGGCTGCGGACTCAAGCATGTTTACATGAATTTAAACGGCGGCGAAATTTTTGGCTTGGCAGGCGTTGCAGGCAATGGTCAGGAAGACCTGTTGGCCGCGCTGAGCGGTGAAGATACCAGAGCCAAAGCCGAATCGATTCAATGGCTTGGACAAAAAATTGGTCGTCTTGACGCGGGTAAACGCCGCGACTTGGGGCTTGCTTATGTGCCCGCCAACCGTTTAGGCCAAGGCGCGGTGCCCGATATGAGCCTTGAAGACAACACGCTACTGACTCATGGTAAACAGCTGACTTCAAAAGGCTTTATCCAATTTTCCAAACTCAAATCATTGGCGAAACGTCTTATCAGTGATCACGATGTCAAATGCCGTAACGAACAGTCAGAGGCAAAAAGTCTCTCTGGCGGTAATTTACAGAAATTCATTATGGGCCGCGAAACCGAGCATCAACCTAAGCTTTTGATCTGTGCCCACCCAACTTGGGGCGTGGATATCGGCGCCGCCAGTGCGATTCACCGCCAATTGATTGCCTTGCGCGATTCTGGCTCAGCGGTGTTGGTGGTTTCTGAAGACATCGACGAGCTGATGATGATCTGCGATCAAATTGCGGTAATTTATGAAGGCCATGTCTCGCCAGCGGTGAGAACCAAAGAGATGACCATTGAGCGCATCGGCCACTGGATTACCGGCGGCTTCCTAAACACTAAGGAGGTTGCCAATGCTTAGTATTCAGCCTCGTTTAGAAAACTCCAAACTGATGGCTTGGCTGTCGCCATTTATCGCTGTGGCGCTGACGTTGGCCGTTTCTAGCCTGCTATTTACATGGCTCGGCGTTGACCCAGTCAAAGCATTTAATGTGTTCGTGATTCAGCCCTTTGCCGACAGCTACAACTTTGGCGAACTGCTGGTGAAATCGACGCCATTGATGCTGTGCGCGATTGGTCTTGCGTTGTGTTATCGCGCCAATATCTGGAATATCGGGGCCGAAGGCCAACTTTTGGTTGGCGCGGTTGCCAGCAGCGCAGTCGCGATTCACGCGAGTGAATCCTCAAGTGGTTGGTGGCTGGTATTGGCGCTTTGCGCAGGTATGGTCGCAGGCATGTTGTGGTCAAGCATTCCGACTTGGCTTAACCGCCGCTTTCACACCAACATCATCTTGACCACCATTATGCTCAACTACATCGGCTTTTACGTCTTGATGTGGGGCGTACACGGCCCGCTTGCCGATCCGCAAGGGTTTGGCTTTCCCGAGTCAGTGATGTTTGTTGACCCTGTGCTACTGCCGACACTTTCCGATTCCGGACGCGCTTCGATTTCGATCGTCATCGCCGTGGTGGTTGCCCTGCTCTCTGGCGTTATGCTGTATAAAACTCTGCCCGGCTTTAAGCTTCGCGTGCTCGGTTCTGAAAGCGCAGCGGCGAAATACGCTGGCTTTTCAGAAAACCGTATCGTGTGGGGCGTGATGCTGTTTGCCGGCGCTTTAGCAGGCTTTGCAGGCGCGGCAGAAGTGACCGGTCCGATTGGTCAGTTAGTGCCGTCGGTCTCACCGGGTTATGGTTACGCAGCGATCATCGTCGCCTATCTAGGACGCCTTAACCCAATTGGCGTTATCGTTTCGTCGCTATTTATGGGCGCCCTCTACATGGGGAGCGATTTGGCGCAAATCGACCTTAATTTACCAACCGCAGTGACCGGTTTGTTCCAAGGCACCTTATTGTTCTTCTTGCTGGCGTGCGACTTTTTGATCGGTTATCGAATTGTGCCTCATCGCAACATAGCCAAAGCTGCCGCGCAAACTCGCGACGCGAACAACAGCGCATCTGAGCCTCAATCTAAGCACAACCCTACACTGAGCAACGAAGAAGGAGCTGCATAATGGATGCTGTATTTATTCAATCATTGTGCATCGCTGCACTGAAAACCGGAACGCCGCTACTGCTGATCGCACTTGGCGAGTTGATTTGTGAAAAATCCGGCGTTCTTAACCTTGGCCAAGAAGGCATGATGTTAATGGGCGCGATGGCAGGATTTGCTGGCGCGCTGTACACCGGCAACCTCGCAGCAGGCTTGATTGTTGCCATGCTGGCTGGCATGGCGATGGCGCTGCTGTTTGGGGTGCTGACCTTAACCTTAAACACCAACCAAGTGGCAACCGGTTTGGCATTGACTATTTTTGGTACGGGTCTGAGCGCCTTTTTGGGCGGCGGTTTGGTCGGCTCAACCATCGAAGGTTTCAAAGCCATTCCAATTCCATTGCTGAGCGATATTCCGTTTATCGGCCCGCTGCTGTTTAACCAAGACATCATGGTGTACATGAGCTTTGTGATTGTGGCGCTGGCTTGGTGGGTGCTGCACAAAACTCGTGCAGGTTTGGTGATTCGCGCGGTTGGTGAAAGCCCACATTCAGCAAATGCACTGGGCATTAAGGTGATTGGCGTTCGTTACGCGGTCACACTTTTCGGCGGTGCAATGGCTGGCCTCGCTGGCGCGTATATGTCACTTGCTTATACCCCGATGTGGATGGAAAACATGACCGCAGGTCGCGGCTGGATCGCCCTAGCGCTTGTGGTCTTTGCCTCATGGCGAATCGGCTACCTGATGCTGGGCGCCTACTTGTTTGGCTTCACTTCGATCATGCATTTGATGATGCAAGGTCTGGGCGTAGATATCTCATCCAATCTATTAGCGATGATTCCCTACCTCGCCACTATTTTGGTGATGGTCGCGCTAAGCTCAAACGAAATTCGCCAAAAACTGGCAACACCGATGAGCCTTGGCAAACCGTTTGATCCTAAGCGTCATTAATCATGCGCTCACGCTGTTGATAAGCCCTTTATTTAATCGCGTGGCCTTTTTGCACGCGAGCATTGTTGATGCTCGCGTGCGTTAATATGGTGCACTGGTGCATAACCAAGCACCAAAAAGGAACATACATTTCGCTAACACAACTCAGTACAAGTCGATAACCATCGGCTAACTAAGGCACGTAATTACCCCGCCCGCCTTATAAAATAAGGGCTGGAGGCAAACGTAAAAAATAATTTTGCAAAATACGACCAATTGGTCAGGTTTTTGCTAATTACCTCAATTATCAAGGGAAATGTTATTTATCCTCGAGCGGCCAAAATCAGAAACGCTGAGGAGATTGATAATTGATCGCATACAACAAAAATGAAAATGGAGTATTTCATGAAAATAAATCAGTGGATCAAAGTAGCAGCACTGTCGGTGTCTGCTGTATTTTCCGCCACTTCTGTTGCTGACGACGATCCGGTCAAAGTTGGATTTGTCTATGTTGGCCCTATCGGTGACCACGGTTGGAGTTATGAACACGACCAAGCGCGCATCGAAATGGAAAAGTATTTCAAAGGTAAAGTGAAAACCACTTACGTTGAAAACGTACCAGAAGGTGCGGACGCCGAACGCGTGATCACCCAGCTTGCTAAAGCCGGCAACGACATTATTTTCACTACCTCTTTTGGCTTTATGAACCCAACCGTGAAAGTGGCGAAGAAATTCCCTAAAGTCACCTTTGAGCACGCAACCGGTTACAAACGCAGCAAAAACTTAGGTACTTACGTGCTACGTACTTACGAAGGTCGTTACGTATCAGGTGTTGCTGCCGCAATGGAATCAAAAACCAATACGCTTGGTTACATCGCAACTTTCCCAATTCCTGAAGTCATTCGTGACATCAACGCCACATACCTTGGCGCGAAAAGCGTTAACCCAGACATTAAACTCAAAATCGTTTGGGTGAACACTTGGTACGATCCAGGTAAAGAATCGGATGCAGCGAACGCTCTGATTGACCAAGGCGCGGATGTGATCATTCAACACACCGACAGCCCTGCTCCACTGATTGCGGCAGAAAAACGCGGCGTGATGGGCATTGGTCAAGCGTCAGACATGAGCCACTACGCACCAAAAGCGCACATGTTCTCAGTACGTGACCACTGGGCACCACACTACATTGATACCGTCGAAAAAGTCATGGCAGGCACTTGGAAACCACAAGATTTCTGGGGCGGCCTAAAAGAAGACATGATTCAAGTGGTATCAATCAACCCGAACCTACCTGAAAAAGTGAAAACGGCGATTCAAACCACCGAAGATAAAATTCGCTCAGGTGCCATTGTACCGTTCACCGGTCCGATGAAAGACAACCAAGGCAATGAGGTCATTCCAGCTGGTCATTCCTTGACCGATAAAGAGCTGGCGGCTATCAATTGGTATGTAGAGGGTATCGACGCCAAGATCCCGAACTAATTGCGTACAGACTCGTGTCACTGCTTCATGAGTGCACGAGTCTTTTTTTACACCAAGACCTGACCAATTGGACAAGTTTTAGCAAGAACAGAGGAAGTTATGTTAGAGCTCATGATAAATAGCGAAGTAGTGAAAGTCGGTGATGCCAAGGCAGACACCATGCTTTTGAATTACTTACGCGAACAAAAGCAAATGACCGGCTCTAAAGAAGGATGCGCCAGCGGCGACTGCGGAGCCTGCACCGTCGTGATGGTGGATTTAGATGCCGACCAAACCCTGCGTTATCGCCAAATTAACGCCTGTATCACCCCACTTCATGCCCTGCACGGCAAGCAAGTAATCACGGTTGAACACTTAAAGCAGCACGACGCGCTGCATCCCGTTCAACAAGCGGTGGTAGACGAACACGGCACCCAATGTGGCTTTTGCACCCCAGGGGTTGTGATGTCACTTTACGCGCTCTCCAAACAGACCCCAGCGCCAAGTCATCCCGCCGATTATCTTGCGGGTAACTTATGCCGCTGCACCGGCTATGGGCCATTAATTGAAGCGGCCAACAAGGTAGCAGTCAGCGATATTCAAGATCCGCTCGACGAATTTAGCGGCGGCGTAAAAATCTGGATGAACCAAGTTGCGCCGATCGAAGCCGAAAATTATTGCAAACCTCTTAACCGCAAAGCGTTAGCCGAAGCCAAAGCCGCGATGCCAAACGCCAAATTGCTCGCGGGCGGCACTGACCTCGCACTTGAAGTCACCCAGCAGCGCCGCAGCATTGAACAGATTATCGATGTGTCTGGCGTTAAAGAGATGCTCGACATTACGCCAACCGTTTCGGGTTGGCGCATCGGTGCATCGGTACCGATGAATCAAGTCCACGACTTTATGCGTGAGCATTTTCCAACCACCGATGAAATCATTGAACGTTTGGGCAGTTTAACCATTCGCCATCGCGCAACACTTGGCGGCAGTCTTGGCCACGCATCACCGATTGGCGATATTGCCCCGCTTCTAATTAGCCTAAATGGCCATATTGAAGTCGACGACGGCGAGCAAACCACGCTCTACGCACCAGAAGATTACATTACTGGCTATCGCGAAACTCTGCTTAAACCCAATCAGTGGATCAGCGCGATTCATTTGCCGCGCCTTGCGCCGAATCAGCATCACGCGATCTACAAAATTTCTAAACGCTATGAAGACGATATCGCCACCGTTGCGCTTGGTATCAATATGACCATAGGCAGCGACAACCGCGTTAAAGCTTGTGTAATTTCCGCAGGCGGCGTGGCCGCTAAATCGGTGCGTCTGCGTGAGCTTGAAGAAGTGTTCGTCGGGAAACCGCTCACCTTACCTATGGTCCACGCCGCGCAGCAGAAAGTGCCGCAAGTGATTTCACCGCTCAGCGATGTGCGCGCCTCTAGCGCTTACCGCGTGCGTTTGGTGCAAAACTTGCTGCAACGTTTTTATCTGCAAACTCAACAAATTGAAACAAGGTTGGTGCACCATGCGTAAATTAACCTCTATCGAAACACAAACGAACGCGGCGCAAAGCGCGTTCCAAGTCGTCGGTAAAACGTTAAAGCACGAAAGCGCCGACAAACAAGTCGCAGGCGAAGCGTTGTTTTTGGATGACTACGCAACGCCGCAAGGCACTCTTCACGCCGCAGTGGTCACCAGCAGCATCGCCAAAGGTGACATCACCACACTGAATCTGGATGAGGTTATCGCCGCACCTGGCGTGGTGCGAGTACTGACCTGCGATGCCATTCCCGGTGAAAAAGATATTGGCACAGTGTTCAAGGGCGATCCGCTACTGGCTGTCGACAACCAGATCCGCTATTTTGGCCAACCTATCGCACTTGTTTTGGCCACATCGCACGATCTGGCTTGGAAAGCGGCAACGCTGGCACAAGTAGAGTATCGCGCCGCAAGCGAGGTGATCCTAACCCACCACCAAGCTCAGCACCTTGAACATCTGTTGCCAACTCATCAAATGGGTCAACCGGTTGACCCAAGCCTATTTGACCAAGCCGCGATTCACGTCCAAGGGGACATGCACGTTGGCGGTCAAGAGCACTTTTATCTCGAAAGCCAAGCCAGCCTTGCTGAAATGACCGAAGATGGCGGTGTGTTTGTTCGCACCTCGACGCAAAACCCGTCTGAAATCCAAAAACTGGTTGCCGAAGTGCTGGCGCTGGATTTTAACCGCGTCACTGTGGATATGCGTCGTATGGGCGGCGGTTTTGGCGGCAAAGAGAGCCAAGCCGCGCAGTGGGCATGTTTAGCCGCGCTCGGCGCCCACCACACCAAACGCGCGGTGAAAATGCGTTTGCCACGCAGCATCGATATGACAGCGACCGGTAAACGCCACCCATTTTATAACCGCTATCAACTCGCCGCTGACCAAGACGGCATGTTGATCGCAGCCAATATGGAAGTCAACGGTTTGTGTGGTCACTCGCCGGATTTATCCGATGCCATCGTTGACCGCGCGATGTTTCACGCCGATAACGCCTACTTCCTTGGCAACGCCTGCATTACCGGCCATCGGCTAAAAACCGACATGGTATCGCACACCGCATTTCGCGGCTTTGGCGGCCCGCAAGGCATGATTGCGATTGAAAAAGCCATGCAAGCATTGTCGATCGCCGCTAAGCAAGACGCATTTGATGTGCGAATGAAGAACCTTTACAACCAAGCCAACCATATAACCCCTTATGGTATGCCGGTTGAGCAGCATCAAGAGATGAAAGAAGTGCTTGAGCTGCTTGAAGAGAGCTGTGATTACCGCGCCCGTCGCAAAGCAGTCGATGAGTGGAACCAAAGCCATAGCGTGCTGAAAAAAGGCCTCGCCATTACGCCGGTGAAATTTGGCATCTCGTTTACCGCTACCCACTTAAACCAAGCGGGTGCGCTTATCCACGTGTATACCGATGGCACGCTGCAAGTCTCGCACGGCGGCACCGAAATGGGCCAAGGTCTGCACACCAAAATTCAGCAAATCGTGGCGCAGACGTTCGGCATTTCGGCAGACAAAGTGCTGGTCACCTCAACTCGCACCGACAAAGTGCCAAACACCTCACCGACAGCGGCTTCATCGGGCGCTGACCTCAACGGCATGGCGGCGCACAATGCCGCCAAAGAGATTCGTGAGCGTCTGCTCGACTTTGCTAAAGCGCAGCTAGGCGGCAGCGATAGCGTCGATATTATCGACAATTGCGTGGTGGGTTTGAACCAAGAAATGAGCTGGGCAGAGCTGATTCAAAAAGCCTATTTAGCGCGCGTATCGCTCTCTGCCACCGGTTTTTATCAAACACCAAAAATTGGTTACGACCGCGCCACTGCAAGTGGTCGGCCATTTTTCTACTTCACCAACGGCGCATCTTGCTCTGAAGTCACCATCGATACTTTAACTGGCGAAATGTGTGTCGAACGCGTCGACATTCTGCACGATGTCGGCACCAGCTTAAACCCAGCAATCGACCAAGGTCAGATTGAAGGCGCCTTTATTCAGGGGCTTGGCTGGCTGACCACCGAAGAGTTGGTGTGGAAAGACAACGGCGCTCTGCTTAGTAATAGCCCAATGAATTACAAAATTCCGACCATTGGCGATTACCCAAAACAGATGCAAGTCGACTTTTACGAAAAAGCCAACCCAGAGCACAGCATCTATCGCTCCAAAGCCGTTGGCGAGCCGCCGTTTATGCACGCCATCAGTGCATGGTGCGCAATTTACGATGCGGTTGCATCAATTTCTTCTCATCAATTGGCGCCGAATCTGCATGCTCCGGCCACCGGCGAAGCGATTCTAAACGCCTGTGATGAACAATGGGATTGGCTTGCAAGCCATGCCGATAGTGAGGAGGCACGCCATGTCGTCCAAGCAACCGAATAGCGACTTTCTCTCTAGCCCTTCATTGCACTGGCTAGAGGCATGTCGCCAACTGGAGCAAAAAGGCGAAGCCTATTGTCTTGCGACTGTGGTGGCGTATGTCGGTTCAGTGCCGCGCGCCAGTGGCAGCAAAATGGTTATCACGGCGCAGTGCCAATTTGACACCCTTGGTGGCGGCAACCTTGAACATCAAGTGATTGCCAAAGCGCGCAGCGCAATTCAAAGCGGCGATGCTCAAGTCAGCGTGGAGCGGTTTTCGCTCGCCGCCGATCTCGGCCAGTGCTGCGGCGGCGCAGTGCAAGTGATGTTTGAATATTTTCACACTCAAACCCCTAAAGTGGTGGTGTTTGGCGCCGGTCATGTGTGTCAGGCGCTCGGTCCGATTTTGGCGCAGTTGCCTTTGCATCTCACCGTGATTGATAGCCGCCAAGAGTGGCTGACGCCACTTCAAAACCAAGGCATAGATACCAAGCACTACGACAACCCCGTCGAGGCGATTAACCAGCTTGCACCAAACAGTTACATCGTGGTGATGACTCAAGACCACGGCTTGGATTTTGAGTTGGTACGCAATGCATTAGAGCGGAATTGCTTTGCCTTTGTCGGCCTAATTGGCTCGCAAGGTAAGAAAAGCCGCTTTGAATTTCGCTTAAAAGAGCAGCTAAGCCACGCGGAGCTGCTCGATGGCCTCACCTGCCCGATTGGCAACCCGGATATTCAAGGTAAATTGCCGATGCAAGTCGCCGTCTCTATTGCGGCGCAGCTTATCCAGCTAACAGGCAAGACCGAGCCGAGTTGCCCGCAAGGCGATGAACAGCAGTGGCGTCAGTTTAACCAATTACGTCAAACGTTAAAGGAGGTAAATCCGTGAATCAGCCCTGTACGCAATTTGACCTCAACACCGAAGATTTGGCCAAAATATGCAGCAGTCGCCATTGGCAGCTGCTGATGAAACTGGCGATGCCATTTAAAGACGGCGACGAAATGTTTGCCTGCGCCAAAAATGCGTTTGAGCAATTAAGTGAAGCCGATTGGCTGGAAGCGTTCGCCGGTCACCCGATGATTGGCGATCTAAAAACCCTTGAAGCCAAATACGGCCACGGCAAAGCGCTCAGTGAAAAAGAGCAAAGCCAAGTGCAAGGCGCGGCGCGCGAAGTGCTTGAAGAACTGCTGACGCTCAACCACGCCTACAAAAAGAAATTTGGTTTTATCTTTATCGTCTGCGCCACCAACAAAAGCGCCGAAGAAATGCTGGCGATGCTCAAAGCCCGCATTCACCGCACCCATCAACAAGAAATCGCCCAAGCGGCGATCGAACAGAAAAAAATCAGCCGAATTAGAATGGAAGCCTATTTATGAATCAACTGAGTTGCCATGTTTTGGATACCGCAACGGGCGTTCCCGCGGCCAATATCGATGTCGAACTGCATGTGCTCGGCAACCCAACCCCGCTTGCTAGCGCCACCACCAATCAAGATGGCCGCGCCAAGTTTGAAAACGTCACCTTGAAAACGGAGTCTTATACGCTGCGCTTTATGGTGAAACCTTACTGCTTAGAAAAATTTGGCCAAGCATTTTTCCCGCTGGTCGATGTGCACTTTACGGTCAGTGACGAGCGTAACTACCATATTCCGCTACTGCTCTCGCCGTTTTCTTATTCAAGCTATCGAGGCAGTTAATATGGCGACACAAGTACACAGAGGAAGTGTGCTACATTTCCCAACCGCCAGCAGCGCGCCAGAGAAGCACTATGAGTACTTTAGTGACGGCGTGCTTGTGGTCGAAAGTGGCATCATCACTCACCTTGGCGACGCAAAAGCTTTCTTTGCAGCGCCGCACAATCAGGCGCTGCAAGCGCAAGGCAAAGTCACCACCCATTCCGGCCTTCTGATACCCGGTTTGATTGACTCGCACGTGCACTTTCCGCAAGTTGAAGTGATTGCAAGCTACGGCACTCAGCTGCTTGACTGGCTAAATACGTACACCTTTCCCGCTGAGGCGCAGTTTGCTAAGCAAGCCTACGCCGATGCTCAAGCGGAATTTTTTATCGACCAACTGTTTGCCCATGGCACCACCACCGCCAGTGTCTACGCAACCGTCCATCCGCAGTCTGTCGATGCGTTTTTTAGCGCGGCAGAGCGAGTCAACGCGCGAATGATCTGCGGCAAAGTGATGATGGACAGACACTGCCCGAATAATTTATCCGACACGCCAGAATCCGGCTATCGAGATAGCAAAGCGCTGATTGAGCGCTGGCACAATCAAGGCCGAGCTTTGTATGCGATTACGCCGCGGTTCGCGCCGACCAGCAGCCCAGAGCAACTGGCGCTTGCCGGTAAACTCGCCAATGAACATCCCGATACCTTTATTCAAACTCACATCAGCGAAAACCGCAGTGAAATTGCTTGGGTGAGCGAGCTGTTCCCTGACAGCCAAGACTATTTAGCAGTTTACGAGCAATACGACTTAGTGCGTGATCGGGCGCTATTTGGTCACGGCATCCACTTAAGCGAGCGCGAATTTGATGCACTTGCTGCCAAAGGCGCCGCCATCGCGTTTTGCCCATCATCAAACTTATTTTTGGGCAGCGGCCTATTCCCTTATCACCAGGCCAAACAGCGCGGTATCGGCGTATCCATTGCCAGTGATGTTGGCGGCGGCACCAGTTTGAGCCTATTTAGCAACCAAGCTGACGCATACAAAATTTTGCAGATGCAAGGGGTTAGCCTCAACCCATTTGAATCGCTGTACCTTTGCACTCAGGGCGCAGCGTTATCGATGGGGCTTGAGCACAAAATCGGCAACTTAAACCCTGGCACTGAGGCAGACTTTATTGAACTCGACCTCAATGCGTTCCCAATGCTGGCGCAGCGCACCGCGCGCTGCAACACGCTTGCTGAACAATTATTTGCCTTAATTACGCTCGGAGATGAGCGGGTTATCGAACGGACTTACGTTCACGGAAAATCTGTATATCAAAAGGAAATGAAGTTATGTGGCCACAACTCTACGAATGGTTTGCGCTCTTTATCAAATGGTTTCATGTAATCTGTGGCATTGCATGGATAGGCGCAAGTTTTTACTTCGCATGGTTAGACAATAGCTTAGAAACACCACCAAAATGGAAGCAAGATAAAGGCATCAAAGGTGACCTTTGGTCGGTTCACGGCGGCGGCTTTTACGAAATCGCCAAATACAAAGTCGGCCCAGAACAGATGCCAGAAAAACTACACTGGTTTAAATGGGAAGCCTACACCACTTGGATCACCGGTTCGACTCTGATGATCTGGATGTACTACTTCAACGCTCAAGCCTATTTGATTGACCCGCGCGTGATGGAACTGAGCTCTGCGCAAGCGATCTCACTTGGCGTGTTAGGCATTTTGCTTGGCGTGGTGGTGTATGAAGGTTTGCTGCGCTCGCCACTGAGTAAATCGAAAGCGGCATTTGTTGGCGCGATCATCGTATTTGGCGGGCTGTTCTTTTACGGCTTTACCCATATCTTTAGTGGTCGCGGCGCGTTTATCCATATGGGCGCTTTAATTGGCTCGATCATGGTCAATAACGTGTTCCACAAAATCATTCCAGGTCAGCACAAAATGGTCGCGCAAGTGGCGGCGGGCGAAGAGGTTGATCCTGCGCCTGGCCTTGAAGGCAAACGCCGTTCAATCCATAACAACTACTTCACCCTGCCAGTGATTTTCCTGATGATCAGCAATCACTACCCGATGATTTATCAGCACCCGGCAAGCTGGTTGGTTGGCCTACTTATCATGGTGATCAGCGCCTACATTCGCCACTATTTCAACCTCAAACATTCTGGTCAGCAAAAACCGGATGTGCTGGTTTACGGCGGCACAGCAATGTTCTTATTAGCGATTGTGATTAGCTGGCAAGCCACCGAGAAAATGCCAACGGCGACTACCCTTGAAAAAGCGCCAGCGGCGGAAAGCCAAACTCTGACCGCTGACGCTGCGCCGCAACAAATCGCGCAGCACATTATTGCCAAACGCTGTTCAAGCTGTCACAGCGCCACACCAACCGATGATGTATTTAAAGCAGCGCCAAGTGGTGTGCAATTTGATAATTGGCAGGATATCGAGCGCTGGAAATCGCATATTATTACCCGCGCGGTCGATAATGGTGATATGCCATTTATGAATAAAACCCAAATGACCGATGAAGAACGCCAAGAATTAAAACAGGCATTAAGCCAAATTCAGTAATCGCTTAGCGTCATCGAGCTATAAACAAAAAGCCATCGTTAGATGGCTTTTTTTGTGTAAGAATTGATTTAATTAATAAAAACATTTTAGAATCGCGCGGTGTATTTGTTGTGTTTTACGTTATTAGGATTACCAGCAGTTCCAATTTTTCTTAACAACTCTTCACGGAGAAGAAGTCAGAATAAACTCATTGATACCACGTGTTACTAGTAATTCTTAAAGACTTTGTTAGAAAAAATTCTTATCGCGCACCTTCAACTATATATTTTGCTCGTTCAAAAAGTTCATCATAAGTGAGTATTTCAATACACCGCAAATTTCGTCTATATAACTCTAATGTTTTTGATTTCATAGCCTTTTCACGTGCTGAACCTTCAATATCTGAATGACTACCTATAACCAAAATACACTCTACGTCATATGTTCCTTCATGAATGAGCTCACCTTCAGCCGTGTAATTGAGTCCCGCCCCCTCAATTTCCCAGTTAGCTTTTTGCGCTAAAATCTGACTTACAGCATCTGTTAACGCAGTGGATAACCGCCAAGAGTCAGCTCTATTTCGCCTCTGCTCAAATAACGCCGTCTTTGGCGTTTTGAGTTCAACAATTTTAGTAAACCGGCTGTCAGACAGAAGAAAGTCTGTGATTACGTCATTTGCTCCGTTTAAATCAGTACTTGAAACGTGAGCTTCTCGTTGCAAGATAGTTATATATTTATATGTGAGACCATATCCAAAAATCCATTCATTTCTTTCGAAGAACCTTTGCCAGTCAGCTTCTTGATATGAATCTGCATCAACTAGCATCTGCTTATACTCTGCCAATGATTCACGCCTTCCTAAGATTGTATTGATATCATCATGTGAAAGACGGTCACTAACTATGTGCTTGAGTGCAGGTATCAAAGATTCTGTCGACGAACTTGAAAGAAAGGAAATAATTTCACTCTGGCTTTCAGCAATTTCGACAAACTTTCCAATAGATGTTGATTCTGAATTAACGACCATACTGTACTTTGACAGGTGATGATAAAGCTCTGATAATTTTGCCAATGGTAAGTTACAAGTGAATTTCCCAACACCAGTTTCACTATCGAAAGCATAAATACTTGCCGAAGCAATCGCTAGATCTCCATTTTGGTCAACGCCAGAAATATTTAGGTATATTTGACTTGACACATCAGCGCCTATTTCAAATGTATGGTCGATACTCATATTAGACCTTCGCTATCGTAAAAGTATAACCTTGCCACTCAGGGTTGTATTTGTCTGAAATTTGAAATTGTTGGGCTGGCTCTACAATAGAAACATTTGTTAGTTCAAGAAGATCAAAAGTTCTAAAATCAGGTAAAACTTGAGCGCTATCACTTACCCCTCCGGTCTGATAAATATGAACTTTCGTCGACTCAGAACCATCTTTCCTACGCATAATGAAAACAGCATGTGGATTCCCAACTCTTTGCCCGAGAATTTTTCCTGTTTTATTATATTCGAAAGTAATCGTTACTTTTTTGCTAATCGCTTCACGAATTGTACTTAAACTCATAGCAAGCTCCTTTTTTATAACGCTATTTAGATAATTAAAATTAAACTTTAATCATATTTATCGTGATATTTTTCTCGATAACAATCAATTAATCGCGTTACAAATAGGGAATATCAGATAGGAGTTAAATAAAAAGTGTTAACTACTTCATATAATAATATTATTCCAGAAAAATAATTACATTAAAAATAATAAGAGATTTATAAATATCCAATATGGTAATTTATTCTTATAGAATACAAATAATTCTTCGCTCTCATCGCCCGATATTTAAATATCGCTACAGTGGAAGAGCAGTCACTCTTCCACTGGGAGAAAAAGGCTCTTTTTCGGTGTATCAATGACGACATTGGTGGTGACGCGTTTAATTTGCGGATAGCGCGCCATCAGCTGTTCGATAAACCCATCATAATGTTTTGGGGTTTGCGCGGTGACCACCAGCATTAAATCAACATCGCCTGTGACGTAAAACATCTGCTGAATGCATTCCTGCTGCTGCGCCCAGCGCTTTAAATCATTTAATACCGCGTAGTTGTCTCGCTCAATTTCAATTCCAGCGACAAAGCTCATGCCATGCGCCGAATATTGCGCTGGGATAACCGCCACCTCAGCTTCGATCGCCCCTTCTTCTCTGAGCTTTTTAATCCGTCGTTGTACTGCCGAAGGCGATAACCCAACCTGAGCGCCAATCTCTTCGCTCGCTAGGCGACAGTTGCGCTGCAGCAACTGCAAAATTTTCTTATCAAAACTATCTAGAACCATTCACGCTGTACTCACGCCGATATTGTGCAAATCCAAACTCAAAATGCGCAGTTCGCCGCGCACCGGCGCAAGAATAGCGGATTTTCCCCATTGAGGGAAAGGCACAATAGTCTTAACTCTTTTTTATAAATTGATTTGACTAATTATGCACTACGATGATCCGAAAAAACGCCATTTGACCAGCCTCAAGCCTGAAACCCAAGCGCTGCATGCAAACGTGGTTGCCGACCCACACACCAACGCGATTGCGCCAAATATCGTTATGTCGGTCAATCACAGCTTTTCGCCTGACCAAGGCGCGTTTTCGGCGCAGGGAATCGACGATGTCACCGATGCGCCGTTTCTATATGCGGGCTGGACCAACCCAACCGTGCGCTTACTTGAACAGCGGCTTTGCGCGCTAGAACACGCCGAAGATGCCCTTGCCACCGCATCGGGAATGGCCGCGATATCAGGGCTGTTTTTGTCACTGCTTAAAGCTGGTGACCATCTGATCATTAGTGATGTTTGTTATGCGGGCGTGTTTGAGTTTGCGACCCAAATGCTGCCGCGCTATGGAATTGAAGTCTCAATTATTGACACCAACTGCACAGTATCTGTGCAAAACGCACTAAAAGAGAACACAAAACTGGTGCATATTGAAACGCCGTGTAATCCGCTGCTGCGTCTTACCGACATTCAAAGCCTCTCAACCTTACTCAAAGCACACAATGTGTTACTCAGCGCCGATTCCACATTTTCAACGCCAGTCATCACTCGACCAATCACCTTAGGCGCCGATATTGTAATTCACTCGTTAACCAAGTTTATTAATGGTCATGGCGACGTATTGGGCGGCGTGATACTTGGCTCCAAAGCGTTACTCAAGCCTATTCGAGCCATGGCTGGCGCGTATCTTGGCGCAGCACTCTCAGCGCAAAGCGCTTGGCTGATTATGCGCGGTATGGAAACTCTTTACCCGCGCATGAAAACCCTGTGTGATTCAGCATTAGAGATTGCGTGCTGGCTCGAACAACAGCCGCGAGTGCGCCGTGTGCTCTATCCCGGACTTGAGTCTCATCACCAATTTTCACTCGCTAAACAGCAGATGGACTTTTTTGGCGGCATTATTGCATTGCAAGTGGATGATATGGATTTGATTGAGCAGCGTTTTGCCAGCGAAGCAGCAATATTTGATTACGCGTTTTCAATTGGTCATCAGCGCAGCCTAGCGGTTGCGATGAGGACAGACGACCTGGATTCATCGACCTATCGCTTTACACCAGAGCAACGAGCTCGGTTTTGTAACGATGCAGGAAAAGGAGTGATTCGGCTATCGATTGGCTTAGAATCACCCAAAGATTTGATTCGGGATCTAGCGCATTTACTCAGATAAAAGATGCATTTTTATCTGAGCGAACTAGCTATAAATTCAAAATACGCTTGAAATATTGCCATATTGTGTCGCATTATCTGCAACTTCTGATAACCAATAACTATATTTGCGGTTTTCAGAGGTTGATGAATCAATCTATGTCATCGGAAGAAACACAACAAAATAACAATATTTTTATAAGGGATATTATGAAAAGTTTCATTAAATCTACCGCTTCTGGTCTTGTGCTTGCTTGCTCGCTATTTGGCGCCACTCAAGCAATGGCAAAATCAGCTCTTGAAAATGTTTTAGACACAGGTGAGTTGAAAGTATGTTTCGATGCGGGTTATATGCCGTTCGAAATGAAAACCAAAGACGGTCGTTTTATTGGTTTTGATATTGATGTTGGTAAACAGATGGCGCGCGCAATGGGCGTTAAGTTTACTCCAGTCAATACAGCATGGGATGGGATTATTCCAGCGCTACAGACAGGCAAATGTGACATCATCATGGGTGGCATGACCATCACTGCAGAGCGTAACCTGAAAGTTAACTTTGCTGACCCGTACATTGTCATCGGCCAATCAGCGATCATTTCGCCTAAACTGGCTGGCACAGTGAAAAGCTATAAAGATCTGAACGATCCGAAATACACTATCGCAACCAAACTTGGCACAACTGGTGCTGAAGCGGCGAAAAAGTACATTCCAAAAGCGAAACTTGACCTTTACGACACAGAAATCGACGCAGCATTGCAAGTTTCTAGCGGTAAAGCAGACGCATTTGTGTATGACTTCCCATACAACGCGATTTACGCATCTCAAAACAAAGGCAAAGTGGATCACCTAGCACAGCCTTTCACTTATGAGCCTCTTGGTTGGGCAATTCGTCAAGACGATCCTAACTTCCTGAACTTCTTGAACAACTACCTACGCCAAATTAAAGGCGACGGCACTTACGATCGTATCTACGACAAGTGGTTCAAAAACGACAGCTGGCTACAAGACGTGCAGTAATTGCCGACCTTAACGCCACAACTGGGCAACTTAGGTTGCCCAGTTCATTTATAAAACATAAAGAGAATCTGAGTGATGCAGTCAAAATCCTCAACTTGGGTCGGACATTTAGTTTACGTTCTGATCATGGCCATATTGGTGAGCGCAATTTATTTTGCCGGGCGCAGCATCAATTACAACTGGCATTGGGACCGTTTGTGGCCTTACGTGGTCAACACCGAAATGCAGGAAATTCGTGCAACCGGTGACGGCACAGCGCAAGTTCAAGACGGCCGTTTAGTCATAGAATTCGATAACGGCGATACACCGCAAGTTATTGAGAAATACACTACTTTAACAGTTCGCGATGGCGACTTAATTTTCCAAGGTGACGCCGTAGCCAAATTGAACAACTGGCAATTTGGGCCGATTGCAACCGGTCTTTGGGTGACGATAAAGATATCCTTCATCTCACTGTTTTTCGCCATTGTGCTCGGTTTAGTATTTGGTTTAATGCGGGTTGCTAAAAACCAGACCGCTCGCGATTTATCCCTCACCTATGTGGAATTGATACGCGGCACACCTTTGCTGGTGCAAATTTTTATCGTTTACTTTTTCATTGGCACCGTACTCGACTTTGACCGCTTTACCGCAGGTGTGGTCGCACTTTCGGTGTTTACTGGCGCGTATGTTGCTGAAATCGTTCGAGCCGGGATTCAGTCGATTCCACCCGGGCAGATGGAAGCGGCGCGCTCACTGGGTATGACCTACCCGAAAGCCATGATGTACGTGGTGTTGCCTCAAGCGCTAAAACGTACCTTGCCTCCTCTTGCTGGACAATTTATTAACCTAATCAAAGACTCTTCACTGGTTTCGGTTATTTCGATTACCGACTTGACCAAAGCCGGACGCGAAGTCGTCAGTGGCAGTTTCGCACCGTTTGAGGTGTGGTTCACCGTTGCAGCGCTCTATTTGGTTGTGACCGGAACATTGTCTTGGGCTATTCAACGTTTAGAGAAGAGGTTATCTGCCAGTGACTAACGAATACAACGGCGTTGATATGGTTTACGCCAGCAATGTCGATAAATATTATCCAAATGGCTGTCATGCACTGAAGTCCGTTTCAACCACCGTCAAACGTGGCGAAGTTGTGGCGATCATCGGCCCATCAGGCTCAGGCAAATCGACGTTCTTGCGCACCCTCAACCAGCTTGAAGAAATTTCTTCTGGTACCATTATTGTTGATGGTTTTGACATGTACGCCAAGACCACGGACATCAACGTACTGCGCCAAAACGTCGGTATGGTGTTTCAAAGCTTTAACCTGTTTCCACACAAAACCGCGCTTGGTAATGTGATGCTTGCGCCGCTGAAAGTGGCAAATCGCCCGAAAGCCGAAGTGGAACAAGACGCGAAGCAACTGATCAAACGTGTTGGTTTGGAAGAGCGCATGAACAACTACCCGTCGCATTTATCGGGTGGTCAACAGCAGCGTGTAGCGATTGCTCGCGCGTTGGCGATGAAGCCAGATTTGATGTTGTTCGATGAACCAACGTCTGCGCTTGACCCAGAAATGGTCGGCGAAGTGTTGGATGTTATTAAATCGCTTGCCAAAGAAGGCATGACCATGGTTATCGTGACTCACGAAATGGGCTTTGCCCGTGAAGTGGCTGACCGCGTGCTGTTTATGGAAGACGGCGTGTTATTGGTTGATGACTCTCCAGAGAATGTCTTCGACAAACGCGAACACCCGCGTTTACGCCAGTTCCTTGCTAAAGTGCTTTAAGGCTTTAAGGCTTTAAGGCTTTAAGGCTTTAAGGCTTTAAGGCTTTAAGGCTTTAAGGCAAGTGTAACCAGTAACCTTGATGATTGAAAACGGGCCAATTGGCCCGTTTTTTTGTGCGCTCAACATAACCAAGCGACTGTAAATCATACAATTATTTTCGAAATTGACGGTCAAATTGTAAAGTTTCGTAAACTGGCGAACTGTTTATCGGTTTTGAGTTCTACTACAGGTCTGTATCAACACAGACCGTATGATAAGGAATCAAAAAAATGAA
>NZ_FNDD01000038.1 GCF_900100015.1 Vibrio xiamenensis | reverse complement strand
AGAGCCAGAGCCAGAGCCAGAGCCAGAGCCAGAGCCAGACAAGTCTGCGCCCCATACCGCTTCATCGCAAGCGCCAAGCGTTAAATTGGAGCCGGTGACATCGACTGCGGCAAAGTTAAGCGCCGCCAGCGCAGCACCCGCAACGTTAGCACCCAAAGCGCCGCGTATCGTCAACGGCTCAAGCTGCAATCTGTGCGGCGACCCACTCTGTACGCGAAAAAAAGGCGAGCCTAAACAGCGTTGTTTGCATTTTAAAAAGGTGAAGTAGAGTGAATATCGGACAAGTAAAACAAGCGGTGAACAAAGTCATCAGCGAAATGCGTGAGCGCCCTATTCCGGTGGGAATTTCTAACCATCATGTGCATTTGTGTGAGGGCGATTATCAGACTCTGTTTCCCAATCAGCCAATTAGCGTGCGCAAAATGTTAAAGCAGCCCGGGCAATATGCGGCCGAGCAAACGGTGACTTTAGTCGGCCCAAAAGGCGCACTAAAAAAAGTACGCATTTTAGGTCCACTGCGCAGCCAAACTCAGGTCGAAATTTCGCAAACCGATGCCAGAGCATTAGGCATCAGCGCGCCGCTGCGCCTTTCAGGACATTTGAGCCAAACGCCGGGATTGAAACTGGTCAGTGAACACGGCGAACTCGAACTGCCGCACGGCGTGATTGTCGCGCTGCGTCATATTCATATGTCACCACTGGATGCGCTGATTTATGGCGTCAGTCAGGGCGATTACATAAAAGTTGCGATTGAAGGCTCGGCGCGGCGCACCGTGTTTGACCAAGTTGCGGTGCGCGTTGCGCCCAATATGGCGCTTGAGATGCACCTTGATACCGACGAAGCCAACGCCGCCGATCTGACTAATCCCGACGCTTATGCGCGGTTACTGCCGACCGGCCCATGCCGATTCGCGAGTAAACGTTAACGGGTTATTGCTATGAATCAAGCCACAGCCCCCATCGAACCCATCGTCGACCGCATTGTTGCACTGCTTATCGAACGTCAACAGGCGGTGTATCACCTGCCCGCTTGCGCGCTTGATAAACCGCTGCCACTGAGTATCGCAGCGCGCCATCAACATATTGTCATTGACGATGTTGGTTTGGACTTGGTGTGCGAGCTTGCTCGCTGTGATGGGCAAAGTGCGCGGGCGCTGCATCTTTTCGCTCTGATTCAACTTGGCCTTGATGTGCACCTGAGTGTGGCGACTACCCTGTGCTTAGCGCTGCCCGTGAAAGCGCTACAACACTTACCTTTTCACTGGCAAAGCGAGTGCGGTGAGGCACTGCATCTTTACGCGCAATCGGTGCTCGCTTATCGCGACATCAGTCAAGTTGAACATGGCATTGCGGTGGTGGCACGCGGCACCATTATCACCCTAATGGCCAAAGAAACCTTCATCGCGCGGCATATTCCCTGGGTATATGCGGAGAACAGATTATGCAATTAGTCAAAGTCATGGGCTCGATTGTTTCGACCCAAAAATCTCATTCATTGACTGGCAAAAAACTGTTGCTAGTTCAAGCCGCTCACCCGAGCGGCGAGGTCAACGCCAATTGCCGTTTGGAAGTGGCCATCGATTCGGTGGGCGCTGGAGATGGCGAATTGGTGCTGGTCACGCGCGGCTCTTCGGCGCGCATGGTGTTGGATGATTCCCACTCGGCGGCAGATTTATGCATTGTCGCCATTGTCGATTCGATTTCTTGCAGCGAAATGCCTGCAAACCAGTAACTCGGAGGCGTTATGGGGATTTACACCAAAACTGGCGACAAAGGCACCACCGCTTTAGTCGGAGGGTCGCGAGTCGAGAAAATCGCGCCGCAGGTGGAAACCTACGGCACCGTCGATGAACTCAACGCCGCGATCAGTTTGGCGCAAAAAGCGCTGCAAGTGACTCGCCACCAAGAGCTGCTCGATCGAATTCAATTTCAGCTGTTTTACTTGGGCGCTGAACTGGCGGCGCCCAATGCACACATTCGTGATGAGATGCAAAAACGCATCACCGATACCGACATCAGCGCTTTAGAGCGTGCGATTGATAACGCGATGGCGCAAGTGCCGCCAGTACACAGTTTTGTGCTGCCTGGACGATGCGAAGCCGCCAGTCGTTTGCATCTGGCGCGCGCCATTGCTCGCCGCGCCGAACGGCGCGTGATTGCGTTAAGCCACGAGCTAAACTTGCGCCCCGAGCTGATTCGCTATCTCAATCGCCTGTCTGATGCGCTATACGCACTGGCAAGACGCGAAGATATCGAAGCCCAGTTGCAAGGTTTGGTCACCACCATCAGCGCGCGTTATCAAGCCGCGATGAGTCAGGCGAATCAGGCCACTACAAGCGTGCAAACCGACACAACACCGGCCACCTGCGCACAACAAAGCACAGCAAGCAATGCATTACCCAGCGCCACACAGCAAACATTAAAGCTGCTTAATTTGGCCGTAGCGAAAGCGCAGCAAATTGGCATACCGATTGTGTTCGCGCTGGTAGACCGCCACGGCAACACCATTATTCACTATCGCATGCCCGGCGCACTGCTGGTCAGCACTCACTTAGCGCTGCAAAAAGCCTACAGTGCGGCAGCGCTGAAAATGCCGACCCATGAACTGCATCAGGCCGTACAGCCAGGGCAGGATTTGTATCAATTGGAAGCCAGCTGCAGCGGCAAGATCGTCTCTTTTGGCGGCGGCTATCCGATTTTCAACCAGCAACAATTAATCGGCGCAATTGGCATCAGCGGCGGCAGCGTTGAACAGGACATGCAAATTGCCCAAGCGGCATTACAAGGAATTTAGGGGAATACCATTATGAGTGATCAATCATCAACCATCAGCAGCGAACAACTCGAAGGTTTAATTCGTTCAATCCTAAGTGAGAAACTCACCGCACCCGCGCAAAGCCAAACAGCGGCAAGCGGCGATGTGGCGATTTTTGCCGATGTCGACAGCGCAATCCGCGCCGCGCGCCAAGCTTATTTGCAATACCACCAGCTACCACTGAAATGTCGCAGCGCGATCATCACCGCGATTCGTGAGCAACTGGCCGACGATGTGACGCAACTGGCCGAACAGGCGGTCGAAGAAACGGGCATGGGCAATGTCGGCGATAAAATCTTAAAAAATCGTCTCGCGCTGGAAAAAACACCGGGCGTGGAAGATCTCAAAACCACCGCGCTCACTGGCGATGATGGCATGGTGCTGTTTGAGTATTCGCCATTTGGCGTCATTGGCTCAATCACTCCTAGCACTAACCCCACTGAGACCATTATTAACAATAGCATCAGCATGTTGGCGGCCGGTAACGCGATTTATTTCAGCCCTCACCCTGGCGCGAAAAACCTTTCAATCTGGTTGATTGAAAAAATCGAAGCACTGATTTACAAAACCTGCGGCGTGCGTAATTTGGTGGTCACCGTTGCCGAACCGAGCTTTGACAACACCCAGAAAATGATGGCTCACCCAGACATTGCGGTGCTCGCAGTCACTGGCGGCCCAGCCATTGTCACCATGGCGCTGAAAAGCGGCAAAAAAACCATTGGCGCTGGCGCTGGCAATCCACCGTGTTTAGTCGATGAAACCGCAGAAATCGTCAAAGCGGCGCAAGATATCGTTTCTGGTGCCTCACTGGACAATAACCTGCCCTGCATCGCCGAAAAAGCCGTGGTGGTGGTCGATGCCGTCGCCGATCAACTGATTGCGCAAATGCGAGAATATGGCGCACTGTTGATTAGCGAGCCGCAACAAGTGAGCGCGCTTAAAGCCGCGTGCGTGGTGGATGGCAAAATCAACCGCAAGCTCATTGGTAAAGACCCACAAGTTATATTGCAAACCGCGGGGCTGCACTGTCCGGCTAAAGCGCCAAAACTGTTGATTGTCGAAACCCCAGCCGATGACCCGTTGATGATGCTCGAACAACTGATGCCAGTGTTGCCAATTGCGCGCGTCGCCGATTTCGAACAAGGATTGGCGCTGGCACTTAAGGTCGAAGGCGGTCTGCACCACACCGCAACCATGCATTCGCAAAACGTATCACGGCTTAACAAAGTTGCCCAGTTGATGCAGACCTCGATTTTCGTCAAAAACGGGCCATCTTATGCCGGTATCGGCTATGGCGCAGAGGGCTTTAATACCTTCACCATTGCCACACCAACCGGGGAAGGCACCACGTCAGCGAAAACCTTCTGCCGCCTAAGACGCTGCACTCTGACCAACGGTTTTTCGATTCGCTAAGGAGTGAAGCATGAAACGTTTTGCTCTGCCAACCGCCATCTACAGTGGGGCGGACAGCCTGGAATATTTGCGCCGTTTTCAAGGCAAAACGGTGTGGATTGTGTGCGACCCATTTTTGGCAAACGGCGCGGCGATCGAACGGCTTAAAGCGCCGTTAGTCGGTAACCATGTCAGCGTCTACAGTGACATTCAGCCCGATCCCAACATCAAAACTGTCGTGGCGGGCATTGAAGTGCTGCTGCGCATCAAACCCGATGTGGTGATTGGCTTTGGCGGCGGTTCTGCCATTGATGCCGCTAAGGCGATGGTGTTTTTCGCCAGCCATTTGGGAGTCAACATTGACGCTTGCATTGCAATTCCAACCACCAGTGGCACGGGTTCCGAGGTGACCAGCGCGTCGGTTATCACCGACTCAGAAAGAGGCATCAAATATCCGCTGTTTGAGCGCAGTATCTACCCGGATATCGCCCTGCTCGACCCTGAGTTTGTGGTCACCGTACCGCCGAAGGTCACCGCCAACACCGGCATGGATGTACTCACCCACGCCCTTGAAGCCTATGTGGCGACCAACAGCACCGACTTTAGCGACGCCTTAGCCGAAAAAGCCATTCATATTGTGTTTCGCTATCTTCCGGTGGCGTATGAAAATGGCGCCTGCTTGGCAATTCGGGAGAAACTGCATAACGCTTCTTGCTTGGCGGGAACGGCGTTTGGTCAATCCGGGCTTGGGCTGAATCACGCTATCGCTCATCAACTTGGCGGTCAGTTCCATATTGCCCACGGGCTGGCGAACGCGATTTTGCTCACTCATGTGGTGCGCTTTAACGCGCGATTTTCACCGCGCGCCGCCAAACGCTATGCGCGGCTGGCGAAACATTTGCGCTTTTGTCAGCCTCAGGCGACGCCAGAAACCGGTGTCAATCAGCTCATATTTCATATTCAAAAACTGCAAAAACAGCTGCAAATCACCGCTTCGCTGCGCGCGCTGGACGTCAACCGCGCACAAGCTATGGAACATATGTCGGCGATGATCAACGCCGCATTAAACGATTCAACGTTGGCAACCTCGCCCTACCAGCCAAGCGCCGCCCAAGTTCGAACCATCATTGAGGCACTGCTATGAATACTGCAAGCTTAGACAGCCCGCTGAAACCGCTCAGCTCAGAACACATCGTCGATATCGCTCAGCAAAGCGGCATCGTTGGTGCAGGCGGCGCTGGGTTTCCCACCTATGTGAAATTGCAATCTAAGGCGGAGATCGTGCTGGTCAACGCCGCTGAATGCGAGCCGATGCTAAAAGTCGATCAGCAATTGATGGTCAGCGAAAGTGATGCACTGCTGCGCGGGTTAGGCTATTCGATGCAAGCAACCGGCGCCAAACAAGGCATCATTGCGTTAAAAGCCAAATATCAAGCGGCAATCGATACCCTTACTCCCAAATTACCCGCCAATGTAAAACTGCATATTTTGCCCGATGTCTATCCGGCGGGCGATGAAGTGATCACCATCTGGTTGGCCACCGGGCGTCGTGTGCCTCCGGCGCAGATTCCAATCAGTATTGGCGTGGTGGTCAATAATGTTCAGACCCTGATTAACCTTGCTCATGCCATCGACGATCAAACTCCCGTCACGCATCGCGTGCTGACCTTAAACGGCGCCATCGCCAAACCGATGACCGTGAATGTGCCGATTGGCACCAAAATCTCGCAGTTGATTGAACTGGCAGGCGGCGCGACCGTTAGCAATCCGGCCTACATTAACGGCGGACCGATGATGGGCAAATACTTGGCCGATATTGATTCCCCCGTCACCAAAACCACCGGCGGCATACTGGCGTTTCCAGACGATCATCTGCTGATCAATCGGCGGCTGCGCAGCGATGAGCAAATCATGGCGATGGCCAAAACCGTCTGTGAGCAGTGTCGGCTGTGTACTGACTTATGCCCGCGCCATTTGATTGGCCATGAACTCTCGCCTCATGAGCTGGTAAAGTCGATGAGTTATAAGCAATTTGCCAAACCGTCTACCCTGCTTTCAGCGCTCACTTGCTCAGAATGCAGCGTGTGTGAAAGTTACGCCTGCCCGGTCGAAATTTCGCCGATGCGCATCAATCAAATACTCAAAAAAGAGCTGCGTGCAAGCGGCGCCAAATACAGCGAACCGATTGAGCAGCAAGACCCAATGGCCGAGCATCGCTTAGTACCGATCAATCGCTTGATCGCGCGTTTAAAACTTGAGCCTTTCTATCATCAAGCGCCGCTGACCACGCTCGATTGGCAACCGCAACAAGTCACCATTTTACTCAGTCAGCACATCGGCGCGACCGCCACGCCATGCGTGGAAGTCGGAGAACGCGTGCAAGTGGGTGACTGCATCGCCACGGCTGCGCCAAACGCACTGAGCGTTGCCCAGCACGCCAGTATTAATGGCATCGTCAGCGCGATAAGCGACAGCGCCATCATTTTAAGTCGAGGATAAGCTTATGCATCATGCAATTGGATTAGTCGAACTCAACAGCATTGCCAAAGGCATTGAAGTGTGTGACGTGATGCTAAAAAGCGCCAATGTCACTTTGCTATCGGCCAAAACCATCTGTCCGGGTAAATACATCGTGATGGTCGGCGGCGAAATCGCTGCGGTCAAACAGTCGGTGCAAAACGGTGAGCAACAAGGCGGTCATATGGCGATCGACAGCTTCGTGCTCGCCAATGTCCACGCCAGCGTATTGCCTGCGCTGAGCGGTGTAACCCAACCCGATACCAAACAATCAATTGGTGTTGTGGAAACCTACAGCGTCGCAACCTGCGTTGACGCTGCCGATGCCGCAGTGAAAGCCGCCAACGTCACCTTGCTGCGTATTCATATGGCGTTTGGCATTGGCGGAAAATGCTATTTGGTGGTCAATGGCGATGTTTCCGATGTGAGCTCGGCGGTGCAAGTTGCCAGCCTTAAAGCTGGCGAAAAAGGTCTGCTGGTGCATGCCAGCGTGATTGCCAAACCTCACGCCGATCTTTGGCAACAACTGCTGTAGCAAGAGTTAGGAGGCCGATATGTTTGACCCACAAAGCCAAATCGATGACCGCGAGGCAAGCAAAACGCGCATTATTCAAGAATATGTGCCAGGTAAGCAGGTGACTCTCGCCCATCTTATCGCCAACCCCAATCAAGCTATCTACAAAAAATTGGGGTTGAACGAGCAAGCCAGCGCGATTGGAATTTTGACCATCACTCCCAGTGAAGGCGCGATCATCGCCAGCGACATCACCACCAAATCTGGCAATGTCGAAATCGGCTTTATCGACCGTTTTACGGGCGCTGTGGTGATAACCGGCGATGTGTCGGCAGTGGAGTATGCCTTAAAACAGGTGATTCATATTCTCAGCCAGCAGCTCAAATTCACCCCTTGCGACATTACTAGGACTTAAGCCATGCAACGTTTGATGCTTATCGGCCAAACCCAATGCGGCAAAACCACCCTGCTACAAAAATTGCGCGGTGCGCCGCTCAAATATCATAAAACTCAAGCGCTCGAGTGCGAAGCCAACTCAATCGATACGCCGGGTGAGTATTTAGAAAACCGCCGCCTGAATAGCGCGCTAATCACCACCTCCTACGATGCCGATGTGATTGGTCTGGTGCACAGCGCCACCACCGAACAAGACGTGTTCGCGCCACTGTTTGCCAGTGTGTTCAATAAACCGGTGATCGGCATTGTCACTAAAGCGGATGACAGCAGTGCCAATTTAGCGTTCGCCACTGAGCATCTGAGCGGCGCAGGTGCTGCGCCCATTTTTGTTACCTCATCGTACAGCGGCCAAGGTATTGAGCCACTCATCGATTATCTGTCTGGTCTCGGCCCACCGCAGACCACAATTTAACGTTGATTCACGACCACAAGGAGAGGCCAATGCAAACTAAAATTCTCGCCATCAATGCGGGTAGCTCATCGCTTAAGTTTCAGCTGTTTGCGATGCCGCAAGAAACCACACTATGCCAAGGCATTGTTGAGCGAATTGGTCTAAGTGACGCACGCTTTACCCTCAAATATTCCAACCAATACATCGAACATATCCTGTCGGTCGACAATCACCAACAAGCCGTCGAACTGATTGTTCATCACCTGCTTGAAGTTGGCGTCGTCAGCCAACTGGACGAAATCAGCGGTGTCGGCCATCGCGTGGCCCATGGCGGCGAAGTTTTTCACGACTCAGCGCTTATCGACGAGCGCGCATTAACCCAAATAGAGCAACTGTGCGAACTTGCGCCGCTGCACAACCCAGTCAACTTGGTTGGCATTCGCGCGTTTATGAATACGCTTCCGCTCGCCAAGGCCGTTGCGGTATTTGATACCTCATTTCACCACACCTTAGCGGCGAAAGATTATCTCTATCCGATTCCTTATGAGTATTATCAGCGCTACCACATCCGGCGTTATGGCTTTCACGGCACCAGCCATAAATACGTTAGCCAGGCTTACGCCAACGCCTGCAATACCCCCCTTGAGCAGCTGAATTTGATTACTTGCCACTTAGGAAACGGTTCGAGTCTGTGCGCGATAGAGCATGGACGCTCAATACAGACATCGATGGGATTCACGCCGCTCGCTGGCGTAATGATGGGGACTCGCTGCGGCGATATTGATCCATCGATTTTGCCATTTCTCGCCGAAAAAGAGTCCTTAAGCGCAAGCGATCTCAACACGATGATCAATCAGCAAAGTGGTTTGTTTGGCGTATCCGGTCTCTCTCATGACTGCCGCGACTTACAACAAGCCGCCGAGCAAGGCAATCAACGTGCGGCATTGGCGCTAGAGATGTTTATTGAGCGAGTGCGCGCGTTTATCGGTCAGTATTTGGTCAAACTCGGCCATGTGGATGCGATCATTTTTACCGGTGGCATTGGTGAACATGCTGCGGCGATTCGCGTGAAAATCTGCACATCGCTACAACCATTAAATATTCTGATAGATGTGGAGAAAAACCGCGCTACATCAATGATTATTTCTCGTGATGAGAGTCCAATAACCCTTGCGGTCATCGCCACCAATGAAGAATTAATGATCGCCAAAGACGTAATGAGGATTGGATTATGAACGGAAAAGTCTGGCTAGTGGGCGCCGGCCCTGGCGACCCGACACTGTTAACCGTTAAGGCGTTGCATTTGATTCGCAGCGCGGATGTCTTGGTGTTTGATCGTCTGGTCAGCGCGGAAATTTTGCGTGAAGCGCCAAGTGGCTGCGAAAAAATTAACGTCGGCAAATTGCCAAACTTCCACCCGATTCCACAGCACGAAATCAACCAAACTCTGGTTCACTACGCACAGCAAGGTAAACGGGTGATTCGCCTTAAAGGCGGCGATCCGTATGTGTTTGGTCGCGGCGGTGAAGAGGCGGAAGCCTTGGTCGAAAATGGTGTGGAATTTGAAGTGGTGCCGGGAATCAGCTCGGCGATTGGCGGTCTGGCTTATGCCGGTATTCCGGTCACTCATCGTGACTGCGCCTCCGCGTTTCATGTCGTTACCGGGCATTTAAAACAAGGCAAAGAACCACAAGATTGGTCGCTGTACGCCAAACTCGATGGCACCTTAGTGATTTTGATGGGCATGAGCCAACTTGACTCGATCTGCGAGCAATTGATCGCCGGCGGAAAAAGTGCCAACACGCCCGCGGCCGTGGTGCACTGCGCCAGTCGCGATAATCAGCAAGTGGTGTGTGCAAACCTTAGCGAACTGCCAAGCAAAGTTGCACAGGCGAAAGTCGGCGCTCCAGCACTGATTGTGATTGGCGATGTTGCCGCCAAACATTCGCTGCTGTCGTTTAACGCCAGTTTGCGCCATATTGAAGAGCTCTACAATCTGGAACGTCTGTTTGCTTAATACCGAAACAACTCTGTGCCCAAACAACTCTGATTCCAAACAAACCTGTGCCGCAGCAGCTTTGTGACGAAACTACTCTGGCCCGTAAGCCTTAGCCTCACGCACATTGCCAAAGTCGATATCGGTTAGGGATAAAAAAACAGCGCCTAAGCGCTGTTTTTGTTTGTCGAATCCAATCAACCAGAAACCCAATCGGCAAATTAACTTAAACGAAAACGCAGGGTTTCGTTGCCATGGGCCGGTTGGCGCGGAATGTTCAATGCCAGCAGCAATGAAACCGCCGCCATCGCCGCGCCGATATAAAACACCCACGCCGGAGAGACCAACCAGATCAAACCAAACGTCACCGGAATCACCACCGCCGCAATGTGGTTGATGGTAAACGACACGCCAGCGGTCGATGCCATATCCGCAGGATCCGCAATTTTCTGGAAATAGGTTTTGATCGCCAAAGCCAAAGCAAAGAACAGATGGTCAACCACATACAGCGCCGCCGCCCACTCTGAGGTGGTGACAATGGCATAACCCACAAACACCAAAATCAAACCGACGTATTCAAACGCCAAGGCGCTGCGCTCGCCAATCACGCCAATAAAGCGGCCAATACGTTTAGCAAACAAGAAGTTAAATACATAGTTAATCATAAACAGCATGGTGATGTCGCCCGCCGAATAACCAAACTTTTCCACCATCAAAAAGCCCGCAAACACGGTAAAAATCTGACGTCTTGCGCCGCTCATGAACGTCAACGCGTAATAGAGCCAATAACGTTTGCGCAGCACTAACTTCTTGTTTTGTGGTGTGTGGGATTGAAACTCTGGAAAAATCAGCGCAGCGACAATCACCAGTACCAAACCTAAACCGCCAGTGCTGAGATACACTGTGGTGTAATCAAGTTTGAGCACTTCCAGCATCACCCACAGCACGCCATAAGTCAGCAGTGAGGCTAATGCGCCAATGGATATCATCTTACCCAGCATCTCAGGCGCTTCATCTTTATTTAGCCACTGCAGAGACAGTGACTGCTTAAGCGTTTCGAAATAATGAAATCCGGTCGACATCACCAGCGTTGTAAACAGCAATCCAAACAGGGAAGGAAAAAAGCCAGTGATTGCAGTTCCAAGCGTCAGCAGTGCCAGAGAGATCAACATAAAGCGTTGTTCGCGAATAAACAGCAGCACAAACACCGCAGTAAAGGCGAGAAAGCCTGGAATTTCACGCACGCTCTGCAGTAAACCGATATCTGCGCCATCGAAATGGGCTTTTTCCACCACAAAGTTATTGAGTAGCGCCATCCAGCTTGAAAAAGCGATCGGCACGATGATAGAAACAAAAATTAAAAAGTGCTGGGGAGTTTGCCAGCGTTTAAGAGCGGTCATGACTCACGTCCTTACAAAAGAAAGCATAGTAACTGGCGGCGGTTATTTTACCAACACTTGATTAACATGCTTAATGCTTTTCTTTACTAAATTTTCGTTATAAGGTGCTGTTTCTCATATCAAATAAAGGAAAATTGCATGGAGATTTTGATTCGCCCGACGCAAGTCAGCGATGCTGCCGCTGTCGCCAACATCTATTCGCAGCCCAAAGCACAAGCGGGTACGCTGCAACTGCCAAAACCTTCGATTGATATGTGGACCAAACGACTCGAATCCATGCCCGTTGGCGTGTACTCATTTGTTGCTGAAGTGGATGGCAAAGTGGTCGGTAATATCGGCTTTGAGCATTCACAACGCCCAAGAACCGCCCATTGCGCGAGTTTTGGTATTGGCGTACACGATGATTATCACAACCGCGGCATTGGCTCGAAGATGATCGAAACCGTACTTGAGCTTGCCGATAACTGGCTGCAAATCAAACGCGTTCAAATTGAAGTCAACTGCGATAACGAAGGCGCCATCGCTTGCTACAAAAAGTTTGGCTTTGAAATTGAAGGCCAAGCCAAAGGTTCAGTGTTTCGCCAAGGTGAATACATAGACACTTACTACATGGCGCGAGTCAAACTGTAATCACGCTTCTCTGCTCAGTACTTGACGGGTTATTTTGTCGCTCAAGTACTGCCCCCCCCCCCAGCACACTTACCTTTCATTGCTTACACCAACAATCCAAACTTTCAATATCGCAACAAAAACCATTCTCAAAAACTATCAACAATCAACGAATTCTCATTTTTGAGTACACATAAGTTCAGTTTTGATAACTAGATCAAATAAATTACCGAACCTCGTATTTGAACTAAAGTCACGCCACACATAATATGTGGTTGTATTAGGGGATGGACATATAAAGGCACAGCTCGCAACGCAACGCTTTTATAACAGCTTCACAAACAAAATAATAAGTAATCAACAGTGATAAAAAAAACACATTCAACGCTAAATAGTACGGACGCTTTAGCGATGATCGAACACGGTGGTGAAATGACGATTGGCATTACCACCCCGGTTGGAACTTCCTTTCGCGCGACAACCACTTTTATTGGTAAACATTCTGAAAATGTCGCGCTGATTGAGCTTCCCAAGATCAATGACGACGACCTTGAGTACTTCTTCCAAGAAGGATTTTGGTTAGTGGTACGCGCAATTTCCCAGCGCGGCGAAGGCGCTTTGGTGCATTTTCGCAGCCAAATCGTTCATCTCTACCAGCACCCGATTCCTATGGTGGCGATTTCAGTACCGCGCACCATGGAAGTGGCACAACTGCGTAAAGAGCCACGTTACGAGCTAAATTTGGGCGCGCGGATCTGCGCTGATGACCGCAAAGTCGAGTGTGAAATTCGCGATTTGTCCAAAGGGGGTTGCCGTTTTGTCACCACCCCACTGGCGCGCAGCTTTCAAGTAGGGGATTTGATTCGCCTTGAAGTGGTGGTACGCAATAAAAACGATGCCAGCCTCGCACCACTGAATGGCAAAGTGTGTAATTTGCAACGTTCGCTACACTACGCCAGATACGGGGTCGAATTTGATGAACTCGGCCAAGAAGCGGCGAAAAAACTGCTCAGCCACCTCAAATTTGATGGCACTCGCCTGACCTTAAGGGCATAAAAAAACGCGCTCAACTTCGAGCGCGTTTTTTGTCTATCTACAGCGTTTCTTTATTCTACAACCCTTGTGATCCATCCATATTTGTTCAAACCAATATGCTTAACCCATAAAGGTAATAAAGCCTTGCAAAATGATCAGGTTAACGATGTCGATAAAGAAAGCCCCCACAATAGGCACCACCATAAAAGCTTGTGGAGATGGGCCAAATTTGGTCACTAGCGATCCCATGTTCATCACCGCGGTCGGTGTGGCGCCAAGGCCAAACCCACAGTGACCACCAGAGATAACCGCGGCGTCATAGTTTGAGCCCATCACTTTGAACGTCACAAAGTAGGCAAATAAGCCCAGCACTACCGACTGGACGCCAAGAATCACCAAAAACGGCAGCGCCAAGTCAAAGATGTTCCATAAACGCAGACTCATCAGTGCCATGGCCAAAAACAGCGCCAATGACACCGTACCGAGCACATCCACCGTATCAGTATCGAGCTTTCGCATCTTAGTAACTTCAAGTACGTTGGTGATAAACACCCCGATAAATAGCGCATAGACGAAATCAGGAATCATCAACCAACTGATTTCAAAGGTGCTTACCCACTGCTCTAAATATTTGGCGCCGGTGACACAAATCAACAAAATGAACAGCACTTCGATGACCTTTTTCGGCGTAATTTTCTCTTCTTCGTACTCGTTATAGGTCACGACTTCCGGGTGAGTATCATGAACATGACCTTTTTCGCCATAGTCGGACTTCAAATCGTTCTTAGTGACTAGCTTATCCGCCACTGGGCTGCCAATGATACCGCCGATGATCAAACCAAATGTGGCCGATGCCATCGCAATTTCAAGGGTATTGGTCAAACCGTAATTATCTTGAAAGGTTTGCGCCCAAGCCGCGCCCGTACCATGACCGCCAGATAGCGTAATCGAACCGGCAATCAGCCCCATCAGTGGGTCTAGCCCCAGCAGACTGGCAAGGCCTACCCCAACGGTGTTTTGCAGCACAATGTAAAACGATGCCACCGCGAGAAACACAAACACTTTCATGCCGCCTTTCATTAACTGGGTGTAGTTGGCCGCCAAGCCGACCGTGCTAAAAAACATCAACATAAAAGTGTTTTGCAGCGGCAGTGAAAATTCCATATCAACGCCACGAAAATGAAGAATAGTGATGATACACGCGACGATCAAACCGCCCACAATGGGCTCTGGAATATTAAACCGTTTCAACAGCGGAAGTTTAGAGTTAACAAAATGACCAACGAAAAGCACGCCAAT
This sequence comes from Vibrio xiamenensis, assembly GCF_900100015.1. Lineage (GTDB taxonomy): Bacteria > Pseudomonadota > Gammaproteobacteria > Enterobacterales > Vibrionaceae > Vibrio > Vibrio xiamenensis. The sequence goes on along the minus strand of NZ_FNDD01000038.1, from coordinate 30,791 downwards.
CGCGATAAGGAAAGATTCTAGCGTACCGATAGAAATGACTTGATTCATACAACCTCTTTACTGTTTGGTCTCATCTTCCTTAACGAGCTACGAGCAATTCATTTGCTCCGAGCGCAATCCACGCTCTGGAATACTGACTTACATGACTGGAATTTTTCATAGCCACCTGCCAAGCAGGCACTGTCAACAAGCCGTAAGCAGCACAGCAAAATATTGTCAGCGCAAACCGCGTAGCAAGTCTGGGACAGGCAAAGGGGTACTTGTAGGAAACAGAGTAAAGAGAATGGTGTTCTTATTCGTAAGACGACCAAATCAGTAAATTGAGGATAAAAAAAAGCCAACCGAAATATTCTTCGATTGGCTACATAAGTTGTGAACAAATGATATTCACTAACAACGTCAGTTGGCTAGGTGACCCTCGGCTTAATAAGGGTCATATCTATATAAGCACAAGACGTGCCAACTTTATTTAGTCCTATTTTGTGCCTTTATGAGCGTAAATGCCTAATAAATGACCAGTTCATTTGCATTATGCGAATGCAATTTGCAATTAAACGCAAAACGATATGCACCAACACCCTTATCAATAAGTTTATCAATTCAATAATTTCGTACTTTTTTTACAATCTTGGAAATAGAAATCGGTATACTTCCACAATCCTAATCACAATCATTAATTAATAAATGAACTACATAACGACCTTCTTAAAAGGAATGGCCATGGGCGCAGCGGATGTCGTCCCCGGCGTCTCTGGCGGTACCATTGCATTTATCACCGGTATTTACGATACCCTGCTTGAAAGCATTCGACGTGTGAATCCATCCCTACTTGGAATTTGGAAACGCGACGGTTTTAAAGCAGCCTTCGCTCATATCAACGGCTTTTTTCTGATCGCACTGTTTGGTGGTATTTTGGCCAGCATCGCGACATTGGCGAAACTCATTTCTTGGCTACTCGCCACCCACCCGGTACCTTTGTGGTCATTCTTTTTTGGCCTGATTTTGGTGTCGGTTTACCACATGCTCAAACAGGTGGAGAAAAAGACCGCGCTGAGTTTTGTGTTCCTGCTTGTTGGGATTGGCGTCGCCTACAGCATTACCGTGCTCAAACCGCTGCATCTTGAGCCCACTTCTATCAACATTTTGATTGCCGGTGCGATTGCTATCTGCGCCATGATTCTACCGGGTGTATCTGGCAGTTTTATTTTGCTGATGATTGGCATGTACGCGCCCATTCTTGCGGCGGTAAAAAATGCTGAGTTCTCAATCTTAGTGATGTTTTTGTGTGGCTGCGTGATTGGCTTACTGAGCTTCTCACACTTATTGTCGTGGCTGCTTAAACGTTACCGCGACCAAACATTCCTATTCTTGATCGGCTTAATGCTCGGCACACTGCCAAAGATCTGGCCTTGGAAAGAGACCATTTCATGGCGTACTAACTCTAAAGGTGAGATGGTACCGCTGCTACAAAACAACTTATCGCCGTTTAATTTTGAATCGGTGACATCACAACCAGCTCAGCTCGGTTTAGCGGTATTTCTGATGCTGTGCGCGATCGGCATCGTGTTAGCGCTAGAAAAATTTGGTAACAATGAATAATCGCACTGAGTTACCATAACGCAGTTATGACCGACTACTTTCTTAGCGTGCTTCGCAAAATCTACTGACGTAGAGATAAACCGATAGACTACTGCAATAGCTATCGGTTTTTTACTTTTTACAAACTTAGAAATAATTTTGCAGCTCATACGATTAAGTAAAAGCACTATTTTTGATTACTATTTTGCATACACAGCATTGCCGTTATATGTCTGTGATTTTCTGCCAATAAGACGTCCTTTGCTGTGTGTTACTCTCACCCGTTCAGGTTAATCAAATACAGGATTTATATGTTACGGGTTACTTTCCTTGCTGCAACTGCTTTAACTGCAGGTTTGTTGGTGCCGCCTCAAACATCGGCTGCAGGCTTTGACTGCGGTAAAGCCACCACCGCCACTGAAAAAACAATTTGTGCTGATAAAACACTCGACCAAATGGATACACTACTCAGCGTAATGTACCGCCGAGCTTATCAGTCTACTGATGATAAGGCTGAGCTAAAAAAAACTCAGTTGAAATGGCTGAAATCACGTAACAGTGCTTGCTCTTCATCCAGCAACAATGGACTGTGTGAACAGAGCTATCTCAATGCGTATAAACGCCTTAAAGAGGATTATTATAAGACTACTGAAGCACAAAATTCTTCCCACAGCGGTAAGAATACGCCCGCAGTCGCAGCACTGTTATCGGGAATGTCGATGCCTAATGGCGATGATCTCAGTATACTGTCTGCAAATGCCGTGAACTCTGACCCTGCATCCTACAAACCGTGGCCACGTAAAGAACTAGCACATTTTGAGGAAGGTTACCCCCAGATCATGGGAGTTGCAGCGGGAGTACATGATAACGTCATCTATCTGTATGTTGCGCTGAAAAAAAGCGAGCAATACGAAGTTTATGAAATCAACAGTAGCACCGGAGTGCAAAGACGGCTGAATGTCAGTCAAGACTGGAATTATCAAACTTCTCTGCTGGATGTAAAACAAGGGTATTTATTTATCACCCGCGATGGTGGTGAAGCTCGCCCATCAGGTCCGACCCAAAACTTACTGATCTATCCTGTCGGCAGTGGCGAGACTCCTCGCCTAATTACCGAAAAAGAGTACGCTACTTACCGTTCATTGCTTGGCCCTAAACATACATATGCAGTGTCGGACAGCGGGCGTTGGATGGCTGCATATGGTTGGTACATACATAAAGAAAACTATAAAGGAAACGATGCGTTTGGTAATTTAAACACTATGCGGGATTACTCCCAGAGCAATCTGGAGATCTTCGCCGAAGCGTCCACATTCTATATTTATGATCGTGAAAACAAACAAGGTTATAACCCTGAAATTGGCATACGCCCAGAAGATTGGGGCATTGAATCTTTTACGCTGCACCCAACCAAACCAATCATTTATTTTGACAACTCAGGTGCTAGGGCCTGTATCTGGGAATATCATATAAAAACCCACGAATTGTATAAGATTGTCCCTGAGCATAAGGCTCATTATCCCTACATAGTGACTCTAGACGGCCAGGATTTTATGGCGTTCGCGATGGAAAACAAGGATTACTCGCAGATATCTATTTACCTTGCGGCGAAACCCTAACATCACGCGATCCCATAACCAAAATCATTTGTAGACATACAAAATAACACCGTTCATATCAAATGAACGGTGTTATTTTTTACTGACTGCGCTTTTTCCGATAAAGCTAGCAATGCTCGGCTAATTGACAATTAAGCGCTGCGTACCAATTGACGGACTTCACTTGGCGTGAGAACCACTGCAATCGACTTCGAGGTTGGCGTATCACTGAAATCACCTTTGCTTTCCAGTGGAATCAGCGGGTTCGCCTCTGGGAAGTAGGCAGCAATATTACCTTGTGGAATCTGGTAAGGAATCACTTTGAAACCGTGAATTTTACGTACTTTGTCGTCGGTCCACAGCGTTTCGATATCCACCAAGTCTTCCGCTTTTAGGCCAAGCGCTTCAATGTCTTGTGGGTTAACAAACACGACGTTGCGCTCACCAAACACGCCACGATAACGGTCATCATAGCCATACACTGTGGTGTTGTATTGGTCATGCGAGCGCATGGTTTGCAAGACAAACACTGGGCGTTTGGGGGTGCTTTTTACATCGTGGATGAGCAAGCTCTCTGGCAACACATTATTGCTGATCTGCGCTTTCGACTGCGGCGTATTCCACACCAAACTGCGCGCACTGTTGCCAAGGTAAAAACCGCCAGGGTTATCCAAGCGTTGATTAAACTGGGTAAAGCCCGGAATGGTCTTTTCAATGTAATCACGAATATTGTTGTAATTGTCCGCCAACGACTGCCAGTCGACCGGATTCATCGCGCCAAGGGTGGCTTTTGCCATGCCGACAATGATCGCCACTTCAGAGCGCATCAGCTCGCCGCTAACATCTACACGACCGGATGATGAGTGCACCATAGAAAATGAATCTTCGACGGTGACTTTCTGTTCGCCACTGGCTTGAATATCGATATCAGTACGGCCATAACAAGGCAGAATGATCGAATCTTTACCTGGGTTAACGTGGCTGCGGTTAAGTTTGGTTGCTATGTTCACCGTTAGGTTACATTGCGCCATTGCCGCCATCACACGCTCGGTATCCGGCGCGGCCGCCACCAAATTACCACCCAAGCCAATAAACACTTTACTCTCGCCACGGCTCATTGCTTGCAGCGCATTAACCACGTTGTGGCCGTGCTCTTTTGGCGGCTCAAAGCCAAATACCGACTCGATATTTTGCAATAAAGTGGCTGGCGGTTTTTCGTTGATCCCCACAGTGCGGTCGCCCTGCACATTGGAGTGACCACGCACTGGGCAAAGCCCTGCACCCGGTTTACCAACTTGACCAAACAGCAGTTGCAAGTTAACCAATTCTTGAATGGTTGCGACCGAATGTTTGTGCTGCGTAACACCCATTGCCCATGTGACAATGCGAGTTTTCGCGTTGGCGTAAATATCCGCGGCTTGAACGATCTCATCTTGTGACAGACCAGACTGGGCGAAAATTTGCTCCCAAGGTGTTGCCGAAACCGTTGCCAGATATTCATCCATACCTTCGGTATGCTCTGCGATGAACTCAAGATCAAACACGCTTTCACCCTGCTGCTGAGCTTGAATATGACGCTCAAGTAATACTTTTACGATGCCGCGCACCACGGCCATATCCCCGCCGAGCTTTGGCATAAAGTAATGACTGGTGGTTGGCGTTGAGCCGTTGCTCAACATCTCTAGAGGATGCTGCGGGTTAGTAAAACGCTCAAGCCCACGCTCTTTAAGGTTATTGAACGCCACCACTTGCGCGCCACGTTTATTGGCAGAGGCAAGTGTTTCTAGCATGCGCGGATGGTTTGTACCTGGATTTTGACCGAAAAGGAAAATCGCATCGGCGATTTCAAAGTCTTCGATGGTCACCGTACCTTTACCGATGCCGATAGTTTTAGACAGCGCGACACTGGTCGCTTCGTGGCACATGTTAGAGCAGTCTGGAAAATTGTTGGTGCCAAAGCGGCGCGCAAACAACTGATAAACGAATGCCGCTTCGTTGCTAGCACGGCCTGAAGTATAAAATTCGGCTTGATTTGGTGACTCAAGCGCGTTGAGATGCTCCGCAATCACCGCAAACGCCTCATCCCATGAGATTGGCTCATAGTGGTCGGTGTCTGGGTTGTAGCGCATCGGCTCGTTAAGACGACCTTGATATTCAAGGTAGTAGTCGGTTTGTTTGTTGAGCCAGCTCACCGAGTATTTAGCAAAGAAATCGCGGTCAACGCGGCGCGTGGTTGCTTCCCAGTTTACTGCTTTGGCGCCGTTCTCACAGAAACGGAATCGACCGGGTACGCCTTTTTCGCCCCAAGCACAACCCGGACAGTCGAAGCCGTGGTCTTGGTTAGTGCGCAGTAAGTTGGAAATGTTTTTCGCGACATTCTCACTCTTAAACAGATGCTGAGTGGTGGCTTTTAACGCGCCCCAACCACCAGCAGATCCAGAATATTGTTTATAACTCATGAGCTTCTCTTCTTATTCTTGCTCTGGCATCAACCGCCAGTGTCCGTTGTAAAGGTTAAAGTGCTCGGCCTTGGTAAACCCGATTAAGGTCATATCAAACTGGCGAGCGATATCCACCGCGACTTGCGATGGCGCGCCGACCGACACGATGACGGCCACCCCTGCAATGACCGCTTTTTGCATTAATTCAAAACTGACGCGGCTGCTAAGTACCAGCACACCTTGTGGGTGCCAAGCTTCGCTGCGCGCTAAATAACCAAACAGCTTATCAACCGCGTTATGGCGACCAATATCTTCCGCCACAGCGATCACATCGCCATTCACAATGTAAGCCGCGCCATGCACAGAACCAGTTTGGTGAAAAATTTGCTGATTCTGATTGAGTAAATGCGGCATAGTCAGCACTTGCTCTGGCGCCAGCCAATGATGAGATTCATCCATCACTTGGCGCTGTGACAACTGCAGCGCTTTGACCGAGGTTGCACCGCAAACACCGCAGCTTGACGTGCTGACAAAGCGCCGACTCGAAGGCGCCAAACGTGGTTCTACCCCTTGCTTTAACGTGACCAAAACATGGTTCATCGCATGGCTCACGTGTTCGTCAAAGCAGCGTACCGATTGAATATCCAACCACGAGTCCACGACGTTTTGACTGAGCAGCAAGCCGTACACCAAATTGACGTCATCGCCGGGGGTACGCATCGTCATACTCCACATCTCACACTGCGACGCTCCACTCGTTTGCCATTCAATGCTAATTTGCAACGGCTCTTCAACAGCGAGGAGGTCGCTGGCAAAACTGTAGCCTTGCTGGCGGCTGTAGCGCTTGCGGTTAACACGTTTTAAACACACGGGTTGGCCTTCGCGCGATGAGCTGACTTTATCTAATTGCATGAAACCATCTTGAATATATTTGAGCTGGGACGACACGAAATCGCTGTTGATGCTGGCAACCGACTAGGCAATTCAAAACAAGTAGACCTAAGCTGTCGGTCACGTGAGAATCTGAGTACTCAAGCAAATTTTATGAGCAAGTTTCGTGCGGAATCTAGACCAGATTCCCATTGTGAAATTAAGGTTAAATTACTCCTTGCTATGACGAGCGTCAATAAATCAATAAGCCATCAAAATAGCTGCTTTTCACTTAATTAATCTTACATATCACTGCAATTAGCAGGATTAAGCAGACGTTTAACGTAGATAGATGCAAAAAATGCTAATGTAAAACCAGCGCAATCATAGTTTTCATAAATGATACACAATTAATTATTCACATTTGCGCAACTATGCCGCCTTAGCATCGAACTAACGATACGATACCACGCACACGCAAGGCTTCTGACGGCCACTTCATTAGAATGAGCTTTGCATCATGCCCATTACTACCAATGCGTGAGCCAGATCATAGTGATTTGGATTGAGCGATAGAATTCCGTTTACCAAGTCCGTCAATGTAATATTAGTTTCATATCTTTGACGTAATTTGTCCGCCAAAAGGAATTGGATGCGGTAGAAATATAATGGATGTTCTGGTTGCCAAGCTATGGTCACAGCAGCAAATTCGCTTGGCATGTCATGTGTTTATCAGCCTATTGTTTGGCGCAGGGCTTGTTTGGCTCAGCGCGCCTACGGCTCAGACTCCAAAGCCTAAACACGTGGCGTTTAACCAGCTTAGCTGTGCCGACACCGAGCGGTTTACCAGCCTTTCCTCCAAACCCACGCTGACAATTTTGATTCCAGCCCATACCATGGCGAAAAAGGCGCTGAGTGTGCTTTGTGTCGACTCGACCATTTTAGCCCACTACGCCAATGTCAAAGTGGTGTGGCAAACTCGTCAGGCGCTATCACCGAAAATGCTTTTTCAGCACCGTTTCGATGTGATGTGGGAACGTGACTATCGTCTTTCCGGTTTGATTCCCAATTATCAAGACCACTATCGCAACCTGATTCAGTTACCAACTTATAGCGCATATTGGTACTCAAACCAGCACGATTTCACGCCGACAACAGATTATTTCCAGCACCACAAAATAGGCCTTCTTGCAGACCGTTACAGCCTTTCTGGTTATCAAATACCACTTAAGCAACTGGCGAAATTTGGTCTTGATGAACAGGCGCAGCAAGTCAGGTTGTATCCATCACGCAGCGCACTGATTACAGCGCTTAAAAACGGCGATGTCGACGTGATAGCCGACAGCAACTTCAGCCCAATCAACCAAACCGGCGGCGCGATGACTCACGCAATCATTGCCGACAACCTGCCTCTGGGCGCTTGGTTTATCAGCAGACAAATTACTGGTGATGCTCTCACTCGCGCAATTCACGATCGCTTGGTGCGCTTAACCGCTTCTTAGCTTCTTGGCTTCTTGGCTTCTGAAGACAAGCGTCACTGCAGCCAATCCGTTTACGCCATTCATCTTGTAATCACGAGACATTTAAATGCTAACCAACTTAATCAAACCGAAATTGCTGATCTGCACTGGTGTATTTGCCTGCATCGCTTACCTGCTGAGTGCGCAGCAAATTGCCCGCACCTACCAAGATTACTTTAACCACCAGCTTACGCCTAAGCTCAACCAAGCCTGGCACGATGCTGCAGATATGGGTCAATCCCCACAGACCAGCCAACTGATTGAGCTGCAAACGGTTAAACAGCTCAACCAAATTGAATGGCAAAATCCGCTGCAGATTTTTGACTATTGCCTCGCCTCGCCAAGCTCAAATACTCGACGTCTAAGCTGGTTACCTACCTCAACTCTCGACCTACAAATTCCATTGCATTCACCGCAACTCCTTGACCAATTTTTTCGCGTCGATTGCCAACTTAAACCGCTGCCTTGGCTTAGCTTAACGGCATTGTTTTTTGTCTTTGTTACCTTGCTAAAACGCACTTCGTCATTTGCTTTCAGCCATCAAGACCAAACGCTTGTGCAACACTTACAATCGCTCGCCAAAGACCAAGTTTTGGCGAAAAGGCAGCTAAAATTGTGGCTCAAGCAGCTTAAAGCCTTTCGCATTCAACACCCAGCAGCCAAGTTGAATCTACTCTATTTGCAGCGCTACTTTGATCCACGGTCAGATGACCAACGGCTTGAGTTAACCAAAGTCGATTTTACCCAGTTACTTGAGCGCGCCAGTCAACCGCTCACACTGGAATTCCTTTGCTGTGATGGCAACCTGCAAGCACGGATTTCTGATATTGATATTCCGCTTTCTATCACGCCGACCCTCTATTGGTACTGGTACGCACAATTTCGCAAGCAAGAAGAGCACGGCTGGGTGGTCAATCCGCCCACTAATCGCCCCAGCCATGAGATGGCAAAACCACTGCTTAAACTGATGGAACAATTTGGCGGCCATGGCCGAGCCAAAAAAGAGCTTGAAGATAACGGCATACGCGCCAAAACCCTCGATCAAAACCGCAATAAGATTAAAGAGGCGCTGATAAAAGCGCTTGGCGAGCCACTTGCAGATGAGTGCGGCTTTGAAAGTCATAAACAAGAGGGGCAACCGCAAGCCAAGTACCGTTTAAAGATGTCTCCAAAGCAGATTTCATCGTTGAAACAAGCCAATTAAGCAACTGTTTTTAAAAGGTTATTTTTTTGGGATATCTTTGACCCAACCACTTTAGATGTGTGTAACCAAAGCGTCATATTTTTTGGCAAAAGTAGAGCCATTCGAAAGCGCAGCCTTGCCATTTCGAACTTCTTTTCGCCCAAAATGGACACTCAAATGAAAACTCTAAAATCAGTTTGCTTAGGTATGAGCGTTGCCAGCGCTTTTGTTTTGTCACCAGCAGCCATGGCGCTCAATATCGTATTGACTAACGATGATGGCTGGGAAACCACCAACATTCAAACGCTTAAAGATACGCTCGAAGCCGCAGGCCACGATGTGATTATGGCTGCTCCGTGTACAGGGCAAAGTGGTAAAGGCGGCGCAATGAACTTCATCAAGCCAGTGAATGTCGATGAAAGCCAAGCTGGCACTCAGGAATACTGCGTCGGCGACACAGACACCAGCGTGGCGTTTAGCAAATTTACCGAAGGCACACCGGTGATGGCCGCGATGTATGGTTTGGATGTCGCCGCGCAAGAGGTCTGGGGCCAAGACCCGGATCTTCTGATTTCAGGCCCAAATGAAGGCAATAACCTCGGCTATATGAATAACAACTCAGGCACACTTGGCGCAGCCATGATTGCACTGAGTCGCGGCGTTCCATCTATCGCCGTAAGTGCAGGCTCAAGTTCCGCCTCTGATCCTGAGCAATCTCAATTAGTTGCAAATACTGTGGTTGATATCGTGGCTCAGCTTGAAGCGCAGCGCCCACAGGGACAACCTCTGCTACCGGCTTACACCGGGCTCAACGTCAACACACCAGAAGATATGAATAACAACCTCGGTTACAAATTTACCGATGTCGGCTGGAACAGCGGCGGTATTGAACTTGCGTTCTCAGGCGATCTGTCGAGCAACGAAACCGCGGTCTACTACACCACTCAAGCGTTAATTGCAGCCGGTATGAGCGAAGATGAAGCGAATGCGCTTGCACTAAGCTCTCTAACAGGCAAAAAAGGGTTGCTGTTTAAAGAAGGTGATGCTGGCGACAGCAACGAAAACTCCGAAGGGGTAGCGGTTGCCAACGGTTATATCGCGATCAGTACCATTGATGGCAACGTTCAAGCGGCGCGTGCGAAGGTGGCCTTAATTGAGCAACGTCTTATCGGCCTTGAGTAGGAGTGAGTATGTCTAACTTAGCCAAATCTCTGCTGGTGGTTGTTGGCGCGGTGACCATTGCCGGCTGTAACGAAGCCGAGGCGCACAAAAGCATCTCCGGCGTTTACCAAGGCATCGCGTGGAGTGAAGAGCAGATTCCTCAGCAGATCGACGTCACGGTCAGCGATGATGCGAAACCCCTACTGACAATCTGGGATGAGCGCGAACATCAAAGCTCGTATTTGGGCACCCATCACGGCTCGAAAATTGAATTTTCTGCCATCAACATTGAGTGTAAGTACAAATCCAGCGATTTAAACTGTGAAACGCCTATGGGCAGCGTCGCCATGACGACAGTGAATGAGCTTGCTACGCCAGTCGCCGAGTTTGCCGGCACTTACCAAGCGCGAGTCGACAACGCCTTGTATCAGATGCAGGTACTAAGCTCCGGAGAATTCACCATCTTTGGTGAGAGCTGCCAAACCCAAGGCCAGTTACTTGAACTTGCTAGCGGCGCGGCAATACAGCTCAAACTCAATGATTCACAGTGTTTTGAGGCGAGCAGCGTTAACTACGCCACCTTGCAAATCGACAACGACAGCTTGTTTAGTATTGACGTACGAACCAGTAGCGACAACTTTGCCGAGGTTTGGGTTCGAGCACAATAATCCTTAATCAATGAATGTGGTGATGATAAAAAGCCCTGCTTACGTAGGGCTTTAAATTTTGCTTGGCAACGCCATTTACTAACGCGAAAAGCGGTTAATAATAAATGCCAGTAACGTACAGGCTAAAATCATCCCGCACATCGGAAGTGACGTGCCGTTATGTAACGCGCCAACTAATGCGCTCACCGCTCCCGCCATCGCAAACTGAGTGACGCCGATAAGTGAAGAGGCCGTCCCGGCACCGCTGCCACTTTGCGACATCGCGATTGCCATTGAGTTGGCGCACACCATAGGCACCATCGACACGCAGATCGCCAATGGAATCATAAACAGCCACAGTGATTCGGTGTTGCGCAGCAACACTAACGCCACACTCGCGACCAGAGAAATCACAATCGATGCTTGGAACAAAGAGCCTGCGGTAAAGCGTTTTAGTAACATGCGATTGGCTTGACTGGTGACAACCATCCCTAGCGCTGTGGCGCTAAACATCCAACCATACGCTTGTTGGCTGAGACCAAAGAGTTGCATCAGCACAAACGGTGAACCGCTGATAAAACAAAACATCACCGCATTGGACATCGCTCCGGCAAGGGTTGGCGCAATAAAGCGGCGATTGAGGATAAACCCTTTGAACACGCCAAGCTGCTCACCTATTCCTTGTTTTTGGCGAGCCTCAACGGGCAGTGACTCCGGTACTTTGTGAGTTGTCAGCAGTGCGCACACCAAACCAAATCCGATCAGAAAATAGAATACCGCTTGCCAGCCGCCCAACACTAACAAATATGCCCCAACTACAGGAGCGGTAATTGGCCCGACAGTTTGGACTACCATCATAAGCGACAGCGCTTTGGCCGCTTCGCGCTCGTGATACAAGTCTTGAATGATCGCTCGGCTGATGATCATGCCCGAGCAACCACCGATCGCTTGCAGTAAACGCAAACCAATAAATACTTCTATATTTGGCGCCCAGACAATCAGTATCGAACTGACAACAAACAAAGCGATACCAAAGAGTAATGGTTTTTTACGCCCGTATCGGTCAATGATTGGACCATAAAATAGCTGCCCTACCGCAAGACCAAAAAAGAAGGTTGATAAGGTCAGCTGCACGCTAGCGATATCGGTATCAAAATCATGAGCGATATCGACAAATCCCGACAAGTACATATCGGTTGAAAATGGAGCGAACACCGACAGTGCACCAAGCACCCAAGTTAAAATGGCACTCGGGCTCGATTGGCGCAGTGTCGATGTAACGATAGATGGTTGAGACATAAACCCTCGACTGTATTGCGTTCGATGCGAAAAGATCGCCAGTTTGGTCAAGCCAACAACAAACCAGCGCTAAGTCACAGTTTATGAATTTGAAATGATTTATACCAATATATATATAAACGGTTATTGATATAAAAAAGAATATCGATATATCGACTTAGTCAATATATCGAAGTAAGCACGTAATAGAAGAAAACACTTTATAGATGCAAAAAATGGATCTACGCCACTTTCGTTATTTTGTCGCTGTCGCCGAAGAACTGCATTTTGGCCGCGCCGCCGAAAATCTGCATATCGCTCAGCCAGCTCTGAGTATTCAAATCAAAAAGATGGAGCAACAGCTCGGTACCGCGCTGTTTGAGCGCACCAGTCGCAGCGTTGCACTCACCGAAGCAGGACAACTGTTTCGCGACCAAGTTGAAAAAGCACTGTATTATGCAGAACAGGCCGAGCGTGTGGTGAAAGAAGCCCAGCAAGGCAACGTCGGCAAACTTATGATTGCTTATACCGGCAGTGTGACCTATTCGGGGCTGCTTGCGACTTACCTGCAAAGCTTTCGCCACCAAAAGCCGAATATAGAATTGCAGTTACAAGAGATGGATCCGTTTAGCCAATTGGAAAGCCTGCAAAGTGGCGATTTGGATCTTGGCTTTCTGACCACCTTTTCGCTCAATGTTCCAAGCTCCATCAACACAATCAAGCTCAAAGCTTGGCCGCCATGTGTGGCGCTGCCGGAGCAACATCCACTCAGCCAACAACAGAGTGTCGATATCGAAGAGCTTAGACATCAACCGTTTATCACCTATTCCGGTTCACCGCACAACGATGGCGCGGAAGCGATTCGCTTGCTGGCCAGTTTCGAACCGCAAATTCTCAGTAAACAAAGCAACATTATGTCGGTGCTCGCTCTGGTCAGTAGTGGATTAGGTGTCTCCATTATGCCTGCCGCACTTAAACACACCTTGCATCAGCCCGGCCTAGTGTTTAAGCCGCTAACGCCAAGGCGTCACTCTATCGATATCTCAATCGCGTATGCCAACAGACCGCTCAAGCCGGCGCTAAATAAATTGATTGAACACATCAAAGCGCTGTCTGCTGCCCAAGCCGAAAATTGATCAACTGGCATAAAAAAACGCCCAATCAAAGGGCGTTTTTTCACAAGTTTTATCTTAAAGAGCCATGCTTATAAGCCGCGTTTGGGCAAAAAGACTTCGCCTAGCATGCAACGTACACTGCCGCCACCAATGTTTTCAATGGTTGAAACATCAAACGCCAGTAACTTACCGTGGCTTGCCAATTGCGCGCGTTGAGCGCTTGAAAACGCATCGTAAGCCGATTGTGACATAGCAATCACGCGTTCACCACTGGCGGTTTCAAGTTGTAAAATATTGCCGCAGAACTGGTTCATCTGTTCAATCGAAATGGAGATGATTTGTTTGTCTTTCGCCAAAGATTTGAGTACAAAACGGCGCTCAAACTCAGGAATCACTTCATCACAAATCACGCAAAAACGCTCACCAATCGCCATCATCACGTTGGTGTGGTAAATCGGATTCCCCGATGGCAGCGCAGTTTGAAACGACACCACTTTTTGATAGCCAATTCGCTCGGCATAATCTTCCAACACTTCACGGTCACAACGCTGTGACAGCGCCGCATAAATGGTTTGATTGATATGATCAATCACCATTACGCCGGTGCTTTCTAAGTGCGCGTTAACATCAAGGTAAGACTCCAAAGAGTCTTGTTTCGCCACTGTTCGACCTGCTGCGGTTAACGCTTCCACCAGCGCTGCCGGGCGCACTTCTTGGCGGCGGTTTTCACATGCCATAGGAAACGTGAAAAACTCTCCGTTTGCGGTGGTGCTAAACCAGTTGTTGGGGAACACAGCGTCTGGGGTTTCACACTTAGATTCTGGATAATCAAACACCACTACTTGCACACCTTCCGCGCGCAGCGTCGCAACCATGGCATCGAATTCCGTCATCGCCTGCAGGCGTACTATGCTGTCCGTCAAGCTGACCTGATTTTGGAACTCATTATCCGCCGCAGTTTCGGCATTAAACTTAAATTCTTTCGGCGGTACCATGACCACACAATTGGCGTTTTGCACCGATGCGACCTCTTTGTTCGCCAAGTAAGAAGGTTCTCGTAACATCTGCAACACACTCATTTCCGATCCATCAATATCCGCAATTGTAAGCATAATGTTGCGAGTATTTTTGCTGAATTACACAGCGAATTGCAGGGCAAAAAGGAAAATTTCGGGCTTAATTTAAATTTAGCAGAAATTATCACTGGTGAAAGTCGATGTTTGGCGGCAAATAACGATAAAGGCTAAGTGATTGGGCAAGGCTCACACCAAGAGTTACTGGCTCAAAATGGTGTCTATGCTCAGCTATGGGCGCATCAGACAGGCGGTTTTATCGGTGATGATAAGGTAGCAGAAGACCTCGCCAGCGAAGGTATTGCATCGGTTTAAAAACACAAAAACGGCGGTGTATTCCGCCGTTTTTCTATTTAACCATTAAAACTGAAAGACTAAGTTTAAATTCACTGTGGACATGTCAAGTGCATAGGAATTACCAGAAACCGTCGTTTCATCATCATAGAGTTGCAGCCACTCCACATTTAAACTCACCGGGCTACCTTTGCGCACCGCCATACCGACACCATACACAAAATCCTCATCGGTATAACTATCTTGCAGTGCTTTAACTTCCACGGTGCCGTATCCAATCACCGCATAGAGGTCAAAAAATCGATGGACTGGTACGATAAAGCGTCCTAGCCCCATCACTTGTCGTTCAATGGCTTCGCGCACGCCGCCATATGTTCCATTACGTGCATTAGCGTAACCACGCACTTCCATACTGATGTTCTCAGAGAAGGAGTAACCTAACAAAATGCCAATCATCGCGTTATCACTCATGTGAAAATCGTAATCGGTTCCTGCGACATTGGCACTCATTTGAGCGTCGATATAGCTATAGCTCAGCCCCAAATAGCCATCACCTAGTTCCTGAGCAAAAAGGTTCATTGAGCACAACATGCCACACACTGCCAACAAGTACTTTTTCATTATTATTCACCCGTTCGAAAGACTTAAATTAGGTATAGCCAATATGCATCAGGTTGCAAATTGGCTATAGAAATCTTTCTGAATGACATACCATGACAAAATGGAAGAGTTTCAGCTTCGACAAATTACTTCGTTGTTTGTGGTGTATTGTCCTTACTCACTTGAGGTGCATCTGGAAAGTTCTTAGCTCGCTGAGCTAACTGACTGTGCAACGATGAGCCATCAAAATTATAGCCAAAGAGTTCGATATCCTTTTGATAAACAGAGCGAACGATCTCTTTCGTCTCATCAGTATAATAATCTCGATAATCTTTCTTTTTACTCGTTGTTTTGTTCTCAAAAACTAAATCCTGACCAATATTAAGTTTATTGCGTATATATTTGTAATCATCTTCTATGTTTTCAAAATAGCAAATGAAGTCAACTTCCAGTTTATCACCTTGGCTACAAATAAATTTGTACTGAGGCTTAAAATGTAATCCTAGATTAATATTATCTTCATTAATCCAGTCAGTAACAAACTCTTCAAAACTATTATATTGAGACAAATATTTTTTTGACCATTCTAGATCTTGGTTGTTTCTGCCACCTTTTTTCAAGTAAGAATAAGCTGAAAAAACCCTATCCCAAGGATTACGGACAAACGAAAATTTGAAGAAAGATTCGAATTCCTTTTTTGGACAACATAATTGGTAGTCTAAAATAGTTCGATGATCACCTGTTTTTCGGCCATACAAACTAAATCCAACCGATATCCCGGCAGCTTTCGGAATATGGACAAAGATAGATTTGGTATCGCAAAAAGGTCTTAGACTCTGCGCATTAGAATTTTCTGGCTTTTGAGTTCTAAACCGACGCAAACGTTCTATACGAATCGGAGAAAACAAAAAATAAATGCATCGTCTAACATCATGAGGTAACTGCCAATACAATGTGGAATCGACTAATTTCTTAGGAAGTTGACCGACTTCATAATGTAGTCCTTTATATCTTTTATCAACACTAATTCCATTCATAAATTTTTCTCACCAAAAAGAAATTTAATCTAACCATAATTTACAAATGTCATTGCAATTAAATACTTCCCCAACAAGATTATGAGGTAGATACTCATTAAAAACCTAAGAGTTAAAATAATCACATGTCAGTGTGTAAATAGGTCACCAATGCTTATACATTTGTCTTGATTACATAAAGTCACGTTCCTTCGGAACCTGAATTTCCATCTAGGAAATGTATAACCTCGACATAGATTCAACACAATAGACAACCTTTTATAAAAGAAATTTATTATTATTCTCAAACCCATAATAAATATTTATTAGCTGTAAATCTCTTATTCTAAGGACTTAAATTACTCATACTTCATAAGCATCAGATAGAATAATGATTATTGCATCAATATCCGTGAACCAAAGCTATTTGTCATCGCAAGCTAAAGTACTGAGGGCTTGTTTCGCTTTGGGGGCAACTCTATACTCTAGCGATATTTTTCAATCGAATCGTTACTAACATCATCATGAATAAGAGTTTTATTACCAACTTTGCCGCTTTAGCCTTGCTTGCCCTTGGTTATC
This sequence comes from Vibrio xiamenensis, assembly GCF_900100015.1. Classification (GTDB taxonomy): domain Bacteria; phylum Pseudomonadota; class Gammaproteobacteria; order Enterobacterales; family Vibrionaceae; genus Vibrio; species Vibrio xiamenensis. The sequence goes on along the minus strand of NZ_FNDD01000038.1, from coordinate 13,835 downwards.
TCACCAATAACACCCTCGCCCTTTATGCTGGCCTATTTGCTTTCTCAGGCGCGATCACCAACTGGCTAGCGATTCATATGTTGTTTGAAAAAGTGCCGGGCTTATATGGTTCGGGCGTGATTCCAGCACGTTTTGAAGAATTTAAGTTAGCGATTAAAACCTTGATGATGGAGCAATTTTTCACTGCGCAGAACATCGACCGTTTTCTAAATAAAGAGATGGCTGGCGAAAAGAACTTAAATTTAGAACCTGTAATTGAAAAAATCGACTTCAACCCAGCATTCGATTCACTGGTTGAAGTGATCACTAACTCTTCGTTTGGTGGCATGCTGGCGATGTTAGGTGGCGCCGAAGCACTGCAACCGATGAAGCAGCCATTCGTGGAGAAAATGCAGCAGTCTGTGATTGACATTAGCCGCAGTGATACCGTCAAAAATGCCCTCAAAGAGCAGTTGGAATCTCCAGCGATGATCGAAGAAATTCAAGCCAATGTCGAAAACATCATCGACCAGCGCCTAAATGAACTAACACCGAAAATGGTCAAAGAGATGGTGCAGGCAATGATCAAACAGCACTTAGGTTGGCTCGTGGTTTGGGGCGGGGTATTTGGTGGTGTGATTGGCTTGATTTCAGCCGCTTTTGTGTAATCGAGCCAGGATTAGCAGTACCCACGCTAATCACCTAATGATAGACTGCCCAGCGATATCATTAACCAGCCCAAAGGTATGCGAATGAACCCAATTATTGCGCTGCTGAAAGACAACAATATCAGCGACCAACAAATTAACGACATTTTTCAGGCTCTGACTCAAAACCCACTCGCAGCTATGGCGACCATCAGCCAGCTTGGTCTGCCTCAAGAAGATCTGCAAGCCTTAATGGGACAAGTCATGCAAAACCCGGCTTTGATTAAAGAAGCCGTAGAAGAGCTTGGCTTAGACTTCTCAAAAGTCGAAGAAGCAAAGCAAAAAATGCAGAATAATCCGCAGTAAAAAAGCGCCATTCTGCATTCAAAAATATCGTGATAAATAGATACCCGTTTCTATTATTTGAGGCTGCTGAGCGGCCTTTTTACTGAGCGAAATTCACGATACCAATTACAAGCTAGCCCTCAAATCGCATAAGTTGCTGACAAACCGTTTCGAGCGCCTCTCTTAACCAGCGATGGGCGGCATCACCTTGTTGGCGAGGATGCCACATTTGTGACACCGTCAGCGCCGACGTTTCGACAGGCAGTTCAAACGCCACAAAACGAGCGTTCGACTCACCAAGCGATTCGTGAATCAAAAACGATCGCGGCACTAATGCCATTAGGTCAGATGCATGCGCGATTGCAAGCGCCGCAGGAAAGCTAGGCACAGTCGCAGCAATATGGCGCTGCAGCCCAAGCGCTTTGAGTGCAATATCGACTGGACCACTAAATTCACCGCGCCGAGAGGCAACAATATGACTGGCACTGAGATACTGCTCTAAGCTCAAAGCCGACAGCTTGGCGAGCGAATGTTGTTTGCTGACCACCGCCACAAACCGATCTCGAAACAACGCTTTGGTGCGTATTTCTGGCCCCATGTTGGCCACCACCCCGATTTCCAAATCCACTTGTCCTTCACGCAATGCTGCCGAGCTTTTCTCGGGTTTAGGCAAAAAGCACAGCCTCACGTGTGGTGCATGCTGACCCACATAAGCAATCAACGGCGCGGCAAACGCGTCGATAAAACCGTCGTTGGCACGGAGCGTAAATGTGCGTTCAAGATGAGTTAAGTTCAAACTGTGCAAATCCGGCTGCAAAATCGCCAAGGCATCAAATACGGTTTGCTTGGTTTGAGCGCGAATCGATTCTGCATACGGTGTGAGCACCATGTTGCGCCCCGCTCGAACTAGCAGCGCATCGCCAGTGACATCGCGCAGCCGACTTAAAGTACGACTCATCGCCGAATGACTCAAGTTGAGGCGCCTTGCAGCACCTGTAACACTTTGCTCTGAAAGCAGCACATCGAGCGCAGTCAAAAGGTTCATATCTGGAGTGGTCATGCTTACACCTTGGCAACGTTGTTGGTGTTTATTGTGATTTAGATACGGCGTTTTACGCAATGATATAGTTACATCCGTGCGCCTTCCGCCATATATATAACCCACTTATACTGCCACAGTGACTTCATTTATCGACCAAATTTGGAGAAAACCTATGACGTTATTTAGTGACCACCCTGATGATGAAGGGCTACCAGGTCCGCAGCGACTGCCTGCCATGCTGGCGCTGATGGTCACCACAGCGATAGGCGTTTTTGATGGTTCGATGATCAACATTGCTCTGCCCCAAATGGCTCAAGCGCTCAACTCCACGGCAGCAAACGCGGTATGGATCGCCAACAGTTATTTACTCGCCGTAGCAATGTCACTGGCGATCTTCTCTGCTTTGGCAGTACGCTACGGCTTTCGCAACCAATTTATCGCTGGATTAATGGTATTTAGCCTGTCATCGCTTGGCTGCGCTATGTCAACATCGCTAGAGATGTTAGTCACCATGCGATTTATTCAAGGGATTGGCGGCGCCGCGACACTGAGTATCGTACCGGCCATGTTACGCAGCATTTTTCCTAATCGCTTACTCGGCCAAATACTGGGTATGAACGCCCTTCTGATAGCCAGTTGCACCGCCGCCGCGCCATTATTCAGTGGGATGCTGTTGGTCTCCGTCAGCTGGCCATGGCTGTTTGCGATAAACCTTCCACTGGGCTTACTTGCAACGGTTTTGGCGCTACGTTATTTGCCTGCCTCAGCTCCCACTGATAAAAGCCCATTTGACTATTTAGGCGCACTACTCTCCGCGCTGACGCTGGGTTGCATTGTGTTGTTCGCTAACAGTTTTTCCTCGCATGTATCCAATACTCTAGGTTTATACCGCTGGGGCTACGCCTTGATTGCACTGTTCTGCGGCATTGGATTTATTGTGCGTCAGCGCCGTTTTGCTCACCCTTTAATGCCACTTAATATGTTTTCCAACCGACGCTTTTCTCTAGCGGCAGGAACATCGTGTACCGCATTTGTGGCTCAGGGCATGACATTTATCGCGCTGCCATTTTTGTATGAAGGTGTCTACGGATACAGCTCACTGATGTCGGCGCTGCTATTTGTACCTTGGCCGCTGGGCATTATCTTGGCTGCGCCGCAAGCTGGAAAACTTGCCGATAAACAAAATCCTGCGCTCATTTCTAGCTGTGGTTTATTGGTGTTTGGCGCAGGACTCGCGCTACTCGCCATGCTACCGAGTTCTCCGTCGGTATGGGATATTTGTCTGCGCAGTTTTGTGTGCGGAGTGGGCTTTGGCTTATTTCAGAGTCCAAATAACCGTGAAATGCTGGGTAACGCTCCGCGCGAATACAGCAGTTACGCTTCTGGAGTGCTTGCGGTTATGCGCACCTTCGGCCAAAGCCTTGGCAGCGCATTTATCGGCGTAATTTTGTCGCTTGGGCTTCTTAAACATCATGGCAACGAATCAATGTCTGGAAGCTTAGTGTCACTGGCGTTGTGGAGTGCCAGTATTGCAGTTGCCTTTGCTTTAGTGCTGAGCCTAACACGCTTAAAACACATTCAAGTGGAGCAGCAAAGCGCGTAATCATCAGCTGAGGAACTAAAATTTTATTGCTTACTATCGATCATTTAATCGTTTCGAATTTAACGTCGCTTAAGATATACATATTGATACTAAACGAATAAACATATCTAAATGAAATCTTCATTCAGAGCGACGTTCAAACCATTTCAGAATTCTAAACCACTTCAGTATTCAAAACTACTCATTCATATACTGTGGAATATCATTTTACTTATATCCTCAGCGATAACACTTATTATCTTACCCATCACCGATTATTTAAATAACTTAGACCAAGGATTATCTTCAATATATTCATCCTGGAACTGGTCGTTAATAAAAACAGTCTCTATTATTTCGCTTTTCATTTATTACTACTTAACATTAAAAAAACTATCGGTTACAAACAAAAGCATTTTGAGGTGTATATTTATTCCATTGTTTTATATAGGTTATTTTGGTCTAACATGGATGACAATGCACTTGATATTGGTTGTGTACTACGCTAGTGCAGACTTCTACTTTCTCATTAACTCACACATTAAAGATATTATTTGGAACGTCAGTTTTATTATAAACTTATTCATTGGATATAAAATCATATCTTTAACTCCAACTTACCCCGATGCAGGTAACACATGAGAATATTCATTTTACCTTTTATAATTTTATTTAGCCTCAATACCTATGCCATTTCTTTTGATGTTAACCAAAGGGCATTTTATTTAGTCGATTCTTGCCAGCAATATACCGAACTTTATAACGAAAATGGGCAAAAAAAATGGTGGTCAGTTTTTACTACATCTCGTGAAGATGCTCTGCGCATTGGATATTGTCTTGGCGTCATTGAGCAAGTACAACGGGGCGAATTATGCCCAAATGGAATCGAGCAATACAAGATCGACCCAACTTATGCGATGGCCAGCGCAATCGCCAGAATGGAAAATAGTGAAGTCCTGCGAACAGATACAAATGGAACGATTAGGAAAGCACTTTGCCCTTCAACTTATTGAATAAACGATAAATTTAATATGCCGACTGGTCTGTCGCAATAAAAATGGAAATTGAATCAAATAAGAGTGTTTTATGAAAAAGCGACTTTTTAACCCATTGCATTATGTCAGTCTGCTCAGCCTGTTTGGCGCATTATCAGCAACCGTTCAGGCAACTGAAATCACCGTTTTAAGTGCAGTAGTAAAAGACAAAACCATACCAAATGCAACCGTCACTTGGCAGAGAAATGGTGAAGGATCGCAGCGCACTCAGACCCAAAGCAATGGTATAGCGAATCAAAATGGCATTCGTGACGACAACGAAACGACAATGCTGATTAGTAAACCTGGCTATTCCACTTTAGTCGTCAACTGTCCTTGTGATGGTTTTACGTACGCATTGTCTCCGGTAATGAATAATCTTGATGGCATGCGTGTTGTATTGACTTGGGGTAGAACCCCTTCCGATCTCGATTCACATCTTGTCTATAGCGACAACCACGTATTTTTTAAGCATAAAATAGGTGATGGTTCTAATTTGGATGTCGATGACACCTCGAGTTTTGGCCCAGAAACAGTCACTCTTCAAAAACGTCAAATCGGCAAGCGCTATGTATATGCAGTTCAAGACTTCAGTAATGGAGGTAGACTTGACTCAAAAGGCCTGGCTAAGAGCCATGCCCGCGTCGATGTTTATGTAGGGCAAACTCGAATTCGTAGTTACCAGGTGAATAACACGACCAAAGGAACAACTTGGGTAGTATTTGGTATCGATGGTGAAGGTGCATTTCACGATATAAATAAATATCTGACGTTGACCAGTGGCAAGGTTGCTGGTTATCTCAACGAATTAATTGCTCAGCCAAGTTTTGAAAACAGCACTACGATTAGCCCGCAGACCATCAGTCAAGCCCGCAAATACAATGCACTCGGCGAAAAACTATACCATCAAGATAAGCGCGAAGACGCGATGTATGCATTCCAAAATGCTATCGATCTCTACCCTGAGTTTGGCCAAGCGTACAGTAATCTTGGTCTGACATATCAAAAATTGAATCGTAATGCCGAAGCGTTGTGGGCAAACCGTAAAGCGATAGAAATTGCTGCACAATCAGGAAACCATGTCGTTCAAGCCAGCAGCTACTACAACATCGCCCGTATTTACGAAAAAAATGAAGATTGGCAAAATGCTCTTGATAATTACCTTTCAGCTAAAGCACTGCGCCAGCATTCTGCATACGACAAAGGAATTGCTCGTATGACAGCGAAACTCGGTCAGTAAGGGTAAATCATGAAAAGTACAAGCGGCCTATATGGCCGCTTATTGATCTTGGGTTTGCTAAGTAGCTTAGCACTGCCAACCAAGGCTGCTGGCCCTGCCAAAATTGCAACAATAGACCGCAGTACTTGGCCTAAGGCGATTAACTCATCTTCTGCATTTGACCAAGCATCCGCAGCTGAAATTCGCAGATTCGCATCAGTTATTGCCAATCAATCCCTCGACAATATTGAACAGATCCAAACCCTCACCGGCATAACTAAGGTCGATACTCACTCGGTTCATCGCTGGATAGCGAAGACCAAAATACACTTGTTGGAAAACTATCGTAAAGCTTGCCCACAGTGCCAGGTACAAGGATGGCAGGACTTAGTTCGTGACAGTCAGACATTTGAACAAACAAGCAAATTTTCCGATTGGCGGCTTGCTAGTTTAGCGTTTTACCAACGTTATTTTTATGAACAAGTTAGGCTCGCGGCTCTCTTTCCCCGCATTAGCAGTGAAATAGAACGTTTTGATTCACAAAGTGAGCAGGATGGTTTTGATTTTTCAGACAAGCAGTTTCTTCTTACCTATGACGACGGACCTTCAACCGATAAGGTGGTCGCTCATCAAACTCATAACTTAACTCGCGACCTCATCACTAAACTCAACGACAACAACATCCATGCGCTTTTTTTTGTGCTTGGAGAATCTTTGGATCATAGCTCAGTGAAGCTCGACGAGTATTCTCAACAATGTATTGGATCTCACGGTCAACAACATAAAAGCCATCAAAATTGGCAGTTTTGGCAACAGTCTTTGGACCAAATGCGCTCTAAGTTAGCGAGTCAAAACATGCGCTGGTTTAGGCCGCCCTATGGGCAGCGTACGCCTGAGCTAATCGCTAATTTGAAACAACATAATGAACGGGTAATGTTGTGGAATATTGATAGTCAAGATTGGAATAAAAAACTGAGTAATCAACAAGTTCACGATCGTGTTACCACATTAATGTTACTCTGGCGCAAAGGGATAATTCTCTACCATGATATTCATCCGCGAGCGGTCGACAACTTGCCACTGTTTATCGAACTTAGAAATACTCACCAGATAGAACTCCTTGACTGCCACTCTTTATAATGTGTATTGAGCCATCTTTCTATGGCTCAATACTTTATAGTCACTGAGGTTTGAATATTCGCCTTACAAAGACACTGCGCCGAGGTTGCGCATTTGTCGCAATACCCATGACACGCGATGGCGCACGTAATACGTCATCGGCACTGGTTGAATACGATATGGATTGGGCAACACGACTGCTAGTTGCGCGGCCTGATAACGATTGATGTGTTTGGCGGAGACGCCAAAATAGTGTTGGCTAGCCGCCTCGACCCCATAAATACCTGGGCCAAATTCCACCACGTTCAAGTACACTTCCATAATCCGCTGTTTACCCCAAATCGCTTCCAGAAGCAGCGCGATATATAGCTCATAAGCTTTGCGTACATAGCTGTGGCTGGGAAACAAAAATACGTTCTTAGCGGTTTGTTGAGTGATGGTACTGGCACCGCGATTCGGCCCATCTTCACCACTATTTTTAAGCACCGAAATCAGCGCGTGAACATCAATCCCCCAGTGCTTAGAGAAACGTTGATCTTCTGAGGCAATCACCGCTAACGGCATCGTTTTTGCGATCGCCGACATATCCACCCACTGATGCTGTGAATGTTCCGGGTAGCCCTTAGGCGGCGAAAACGTACGCGCTATTTCCCAGCCCCAAAACGGCGGGTTAATAAACTTAAACACCAATACCAAAACGACTGGTATACCAAGCAAACAGGCAATCAAGGTTAACAACCAGCGCTTAACGCGTCGTTTAATCACTGCAAAAACGCCTGCTACTGCGATATTTTTTCTACGTTTAACTTTACGCTTCACCACGAGTTTGAAAACCGCCTTATTGGAAATGGATAAAATTCAAACGATCACTAGACTATAAATCGTCGCACCCGTTGTCCACCGTTTGTCAAAAATGCCCACTGTTATTGTTCAAGCCTGAGCGAAATTAAACAGATTTACTCCTCCTGCTGCTTTTCATTCGCGCCTTACCCCTTTGGGGGTAGAGCTGCTGCACTATTTGCTATCCACATGCGCCAACATATACGCGTCAGAGTTATGCAAAGAATAAAAAAGTTAGATAAGAAATTGAAAATTAATGCCTTTACCTTCTGGCACATATACTGCTTTAGCTTGAATGCAATCGCCAATGAAGGCGAACACTGTGACTCAATATTGGACAAAGGCGTCTGTCTCCAACTGGTTTTCCAGTGAGGAGCGGGCGCCTTTTTAGGTTTGATAGCGAGTTATTCGATTTTCAAGAGGATTGAATCATGGCTTATTTAGCTCCTTCAGAATTTGTCAGCAAAATGGTTGATGCTGGCGAAGCAAAAATTTATATGTCGACTCGTGATACGTTAATTCGCGCTTATATGGCGGGCGCGATTTTGGCGCTCGCGGCTGTATTCGCGGTAACTGTGGCGGTACAAACCGGCGTGCCACTACTTGGCGCGGTGCTGTTCCCTGTCGGTTTTGTTATGCTGTACTTGATGGGCTTTGACTTGCTCACTGGCGTGTTTATGCTGACACCGCTTGCTTGGTTAGACAAACGTCCAGGCGTAACTGTGGCCAATATTTTGCGTAATTGGGGTCTAGTATTTGCAGGTAACTTCGCCGGCGCATTAACTGTGGCAGTGATGATGGCGTTCATTTTCACCATGGGCTTTAATACCGCCCCCAATGCGGTTGGCGTTAAACTGGCAGGCGTTGGAGAAGCGCGTACACTGGGCTATGCGCAATACGGCACCGCAGGTTGGCTGTCGATCTTCATTCGCGGCATGTTGTGTAACTGGATGGTCTCGATGGGCGTGGTCGGCGCGATGATTTCAACTCACGTCGGCGGCAAAGTAATCGCGATGTGGATGCCAATCATGCTGTTCTTTTTCATGGGGTTTGAACATTCAGTGGTCAACATGTTCCTGTTCCCGTTTGCGATGATCATGGGTGGAAACTTCTCGATCATGGATTACTTAATGTGGAATGAAATTCCAACCGCACTCGGTAACTTAGTCGGCGGCCTCGCCTTTACCGGCTTGACCTTATACACCACTCACATTCGCACGGCGAAGAAGCGCCAGCTCAACACACAAGGTAAAACCTACCCGCGCGCGGCTTAGTCATTTAGGGATCTCGCTTAAGTAAAAGGGCGAGATCCACTTTGCTCACGATTTGGATATGCTAGGATGACAATCCAATCAGCCAACAATGCACGCTTTAATGAGCAATATCATCCAGCAATTTCCAATGCTTTTGCAGCTTGGTCATATCCAGCATGTAAAAAAGCACACCACGCTACTTGGTGAAGGAGAGACTTGTCATAAAGTATTCATCGTCGAAACAGGTTGTGTGCGGTCTTGGTTTAATAATCACGGCGACGATGTGACCTTCCAGTTTTTTTTCGCTGGCGACATCGCCACCTCATTTGAAAGCCTGACCAACGAACTGCCTGCGCTCTACAATATCGAAACCTTAAGTGACGTTCGGCTGCGCGTCATTACCAAACTAGAGCTCACTCGCTTACTTGCGAGCAACGCCTTGTTCAAACAAGCAGTCGATAACTATATTTCCAAGCGTTTATATCACTACCAAGCGCTGTTTATCTCGCGCATCAAAAACACTCCCAAGCAGCGCTATCAAGAACTGTTAGAGACTCAGCCGGAGATTTTTGACCTCGTTCCGCACCACTATATCGCGACTTACCTTGGCATAACTCCGGTTTCACTCAGCCGCATTCGTAATAAAAAATCCTGATCCATTAACAATTGTTAAGGCGCCGAAAACTGCTAGGTTTACTGTATTCACATCAACATCAACATCAATAAGGTGAACGATATGAATAAGCAAACACTGAAAATTGGTTTTATTGGTCTTGGCAAAATGGGCTCAGGCATTTGCAGTAACCTGCAACGCGCGGGTTACTCACTCACGGTTTACAACCGCTCAATAGAGAAAACCACGCCATTTGCAGACCAAGGTGCACAAGTTGCCACCTCAATCAAACAACTGGCCGAGCAATCAGACATTATTTTTAGCAGCGTACTTGATGACAATGCGCTGGATGAAATTTGCCAAGGCCAGAACGGTCTATTTAGTGCCAACTTAAACGGTAAAATTCACGTTGGCTTAACCACCATTCAGCCGACGAGCGCAGACCGACTGCAAGCCGAACATCAGCAACTTGGCTGCGACTACATTGCAGCGCCTGTAGTCGGCCGCCCTGACGCCGCAAACGCTGGAAAACTCATCAGTTTTCTCGCCGGTGATGCAAGCGCGATTCGCGTGATTGAAGCTATGGTCGAAACTTACACGGTGAAACATATCATTGTCGGTGAGGCAGGCAATTTGGCCAACTCTATGAAGATCTGCGTGAACTACATGGCGATGGCGCAACTGGCAATGTTGGGAGAAATATTTACTTATGGCGAAAAAAGTCAGCTCGACCAAGCGTTACTGCTCAAGGTGACGCAGATGTTTTTCGCCGGTAATACCGCGATGGTCGAATACGCGCACAAGATTGCTACACGCGATTTTGACACAGTAGGATTTAATTTAAGTGCCGGGCTTAAAGATGCTTTCATCTTTGACAAAGCCTTTACTGACTGCGGCGTCAAGCCATCGGCCATCCAAGGCGCCAAAGACAATTTGATCGCCGCGAACGCTAATGGGCTTGGTGATAAAGATTGGAGCGCGTTAACCGATATTACGCGCCAGTTGGCCGGATTGAATCGCTAATATTACTTCGTAACAGCATTAGCGTGCCACTTGGCGCGCTAATCACTTTAACCATTGACGTCCGGTAGCTGTTTCGCCATCCACACGCCCAATAGCACGATAAAGGCGAACACCAGCACTAACGCACTAAGGCTTATCCACTGAGTCAACAAGCCAAACAGACTCATCACCAGTAGCATCACACCAATCACCGTGTTACTCACCGCAACATAGCTGGTACGTTTGTCCCCTTCAGCGATATCGACCAAATAGGTTTTGCGCCCAACGCGCACACCATCGTGAGCAATACACACCAGAAAATATAATCCGGCGATCAACAATGAGTAATATTGCCAATCAGCGAGCCACAAATCGCACAGAAACAACACGATGCCTACCAGCGCGCACATACTGGCACCAAGCATCATCACGCTGCGGCTAGAACGGTCAGCCATTTTGCCCCAAAACGGCCCAGCGACAAATGACGCTAAGCCACTGGCAAACATAAATAGCGCTAGCACCCACAGCGAACTGCCAGCATTTTTCTGTGCTAGCAAGAGGTAATAAGGCGCGCTCAGTGCGGTCGAAAGAAACAGAGTTCGGGTGAGTAAAAAGCGGCGAAATGCCTTATCAGTTTTGATCAGCGCCAATTGCTTAAGTGCTTGTGACATGCCGTTGCGACCGCCATCGACTTCACCGCGATACTCATCAATCTGACCATAAATCAGCGCCGCCGCCAGCCAAACTAGCCCCGCCAAAAGTAGGCTTGTGGCGTAGAAACTCTGCCCTTTGTGCCAGTGCCAAAACTCCGATGCCGCTAGCAAAAGTGCCAAACCTATGGTGACCAGCCCCGCCGCGCTTGAAGACCAACCATTGACTCGTCCACGCTGATTTTTCGGCACAGTTTTACCCAGTACATCTTTGGCCGCCACCGAGTTTAGACCGCGTGACAAGCTAAAAATGGTCAACACACCAATCACCAACCAGCCTGCGGAGGCGCCTTCAATATTCATCGCAATCAAACCGATGGCCATCACACAAACCGCTTGCAGCACACTGCCCGTCACCCACACCCATTTGCGCCTTGGCAAGCGCCGAATAAAATGGGCGATTGCCAGCTGCGGAACTAACGACCCAGCCTCACGGATCGGTACCAACCATCCAATCAGAAACAGCGGCGCGCCAATGCTGTGCATGATCCAAGGCAGCGTGACTTTAGGGTTAATCAGCGCATCACCAAGCTTAGTGAGAAACTGCGCACAGATGATTTTGATAAAATTGCCCGGCACCACTTTGCAAGCAGAATCAGGTATCGCTTTGCAAGCGCGCGCATCTTCTTCGTTGACCAATTTTTCGTAGATTGAATACTGGAGTTGTGACTTCATGTCTTGGTTGATGCCCTCATGTTCGTGCTCAGCGCACGGTGATTAAATTATCCCACCCATCAATATCTCGCCATCTATTGATATTGATGATAATTAATTTAACATGATTTTTTTGAGGATGTAGAGATAGTTAGTTTAAGGGTGCGTTTAAATTGCTGTTTGCAATTAATTGTTTCATTGGGTGAGGCAGTTTTACCCCCTACGTTAGCGCACCAGCCACTCTTTGTTGGAACAAAAAGTGACCAGAAATGCCTTTTGCCTACACCTGCTATCTGGCACGGTTTTACGCGTTCCCAATCTAGAAAACCTAAAAATTCGTCGTGAATTTTTACCTAATGATTTTATTGAACATTTAATTTAATTAAAAAAAACATATCTATTCTGTTTACATAGTGTATAGTGTCGTCAGCTCTAGTAGAGAGCTATTGATAACATATTTAGTTCAAGATCTTCTCAGTCTTTCGATTAACTTCGTCATATTTATTCTGCGATACCTTTTTCTTCATTCCTTATTTAGTAGCTTTCTTCTTACTTTAATCAATGTATCGAGATATATATGTCAAATAAAACAACTGGTTCAGTAAAATGGTTTAACGAAACAAAAGGTTTTGGATTTATCACTCCAGACAATGGTGGTGAAGACCTATTTGTTCACTTCCGTTCAATTGCTAGCGACGGTTTTAAAACATTAACTGAAGGCCAAAAAGTTTCCTTTAATGTAGAACAAGGTAACAAAGGTCCACAAGCTGGTAACGTTACTGTAGTATAAGTATCTCTAGCAAGATCTCTCCAATTTGGAGGGATCTTCTTGTTTTATAACTTAATAAGGAGTCTAATGACTCGAAAAACCACTCGTAAGAAATATTGGTATTATGTCCTGCGTGAAGAAAAAACAAGCAAAGGACAAAAACTTAATTGTTCATAATAAAATATTACCTTCATCATAGTAAGACTTCTTGGTCTACTACTATACATCAGTTAAATAGTGATGTATTGAAACGTCATATTCTACCTAGAATAACCACTCCCCTATTTGATCTAAACTTTTCATTTTGCGAATTGAGCAATTCTGGTGAAATTCAAGATTCACAGGGAAAGGTCTTGGGAGATTTTTATATTCAAAATTAGACAAGGAGATTGAGCTATGAAAAAACCATCCACGAATTCTAAGTCCAAAACTGCCAAAGTAAAGGAATCTAGCACAGATGAGAAATCGAATAATATTCATGATGTCAGAAAAAAAATAGAAAACATTTTGCTAGAACGCGAACAAAAAAAACTTTGGGATCTATAAGGTAGAAAGCTGTATGAGAAAACCGGTACGAAAGTCGAACAAAAAAGCGCAAAAAAACCACTTTGAAGAGCGATTTGCAGTTATGGTCGCAGAATATCAAGAGGCCAAAGCCATTCTTGATTCAATGGAAGCAGACTCTTCAGAGTATATCGCTCAGAAAAAAGTATGCGATAAGCTGTTTTCTAATGCTGAACGCTACATTAATAAAAGTTAACCCACGCCTCTCATTCCCTTATTTTAGCTGATCATTCTTACCAATAATTACTCTCCCTATTCGTCACTTCGTGTAAATATTGCTACTCACATAAAATGTTGACCATTCCGTATGGAGGTCAACATAGAAATTTGCCCTGAATTTTATCAAGTGATTGATTCTTTGAAGATTGGGGGTTAGTGACGTGAAATTAAGCTGATCTGTATGATGCGCCAACACTTCTTCGATTTCTTTGCCATCTGCGATAGCGCACCAGTTCCTTTTGCT
>NZ_FNDD01000057.1 GCF_900100015.1 Vibrio xiamenensis | reverse complement strand
GCTATCGCAGAGGGCAAAGAAATCGAAAAACGAATGGCGCATCAGACTAAACAATTTAACCAAAGACACTCGAGATTACGAATATCTCTTTTGAGTTTCCGGAATGACTACATTGGTTTACCGCGATCTAGATAAATATGAAACAAATCGATAGGTAAAAATTCACGACGAATTTTTAGGTTTTCCGCGTCGGGAACGCGTAAAACCGTGCCGGCCCGCGAGCGAGAACAAAAGGCTTTTTTGGTTCCTTTTGAGCCAGCAAAAGGAACTGGTGCGCTATCGAAGAGGGCAAAGAAATCGGAAAAGCATTAGCGCATCATACAAATCAGCTAATTTACCCATTACGCCAAAATAAAACGACTAATTGAGTAAATTATCAATCCCCCTTATAAACCCTCAGACAACGTAACCAATTTCTGATACCTTGATAAGCATAAAATCAACAACACAATAGCTGCTTGCTCATGCTTTATCATTCTGATGCCAATAACGCTACCATTCACGGAATTGCCGATCTGATCTTATCGATTGGGGAGCCGGAGTTCTTCGATAAACTGACTTACTTGCTACGTACGGCAGCGAGTTTTGATGATTACGTAATGCTGATTTATCACCCATCAAAAGCGCCGACGGTTTTATGCTCATCATTTGCGGTGGATGAAATTGCGGTGTGGGATAAGTACCTGCAAGGGGCGTATCTGCTCAGCCCGTTTTACGACTACTGCGCCAACCAAGGTAATGAAGGCTTAGTGACGTTAGATGAAATCGCGCCGGACGATTTTTACCACAGCGCTTACTATGAAGAGTATTTTCGCCCCTCACAGTTGATTGATGAAACCTGTTTTTGCGTCCAAGGGCAAAATAACAACGTCTACTTGCTGTCATTAGGTCGCACCGAAACCTTGGCCAAGTTTAATCAGCGAGTGCTCACTCGGCTGCGCGCACTGTATCCGATTTTAAGTTCGACGGTAAAAATGCACGATAATCAGAAACTGCCGCCAGAACGTGATTCGAACATGCAGGTAAAAGAGTATATCTATAACTTTGGCTCAGGCGTGTTGACGCCGCGTGAGAATCAAGTCATGCAGCTGCTTATTCGCGGTTATTCAAGCAAAGAAGCCGCACGTTTGCTGGAGATCTCTTACGAAACCGAACGAGTGCATCGTAAAAACATCTACAGTAAGCTTGAAGTCAGTTCACAGCATGAACTGCTAGCCAAGATCTTTGATGACTTAGTCAACCTCGAGCCAGCTTCCCACTTCCCAAGTTAAGCGTCTATACCTCAATCGGGTAATAGCCATGCCAAGTCGCTTGTCGCTAATCTGTAGTTAATCCACAACAGAGCGCGACAAGCCCATGAATGCCTTACATAGCGACCCATCTCAAACGGATGCTCTTCACACTAATGTTCGTCAAAGCGATGAACTGCGAATCAACGCCTCTCGATTACTGCAATTTATCAGCGATATGGCGCAAATTGGCGCGACGGTAAACGGCGGCTGTAACCGCCAAGCGCTGACGGATCTTGACCGCCAAGGTCGCGAATTGTTTCTTAATTGGTGCGATGCCATCGGTGGCAAACCGCGCCTCGACAGCATGGGCAATCTGTTTGTGCGCTTTGCTGGTGCGAACGACACGCTGGAACCGATTTTGATGGGCTCACATCTCGACACCCAGCCGACAGGGGGCAAATACGACGGTGTATACGGCGTATTGGCGGCGCTCGAAGTGATGACCACGCTAGCAGATAGCAACATTACTTTGCCGCGCCCAGTTGAAATTGCCGTGTGGTGCAACGAAGAAGGGGCGCGCTTTAGCCCGGCGATGTCGGGCTCCGGTGTGTTTGCTGGCAAGCTTAATCAGAGCGAAGTGTATCGCTCGCTTGATGATGATGGTGTGAGCTATTTGGATGCGCTGACCACAAGTTCGCAGCTTGGCATCGAGCCTTGCAAAGCGTTTCCATTTAAAGCGGCGCTTGAACTGCATATTGAGCAAGGGCCAATTTTAGAGGCCGAGCAACAAACCATCGGTGTGGTGTCTGGCGTGCAGGGCATGAATTGGTATCAAGTGACGCTTTACGGTGAGTCAGTGCACGCTGGGCCAACGCCGATGTCGATGCGTAAAGACCCGGTGCAGGGCATGGCGAAAGTACTTGGCAAACTGTTTAGTAAAACCGCCGAATATGGTGAGGCAGCGCGCCTCACCGTAGGTAAGATTTCGACTCATCCATCATCGCCTAACACTGTGCCGCAGCGTGTCACCTTTACTTTGGATGTTCGCCATCCGAGTCAAGCCAAGCTTGATCAATTATCGCAAGAAATTTTGGCGCTGTGCCAAAGCCATGCTGAGCCGCTGAGCACAGACATCGAAGTGTTATGGCAATCACCAGCGGTTGAATTTGATGCCACTTGCGTTGGCGCGATTGCACGCGCCGCACAGGCGCTCGAGCTGAGTTCAATGCCAATCGTTTCTGGCGCAGGACACGACTCGGTGTATTTGTCGAGTGTTGGGCCAACCGCAATGATTTTCGTACCGTGCAAAGACGGTATTTCTCACAATGAAAAAGAGCACACTGAGCCGGAGCAATTAGTCGCTGGCGCCAATGTTCTGCTTCACAGCTTAATTCAACTTTCAGAATAAAAGGATGTATCGAATATGAATTTTCCACTGCGTCGACGTCAGCTTGAAGGGGGCACAGAGCCGTTATCGGATTGGGGCATTTACTCCGAAACTGGCCGTTTACAAGAAGTGCTGGTGGGGCCGATTGATTTTTATGAGTGGCGCACCGGTAACTCAACTTCGCGTCGTCATGTCAACGCTGGCGCGCGCTATGACTTAGCGGTCGCCAAAGCCCAATATAACGAGATGCTGGATGTGTATCGCCAAGCGGACGTCAATGTCCATTTCCTAGGCGCGAAAGCGGAGCAACCCTACAGCATTTTTGCTCGCGACTCGTCGGTGATGACGCCGTGGGGACCGATCATCAGCCAAATGTACAGTCCGTGGCGACGTAGCGAATGGGTTACCGCGTTGGAATTTTACCAACAAGCAGGGATTCCAATTTACGACGTGGTCACGGCTGGCTGCTTTGAAGGCGGTGACTTTATGCTGATCGAACCTGGCGTGGTGCTGTGTGGTTATTCTGGCGAGCGCACCAGCGAAGCAGGGCTTGCTCAGGTGAAAAGTTGGTTTGAGAAAGAGGGCTGGGAGTTTTTTGCCGTCAAATTCGACTCGCACTTCTTACATATGGATGTGCAGTGCGTCATGGTCGCTGAAAAGTTGGCGGCAGTCTGTACTGCGGTTGTGCCTGATGAACTGTTGGCTTGGCTGAAAAGCAAAAACATCGACATCATTGATATTCCATACAAGCAGGCGATGGAGCTTGGCTGCAACATAGTGTCGCTTGGTGATGAACGAGTGCTGATTCCAGAGGAAAGCATCACGCTGAAACAGCAGTGTAACGCGCGCGGTTTAACTGTGTTTGACCCAGATATTGCCATGATCACCAAAGGTGGTGGCGGCGTGCACTGTATGTGTCAGGCGCTCAAACGCAGTGAAAAATAGTTAGCGCGTTTTAGTAACAACAGTAGAAGTGAGTCAAGGCGATGTCTCAATCGAGCAGCCAGCAAAAGCAAAGGGAAAATCGAGATGGAACTTGAGTTGTACCGAACCCTATGGGGTGTGAGCGAAGAGTTAAGCGTGATTGCGCCTAAGCTCAAACACGCCGGTTTTGATGGCATTGAAGCGCGAGTGATCTTGGATGCGCAAAAGCGCGCTGAGTTTCAGCGCCAACTCGAACAAAGCGGCCTTAACTATATTGCGATCATCTTTACTGGCGGCGATGTGATTCCGGACCAGAGTAGAACTGTGGATCAGCACCTAAAAGCGCTTGAAACTCAACTTGAGTACGCCAAAGCGCTCAACGCTAAGTTTGTGAACGTGCTGGCTGGCAACGATCGCTGGCCGATGGCGACTCAGGTGGATTTTTTTACTCGCGCGGTGGAGCTTGCTCGCCAAGCGGGCATTGTTTGCAGTTTTGAAACTCACCGTGGCTCGTCACTGTATAGCCCTTGGGTGACGCTGGAGCTGATGGAGCAAGTGCCAGACATGCTGTTTACCATGGACATCAGTCACTGGTTTTTAGTGTGTGAGCGTTTGCTTGACCGCCCCGAAGATGATTTAAGCGCCTATTTACAAAGAGTATTTCACATTCAAGCACGAGTGGGCTACGACCAAGGCGCGCAAGTGCCACACCCCGGCGCGCCAGAATATCAAGCGGCGTTGGCGTTTCATCAAAAGCTGTGGCAGCAAGTGTGGCAACACCATGTTGAGAGCGGGCGTACCACCACCACGATGACCGCAGAATTTGGCCCAGATGGCTATCTGCATCACTTGCCATTTACCAATGTGCCGGTGGCGGATTTGTGGTCACTTAACGATTGGATTGCTAAGGAAGAACGCGCGCATTTTCAGCGTTTTATCTCCGAGCTCAGCGAACAGTAGCGGCGGTTTTAATCAGTCGCGAGATAAGCGGATTAATGAAGGATGGAATCATGACAGACACAGCTAAATCGTTTACCGAAATTCCGGTGGTGAACGTCAAAGGATTATTTAGTGATGAGCTTGGCGAGCGGCAACGCGTTGCAGAGCAAATGGGCAAAGCTGCTCGTGAAGTGGGCTTTTTATATGTCACTGGTCACGGCATTCCTGCGGCGACTATCGAAGGGTTGCGCCAAGCGGCAAAACGCTTTTTCGCGCAGTCATTTGAGGAAAAAATGCGCTACTACATCGGTAGCTCAAAAACCCACAAAGGCTTTGTGCCTGAGGGAGAAGAGATTTACGGCACCGGCAAACCGGATAACAAAGAAGCGTACGATGTCGGCTTTCCCGCCCCAAAAGATAACCCGTATGTACTCAGCAATACGCCGTTGATTGGTGAAAATGAGTGGCCAGAGCTGGGCGATTTTCGCGAGCCGATTCTGGATTACTACACCACGGTGTTTGCTCTTGGGCGAAAATTGTTTTCTGGTTTTGCGCTGGCGCTTGGCCTTAGCGAAGATTACTTCGATGCCATGGTCACTTGCCCGCCCGCCAAGCTGCGCTTGATTCATTACCCGTACAATGGTGAAGCGGAAGACCGGCCTGGCATTGGCGCGCACACCGACTATGAGTGCTTCACCATGTTGCTTCCTGATCAGCCGGGTTTGGAAGTGATGAACGATGACGGCGACTGGATTGATGCGCCACCAATTCAAAATGGTGATGAAGAAGCGCTGGTGATCAATATCGGTGATATGTTAGAAGTATTAACCGCAGGCCAATTTGTGGCGACGTCGCACCGAGTGCGTAAAGTAGCGCATGAGCGTTATTCGTTCCCACTGTTTTTTGCCTGCGATTACGATACGTTAGTCAAGCCTTTGCCTTCGTTTGATGATGGCCAAAGCGAGTACAAGGAACTCAGTATCGGTGAGCATATGTACAGTCAAGCGCTGCAAACCTATCGCTATTTGCGCGAAAAAGTCGCCAAAGGCGAGCTCAGTTTGCCGCCGCGCGCCACTGGCGTTGCGACCTTTGGTCATCTTAAAAAACATAAAAGCTCACAGGCCGAACCCCAAGCTTAACGCATTCTGCGCTGGGCAAGGTTTTGGCCAGCCTAGCGCCAAATATAATGACGAAATCAAATATAAAGTCAGTTTTACATTACAGTCACAAGGAAGATATACCATGGAAAGAATCAAATCACTGTTGGTTGGCGCTATGTTGGCGACCACGCTAAGCTCAACGGCGGCGTTGGCGGCCAATACTCTAAACGATGGCAAGTTTGTCGTTGGTATGGAAATTACCTACCCACCGTTTGAGTCCTACGATGGCGACAAAGTGGTCGGTTTTGACCCAGACCTTACCGCGCTACTCGCGGGCAAAATGAGCCTCGACTACAGTTTTCGCGATAACAAATTTACCGGACTCATTTTAGGCCTTGACTCAGACAAGTTTGATGCGGTTATTTCTGGTATGTACATCATCCCTGACCGCTTGAAAAAAGCCGATGCGATTCCCTATGCACGTACTGGCGCGTCAATCATGGTGGTGAAAGGCAGCGACATCTCACCAAAAACCGAAAACGATCTGTGCGGTGTGAAAGTGGGTTTGCAGCAAGGCACCACTTGGGTGAAAGCGCTCAACGATCTGTCTAAATCTTACTGCGCGCCAAAAGGGCTAGAGCCGATTCACGTTCAAGAGTTCCCAACCGCGCCAGAAGTCACTCAGGCGTTAATGTCGCGCAATGTTCAGGCGCAACTTGAAATCGCTGGTGCAGCGCAGATGTTTGTTAAGCGCACCAAAGGCCGCGTACAAATCAGTTCAGACGACTTAGTATTCCCACAAACTCTGGGTATTTACGTCAAAAAAGACAATCCACTCAAAGCGCAGCTTGAGACTGCAATGGCCGAAATTAAGGCCGACGGTTCGTATTACGATTTGATCAAAAAATACGATCTCACCCCTGTAGAGAAGTAATATCGCGTGCCTTGGTCTGCGGGTTATCGCAACAAGCTTAGGCGGTTGTTGTAACGCAAAGGCCAGGGCGCACATATTGCGGATTCACACTCAAGCATGGCTTGAGAAGCTAGAAAGTCGCCGGAGTTACAATGAGTTTAGATTGGGAATATTTCTTTTCGCTATTTACCATGTCTGCGTTTTACCACGCGTGCGTGACCGTTATCGTGCTCAGCACGTTGTCGTGGGCGCTGGGCGCGGTGCTCGGTTTTGTGGTCGCGTGCGGTAAATTGTCGACCAAAAAATGGCTATCGTTGCCAACCTCGCTATTTGTATGGTTTTTTCGCAGTGTGCCACTGCTGGTGGTATTGGTGTTTGTCTACAACATGCCGCAGCTGTTTCCGTCCACCGGCGCCTATCTCGGTGTACCGTTTATCGCTGGGTTGGTGAGCTTGGTGGTCACCGAAGCGGCCTACATGGCGGAAATTCATCGCAGTGGTTTGCTTTCGGTGGCCAAAGGTCAGCGTGAAGCGGGCCATGCGCTAAGCATCGGCTTTCTGGGCGTGCAGCGCATGATCGTCATTCCGCAAGCGATTCGCGTATCGATGCCTGCGATGATTAATGAATTCGTCACCATCATCAAATTGAGTTCTTTGGTGTCGGCCATTTCGTTGCCAGAGTTACTGCAAACCGGTCAGCGCCTCTATTCACAAAACTTTTTGGTGATGGAAACCCTGCTTGCGGTGGCGGTGTATTACGTGGCGATCGTGACTATCTTTGGCTCAGTGCTGCACTGGGCAGAGAAGAAAATGGACATTCCATCGCGCGCACCGGAAACCCTATCAACTAAACAGTGCGAAAATTTGCGTAGTCAAGCGATTGCGGTGAGCAACGCTGTGCTGCCTAAAGTCGAAAAAGGCGCGCCCAATGCCCTTGAGCTGCAAGGTATTACCAAATCGTACGGTCGTCATCAGGTGTTGAAATCGATTGATCTCAAAGTGAAACCCGGCGAAGTGCTGAGCATTATCGGCCCGTCAGGTTCGGGCAAAACCACCTTGATTCGCACCATTAACGATCTTGAAAACATCGATGGCGGCGAAATCGTGCTGTACGGCGAGGACTACATCAAAGGCGGCACTATCAGCAACAAACGCCGCATTCGTGAAGGCATTAAACGCATTGGTATGGTGTTCCAATCGTTTAACCTGTTTCCGCACAAAACGGCATTGCAAAACGTGATGATGGCGCCTCGCTACCATGGCAAAGCCGCATCTTATGACGACGCTAAAAAACAGGCGCTATTTTTGCTCGACCGTGTGGGCTTATTGGCGCACGCCAACAAGTATCCACACCAATTATCTGGCGGTCAGCAGCAACGGGTAGCCATTGCGCGCTCACTGGCGATGTCGCCTGACATCATGCTGTTTGACGAACCGACTTCGGCGCTCGATCCAGAAATGGTTGGCGAGGTGCTTAAAGTGATTCAGGATTTGGCCAAAGAGGGGATGACGATGATCATCGTCACTCACGAAATGGATTTTGCCCTGTCGGTGTCAGATCGCGTGATTATGATGGAGAACGGCGTGGTGGCGATTGATGCGCCGCCAAGTGAT
The DNA here is from genome assembly GCF_900100015.1 of Vibrio xiamenensis. Classification (GTDB taxonomy): domain Bacteria; phylum Pseudomonadota; class Gammaproteobacteria; order Enterobacterales; family Vibrionaceae; genus Vibrio; species Vibrio xiamenensis. Next base: position 1,912 of record NZ_FNDD01000057.1, on the reverse strand, counting down.
ATTTTGAATCAAGAAAACGATAGCCAAAGCTTTGAACGAGTTAAGGAATTTATGGGGAGAGCGGCTTGATGGATAGCCAAGAGAAACAATTACGCCAAGACTTAGCAGCTGCATATCGGTTGGCAGCGATGCTGGGCTGGGAAGATACCCTGTACACCCACTTTTCGGCGCGTTTGCCGGGGTCCGGGGAGCCACGTTTTTTGATCAACCCATTTGGTTTGATGTTTGATGAGGTGACGGCCAGTAACCTGATTGTGGTCGATGCCAATGGCGAAATCATCAGTGGCGATGCCAAATATAATCCGGCCGGATTTACTATTCACAGCGCGGTGCATATGGCGCGCGAAGACGCCCACTGCGTGATTCATACTCACACCCTAGCGGGTATGGCGGTGGCAGCATGCGAGAAAGGCTTGCTTAATCTCAATCAAATCAGCGCTGAATTTCACAATCAAGTTGGTTATCACGACTACGAAGGCGTGGCATTTAATTTAGAAGAGCGCAGCCGAATTCAAGCCTCACTTGGCAACAATATGGCGCTGATTCTGCGTAATCACGGATTGCTCAGTGTCGGCGAAACCGTAGCCGATGCGTTTCAGGTAATGTTTTATCTCAATAAAGCCTGTGAAATTCAGCTGGCTGCCGGGCAAATGGCTGGGCTTTCCGATATTCATGTCATTCCCGCTAAGCTCGCCGATTATGTTTCTGGTCAGTTTAAGAAAGTTGCTCATGAGCGCCATATTGTGTGGCAGGCGTGGCTGCGCAAACTTGAGCGTTTAGACCCATCGTATAAGGATTAAGCGCGTGAAACCTGTGGTTCTGATAGCAACCAACAATCCTGGCTATAACCAAACTCTGCTTGAGTGCGCGGCAAAATATCAACCGAGTGTGGATTGGGTGCTGGGCGATGACCCGCGCGCGGCCAAGGCGCACGTCGCGGCGTGTTGGTATCCAAGCTCAAGTTTGGCTGATGATTTTCCAGCGCTAAAATGTCTGCATTCCCTTGGCGCTGGCGCCGATAATCTCGGGTCGCTATTTGAATCAGGGCTTAGAATAGAGCGAATAGTCGATGCCGAGCAAAAGCATGGCATGTTTGAGTACGTACTGTGGGGCGTGCTTTATTACCAGCGCGATATGGACCGCTATCAAAGCTTTCAGCGCCAAAACCTGTGGCAAGGTTTAGCGCAGAAAAGCGCCAAAGATATCACCATCGGTGTATTGGGGCTTGGCGAAATCGGCGCCTACGTCGCCACGCATTTGGCGCAAATGGGTTATGTGGTGCGCGGTTGGTCGCGTTCGCAAAAAAAACTTACTGGCGTTGAATGTTTTAACGGCGCTGATGGGCTCGACAACGTGCTTGCAGGTCTTGATGTGGTGGTAAATTTGTTGCCATTAAATCGCGAAACCGAAGGGTTACTCAATGGTGAAACGCTGGCTAAATTGCCACAAAATGCGGCGCTGATTCACTGCGGCCGCGGCGCGCACTTGGTTGAAGCGGATTTAATCGCCGCTGTTGAAAGCCAGCGCCTGCGTGGCGCGTTACTTGATGTGTTTGCTACCGAGCCGTTACCTGCAGAGAGTAAACTTTGGCAGATGGAGCAAGTGGTTATTACGCCGCATATCGCTTCCAGCGCCAGTTTTGAGGCGATGGTGAAGCAGATTTCTGCTGTAGCGGAGGAGTATTTTTTAAGTTGAGATTGGGTTTGTTTGGTTCGGCTGGTTTGTATGATGCGCTCGACGCGCGTCGATTTCTTTTCTACTTGCGATAGCGCACCAGTTCCTGATTAGTCTACGTTTTAACTATCGTTCATTGGCCTTCAGCTTTGGTGAAGTGAGTTTGTATGATGCGCTAATACTTTTGCGATTTCTTTACCTTCTCCGATAGCGCACCAGTTCCTTTTGTTGGCGCAAA
>NZ_FNDD01000039.1 GCF_900100015.1 Vibrio xiamenensis | reverse complement strand
CTTCTGATAATATGCGACACTAGCTCAGTTGGTAGAGCGCAACCTTGCCAAGGTTGAGGTCACGAGTTCGAACCTCGTGTGTCGCTCCAGTTTCCTTCTCCGGAAGGTATAGCGCCACCACTCATTAGAGTGCAACCTTGCCAAGGTTGAGGTCACGCCTCTTTACGAAGAGAACGGGAACCTCGTGTGTCGCTCCAAATTTCTTCCTTCGGGAAGTTCAGCGCTCATCACGCTTTAAATGATGATACGGACGCGGGGTGGAGCAGCCTGGTAGCTCGTCGGGCTCATAACCCGAAGGTCGTCGGTTCAAATCCGGCCCCCGCAACCAATTTCAGATTCAGATATCCCAAGTCATTGAATTCAGCAACGATACAAGTCGGGCTGATTTTCGGCTACTAACTGAGTAAAAACTCTGTTACCGTAGTGATTGTTGGGTAACCCGTATCGCTTACCGATATTAAGTTAGGCACGATACAAGAAACAGCACTGACTGTTTTTCAATTAATCATCATCATTGATGACCGCTCTTTAGATAATGCTGAGAAGCATCAACCCTAAAAAATTAGATGTCTTCCTTAATAAAGGTGGACGTTTTTCTGCTCTAAATTCATGCCTGAAGCATAGAAAATTTTGCTTGACTGCCAAGTTTGGTTTAGTCATCACTATTTAAAATCGTCAACAGACTTATCCACAAGTTGTTTTTTGTGGATAACTTGGTGAGTAACCTGATTTTTAGTCATGTATAAGCATTTAATATTTAAGATCTTTTTATTAAAACGATTTTTCTATTTTCAATAAAATTAAATTAATCGATTGTAATTAAAGGATTTTTTCTAATATTAAGCGTTTTTATCTATGGTCAAAAAAGATCATTAAGTCGTTGTTCTTTGATCTTTGTCATTGGTTTTCAATGTGATTAACTCTTCACATATAGAGAAAAATTCTGTGCAAATTTGACTTTTTCCACATTGCATTTTTTGGAGCCAAGTCAAATTATGCAGTGATTAATACGGCAGGTATTATGCATCTCTAGGCAGACCTTTTTGAACGATACGAATCAAACGTTGTTGCTTGGTATCTATGGTCCCTGGGGTAGGTATTTGGTTGAGTTGTTGTTCTAGCGCCCACTGAATGTGAATGTCTAACATGTCGTTAATCCCTTTCCGACGTTCTAATGCATCTACTATTTCTGGTGAGTAATCTGCGTTACCCATCGCAATTGAAATGTTTCTTAACCACTGAATATGCCCTATGCGGCGAATTGCCGATCCTTGCATGTGGTCGAGGAAGGTTTCTTCACTCCATAGAAAGAGTGACACAAGATCTGGATTTTTCAACACCTCTCGACGCTGAAAATCATCTTGTTCGCTTAAAGGTGCAAATCGATTCCACGGACACACCAGCTGGCAATCATCACAGCCATAAATTCTATTTCCAATTGCATGGCGAAATTCTTCGTCAATCACGCCATCGAACTCAATGGTTAGATACGAAATGCAGCGCCGCGCATCAACTACGCCATCTTCAATAATGGCATTGGTTGGACAGGATGTAATGCAAGCTTGGCACTTTCCGCATTGATTGACCTGCGGTTCATCAACGGGAAGTGGAATGTCGACCAATAACTCGCCTAGGAAAAACCAAGAACCCGCGTCTTTATCTAAAATTAGCGAGTGTTTGCCCGTCCAGCCTAAGCCCGCCTTTTGGGCGAGAGGACGTTCTAAAATCGGTGCAGAATCGACGAACGGTCGATAGCCCAATGCATCAACCTGTTGCTCGATTTTTTGGCCTAATTTCTTGAGCTGGTTTCTCACCAGTTTGTGGTAGTCTCGCCCTAGCGCGTAGCGGCTAATATAAGCGTGATCTCGGCGACTGAGATTGGCTGAAAATGCGGCTTGTTGCGGTAAGTAGTCCATTCTGACGCTAATGACGCGAATCGTGCCGGGAAGCAATTCATTTGGCCGGGCTCTGAGCATTCCATGTCGCGCCATCCAGTCCATCTCACCATGGAAACCGGCATCCAGCCATTTCTGTAGCTCTGCTTCGTGTTCAGACAGATCGACATCACAGATCCCAACTTTCTGGAATCCGAGCTCGGTTGCCCACAGTTTGATCTGCTGTGCGAGTTGCTGATAATCCATAATGGCTGACTGGTTAAAATGGGGGCAGGATCTTAACGGATCTTGGGGTTGTGATCTAGCCAGTGTTCAACTTTGGAAGCAATATCTTGGCAATTATTTTCTAATTACTTACAGAAGAGATCTTGTCTCCGAAATCCAACCCAGTTTACTATTCGTATTCTTTTGATTTTTATATAGTCATTTTGACTCTCTAGAGAATGTAATCCATGAGTACGAAAAACTTCTCCTTAATCGATGAAAATGCGACTGTTGCGATGGGAAGCGCGTTAGCAAATCTTTGCTCTCAGCAAACCACCATCTATTTACACGGTGATTTAGGAGCGGGTAAAACCACATTTAGTCGCGGCTTTATTCGTGCTTTAGGTCACAACGGTAACGTCAAAAGCCCAACTTATACTTTGGTTGAGCCATACCAGCTTGATAACTGGCAAGTTTATCATTTCGATCTTTATCGTCTTGCAGATCCAGAAGAGCTCGAGTTTATGGGCATTCGTGATTACTTCTCTGCCGATGCAATTTGCTTGGTTGAGTGGCCTGAGAAGGGCTACGGTTTACTGCCTCAAGCGGATTTGGATTTGGAATTACGTTACGACGGAGAGCAAAGAGTCGCGGTTTTTACCGCTAACAATGACTATGGGTCTACCTTACTAAGCAAACTGGAACTATGTTAAAAAGTACGTTGTCGTATAGAGCCGCTTTTGTTTCCTGCTTCTTAACGCTTTTACTGTTTCCTAAATTACTTTGGGCTAATGCGTTAGAAGGCGTCCGTGTCTGGCCGTCTCCGGATGAAACCCGTGTTGTCATCGATTTAAAAGACCAAGCTGATTACAGCTATTTTAGCCTTACGGGTCCAAACCGTTTGGTGGTCGATCTGAAAAACACTGCGCTACAAACCAAACTTCCTATCAACGTGGGTGACAGCCCGGTGCTAACCAAGGTTCGTAGCAGTTCTCCGCCGGAGAAAGGCACCTATCGCTTGGTGTTTGAGCTCAAGAGCAAAGCGCCAGCGAATCTATTCACGTTGGCCCCGACACCGGGTGGGCAATATGGTCACCGTTTAGTGGTGGACTTTGCCCATAGCGAAAAACCGGATACTTCCGCGACTTCGTCATCCGCCACCACAACCAGTACTGTCAGCCGTGATGCTTCGTCATTAAAAGGCTCTGGTGACATTGTGGTTGCGATTGATGCCGGCCATGGCGGCGAAGACCCAGGTTCGATTGGCCCAAGCCGCAAATATGAAAAAGTGGCCACTCTGGCTATCGCCAAGAAAATTGCAGCGCAAATTAATGCGGTACCGGGAATGAAAGCGGTGTTGACGCGTCAAGGAGATTACTACGTTAATCTTAATAAACGCTCTGAAATTGCGCGCAAGAATAAAGCTCATTTGCTGGTGTCGATTCACGCTGATGCGTTCTCTTCTCCGCAACCTCGTGGCGCTTCTGTGTTTGTTCTCAATACGCGCCGAGCCAATACAGAAATTGGTCGCTGGGTTGAAAACCACGAACAACAATCGCAATTGCTTGGCGGTGCAGGTGAAGTGCTGGCCAAGAATAATAACGATAAAAACATCAGCCAGACTTTGCTTGATTTGCAATTTAGTCACTCGCAAAAAGAAGGCTATAAAGTTGCGACAAAGATCTTGGCTGAGGTGGGTAAGGTTGCTTACCTGCATAAACGCAAGCCTGTTAATGCCAGTTTGGCGGTGTTGAAGTCACCGGATATTCCATCGGTATTGGTCGAGACAGGGTTTATTTCTAACCCGAACGAAGAGCGTTTACTGTTCCAGCGTAGCCATCAAGATAAATTAGCCCGCGCTTTAGCGAAAGCGGTGGTGCAGTATTTTGAAGAGAATCCGCCGGAAGGGACGTTATTTGCCAATCGTGGTAAGGCGCTGAAGCATAAAGTCACCAGTGGTGAATCTTTGTCTGTACTGGCTCAGCGTTATGGCGTGTCCAGTAAAGCGATTATGAGTGCCAACAATCTTTCCAGTTCGTCACTGCGAATCGGTCAAGTTCTGACGATTCCTGCGGGTGGATCAAAAGATATTCCGGTTCCTGTGATTGAAAATCCGGTTGAAACGCGTGTGGTCACGCATGTGGTTCAACGCGGTGAATATCTGGGGTTGATTGCCAGTAAGTACAAGGTGCCTGTTTCGACGATTAAGCGTGAGAACAACCTGAAATCCGACACGTTGAAGTTGGGCCAGAAACTGAAAATCACCGTGAGTATGAAGGATCGTCCACTGAGAAAACATACCGTGAAGCGTGGTGAATTTTTAGGTAAGATTGCTACTCACTATGGCGTTTCGGTCGACAGTATTCGCCGAGCCAACAAATTACGTTCCGATGGATTAGCGGTCGGCCAAGAGTTGATTATTCCAAATAATTAATCGCATTTTGGTTGCCAACCACCATCCTAATTGACGAAATCGCCCGATTTTTTTCCAAAGTCGGGCGATTTCGTCATTGAGATTGCGAGTCACAGGGAGTTTCGCCAGTTCATGACTATTAAAATTCTACCCGCCCGTCTCGCCAACCAAATTGCTGCCGGAGAAGTGGTTGAAAGACCAGCTTCCGTGGTTAAAGAGTTGGTTGAGAACAGCTTAGATGCCGGTGCGACACGAATCGATATCGATATCGAAAAAGGTGGCGCTAAGCTGATTCGTGTGCGTGACAACGGCAAAGGAATTGATAAAGACGAACTGGGGCTGGCGCTGAGTCGTCACGCGACGTCTAAAATCCATAGCTTGGATGACCTTGAAGCGATCATGAGCTTGGGTTTTCGTGGCGAGGCGCTTGCGAGTATCAGTGCGGTGTCGCGTCTGACACTGACGTCACGAACCGCAACGCAAGAGCAAGCTTGGTCAGCACACGCGGAAGGTCGGGATATGGAAGTGAAGCTTCAGCCCGCAGCACATCCCATTGGTACTTCGATTGAAGTGTTAGATTTGTTTTTTAACACGCCAGCCAGACGCAAGTTTCTGCGCACCGATAAAACCGAATTTACCCATATTGACGAGTTAATTAAACGCATTGCGTTAAGCCGTTTTGATGTCACGATTCATCTCAAACATAACGGCAAAATAGTGCGTCAGTATCGCGCTGCACAAACGGATCAGCAACGAGAAAAACGCGTTGCTGCTGTGTGTGGTGCGCCGTTTGTTCGCCATATGCTGGCGATCGAACTTGAGCATCAAGGCCTAAGACTTCATGGCTGGATAATCACGCCACAAGGGGCGCGGGCACAAAGCGATCTTCAGTATTGTTACGTTAATGGGCGAATGATGCGTGATAAGTTGATTAATCACGCGATTCGTCAAAGCTACGAAACCAGCTTACGTCCTGATCAGTTCGCCGCGTATGTTCTGTATATTGATGTCGACCCACATCAAGTGGATGTCAATGTCCATCCAGCTAAGCATGAAGTGCGTTTTCATCAAGGGCGCTTAGTGCATGATTTTATTTATCAAGCTTTGGCCGATGCGCTTGCCCAAGGCGCAGACATTGATAAGACAGAGCTGACACAATCGGCGTTTCATACTCCAAGCCCTGAGCAACCTCAAGTGGTCAGTGATTGGAGCTCTGAACAGCAAAACCCGCAAGCAAACCCAGTTCCAGAGCGGGTTTATCAAGCAATTGAAGATTCTCCGGCTTATCCGGGGAAATCGACTCGCAATACGAATGATGCTTTTGAAGTGCGGGAACAGAGCACGAGTCGCTCATGGAATGATTCAAAACCTGCATTTTCTTCTTCAGCAGGCAAATCATCAGCGCCAAAAGAGCGCTCGGTGCCAGCCTCGCCAAGTCAAAGTGAGTTAAGAGCGTACAAGCAGCTATTAACCACTCCCGAAAGCGCAAAGGCTGAGGTGGTTGCTCAGCTTAGCTCACAAGTATCACCGAGTGTTGTCGTTCACGCTGAGCCTATTGATAAATTAGGTAAGGCCGTATGTGTGGTGCAAGAGCAATATTTAGTTATGGCTGATAAGCAGCATTGCCTGTTACTCTCGCTGCCAAGAGCCGAGTGGTATCGTACTCGTGGGCAACTTGCACCTTTGCAGCAACCACTCAAAAGTCAGCCGCTTTTAGTGCCGCTGGCAATGAAGTTAGAACCTTCTTTGATTCAGGTGAGTGAAGATATTTTTGAGTTACTCACCTCATTTGGTATCGAGTTAAAAGCCAGAGGCGGCAATTCATTGATGGTGATGGGGGTGCCCCAGCCTTTGCGTCAACATAACTTACAGAACCTAATTCCTGACATGTTGGCCTTTGCGGCGCAAAATCTGGCTTCGAGCATCTCTCCTCGGGATGAATTGGCGGATTGGTTGGCGCATCAAGTGGTCAAAACTAAAAGCAACTACACTTTGTCTGAAGCCATACAGCTGGTGGCTGAGGCAGAGCAGGTTTGGCAAGGCAACTTGCCATTTGATGACCGTTCGTTGGTCAGACCTATCGATTTTACAGCGACAATCGCAGCATTAAATTATGAATAAAGAGTTACCTTTGGCCCTATTCTTGATGGGCCCTACTGCATCAGGCAAGACTGAACTTGCCATTCGTTTGCGTCAGAAATACCCAGTGGAAATTATTTCTGTCGATTCGGCACTGATTTATCGTGGTATGGATATCGGAACCGCAAAACCCGATCAGCGCGAACAGCAATTGGCACCGCATCGTTTGATTGATATTTTGGATCCAGCCCAAGCGTATTCCGCAGCAGATTTTCGACGCGATGCGCTAAAAGAAATGCATGAGATTGCCGCGCAAGGAAAAATCCCTTTGCTCGTGGGCGGAACTATGTTGTATTACAAGGCTCTATTAGAAGGGTTATCACCGCTTCCCGCGGCGGATCCAGAAATTCGCCAACAAATTGAGCAAGAAGCATTGACTAATGGTTGGGAGGTGCTGCACGATCAACTCAAGGCGATCGATCCTGTTTCAGCCGCAAGAATTCATCCAAATGATCCGCAAAGGTTATCGCGGGCATTGGAAGTTTATCGAATTTCAGGTAAAACTCTTACTGAGCTGACTCAAACGAAAGGTGACCAACTGCCGTTTAGAGTAAAGCAGTTTGCGATCGCTCCCAGGGAAAGGACTGAACTCCATCGCCGAATAGAACTCCGATTTGAAAAAATGCTCGAGATGGGCTTTGAAGACGAGATGAAAGCATTGTATGCCCGAGATGATCTTCATCCAGATCTTCCTTCAATTCGTTGCGTCGGTTATCGGCAGATGTGGGACTATTTAGATGGGAATACCACGCTAGATGATGCGATATTTCGTGGAATCTGTGCGACCCGTCAATTGGCCAAGCGACAAATTACCTGGTTGCGCAGCTGGGATAATTTAACTTGGTTGGATAGCGAACATATTGATCAGGCTCTAGAAACTGTCTCAAATGCATTAGCATCTGAGGGGGTTAGCTGTGTATAATGTGATCGCTTTTGCGTGAATTTACCCTGTCAAGGAACCGCGACTTGAAATTTTGGTGTAAAGCCTTCATAACAAGAAGTGGTAGGGTGTTTTTTATTCGTTTAGCTCAGATGCAAAGGCACTTACTTTTGCAGTGCACCGCCAGCTAAATAACTAAAACAAAATTACAAATAAGGAAAATAAAATGGCTAAGGGGCAATCTTTACAAGACCCATTCTTAAATGCACTACGTCGCGAACGTATTCCAGTGTCTATCTACCTTGTAAACGGAATTAAACTACAAGGCCAGATCGAATCTTTTGACCAGTTCGTTATTCTTTTGAAAAACACAGTAAATCAAATGGTATACAAGCATGCGATTTCTACTGTTGTTCCGGCTCGCCCTGTGAGCCACCACAGTAACGACCGTCCTCAACAATCTGATCGTCCAGAGAAATCAGAAGATTAATCCTCTGAATATCTCTGTCGGCAATAAACTAAGGAGTTGATTGCTTGTTTGACCGTTATGAAGCCGGTGAGCGAGCCGTACTTGTTCATATCAACTTCACGCAAGAGGGTGAATGGGAAGACTTAAGCGAATTTGAAATGCTGGCGTCTTCTGCTGGAGTTTCGACGCTACAAGTGATTACTGGTAGTCGTCAATCTCCACACCCTAAATACTATGTCGGAGAGGGAAAGGCCCAAGAAATTGCCCAATCGGTGCAGTTAAATGGTGCTGACATTGTGATTTTTAATCACGCCCTTTCTCCTGCCCAAGAGCGAAATCTTGAAATGCTTTGCAAATGTCGAGTGTTAGATCGAACTGGTCTAATTCTGGATATTTTTGCCCAGCGCGCGCGCACCCATGAAGGTAAGTTACAAGTTGAACTTGCTCAGCTGCGCCATATCTCAACACGCTTAATTCGTGGCTGGACGCACCTTGAAAGACAAAAAGGTGGTATCGGTCTACGTGGGCCTGGTGAAACTCAGTTAGAAACTGACCGCCGTTTGTTGCGTGAACGTATCAAAGCGATTCTTCGTCGACTCGAGAAAGTCGCTAAGCAGCGAGAACAAGGTCGACGTGCTCGAAATCGCGCTGAAATTCCTACTATTTCTCTCGTTGGTTATACCAACGCGGGTAAATCAACGTTATTTAACCGTATTACTGAAGCGGGTGTTTACGCAGCTGATCAATTGTTCGCTACTTTGGATCCGACCTTGCGTAAAATCGACTTAGCAGATGTAGGGCCTGCCATTCTTGCAGATACCGTAGGTTTTATTCGTCATTTACCCCATGATCTCGTCGCTGCCTTCAAAGCGACCCTGCAAGAAACACAAGAAGCTGACATTTTGTTACATGTTGTTGATGCCAGTGACGACCGTTTTCGTGAGAATATTCGGGCAGTTGACGAAGTTCTTGAAGAAATCGATGCCAATGAAGTTCCGACTTTGATAGTCATGAACAAAATTGACAATCTTGAAGGGCAGTCTCCTCGTATCGAATATGATGAGGAAGGGGTACCAAGAACCGTCTGGGTATCGGCGATGGAAGGAAAAGGGATTGACCTATTATTTGAAGCTCTAACCGCAAGGTTAGCGAGTCAAATGGTTGATCACCGTCTGTGCATACCGCCACAGTATCAGGGACGTATTCGCAGTATATTCTTTCGCATGAATTGTATTCAACAAGAAGAATATGACCAAGACGGCTGTTTGCTGATCAATGTCCGCATGCAGCAAGTAGATTGGTCTAGACTTGAAAAAAGAGAAGGGGCAGTTTTACGTGACTTTATAGTTACTTAAATGACTGCTACAGTATAACGTCATATCAAATGATGGAGCTTTCTAATGGCGTGGAATGAGCCTGGAAATAACAACGGCAACAATGGCCGCGATAATGACCCATGGGGTAATAATAATCGCGGTAACAAAGGTGGCCGTGATCAAGGTCCGCCAGACTTAGACGAAGTCTTCAATAAGCTGAGTCAGAAGCTGGGTGGAAAGTTTGGCCGCAAAGGTGGCAAAGGTCCTTCACTCGGTGGCGGCAGTGCTATTGGGTTTGGTGTCATTGCTGCAATTGCCGTTGCAGTTTGGTTTTTCGCTGGTTTTTATACCATCGGTGAAGCAGAACGAGGCGTGGTGCTTCGTTTAGGTAAGTACGATCGTATCGTCGATCCTGGTTTGAACTGGCGTCCTCAATTTATTGACGAAGTCACTCCGGTAAACGTCCAAGCAATTCGTTCATTACGTGCTTCTGGTCTGATGTTGACTAAAGATGAGAACGTAGTGACCGTCGGTATGGATATTCAATACCGCGTTTCTGACCCATATAAATATCTTTACCGAGTGACGAATGCTGATGACAGCTTGCGTCAAGCAACTGACTCAGCACTTCGTGCTGTGGTGGGCGACTCTTTAATGGATAGCATTCTAACCAGTGGCCGTCAGCAAATTCGTCAAAGTACTCAAGAGACGTTGAACTCAATCATTGACAGCTATGATATGGGCATCACGGTAGTTGACGTTAACTTCCAGTCTGCTCGTCCACCTGAACAGGTGAAAGATGCATTTGATGATGCTATCGCGGCTCGAGAAGACGAAGAGCGTTTCATTCGTGAAGCAGAAGCGTATAAAAACGAAATTTTGCCTAAAGCGACTGGTCGTGCCGAGCGCTTGAAGAAAGAAGCTCATGGTTACACCGAACGCACAGTTAATGAAGCGTTAGGTCAAGTGGCTCAATTCGAGAAACTGCTACCAGAGTATTTGGCAGCGCCAAAAGTGACGCGTGATCGTTTGTACCTAGATTCGATGCAAGAAGTGTATTCTAAATCTTCTAAAGTGCTGATTGATTCGAAATCAAGTGGCAACTTGCTGTACTTGCCAATTGATAAGTTAGCGGGACAAGATTCGGCGCCGACTAAGCGCAGCCAGAAATCGTCAGCTAGCTATGATCAAATCGAGCTTGAGTCACAACGCAGTGATTCAGATGGCAGTTCAAGCTCTCAATCACGCACTAATGATTCACGTCAAGGGAGATACTAAGAATGCGTAAGTTAATGATCCCTGTAGTTGTTGTTGCGTTGATCGTTGTTCTAATGAGCATATTTGTGATTCCTGAAGGTGAACGCGGTATCGTAATTCGATTCGGTCGTGTTCTGAAGGATGACAATAACGTTTCGAAGATTTACGAACCGGGTTTGCATTTAAAATTACCACTGTTTGATCGCGTCAAAACTCTTGATGCTCGTATTCAAACAATGGATGGCCGCTCAGACCGTTTCGTTACCTCTGAGAAAAAAGACGTTATCATCGATTCTTACGTGAAATGGCGTATCAAAGACTTCGGTCAATACTACCTAGCAACAGGTGGCGGTAATACTCTGACGGCAGAAACGCTACTTGAACGTAAAGTAACGGACGTACTTCGCTCAGAAATCGGTTCACGCGAAATTAAGCAGATTGTCTCTGGTCCTCGTAACCAAGATGTATTGCCTGACAGTTCTGATTCTGAAGTGGTGACCACTGAGGCGGCGAAACAAGCGTTAGAAGTGGATGGTCAACGTGACCAGATCATGGAAAACGTTCTGAATGATACCCGTAAGAGTGCTGAAAAAGACTTAGGTGTCTATGTGGTTGATTTCCGAATGAAGAAAATCAACCTACCTGATGAAATCAGCGAATCGATTTATCGTCGTATGCGTGCGGAACGTGAATCTGTTGCTCGTAAGCACCGTTCTCAAGGTCGTGAAAAAGCAGAAATCATCAAAGCTCAAGCTGAGCTAGAAGTCGCAACCATTCTGGCTGAAGCGGATAAAACCGCTCGCGTGACTCGCGGTGAAGCCGATGCAAAAGCTGCCAAGATTTACTCGGATGCTTATCGTAAAGATCCAGAGTTCTTTAGCTTCTTGCGTTCACTAAAAGCTTATGAGAAGTCATTTAGCGATAAGAGTGATATTTTGGTTCTGGATCCAAACAGCGAATTCTTCAAATATATGAAAGATTCAAAGGGTGCAGTGAAACCTTAATGGTTAAATGATTTTGTCATCATCGATATAAAGGCTCCTCTGGGAGCCTTTATTTTTGGGAGTTTAAAATGTCGAATTCACTTTGGATTGCGCTAGGATTTGTATTGATTGCAGAAGGTATCGGCCCACTGATCGCGCCAAAAGGCTGGCGAGCTATGGTTGCAGAATTAAGCGCACAACCTGATAACCAATTACGTCGAATTGGTGGCTGTTTAGTGGTTGCTGGCGTTGTGATCGCGTGGTGTTTTCTCTAGCCACACAAAACTTATGTTGGTACCGAGCCTATGAATTTAATCCAACACCAATGCAGTTAGTAGTGCGGTGGTGGTGTCTCTTCGTCTTGAGTGGCAAGGTTGGATGAGTCGATGTTTTTTACTTTTCCAACTACATACTTCATCTGATCTTGCATCTTGGTAATCAGTAGCTGTTGGCTGCTCAGTGCGGCATTAAGCGCTTCAATGGTTTGTTCTTGAAAGGCTAATTGACACTCTAAATCATCCAGCCGTTGTTGTAGTTGCTCAGTATTTTGATCGCTCATGATTACGGTTCTATTTTCCAAGCTTGTGCAATGCCTGCGGAAGTTGCTGAAATTACACGTTGCTGTTTATCAAAGGCTGCATCATACACTACAGCGGTAGGAGGGCGAGTATCTTTTAGCGGCTCGGCTTCAAATTGCTCAAGCTTATCGCCGGTTTTTGTATCCCATACACTGATGCGTCCAGAAGGCGTTCCTGTCACCAATTTAGAGCCATCATCAGAAAATCGAGCCGATGAAAAGATCAGTTGGCGGTACCAACTGTGTAATCGCGATACTTTCTCGCCAGTCGTAAGGTCCCAGATAACCGCTTTATTGCCACCGTCTGAGGTAAAAGCCAATTTACCATCTCTTTGTAGTGCGACGCGATTAACACGCTGGTCTAGCTCGAAACTATGGAGAATTTGGCCGCTGGTGGTATCCCATAAATAGGCGGTGTAGTCATTTCCGCCAGAAAGAGCGAAGCGGCCGTTGGGGGAAATGGCGACGGAATTGACTTTTTCTCGATGGGCAAGGAACTCTAGGCGGCGTCCAGTGACTAAATTGACGTAAATTGCTTTGCCATTGGAGAGGCCAAGCACGACTTGCTCTCCATTACTGGTGATATCGACGTCTCTAATCAGACCGTCGGAGATAGACCAAAGGCCTTTTGCTTGGGTCCACGCCAGATCCCAGACTGCAAATTGCATTTGGCTTGCTGTAATTGCAAAGCGACCATTATCTGAGATACGAATGCGTGAAATGGTACTGCCATCAGCATCGTGTTCGCCGAGATCCGCCAATTTTACGTTGTCTTCAAGATCCCATAACGTTAAATGGTTTTTCTTGGAGTAGAGTAAAGCGAAACGTGCGTCTCGACTAAGTGCAAAACTGGTTGAACCTGACGGATCAAGTTGCCACCTCTGATCTTCTTTAGAAGAAAATAAACAACCGCCGAGCAAAAGCGTTGTGATTAAAATCAGAGAAGCATAAAAATTTATCCGCATTAAATCTAATTATCCACTTGGTTTTCCGACATTCGGAACGCATATTAGCTATATTGGTACAACATATTTGTGTACACCAGTATTTACGATATTTTTGTGCACAGGGACAAACAGTAAATCCATCACAACGTGGAGAGTTCAATGAAATCAATGTTTAAAGTGTCACTGCTTGCAGCTACCGTCATGTTAGCAGCTGGCTGTCAAAAAGAAGAAGAGCCAAAAGCTGACACTCAGCCTGCAACCGAACAAGTACAAGCTGAAGCCGGAAAAGCAGTTAACTTTAAAACCGAAGATGACAAAGCCGCGTACGCGATTGGTGTGTCATTCGCTAACTATCTTAACACCAGTTTGGATAAGCCAAGCGAAATCGGCATTCATCTTAACAAAGATTTAGTGTTGCAAGGTATTGAGCACGTGTTCTCTGGTAAGCCAGAGCTTAGCGAAGAAGAAACTCGCGCAGCTCTAGAAGGTTTAGACAAACGCGTTGCAGATAAGATGCAGAAACAATCTGCTGAAAAAGCAGCGAAAAACAAAAAAGCGGGTGATGAATTCCGAGCTGAATTTGAAAAGCAAGACGGCGTGAAGAAAACTGACTCAGGCCTTCTATACCAAATCATCACTCCTGCGGATGGCGAGATGCCAAAAGAGACCGATACAGTGCAAGTTCACTACAAGGGTACTCTGATTGACGGTACTCAATTCGATAGTTCATATGATCGTGGCGAACCAGCGACCTTCCCACTTAACCGTGTGATTCCTGGTTGGACTGAAGGCGTTCAGTTAATGCCGGTTGGCTCTAAATTCAAGTTCGTAATCCCGCCTGAGCTGGCTTACGGCGAGCAAGATACTCCGACTATTCCAGCGAACTCGACTCTTGTGTTTGAAGTGGAATTGCTAAAAATTGACAATGGCGACAAAGCTCAAGACGCTGGTGCGGATTCAGCGAAAGCAAGTCAATAATATGCTTTGTTAGCATTTTATGCTGTTCAAAAAGGTCTAACGGATGTTAGGCCTTTTTTTTGACTGCGGATTTTGTGAGCAAATATTTGTTTTAAATCACTAGAATGCCACTTAGTTGAGTGTTCATTTCAAAATTTCTGATAAACTTACATCAATTTGTTGATTTTTCACTCGAAGGCGAAAGAAGTGACGACTACAGAGACGGTAAACATTGATGAGTTGCTTGAAATGGAATCTATTCATGTGATGCCATTTAGCGAGCACGACAAAATAATTCTCAAGTCTTATGAAGCGGTGGTGGATGGGATAGCAAGCCTAATCGGTCCGTTTTGTGAGATAGTGCTTCACTCGTTGGAAGATCTTAATACTTCGGCGATTAAAATTGCTAACGGTGAAAACACCGGGCGCCAAGTGGGATCACCGATCACCGATATGGCGCTTAAAATGCTTAAAGACATTGAAGGATCCGAGCGCAACTTTTCTCGTTCCTACTTCACGCGTGCAAAGGGTGGCGTGTTGATGAAGTCGATCACCGTTGCAATTCGCAATGGCGACAATCGAGTGATTGGTCTCTTATGTATTAACGTGAACCTTGACGCACCCTTTTCTCAAGTTTTGCAATCGTTCATGCCCAATGAAGAAGCGAAACAAGCGGCTTCATCAGTTAACTTTGCCAGTGATGTTGAGGAGTTAGTTGATCAAACCGTAGAGCGCACGATTGAAGAGATTAACGCAGACAAGACGGTCTCGAACAACACCAAAAACCGTCAGATCGTCATGGAGCTGTTTGATAAGGGTATTTTTGATATTAAAGATGCCATCAACCGAGTGGCTGATCGTTTAAATATTTCCAAGCATACCGTTTATCTCTATATACGTCAGCGCAAAACCGAGGAAGACGAGAAGTGAATTCTCTGACTTATACGTTGGTCGTCAATGGTGCGAACTATGGCGATCAATCGTCACGTTCGGCGTATAAGTTTGCCAGTGCCCTGCTTGCCAAAGGTCATCAATTAAACAGCGTGTTTTTTTATCGTGATGGGGTGACCAATGGTGGGCAACTTGCGGTGCCTGCAAATGACGAGTTTGATATTACCGCTGCATGGCAAGCGTTATCTCAACAGCATGGATTTGCTTTGCAAACTTGTGTTGCCGCAGCGCTGCGCAGAGGTATTGTGAGTGAAAGTGAAGCTCAGCAACATGGCCTTGCTTCGCACAACCTTGCCGATGGTTTTGAACAGTCGGGCCTTGGCAGTTTGGCGGAAGCGCTTCTTAGCCAAGACAGAGTGGTGCAGTTTTGAGTCAGTTAACCTTTGTATTTCGCAGCGCACCTCATGGTAGCGCATCTGGGCGTGAAGGTGTTGATGCTCTGTTAGCTGCTTCGGCGTATTGCGAAACGATTCAAGTGATTTTTGTTGCTGATGGCGTATTGCAATTGTTGCAAGGCCAGCAACCAAATCACATCGCAAGTAAAGATTATGCGCCAATGTTTAAGCTCTTTGAGCTCTATGACATTGAACAAGTCTACGTTTGTCAGCAATCGCTCGATGAGCGAGGTGTGGCACATGCTGACTTAGTGCTGAATGCCGAACGTCTAAATCGCGATGAGATTAAACAACAGCTGCAGCAAGCGGATAAAATCTTATCTTTCTAAAGGCACCTGTATGTTACATATCATAAAAACCATCCCAGCTTTGCAAGATGCGCGATTATTTGTGTCTCAACAGGACGCGATGTTGCTGATCGAAGATAGTGTTTATGCTGCAATTTCACAGCACAAGGACTATGTCCAAGGAAATGACCAATACTCAATTTATGTTCTTGATGAAGATGCAAAAGCTCGAGGTATTGATGCACGAATCAGTCCATCGATTCATGTGATTAATTATGCTGAGTTTGTTGAACTCACTGTCGAGCATAGCCACTCCATGACCTGGGAATAACAGCGTATTTAACTGACTAAGCATAAATATGCGAAGACCAAAGCCCATTTGTGCTTCATGCATGATTTTTGGTTGAAAAAAGATCTGTATATTTCTTGACACACATCCCACTGCTGCATAGAATTTTGCGTCCCCAATTTGCATTTGCATTGGGGACTAGATTTTTCACAAAGCTTACTTTCAAGTAAATCAGGAGCTAGTTAATGGCAACTATTAACCAGTTGGTACGCAAACCACGTGCAAAGCAAGTTGTTAAAAGCAACGTGCCTGCACTAGAAGCGTGCCCACAAAAACGTGGTGTATGTACTCGTGTTTACACTACTACACCTAAAAAACCTAACTCAGCACTTCGTAAAGTTTGTCGTGTTCGTTTAACAAACGGTTTCGAAGTAACTTCGTACATCGGCGGTGAAGGTCACAACCTTCAAGAGCACTCAGTTGTTCTTATCCGTGGTGGTCGTGTTAAAGACCTTCCAGGTGTGCGTTACCACACTGTTCGCGGCGCACTTGACTGTGCTGGCGTAAATGACCGTAAACAAGGTCGTTCTAAGTACGGTGTGAAGCGTCCTAAGTCTTAATGCCTCTTTTTTATAAAGAAAGCGTTAAGTAAGGCCAAACACTTATTTTCAATTTTTATTTTTTGAAAAAACTGAAAAGTTTTGGATAAAACCTGAAGAAGACAACGGAGAATATTCCATGCCACGTCGTCGCGTTATTGGTCAGCGTAAGATCCTTCCAGATCCTAAGTTCAAATCTGAACTGCTGGCAAAATTCGTTAACATCCTTATGGTTGACGGAAAAAAATCTACTGCAGAAAAAATCGTTTACACTGCACTAGACACTATGGCTGAGAAATCTGGTAAAGATCACTTAGCTATTTTTGAAGAAGCTCTTGAAAATGTTCGCCCAGCGGTAGAAGTTAAATCTCGCCGTGTAGGTGGTTCTACTTACCAAGTGCCTGTAGAAGTACGTCCGGTTCGCCGTAACGCACTTGCTATGCGTTGGTTGGTTGAAGCTGCGCGTAAGCGTGGTGAAAAATCTATGGCTGGACGTCTAGCTGCTGAAATGCTAGACGCGTCAGAAAATAAAGGTACTGCTGTTAAGAAACGTGAAGACGTTCACCGTATGGCAGAAGCGAACAAAGCGTTTGCTCATTACCGTTGGTAATAGACCTTCAGTGCTGCGAGGCTCTCTCGCAGCACTTTTCTTTACTCTAAGGTACACCTTAGTAAGAGGATACAATCGTGGCTCGCAAAACTCCTATTGAGCGCTACCGTAATATCGGTATCTGTGCGCACGTAGATGCAGGTAAGACAACCACAACTGAGCGTATTCTGTTCTACACTGGCCTCTCTCACAAAATCGGCGAAGTTCACGATGGTGCTGCCACCATGGACTGGATGGAGCAAGAGCAGGAGCGTGGTATCACTATCACCTCAGCTGCAACGACTACCTTCTGGCGTGGTATGGAAGCGCAATTCCAAGATCATCGCATCAACATCATTGATACCCCTGGACACGTTGACTTTACGATCGAAGTAGAGCGTTCTCTTCGTGTGCTTGATGGTGCTGTGGTCGTATTCTGTGGATCATCTGGTGTTGAACCTCAGTCTGAGACCGTTTGGCGTCAAGCTGATAAATACCATGTACCTCGTATGGTATTTGTTAACAAGATGGACCGTGCAGGTGCAGACTTCCTACGCGTTGTTGAACAAATTAAAAATCGTCTTGGTGCGACTCCTGTTCCTATCCAATTGAACATTGGTGCGGAAGAAGAGTTCAAAGGTGTCATCGACCTTATCAAGATGAAAGCTATTAACTGGAATGAAGCCGATCAAGGCATGACCTTCTCGTATGAAGAAATTCCAGCTGATATGCTCGAACTCGCTGAAGAATGGCACAACCACATGGTTGAGTCAGCAGCAGAAGCCAATGAAGAGTTGATGGAAAAGTACCTCGAAGAAGGGGAACTTTCTGAGCAAGATATCAAAGCCGGTCTTCGCGCTCGTACACTGAATAACGAAATCGTTCTTGCCACTTGTGGTAGTGCATTCAAAAACAAAGGTGTGCAAGCTGTACTCGATGCGGTTGTTGAATTCTTGCCATCACCAGTTGATGTTCCTTCAATTAAGGGCGTTGATGAAGATGAGAAAGAAGTGGAACGTCATGCAGACGACACTGAACCATTCTCAGCATTGGCGTTCAAAATTGCGACTGACCCGTTTGTCGGTACTTTAACCTTTATGCGTGTTTATTCTGGTGTTGTAAACTCGGGCGATGCTGTCTACAACTCAGTGAAACAAAAGCGTGAGCGCTTTGGTCGAATCGTACAGATGCACTCAAACAAGCGCGAAGAAATTAAAGAAATTCGTGCTGGTGATATCGCTGCGGCCGTTGGTCTAAAAGATGTGACCACAGGTGACACTCTGTGTGATCAGAATCATAAAGTGATTCTAGAGCGCATGGAATTCCCAGAGCCGGTTATTCAGATTGCAGTAGAGCCTCGCTCTAAGGCAGATCAAGAGAAAATGGGTATTGCGCTTGGCAAGCTTGCTGCGGAAGATCCATCTTTTCGCGTGGAAACGGACGACGAAACAGGCCAGACTTTGATTTCTGGCATGGGTGAGCTTCACCTAGACATTATCGTTGACCGTATGAAGCGTGAGTTCAGCGTTGATTGCAACGTTGGTAAACCTCAAGTGGCTTATCGCGAAACCATTCGTGGTAAAGCTGAGGTTGAAGGTAAGTTTGTTCGCCAATCTGGTGGACGTGGTCAATATGGCCATGTTTGGATCAAACTTGAACCTTCAGAACCGGGCGAAGGCTTTGTCTTTGTCGATGAAATCGTGGGTGGTGTGGTTCCTAAGGAATACATCAGCTCGGTATCGAAAGGTATCGAAGAGCAAATGAACAGTGGTGTACTTGCCGGTTATCCTGTTTTGGATATTAAAGCAACCTTGTTCGACGGTTCTTATCATGATGTTGACTCCAACGAAATGGCGTTTAAGATTGCCGGCTCGATGGCGTTCAGGAAGGGGGCTCTAGAAGCTCAGCCTGTTCTTCTTGAACCAATGATGAAAGTTGAAGTAACCACTCCGGAAGATTGGATGGGTGATGTTGTGGGTGACTTAAACCGTCGCCGTGGCATCATCGAGGGGATGGATGAAGGCGTTGCTGGCCTGAAAATTATCCGTGCTCAAGTTCCATTGTCCGAGATGTTCGGTTACGCAACGGATCTTCGTTCAGCAACGCAAGGTCGTGCTTCTTACTCAATGGAATTCTTTGAGTATGCGGAAGTACCGAAAAACTTTGCAGAAAAAGTTATTGCTGACCGCGGATATTGATCATTTGTATCGTTCTGTAAAAACTCTAACGGTTTTTTCGAGATCGATACGCCCAAATATTGCGCTGACATGCGTTGGCGCTTAAAATAGCAAATTCTGGCGCGCCGTGATCAATAAAGATTGCGGCGAATCATAACTAGGAAGGAACACGATCGTGTCTAAAGAAAAATTTGAACGTACGAAACCGCACGTAAACGTTGGTACTATCGGCCACGTTGACCACGGTAAAACAACTCTAACTGCAGCTATCTGTACTACTCTTGCTAAAGTTTACGGCGGTGCTGCTCGTGACTTCGCATCAATCGATAACGCTCCAGAAGAGCGTGAACGCGGTATCACAATCGCGACTTCACACGTTGAGTACGATACTCCAACTCGTCACTACGCGCACGTAGACTGCCCAGGACACGCTGACTATGTTAAAAACATGATCACCGGTGCTGCGCAAATGGACGGTGGTATCCTAGTTGTAGCAGCAACAGATGGTCCAATGCCACAAACTCGTGAGCACATCCTACTAGGCCGTCAGGTTGGTATCCCTTACATCATCGTATTCATGAACAAATGTGACATGGTAGATGACGAAGAGCTACTAGAACTAGTAGAAATGGAAGTACGTGAACTTCTATCTGAGTACGATTTCCCAGGTGATGACCTACCAGTTATCCAAGGTTCAGCTCTAGGCGCTCTAAACGGCGAAGAGCAATGGGAAGCTAAGATTGTAGAACTAGCAGAAGCGCTAGACAACTACATCCCAGAGCCAGAGCGTGCAGTAGACATGCCGTTCCTAATGCCAATCGAAGACGTATTCTCAATCCAAGGTCGTGGTACAGTAGTAACTGGCCGTATCGAGCGCGGTATCCTATCAGTAGGTGATGAAGTAGCAATCGTTGGTATCCACGACACAACTACTACAACTTGTACAGGTGTAGAGATGTTCCGTAAGCTTCTAGACGAAGGTCGTGCGGGTGAGAACGTTGGTGCACTACTACGTGGTACTAAACGTGATGAAGTAGAACGTGGTCAAGTACTAGCGAAACCAGGTTCAATCACACCACACACTAAATTCGAATCAGAAGTATACGTACTGTCTAAAGATGAAGGTGGTCGTCACACCCCATTCTTCAAAGGCTACCGTCCACAGTTCTACTTCCGTACAACTGACGTAACTGGTGATATCTCACTACCAGAAGGCGTAGAAATGGTAATGCCAGGCGACAACATCCAAATGACTGTAGAGCTAATCGCTCCAATCGCAATGGATGAAGGTCTACGTTTCGCAATCCGCGAAGGTGGCCGTACAGTAGGCGCTGGTGTTGTAGCTAAAATCGTTGAATAATATTTGACGAACTAACACCAAAAAGGGCATCATTTGATGCCCTTTTTATGCACTGCATATAATTGTTGTTGTTTTCTTGTACAAGAAAGCGACAAAGTAGGAATTTTTTTGGTTGAGAATACACTCTGAGCCAATAAAGCGTGCATCAAGTCTCTATACTTGGTGTTTTATGGATTTGCCCTGCAACAGCGGGGTTGTTGTCGTCTATAGTAAGACTTGTGACAGGTTGGTTTTATGAAAGCAAATCATGCTGAAACTCCTGATAGCTCAAGTGCCGCAGATACATTTAAGTGGATTGTCGCTTTTGTTCTGCTAGCTGCCGCTGTTGTGGGAAACGCACTTTTGGGTGGAAGTGGTCCAAATTCAGACTTTACGTATTATAACCTAAACGTGGTTGCCCGTGCTGCTGGTGCAGTAGTACTGGTTGTAGCTGCGCTAGGTGTGTTAGCTACTACTGTTAAAGGTAAAGCTGCGATCACGTTTGCTCGCGAAGCACGTATGGAAGTTCGTAAAGTGGTTTGGCCTACTCGCCAAGAAACAACGCAAACGACTTTTATCGTTTTAGCTGTAAGTATTGTAATGGCTCTAGCGCTATGGGGCATTGACGGACTGATGGTCCGTTTAGTCGCGTTAGTGACTGGGGTATAGAGGGTTCTTATTCATGAGTGAAGCTCCAAAAAAACGCTGGTACGTGGTTCAAGCCTTTTCTGGATTCGAAGGTCGTGTTGCTCAATCTTTACGTGAGCACATCAAAATGCACGATATGGAAGAGCTGTTCGGTGAAGTTTTAGTCCCTACTGAAGAAGTAGTGGAAATGCGTGCCGGTCAACGCCGCAAATCAGAACGTAAATTCTTCCCAGGCTACGTATTGGTTCAGATGATCATGAACGATGAATCATGGCACCTAGTACGCAGTGTGCCGCGTGTCATGGGCTTCATTGGTGGTACTTCTGACCGTCCAGCGCCTATCACTGATAAGGAAGCTGACGCAATTCTGAATCGTCTTGAGAAAGCAAATGAAGCACCACGTCCGAAAACAATGTTTGAGGCAGGTGAAGTGGTTCGTGTTAACGAAGGGCCATTTGCTGACTTTAACGGTACAGTTGAAGAAGTGGATTACGAGAAGAGCCGCGTGAAAGTGTCTGTATCGATCTTTGGTCGTGCAACACCAGTCGAGCTCGAATTTGGTCAAGTTGAAAAACTTGATTAAAAAAACACCTTTTTAAGGTTGTATCAGGCGCGAAATCTGACTATAATTTCGCGCCTTTTTACTTCCACTGAAGTAAAAGTTTTTTTGTAACGATGGGGAGCTTATTGAATTAAATAAGCGTTTGAACCCGAAATTTAGGATATATCATGGCTAAGAAAGTTGAAGCTTATATCAAGCTGCAAGTTGCAGCGGGTATGGCAAACCCAAGTCCACCAGTTGGTCCTGCTCTAGGTCAACACGGTGTGAACATCATGGAATTCTGTAAAGCGTTCAACGCAAAAACAGAATCTCTTGAGAAAGGTCTACCAACTCCAGTTGTTATCACTGTATACAGCGACCGTTCTTTCACTTTCATCACTAAGACTCCTCCTGCTGCAGTTCTTCTTAAGAAAGCGGCTGGCGTTAAGTCTGGTTCAGGTCGTCCAAACACTGAAAAAGTGGGTACTGTGACTGACGCTCAAATCCAAGAAATCGCAGAAACTAAAGCTGGCGATATGACTGGTGCTGACATCGAAGCGATGAAACGTTCTATCGCAGGTACTGCTCGTTCAATGGGCCTAGTGGTAGAGGGTTAAGATCATGGCAAAACTAACTAAGCGCATGCGCACTATCCGCGAAAAAGTGGAAGCAACTAAAGAATACGAAATCAACGAAGCTGTCGCTCTTCTTAAAGAACTAGCAACTGCTAAATTCGTTGAGTCTGTTGACGTTGCGATCAACCTAGGTATCGACGCTCGTAAATCTGACCAAAACGTACGTGGTGCAACTGTACTACCACACGGTACTGGTCGTGAAATTCGCGTTGCTGTATTCACTCAAGGTGCAAACGCTGAAGCTGCGAAAGAAGCTGGCGCTGACCTAGTGGGTATGGAAGATCTTGCTGAGCAAGTGAAAAAAGGCGTTATGGACTTTGACGTAGTTGTTGCTTCTCCAGATGCAATGCGCGTTGTAGGACAACTAGGTACTATCCTAGGTCCTCGCGGTCTTATGCCAAACCCTAAAGTTGGTACTGTAACTCCTAACGTTGCTGAAGCAGTTAAGAATGCTAAAGCTGGTCAGGTTCGTTACCGTAACGACAAGAACGGCATCGTTCACACTACAATTGGTAAAGTTTCTTTTGAAACTAACCAACTGCAAGAGAACCTTGAAGCTCTTCTAATCGCAATTAAGAAAGCAAAACCATCTTCAGCGAAAGGTACTTTCCTGAAGAAAGTTAGCATCTCTACTACTATGGGTGCTGGCGTTGCAGTTGATCAGAACTCTCTGAACACTCAAGCTTAATTTATTTGCGTAGGCGCAGAATTGATGTATAATTCTGCGCCTAATATTTGTGGTTGGGGCTGAACTTTGATAAGCAAATTTGTTTGCTTATGATGACCCAGTCTCCGTCCAAGACCGTAGGTGTTATTCAGTATTGATTAACTTAATTGTCCTACGTAGATGGTGCCCGAACCTGACAGAAAGATTTCATTTTTTATTTTAAAGAATGGGTTTCCTTTCTTCTGGGACGCACCTCAATAGCTCTCACTGTTGTGATAATAGTGAGTGGTGTATCGACAACCAGGAGTAAATCCAAGATGGCTTTAAATCTTCAAGACAAAAAAGCAATTGTTGCTGAAGTCAACGAAGCAGCCAGTGGTGCACTTTCTGCAGTTGTAGCTGACTCTCGTGGCGTTGAAGTAAGCGCAATGACAGCTCTACGTAAACAAGCTCGCGAAGCGGGTGTTTACATGCGAGTTGTGCGTAACACTTTAGCACGCCGTGCGGTTCAAGGTACTGACTACGAGTGTCTAACTGACACTTTCACTGGTCCTACTTTGATCGCGTTCTCTAACGAGCACCCAGGTGCTGCAGCGCGTCTTTTCAAAGACTTCGCTAAAGAGAACAAAGAATTCGAGGTTAAAGCTGCTGCATTTGAAGGCGCAGTTACTGATGCTGACGTACTAGCGACACTACCAACTTACGACGAAGCAATCGCACGCCTAATGATGTGCATGAAAGAAGCTTCTGCTGGCAAGCTGGTACGTACTATCGCTGCTATCCGCGATCAAAAAGAAGCAACTGCGGCTTAATAAGCCTTGCTTTTTACTGGTTGCAAAATAAAATTATTGTTGACTTAAAAGAGAATTGTTATGTCTATTACTAACGAGCAAATCCTAGACGCAGTTGCAGAAATGTCTGTAATGCAAGTTGTTGAACTAATCGAAGCGATGGAAGAAAAATTCGGCGTTTCTGCTGCTGCTGCTGTTGTAGCTGGCGGAGCTGCTGGCGGCGAAGCTGCTGCTGAGCAAACTGAGTTTGACGTAATCCTAACTGCTGCTGGCGGTAACAAAGTTGCTGTTATCAAAGCAGTACGTGGCGCAACAGGCCTAGGTCTTAAAGAAGCTAAAGCTCTAGTTGACGGCGCTCCTGCACCTCTTAAAGAAGGCGTAGAGAAAGCTGAAGCTGAAGCTCTTAAAGCTCAACTAGAAGAAGCTGGTGCATCTGTTGAGATCAAGTAATCTATACTTAATCTCTTAGCCTAACGGCTAATGGCTGGTGGTTTATTGACCACCGGCCTTTTTGCGCTGTAGGGTATAGGCGAATTTTCCCGCTGTTTAATCGTCTCTATCCAGCAAAAAACGTCTTCATTATCAACATGATGAAGCGTCACTACAGAAAAACAGTTGTTAGTCACTGTCTACAAGAAATAGAGACAGTTTGGGTCACTTATCAGCGAGCTGAGGAACCCCATGGTTTACTCTTATACCGAGAAAAAGCGCATCCGTAAGGACTTTGGTACTCGTCCACAAGTGTTGGACATTCCATACCTGCTATCGATCCAGCTCGATTCGTTCGACAAGTTCATCGAACAGGATCCTGAAGGGCAATATGGTCTTGAGGCTGCTTTCCGTTCTGTATTTCCAATTCAGAGCTATAACGGCAACTCTGAGCTGCAATACGTTAGCTACCGTCTTGGTGAGCCAGTTTTTGACGTCAAAGAATGTCAAATTCGCGGTGTAACTTATTCAAAACCTCTACGCGTGAAACTGCGCCTAGTTATTTTTGATAAAGACGCGCCAGCAGGTACTGTAAAAGACATTAAAGAACAAGAAGTCTACATGGGTGAAATTCCACTCATGACAGACAATGGTACCTTCGTAATCAATGGTACCGAGAGGGTTATCGTATCCCAGCTGCACAGAAGCCCTGGCGTATTCTTCGACAGCGATAAGGGTAAGACCCACTCATCAGGTAAAGTACTGTATAACGCGCGTATTATCCCTTACCGTGGTTCATGGTTAGATTTTGAATTCGATCCAAAAGATAACTTATACGTACGTATTGACCGTCGTCGTAAGCTGCCAGCTTCTATCATCATGCGCGCACTTGGTAAAACGACCGAAGAGATCCTAGATATCTTCTTCGAGAAAGTGAACTTCCAAGTGAAAGACCAAACTCTATTAATGGAGTTGGTACCTGAGCGTCTGCGTGGTGAAACTGCAACGTTTGATATCGAGGCAAACGGTAATGTCTATGTTGAACAAGGTCGTCGCGTAACTGCACGCCACATTCGTCAACTAGAAAAAGACAATATCGAGCACATCGAAGTACCGGTTGAGTACATCGTTGGTAAAGTCGCTTCTAAAGATTACATCAACGAAGCAACTGGTGAGATCATTATCGCTGCCAACCAAGAGATCTCTCTTGAAGGCCTAGCTAATCTTTCTCAAGCTGGTCACAAAGCGCTTGAAGTTCTGTTCACGAATGACCTCGATCATGGTCCGTTCATTTCAGACACTCTACGTATCGATAGCACTGTCGATCGTATCTCTGCGTTAGTTGAAATCTACCGCATGATGCGCCCTGGCGAGCCACCAACGAAAGAAGCTGCTGAAGCGCTATTTGAAAGCTTGTTCTTCTCTGAAGATCGTTACGATCTATCGACTGTTGGTCGTATGAAGTTCAACAGTTCAATTGGCCGTGAAGATGCTCAAGAGCAAGGCACACTAGACGAAACCGACATCATCGAAGTGATGAGAAAGCTTATCGCGATCCGTAACGGTAAAGGCGAAGTGGACGATATCGACCACCTTGGCAACCGTCGTATCCGTAGCGTTGGTGAAATGGCTGAGAACCAATTCCGTGTTGGTCTAGTACGTGTTGAACGTGCGGTTAAAGAGCGTCTAAGCCTTGGCGACCTTGATGCGATCATGCCTCAAGATTTGATCAACGCTAAGCCTATCTCGGCAGCAGTAAAAGAATTCTTTGGCTCTTCACAGCTTTCACAGTTCATGGACCAAAACAACCCGCTTTCGGAAGTAACGCACAAGCGTCGTATTTCTGCTTTGGGTCCTGGCGGTCTAACTCGTGAACGTGCTGGCTTCGAAGTACGTGACGTACACGTAACTCACTACGGTCGTCTATGTCCTATCGAAACGCCTGAAGGTCCAAACATCGGTTTGATTAACTCACTATCAGCGTTCGCACGTTGTAATGAGTTTGGTTTCCTAGAAACCCCATACCGTCGCGTGGTCGATGACGTGGTTACTGACGAAGTAGATTACCTATCTGCTATCGAAGAAGGCCAATTTGTTATCGCACAGGCGAACACTAAATTGAATGAAGACGGCACTTTTGCTGAAGAGTTGATCACAGCTCGTCAGAAAGGTGAATCTGGTCTGCACCCACGTGAGCACGTCAACTATATGGACGTTGCGACCAACCAGGTGGTGTCGATTGCTGCGTCTTTGATTCCGTTCCTAGAACACGATGATGCGAACCGTGCCTTGATGGGTGCGAACATGCAACGTCAGGCGGTTCCAACTCTGAAAGCAGAGAAACCGTTGGTAGGTACTGGTATCGAACGCAACATCGCCGTTGACTCTGGTGTAACCGCAGTTGCTAAACGTGGTGGTGTGATTCAGTCTGTAGATGCTTCTCGTATCGTTGTTAAAGTTAACGAAGAAGAACTGATTCCTGGCGAAGCGGGTATCGATATCTACAACTTGACCAAGTACACACGTTCTAACCAAAACACTTGTATCAATCAACGTCCTTGTGTGATGCCTGGTGAATCGGTTCTACGTGGTGATGTACTGGCTGACGGCCCATCAACTGACCTTGGTGAATTGGCTCTTGGTCAAAACATGCGTATCGCATTCATGCCTTGGAACGGTTACAACTTCGAAGACTCGATCTTAGTATCTGAGCGCGTCGTTCAAGAAGACCGCTTCACGACTATCCACATTCAAGAACTATCTTGTGTGGCTCGTGATACCAAACTTGGCGCTGAAGAGATTACAGCAGATATTCCAAACGTAGGTGAATCGGCTCTGTCTAAACTTGACGAGTCAGGTATCGTTTACATCGGTGCAGAAGTTAAGGGTGGCGACATCCTAGTTGGTAAAGTAACACCGAAAGGTGAAACTCAGCTAACCCCTGAAGAGAAGCTACTACGTGCGATCTTCGGTGAAAAAGCATCAGACGTTAAAGATACTTCGCTACGTGTACCAAACTCTGTTTCAGGTACCATCATCGACGTTCAAGTCTTTACTCGCGATGGCGTAGAAAAAGACAAGCGTGCGCTTGAAATCGAGCAAATGCAGCTTAAAGAAGCGAAAAAAGATTTGACCGAAGAATTCCAGATTCTGGAAGGCGGTCTGCTAGCTCGCGTTAAGTCTGTATTGCTTGAAGGCGGTTACTCTGAAGCGAAGCTTGACGGCATCGATCGTAAGAAATGGTTAGAGCTGACTCTAGAAGACGACGCACTACAAACTCAGCTAGAGCAACTAGCAGAGCAAAACGACGAGCTGAAAGCTGAATTCGATAAGAAATTCGAAACTAAGCGTCGTAAGATCACTCAAGGTGATGATCTTGCACCTGGCGTATTGAAGATTGTGAAAGTTTACCTAGCGGTTAAACGTCGCATTCAGCCTGGTGATAAGATGGCGGGTCGTCACGGTAACAAGGGTGTAATCTCTAAGATCAACCCAGTTGAAGACATGCCTTACGATGAGAAAGGCCAACCAGTTGATATCGTACTAAACCCTCTGGGTGTACCTTCGCGTATGAACATCGGTCAGATCCTAGAAGTTCACTTAGGTCTGGCAGCGAAAGGTATCGGTGACAAGATCAACCAAATGGTTAAAGAGCAACAAGAACTGGCTAAGTTCCGTGAGTTCTTGCAAGAAGTGTACAACCTAGGTGATACCCGTCAGAAGATCGATGTGGCAAGCCTAACCGACGATGAAGTTCGTACGCTTATCTCTAACCTACGTGGTGGTCTACCTGTTGCGACGCCAGTATTTGACGGTGCGACTGAGCCAGAAATTAAGAACCTGCTGAAACTAGCAGACTTACCAGAATCTGGTCAGTTGAAACTGTTTGATGGCCGTACAGGTGATGCATTCGAGCGTCCAGTTACTGTTGGTTACATGTACATGCTCAAACTGAACCACTTGGTTGATGACAAGATGCACGCGCGTTCAACCGGCTCTTACAGCCTGGTTACTCAACAACCGCTTGGTGGTAAAGCTCAGTTTGGTGGTCAGCGTTTCGGTGAGATGGAAGTATGGGCACTAGAAGCATACGGTGCTGCTTACACGCTACAAGAAATGCTAACCGTTAAGTCGGATGACGTTAACGGTCGTACGAAGATGTATAAGAACATCGTCGACGGAAACCATTCGATGGAACCTGGTATGCCAGAATCGTTCAACGTATTGTTGAAAGAGATTCGCTCGCTAGGTATCAACATCGAGCTAGAAGACGAAGAGTAATCCCTTTCCCTTACGGAGAAAGTCGATTATCTGGTAGAAAGGTGCTCACTGTTGCGGTGAGCTCCTTTTTAACTCCTTACAGGAGCTGATTGTGAAAGACTTATTAAACTTTCTAAAAGCACAGCATAAGACCGAAGAATTTGATGCAATCAAAATCGGTCTATCTTCACCAGACATGATTCGTTCATGGTCTTTCGGTGAAGTTAAAAAACCTGAAACGATCAACTATCGTACGTTCAAGCCTGAGCGCGATGGTCTGTTCTGTGCGCGTATTTTTGGTCCAGTAAAAGATTACGAATGTCTTTGTGGTAAATACAAGCGCCTGAAACACCGTGGTGTTATCTGTGAGAAGTGTGGCGTTGAAGTAACCCAAACTAAAGTTCGTCGTGACCGTATGGGCCACATCGAGCTGGCTTCTCCTGTTGCTCACATCTGGTTCCTAAAATCACTACCGTCTCGTATCGGTTTGTTGATGGATATCCCTCTGCGTGATATCGAACGCGTACTTTACTTTGAAATGTACGTTGTGACTGAGCCAGGTATGACTGATCTTGAAAAAGGTCAGATGCTGACTGAAGAAGAATACCTAGATCGTCTAGAAGAATGGGGTGACGAGTTCACTGCTAAGATGGGTGCTGAAGCCATCAAAGATCTTCTAGCGGCGATGGATCTTCAGGCAGAAGCTGAGCAAATGCGTGAAGAATTAGAGTCAACGAACTCTGAAACTAAGCGTAAGAAGATCACTAAGCGTCTTAAGTTAGTTGAAGCGTTTGTCGCGTCTGGCAACAATCCAGAGTGGATGATCCTAACCGTTCTTCCAGTTCTTCCGCCAGATCTACGTCCTCTAGTACCACTAGATGGCGGTCGCTTTGCGACTTCTGATTTGAACGATCTATACCGTCGTGTGATCAACCGTAACAACCGTTTGAAACGCCTTCTAGAGCTAGCTGCTCCGGACATCATCGTACGTAACGAAAAACGTATGCTGCAAGAGTCTGTTGATGCGCTTCTCGATAACGGTCGTCGTGGTCGTGCGATCACAGGTTCAAACAAACGTCCTCTGAAATCTCTTGCTGATATGATCAAGGGTAAACAAGGTCGTTTCCGTCAGAACCTACTTGGTAAACGTGTAGACTACTCTGGCCGTTCTGTAATCACAGTTGGTCCATACTTGCGTCTACACCAGTGTGGTCTTCCTAAGAAGATGGCACTTGAGCTATTCAAACCATTTATCTACAGCAAGCTAGAAACTCGTGGTCTTGCAACTACGATCAAAGCGGCTAAGAAAATGGTTGAGCGCGAAGAAGCGGTTGTATGGGATATTCTGGATGAAGTTATCCGTGAACACCCAGTGCTACTTAACCGTGCACCAACACTTCACCGTCTAGGTATTCAGGCATTTGAACCTGTACTAATCGAAGGTAAAGCGATTCAGCTACACCCACTAGTGTGTGCGGCATATAACGCGGACTTCGATGGTGACCAAATGGCGGTACACGTGCCTCTAACTCTAGAAGCACAGCTAGAAGCTCGTACTCTGATGATGTCGACAAACAACATTCTGTCGCCAGCGTCAGGTGATCCTATCATCGTACCTTCTCAGGACGTTGTATTGGGTCTTTACTACATGACGCGTGAAAAGATCAACGTTAAAGGTGAAGGCATGTACCTGGCCGGCCCAGAAGAGGCTGAGAAGGCATACCGCACTAAGACGGCTGAACTGCACGCACGTGTGAAAGTTCGT
This sequence comes from Vibrio xiamenensis, assembly GCF_900100015.1. Taxonomy (GTDB): domain Bacteria; phylum Pseudomonadota; class Gammaproteobacteria; order Enterobacterales; family Vibrionaceae; genus Vibrio; species Vibrio xiamenensis. The sequence goes on along the minus strand of NZ_FNDD01000039.1, from coordinate 13,646 downwards.
ATTACTGAAACCGTTGTTGACGAAGATGGCAATAGCACAACTGAGACCAAGATGGTTGATACCACTGTTGGTCGTGCAATGTTGTGGCAAATCGTACCGAAAGGTCTGCCATTTAGCATCGTTAACCAAAAGCTAGGTAAGAAACAAATTTCTAACCTGCTTAACGAGGCGTACCGTAAGCTTGGACTGAAAGATACTGTTATCTTTGCTGACCAAATCATGTATACCGGTTTCGCTTACGCGGCACTTTCGGGTGTGTCTGTTGGTATCGACGATATGGTTGTACCAGCGGCGAAATACACTGAAATCGCGGAAGCAGAAGAAGAAGTTCGTGAAATCCAAGAGCAGTACCAATCTGGTCTGGTTACCGCGGGTGAGCGCTACAACAAAGTGATCGATATTTGGGCATCAACCAACGATCGCGTAGCGAAAGCGATGATGGAAAACCTATCATCTGAAACCGTGATTAACCGTGACGGTGAAGAAGAACAACAAGAGTCGTTTAACAGCATCTACATGATGGCTGACTCGGGCGCTCGTGGTTCTGCTGCACAGATTCGTCAGCTAGCGGGTATGCGTGGTCTGATGGCGCGTCCAGATGGTTCAATCATCGAAACACCGATCACTGCGAACTTTAAAGAAGGTCTAAACGTACTTCAGTACTTTATCTCAACCCACGGTGCACGTAAGGGTCTTGCGGATACAGCATTGAAGACAGCGAACTCGGGTTATCTAACTCGTCGCCTAGTAGACGTAGCTCAAGACGTTGTTGTTACTGAGCACGACTGTGGTACTCAAGAAGGTGTGAGCATGATGCCTCACATTGAAGGTGGTGACGTTAAAGTTGCCCTGACTGAGCTAGCGCTTGGCCGTGTTGTTGCTGAAGACATTCTGAAACCAGGTACTGATGACGTACTGATTCCACGTAATACTCTGATTGATGAGAAGTGGTGTCAGATTATGGAAGAGAATTCTGTCGACCAAATCAAAGTACGTTCAGTAGTAACCTGTGATTCTGACTTTGGTTGTTGTGCACTGTGTTACGGTCGTGACCTAGCTCGTGGTCACTTGGTGAACCAAGGTGAAGCAGTGGGGGTTATCGCTGCTCAGTCTATCGGTGAACCTGGTACACAGCTAACCATGCGTACGTTCCACATCGGTGGTGCAGCATCTACAGCCGCAGCAGAAAACAGCATTCAAGCGAAGAACAATGGTTCTGTTAAGCTTCACAACGCCAAGTTCGTAGTGAACAAAGATGGCAAACTTGTGATTACTTCTCGTGCTTCTGAACTGACCATCATTGATGAGTTCGGTCGTACTAAAGAGAAACACAAACTGCCTTACGGTTCGTTGCTAAGCAAAGGTGATAACGACGCAGTTCAATCTGGTGAAACAGTAGCGAACTGGGAAGCACACACCATGCCAATCATCACTGAAGTAGCTGGTCGTATCCAGTTCGTAGACATGATTGATGGCGTAACTGTTTCTCGTCAAACCGATGATCTGACTGGTCTATCTTCAAGCGAAGTGACTGATCCAGCAGCTCGCCCATCTGCAGGTAAAGATATGCGTCCAGCTATCAAACTTGTTGATGAGAAAGGTAATGACGTAATGATCCCTGGTACTGATATGCCAGCCCATTACTTCCTACCTGGTAAAGCGATTGTGAACATCGAGGATGGCGCGGAAGTTGGTGTGGGTGATACCCTTGCTCGTATTCCTCAGAAATCTGGCGGTAACCGAGACATCACTGGTGGTCTACCTCGCGTAGCTGACTTGTTTGAAGCTCGTAAGCCTAAAGAGCCTGCGATCCTTGCTGAGCACACAGGTGCTGTGAGCTTTGGTAAAGAGACCAAAGGTAAACGTCGTCTAATCATCACTCGTGATGGTGGCGAGACTTACGAAGAGATGATTCCTAAGCATCGTCAATTGAACGTGTTTGAAGGTGAGAAAGTGGAACGTGGCGATGTTATCGCTGATGGTCCAGAGTCTCCACACGATATCCTGCGTCTACGTGGTATCCACGCTGTGACTCAGTACATCGCAAACGAAGTTCAAGAAGTATACCGCTTACAAGGCGTTAAGATTAACGATAAGCACATCGAAACTATCGTTCGTCAAATGCTACGTAAATGTATCATCACGCATGCAGGTGACTCTGAATTCTTGGCTGGTGAGCAAGTTGAATACTCACAAGTTAAGATTGCCAACCGTGAACTTGAAGCGGAAGGTAAAGAGCCAGCTCGCTTTGAACGTGAACTACTAGGTATCACTAAAGCGTCACTAGCGACAGAATCCTTCATCTCAGCAGCATCGTTCCAAGAAACGACTCGCGTACTGACTGAAGCCGCTGTATCTGGTAAACGTGATGACTTGCGTGGTCTGAAAGAGAACGTAATTGTGGGTCGCTTGATTCCAGCTGGTACTGGTTTCGCATACCACCAAGAGCGTCAAAATCAGCGTGCAAAAGAGCAAGAAGGTCCATCTGCAGAACAAGCGACAGATAACCTGGCAGCACTACTTAACGCTGGCTTCTCTACAGAAGAGTAAGCACTTCGTTGAAATGTAAAAAAGGCACCTTAGGGTGCCTTTTTTGTGTCTATCGTTTTTAAAATTGAATGTCAAAGGTGCGGACAGAAATTCATCTCATCAACGGCATTTACGCGCCTGGTGGAATCGCTAAACTATCTGCAATTTGTTGAATCAATTCATCTTCTTCTTCGAATCGGACTTCGAGTATCTCGCCAATTAAAGATAAATCACTGTTGAACTCTTCAAGATCATCGTCTTTAGGGACGTTGTCGTATTTATCGGTAAAGTTCAGCAGCGGGTCTGTCGTGAGGACAATTTTGCCATAGCTCTGGTTAATGTCATCAGTGGCTTCAAAGCCAGTTGCTCGCCATTTGTCCATGACCATGTTGTAGATTTTGAAGTGTCCTTCAGATATGTAATCGACTAGGTGTTCGCAAAAGACTGAGATTTCAGAGACTTTTGGTAGTTTTGATAGTGCCCCTTTACTTGCGCATGGCTTGCAAGATGCCAGTTTGCAGTATTCCACTAACAGAGCTTGTCGCTTATCTAGCCAGTGGTCGATGACTTCGCTTGAGCCACCCCATTGTTCTTGTGTTCTTTTAAATTTATTTAGCATGATCATGCCCTCATGATCTGATCACATCTCCGGTGACCGAAAAGCTTTGTCATCAAAGCGTAATTAGAGATACAAACTCTTGTCCTTACTAGAATTTATAGACGTAAAAAACATTAACTACAAACTCTGGTATGAAATTAGATTGCCAGTAAAATGGTTGAACTTCAAGCAACGAGGAGCGGGAATGTTAAACAACAAACACCTTAACCATCAGACACTAATTTACTGGTTTGTTGTGTCAGGAAGCCAAGTTTGGCTAGAGAATGGTGTTATACCGTATGGTAGTTCAGAATACTTTAAACTGCCGTTAGAGCACGCCGTACAAATTTGTGAGCATAACGGCGCCCCTGTGATGTGGATTGATGAAGCGCATCTTGCCGAATTGCCGCAAATGACGTCTCTGCGTGATTGCTTACATTTCTCTGAGCAAGACTTTCTTTTGATTAGCCGAGCGATTCAATTTGGCCATATGGTGCAGAGCCAAAGATTTTGTCCGCAATGCGGCGGTCGTAATCATTTGAATCACAATCAACTTGCGATGCAGTGTAATGACTGCCGCACCTTGCATTACCCACGAATTTTCCCGTGTGTCATTGTTGCGGTGAGGAAAGATAAGCAAATCCTTCTTGCCCAGCATCCGCGTCACAAGACAGGCATGTATACTGTGATTGCTGGGTTTGTTGAAGTTGGCGAGACATTAGAGCAATGTGTCGCGCGTGAAGTGATGGAAGAGACCGGTATCTCGGTGACCAATATTCGCTATTTTGGCAGCCAACCTTGGGCGTTTCCGTCGAGCTTGATGATGGGTTTTTTAGCCGACTATGATGGTGGTACGATTAAGCCTGACTACAGTGAACTAAGTGATGCGCGCTGGTATGGGGTGGATGAAATGCCTGAAGTCGCACCGAAAGGAACCATCGCGCGTGAGTTGATCGAACATACTGTTGAGCAGATAAAGAACGCATAATATAGGCAAAAAAAACCCTCCGAGAGGGAGGGGGTAAGTAAGATGTCGTTATGAGATACTGAGTCTCTTGGATTCAGTTTTTGTAGTTGTAATTTTCGCTAGCGATCAAATTTTTAACACCGTTGACGCCTGGTTGCAAATACGCCATTGATTTAAAAGTTAATAACATGATCCAGCTTGCAAAGCCCTCGATTTTTGCGAGCAAACACATGCTAGAATAGTGCCCAGTAAAGAAGTAAAAAGTTGAGAGTTTGAATGACTGAATTAAAAAACGATCGTTACCTTCGCGCGCTGCTAAAGCAGCCGGTTGATTACACACCGGTGTGGATGATGCGCCAAGCAGGTCGCTACCTTCCTGAATATCGCGAAACACGTTCTCAGGCTGGGGATTTCATGTCCCTATGTCGTAATGCCGAGTTAGCGTCTGAGGTGACTTTGCAGCCATTACGTCGCTTTCCACTTGATGCCGCGATCCTGTTTTCAGACATTCTCACCATTCCCGATGCGATGGGCTTAGGTCTGCATTTTGAAGCGGGCGAAGGACCGAAGTTTGAGCGCCCTATTACGTGTAAAGCGGACGTCGATAAAATTGGCCTACCGGATCCTGAAGGCGAGCTGCAATATGTAATGAACGCCGTGCGTCAAATCCGCAAAGATTTGCAAGGTGAAGTGCCACTGATCGGTTTCTCGGGCAGCCCTTGGACGCTCGCGACATACATGGTCGAAGGTGGCAGCTCTAAAGCGTTCACTAAGATAAAAAAAATGATGTACGCCGAGCCACAAACATTGCATGCCTTGCTCGATAAATTGGCAGACAGCGTGATTGAGTATCTTAATGCGCAAATTAAAGCGGGTGCTCAATCTGTGATGGTGTTTGATACTTGGGGTGGTGTATTGACTCCACGCGATTACAACCTATTTTCATTGCAATATATGCATAAAATTGTCGACGGTTTGATTCGTGAAAATGAAGGTCGCCGTGTGCCAGTAACGCTATTTACTAAAAATGGCGGTATGTGGCTTGAGCAAATTGCTGCAACCGGATGTGATGCCGTAGGGCTCGACTGGACCATCAACATTGCCGACGCTAAAGCGCGTGTCGGCGATAAAGTGGCTCTACAGGGGAACATGGACCCATCCATGCTTTATGCCTCTCCTGAGCGCATTCGTGAAGAAGTCGAAAGTATTTTGGCTGGTTTCGGCGATGCAGGTACTGGTCACGTGTTTAACCTTGGTCATGGCATTCACCTTGATGTACCACCAGAAAACGCTGGTGTGTTTGTTGAGGCGGTACACCAACTCTCAAAGCCATATCACAAATAAGACATCAATTAGCAAAGTGGGCGCTTACTCAGTTAAGCGCCTTTTGTTATTCGATGGATCCCTAGTTATACTTTTGTTATCTAATTAATAGGCATGGCTTAACAATGAAGACGCGCGATAAAATCGTTCACGCAGCCTTGGAACTTTTTAATGAAAAGGGTGAACGCAATATCACTACTAACCACATTGCTGCCCATATCGATATCAGCCCAGGCAATTTGTATTACCACTTTCGCAACAAGCAAGAGATCGTGCGGGAAATCTTTGCGCTGTACTCTGGTGAATTGTTAGAGCGCTTTACGCCGATTCAGGAACAAAGAGAAAGCTTAGTGCTGCTCAAACACTATCTGGACTCGATTTTTACCTTGATGTGGAAATATCGTTTCTTCTACGCCAACTTGCCAGAAATTCTGCAGCGAGACGATGAGCTTCACCATCAGTACATTCAAGTTCAAGAGAAGTTGCAAGGCAACCTAAACAACATTATGCGCGCCTTTATTCAGCTCGATTTACTCGATCTTAATGAGCACGATATGCCTAATCTGGTGACGACTTTACATATGATGGCGTCAAGCTGGCTAGGTTACCAATCGGCGATGACGCTGCGCACCAACATTACCGAGCAAGTGATTCACCAAGGTATGTTGCAGATGATTTCGATACTTAAACCTAAAGCGACAGAGCAAGGTCTTGAGCAATTAGAGTTGTTGGAAGATGGTGTTAAAGCGATGCACGCTTAACCCTGATAGTGATTCAAACCAACCTGAATATAGAGTCAATCAGGTTGGTTTTTTATTTCTGGTCAGGGCTTTGTTAATTGAGCGTTTAACGCGTCAACCATGAAGAGGGGTTCTGAGTAACGCTATTTCTACGTACTTCAAAATAGAGTGAAGCTTGGTTTTGACCGCCAGTATTGCCCGCGAGAGCGATGGTTTCCCCAGCTTTGACCTTATCCCCTTCCTTCTTCATTAAGCTTTGATTAAAGCCGTACAGGGTCATATCGCCTTTGCCGTGATCAAGCAGCACCACTAGGCCATAGCCACGAAGATAATCAGCAAAAACCACTTTGCCAGAGTATACCGCTTTAACCGCTTGACCATAATTGGCGTCAATGACCAATCCTTTCCAATGCAGGCTACCCGTTTGAGCAGAGCCATAGCTGTGTAAAATACGTCCTTTAACCGGCCAAGGCAGTTTGCCTTTTTGTCTTGCTAAGCCGTCCATCGGCACATTGTTACGTTTTGCAGCTTTGGCAATCTCCGCTTTCAAACGCGTTTCATTGCGACGTAATTCAGCAAGATACACTTGATCACCGGAAATGCTTTTCTGAATTTTGCTAATAGTGCCTTGTCGCTGCGATTGACTCTTGGCGAGTTGATCACGTTTTTGCGTTTGTTTGTCTAGCAGTTGCGTGGTTTGCTGTTTTTGTAAGTCGAGCTGACGTCGGCTACTATCGAGTTCGCGAACCGTGCTCTCTAGTTCTTGAATGACTTCACTACGTTTCTTGGCCAAATATTGAAAATATTGGCTGATACGATCGGCTTCTGCATCGTTATTGAGCAGATTGGATGAGGCTTTTGAGCGCTGGGTGATGTAGTAAGTTTTGAGGAGCTCTTCGAGTTGCTTGCTTTGCTCTGCACGTTGTTTCTCGAGCTTTGAGACTTTTGCTTCAAGCTGTTTGATGCTGCTTTCGGTTTTCGCCAATTCGTTTTTGGTTTGACGAATTTCTTTTTCAATACTGCTGATTCCGAGCTCTTGGTCTTTCAACTGTTGTTGAAGACTATCGAGTTGCTTTTTTTGTTGGCTCAGGGATTGTTGCTGACGATTGATTTCTCCCGAAACGCCTTTCAGTTCGGCTTGGGAGACAGCAAAAGAAGACGTGGTAAAGAATGACGTCAAGCATGTAGTCGAAAGCAGTAACGTTGAGATAAGTTTCGAACCTGCTCGAGTTGCGAAAGTGGTTGTCATTCCTTACTTTTCCTGAATATTTTCGGTAGGTCAGTATACCCAAAGATTTTTGCAAGAAGAAAGGGGAATGTAAAAACTCTGCCGTGATGTTGGTTAGGAAAACTAAAAGCGGTTACGGTTTGGCAAATAAAAAGCCCAGCGATGGCTGGGCTCTTAAGGTTAGAGGTTTGGCTTATTTCACCAAGATTTGACCAGTCATTTCTGCTGGAATATCCAGACCAGACAGCGACAGCATCGTTGGAGCTAGATCAGACAGTTTACCGCCAGCAACAAACTCAACATCTTTGCTACCGACATACACAAGTGGCACTGGTAGGTTGGTGTGAGCTGTGTGAGTGCCGCCAGTTTCTGGGTCGACCATCATTTCTGCGTTACCGTGGTCAGCCGTGATAAGAAGTTGGCCATCCACTTCTTTGATCGCTTCTACTACGCGACCAACACAAGTATCAAGTGCTTCGATTGCTTTTTCAGCCGCTTCGTAAACACCAGTGTGACCAACCATATCAGCGTTCGGATAGTTACAGATAATGGTGTCGTATTTGCCCGATTTGATCGCAGCAACCAGCTTGTCAGTAAGCTCAGTTGAGCTCATTTCAGGCTGAAGGTCGTAAGTCGCAACTTTTGGCGAAGCAACCAATTGACGCTCTTCACCGTCAAATTCGTTTTCCACACCACCATTGAAGAAGAAAGTCACGTGTGCGTATTTCTCTGTTTCTGAAATACGTAGCTGCGTTTGACCTTTCTTCGATAGCCATTCACCGTAAGTGTTTTCAAGTGACGCTGGTGGGAAAGCAGTAGCAAGAGGGATGTCTGCTGCGTATTGAGTCAGCATAACAAAGTTCACTGCTGGGAACGATTCACGTTCAAAACCAGCAAAGTCTGTCACGAATGTACGCGTGATTTGACGTGCGCGGTCAGCGCGGTAGTTCATGAAGATAACTGCATCGCCATCTTGCATCGCTGCACTTTCTTGGCCGGCGGCTTGAATGACAGTCGCTTTGACGAATTCGTCATTTTCTTCTCGAGCGTATGCTGCTTCAAGGCCTGCAACCGCTGAATCAGTGGTGAATGAACCTTTGGCTTGAGTCAGTAGGTCGTAAGCGACTTGAACGCGATCCCAGTTATTGTCGCGGTCCATGGCGTAGTAACGGCCAACCAATGATGCGACACGGCCTTTACCTAATTTAGCGAACAGTTCATCAAAACGTTTTAGTGAATTTTCTGCACTACGTGGTGGTGTGTCACGGCCATCTAGGAAGCAGTGCAGGTAAATTTTCTCAGCACCACGGTCAGCAGCCATTTCAACTGCAGCGTAGATATGATCTTCGTGTGAGTGTACGCCACCTGGAGACATCAAGCCCATGATATGAACCGCTTTGCCTTCAGCAACCGCTTTATCGATAGCTTCGACTAGCGCTGGAGTGGTGGCAAATTCACCATCGGCGATCGATTTAGTAATACGAGTAAGATCTTGGTAAACAACGCGACCCGCACCGATGTTAGTGTGGCCAACTTCAGAGTTACCCATCTGACCATCAGGTAGACCAACGTCCAAACCAGAAGCAGAGATGAGCGTGTTAGGGTTGTTGGCTAACAGTTGATCCATGACTGGAGTTTTTGCGTTCGCAATGGCGTTACTCGCAGAATCTTCTCGGTGACCGTAGCCGTCAAGAATAACTAAAGCGATTGGCTTCTTAGCAGACATAGTTATGACCTCGTCAAATATTAGTAACTGTGGGTCTGATGACCTCAATACAAAACTAGCGTAACTTTACTACACTTTTTAACCAAAACTGTAGGTTAAGATCAAATATTGTTAGGGATAGAACGTAGCTATCTTTCAATTCCGATCGCTAAATGTAGTAACGAGTCGACCACAGTGCATTTCTATTACTTCTATTTTCAGCGAAGTGAAGCAAAATTAAAAGATGAAAATGACTATCATGTTCATAGGAAGCAGTTATTAGACAGATTCCAGATATTGCTTCAATTCACCGCGTTTATTGCACAAGTATTCCTGTTCCCAGCACCGCGACCACAGCGCCAATCCAAGCAAATCGGTTTGGACGTTGCTTGGTGTATATCCATAACATCGGTAGCAACATAATCGGTGTGGTTGAAGAGAGTAAGGCGACCATTCCGACATTTCCTTCACGCAGCGCGTAAAGAATGAGAGTCATGCCCACCGCCATTGCAAGAAATGCGTTGACCGCAGTGATGATAAATACATTGCTGTTGATTGCGTTGCGAGCTTTGGCGAGTTTGGCTCCAGTCAGCCACAGCGCAGAATGAGCCGCAAACGCTGCAATCATGCGAATGGCAGAAGCGGCAACAGGGTCGATGGCGGTTTCCATCACCGGTTTGGCAATAATGCCGCCGAACGCTTGGCACAGAGCTGCGACAATGCCAAGGCCAATACCTACCCACACATTGCCTTTGATATCATCGAGGCTGGCGGTCGCTTGTTTACGACGACCAAAAAAGATCGCAGTCAGTACGCCTGAAAATACCAAACTGGCGCCGATGAGCTCGAGCCCGGTCATGGTTTCGCTAAATAGGAAGTAGCCTAAAACTGCAGAAAACACCGCGTGGCAGGAGAAAAGTAAGCCCGCTTGGCGAGGTCCCATGCGATTTAAGCAAGCAAAAAGCGCAGTATCACCAATAAAAATACCGACCAAACCGGATAGTGCCATGGCGGAAATTGAGCTCCATTCCACGCTGTACCAGCCGCCGGTTATTAACGCCATCATTGATAAAATGATCGAAGTGCAACCCATACGCCAACGGCTATAGGCAAATGTACCTAAATGCTGAGCTGGTTTTACCGACATAATACTGGCGACCGCCCATAAAAAAGCGGCGCCGAGTGCCAGCCATTCGTAACCCATAATGAGTCTCAAAATAAACGAGTGAAATTTGGCAAGTAATATGCCCGAGTTTTGGTGCAAAACAAACTGCTAAGCGCTGACGAATCAGAAATAAAAAAGCCTCAGCATTGGCTGAGGCTTTTGAGCAAAAACAAAGTGATGGTTACGGTTTGTGAGCGTAAGGTGTCCCCATTATTGTTGGGACGTTGTGCAGCATGCTTTCATCAAAACGTACGCTGTCTTTAGCAAACAGATTAATCACAGTTGAGCCCAGTTTAAAGCGGCCCATTTCTTGACCTTTTTTCAGCACTACTGAAGTATCACCTTGCGCTGGGTAATCCCAACGATAAACCGTATTGCCGCGTGGTGGTGTTACCGTTCCAGCCCAAACTAATTCGATGCTACCTACGATAGTCGCACCAACCAGAACTTGTGCCATTGGCCCAAACTCGGTGTCAAAGATACACACTACACGCTCATTACGAGCAAATAGATTCGGTACATTTTCTGCAGTTAACGGGTTTACTGAAAATAGATCGCCCGGTACATAGATCATCTGGCGTAGCGTACCGTCGCAAGGCATATGGACACGGTGGTAATCGCGTGGCGACAAGTACAAAGTCGCAAAAGCCCCGTCGGTAAATTCTTGCGCTAGTTTTTCATCTCCACCAAGCAGCTCTAGGGCAGAATATAAATGACCTTTAGCTTGAATCAGTTGACCATTATCAATCGCACCAAATTGGCTTACGCAAGCGTCGGCAGGATGCGTAATGATCTCTTGGCCTTCTGTAATTGGACGCGCGCCCGGCTGCAGTTCTCGAACAAAAAACTCATTGAAGCTTTTGTAGTGAGTTGGGTCGCTGTGCAGAGCTTCGGCCATATTGACTTTGTATTGCTTAATAAACCAACGAATGACAGCGGTGGTCAGACTGCCCGCTTTGGCAGACGCCAGTTTACCCATCAAACGGGTTAAACCGTGCTGTGGAATCCAGTATTGCAGTCTAACTTTTAATTTATCCATAGGATGGCTTTCCAATTTAAATCAGAGTTCTTAAAGTTTGGGGCGAGCGATACTAATCAAATCGTAAATAAAAGTCAGCATTCGCGTGTTTAAATCGCCAACTTGGTTACAAGTCTGCTTTCTTGCTACGAGAGTATTGTCGGTTGGCTTTGTTCTCGCCCATGCTTTCCAGAATCCGGTGGTAATTGTCAAAACGGATTTGGCTTATCTCGCCATTTTCAACCGCTTCACGCAAGATACAGCCTGGATCATCTAAGTGTTTGCAATCTCTAAATTTACAACCACCTAAGAAAGATCTGAATTCGACAAAAGCTTTGGTGATTTCTTCGGCTTCTAGGTGCCATAAGCCAAATTCACGCACTCCAGGAGAATCAATCAGATCGCCACCTGATGGAATGTGATAGAGGCGTGCGGCGGTTGTGGTGTGTTGGCCTAAGCCAGAGTTCTCGGAAACGTCACCTTCTTCGACATCCAAGCCGGGCATTAATGCATTCACTAAGCTCGATTTGCCAACCCCGGATTGCCCGACAAAGATATTGACTCGATTACGCAGTTCCTGCTCTAGGGCATCGATACCTTCGCCAGATTGCTTGCTCACAAGTAAAACTTTATAGCCAATTCGTTGGTATTCACTGAGCGATTGCTGATATTGCTCGCGCTGAGATTCTTCGAGTAGATCCACTTTGTTGAGTACGATTAGCGGTGCAATCTGGAGTGTTTCTGATGCAATCAGATAACGATCGATGATGTTGAGTGACAATTCTGGTAGTACCGAAGAGACGATGATCATTTGGTCAACGTTCGCCGCAACCGGTTTAAGGCCATCGTAATAATCTGGGCGAGTAAGTACTGAGCGGCGCGGTTCCACGGCTTCTACGACGCCGGAGATGCCATCCATGACTTCGGAGCCAGCGCGCCAAAGCACTTGATCGCCAGAAACCAAACTCTCGATACCACGACGTAAATTACAGCGGTGGATCTCTTGAGTCTCTGGGTCTTCGATATCCGCGTGCTGACCAAATCTTGTGATCACCAAACCGTTTTTTTGTGGGCCAAGCATCGTTTCGTCCCACTGGACATTCTTGGCTTCTTTCAGTTTGCGATGCTGGTTATTACGTACGCGTCTAACTTGACTCTTGGTTAACTTTTTCTTTTTTGCCACAACACTCTACTTACTGTTTTGGTTTTGCTCTGCCTAAAAGTTGTTCTTATGGCTGAAGGGCAAACCTATCTTGGGTATTTGAATTTGGGTATAGTACCTTTTTTGTGAGTAAACAAATAGGCAATGATTTATGTCCTTTAGCGATCAAAACTTAATCTGGATCGATTTAGAAATGACAGGGCTAGACCCGGAAACCCATAAGATTATCGAAATTGCCACGATAGTGACCGACGCGCAGTTGAATATTCTTGCGGAAGGGCCAGTGTTAGCGATTCATCAGAATGAACAAGAATTGCAGAAAATGGATGATTGGTGCACCACAACCCACACCAACAGTGGGTTGGTTGAACGTGTTAAGGCAAGTGAGATTAATGAGCAGCAAGCGGTGTCGCAAACCATCGAATTTTTGCAGCAATGGGTGCCGCAAGGAGTATCTCCGATTTGTGGTAATAGCATTGGGCAAGATCGCCGTTTTCTGTACAAACACATGCCGCAACTAGAAAGCTATTTCCACTATCGCTATATCGATGTCAGTACTTTGAAGGAATTGACTCGTCGTTGGAAACCAGAGGTTTTAGACGGTTTTTCTAAGCAAGGCAGTCATTTGGCTCTCGATGACATTCGCGAATCGATTGCCGAACTCAAATATTATCGCCAGACAATTTTTACCATTTAATCACTCAGGGCTGACGATGTTGAGCAAAAAAGCAGCTGAAACTCGATAATTTGTGTGCTTTTTCATCAATCGAAAAAAAAAGCAGATTTTTTTGCTAGAAGGACTTGCATCACAAAAAAATGCTCTTATAATTCGCAGCCCTAAACGACGGAAACGTTGTGAATGCGACACTAGCTCAGTTGGTAGAGCGCAACCTTGCCAAGGTTGAGGTCACGAGTTCGAACCTCGTGTGTCGCTCCAATTTCCTTCATGCGAAGGTACAGCGTCACCACTCATTAGAGTGCAACCTTATCAAGGTTGAGGTCACGCCTCTTTACGAAGAGAACGGGAACCTCGTGTGTCGCTCCAAATTTCTTCCTTTTGGAAGTAAAGCTCTCATCATGCTTTAAATGGTGATACGGACGCGGGGTGGAGCAGCTTGGTAGCTCGTCGGGCTCATAACCCGAAGGTCGTCGGTTCAAATCCGGCCCCCGCAACCAAATTTAATTATTAGAACTTAGCTTCTGATAATATG
>NZ_FNDD01000047.1 GCF_900100015.1 Vibrio xiamenensis | reverse complement strand
GCTTTAGTGCTTAGGAGCAAGACGGTCGAGCTTGTCTATCAAGAGTTATGGGGACTATTACTTGGTTATAACTTGGTGAGAAGAGAAGCCAGTCAAGCGGCAGTAGAACATGGTCGAATGCCCAATGAAATCAGCTTTAAGTACGCTTGTCAGTTCATCGCAAGTCAGCTAAAAGTGATGAGTAAAGCGGTGTCTCCGGGTAATACACCGAAACGTCTAAAAAGTCTGCGTGGAGATTTATCAATCCTATTTATAGACAAACGCCCTAAGCCTAATCGGCCTAGGGCGGTGAAAATATCAAAGACCCGATATCCTGTTAATCGCAAGGCAGCTCCGCTTAAGTGAACTACATTGTACCCATTGAGGTAGCCTTTTTAGGATTTACCGTATGTTCAAGCGTTATGGATAGGCTTTGTAAATTGCGTTGCCAAAGACATCTTCTGCAGCTTCGTGGACGCCTTCTGCAATCGTTGGATGGCCGTGAATGGTTGCGATGATATCTTCAATCGTTGCCCCAAGTTTAATCGCTAAAGCGCCTTCATGGATCATATCGCTCGCTCGAGGGCCAAGGATATGCATACCCAATACTTTATCTGTCTTAGCGTCGACAACAAATTTCACCGTGCCATGTTGCTGGACAATCATGGTTTTTGCGTTGCCTGATAAATCAGACTTACCCAGTTTTATTTCACCAAACGTTTCTTTGGCGGCTTTTTCTGAGAAACCGACGCTCGCAAACTCTGGGCTGGTGTAAACACAAGCCGGTGTGGTTGCTGGATCAAACGCTTCTTGACTGTTTTTAACCATATTTTTCGCAGCAATAATACCTTGTTCCATTGCAACATGGGCAAGCATGTAACCACCTGTGCAGTCGCCTAACGCATAGATGTGAGGTACGTTTGTTTGCATATAGTCATTTACAGCGATGGCACCTTTTTCTATGGCAACCTTGGTATTTTCAAGACCAAAACCAGTGACAAGAGGTTTACGGCCGACCGACATTAATACCGTAGAAGCAGAAAGTGATTCATGACCATTTTCGGTTTCGAAAAATACTCGCACACCTTTTTCTTGCTTCTCTATTGCTGAGACTTTTGCGTTAACACGGATGTCGATACCTTCAGCAATCAGCGCTTGGGCGAGTTGCTGGGACAATTCGTCATCCATGTGAGACAAAATTTTGTAGTGAGCTTCAATGATTGACACTTTAGAGCCTAAACGCGCCATCAATTGAGCAAATTCAACACCAATGACGCCGCCGCCAATGATAACTAACTCTTCAGGAACTTCGGTCAGATTGAGGGCTTCGTTACTTGTAATCACTTCTGGCAATTCACAACCGGGAATATTGATCATGGTTGGGACTGAGCCTGTCGCGAGTACGAGCTTATCAAATTCAATCTCTTGCTCAGAACCATCGGCAGCAACCACTTTTGCTTTATGCTCAGAGATGATCTCAGCAGTGCCGTACAGCACTTCAACATTCTTACTTTCGACAAGCGCATTTACACCTGTTGTGATGGTATCAAGAATGTGGCGTTTACGTTTTTGTAGCTGATCCATATCAACCGAGGCGGCACCGACGTTGATACCGAGCTCTGCCGCATGCTTGATCTCATGAAGTACATCTGTTGTATGCAACAGTGTTTTGGTTGGAATACACCCTTGGTGTAAACATGTGCCACCGAGTTTGTATTTTTCAATTACGATGGCTTTTGCTCCAAATTCAACAGCTTTAATTGCCGCGACATGGCCACCAGGACCACCACCAATCACAAGAATATCGGTTTTCATAATACACCTATCTATTAATCTAAAGAATTTAAGAATTATCTGACACTGAGGTTAGCACAAAGCAAAAATGGAAAATTGCTTTCGATCAAAACCATTCCACTAATCTAATGATTATTAGAATATTAGGTAGATACCAAATAATAGATAAGTATCAATTGAGAAAATCTTTGGGAAATGACGAGATTCACTTTAGGAGAGTATCGTTAACAACAGACAACGAGAGAATTTTGCAAAAATCGCAACAGTTAAACCATCACATTACGCCCAACGAATCAGTGCCCGACTTACTTGTTAATGTCAAAGCCGGAAGCCGCCCATTCGTCTAGGCCGTTACGATACATTTTGACATTCAGTCCTTTCTCTTTAAGGATATTCGTTGCGTCGATAGCCTGAATACAATAGTAACCTTCGCAATAAACGACGATCATTTCATCTGAATTGTCATAGTTCTCTGCCCAGAGGTTGAGTTCATCAACAGGAATAGAGATCGCGCCCGGGATATGTCCTTCTTCGTACATATCCGACTCGCGCACATCGAGTAGTAAAGTGTTATTGGATTCTAACGCACTAAGCAGTTCTTTCAGTGTGAGGCAGAAATCACTGTTTTTCTCAAAAGGTGTAATGTCTTTATTTGAGAGGGCAATCTCCCATAAAGATTGAAATAGTTTCAACATATCATCGTTGCGTAGGCGATAATAAACCCTTAACCCTTCTTTACGAGAAATAACAATACCTTGCGTTCTCATGACCTTAAGGTGAGCAGAAACGGATTTAACGCCAATTCCCATAGCCGTCGCTAAGTCTTCAACGCAACGTTCGTGGCTGCTAAGCAGTTTTATAATGAATAATCGTTTTTCATGGCCTAGAGCTTTAGCAAACTCACCAACATTTTCATATGCATAAGAATTAAGCAAATTTCTATCTCCAAGCCCCAAAATACGATTTCCAAGCGGTTGAGTATACATTGACAAAGTTCACAAATCATCTTCAACGAATGGGGTGTCACCATGGAAACCTCAGTGCCAGCGTCAGAAATAGTAAATAAAATAACAGTCCATCAAGAAAATTTTTAAAAATGACTAAATGTCATATGGTTATGTCATTTTTTCTCTGCAGTTTAGCCAGCGCATAATCTTATTGTGGAACGACCGATCTTTAAATGTGTTGACAGGAGAGTTTGTTGAACATAGATTGTAGATCAATCGTTCTATTATTAAGGTTATTTCAATTATGCCTGTTGCTTTGTATGCACTTGCCGCAGCGGCGTTCGGGATTGGTATGGCAGAATTTGTGGTCGTGGGTATTTTGCCAACGATTGCAGGTGATATGAATGTCGATATTCCAACCGCTGGGCAGCTCGTGTCTTATTATGCTCTGGGGGTTGCTGTCGCTGCGCCTATTTTAACTGCGCTATTTAGCAAATATGACCGCAGAAAATTAACTGTTGGATTAATGCTGTTGTTTGCTTTAGCGAATCTGTTAACGACGCTGGCTCCAAGTTATTCATTACTTCTTTTAGGTCGTGTTTTAGCGGGTGTGGTCCAAGGGGTTTTTTATTCCATCGCTACCGTTATTGCCGCGGATTTAGTGTCAAAAGACAAATCAGGTCGAGCGATTGGGATTGTTTTCTCTGGTATGACCGTTGCTATTGTCTCCGGTGTTCCTGCAGGGGCGTTCATTACTGAATGGCTCAACTGGCGTGCGGCGTTTGCTCTAATCAGTATTCTGGGTTTTGTCAGCATGGTTTCACTTTGGTTTTTGTTGCCTGCCAACCTTAAGCGTCCAAAACCTGCGAGTGTCCTCAAACAGCTCTCAGTTATTGGCGTTCCAAGAATGCTTCTGGTGTTTCTAATTACAGGTATTGGCTATGGGGGCTCTTTCATTGCTTACACCTATTTATCTGAAATTTTGGGAAAAATTACCGGATTTTCAACGTCAGCTATCGGCACGATTTTGATTTTCTACGGTATCGCTGTGGTGTTTGGCAATACGTATGCTGCCAAATGGGCAGATAAAAAAGGCCCTTTGAAAGCGTCGGCAGGCATCTTTATTTCGCTGGCCTTGACACTACTTTTGTTTGGATTCGCCGCGACCAACAAATACTACGTTATTCCACTGGTGATGATCTGGGGCGCAGCGGCATTTGGCAGTGTACCGGTTCTGCAGCTGTATGTTGTTCAGCAAGCTGAGAAGCATTTTCCCCAAGCGATTGACGCTTCATCGAGCATGAATATCGCCGCGTTCAACCTTGGTATTGCCGTAGGTGCATCCGTTGGTGGTTTGGTGGTCGCTAAGTACGGCTTGTTGGCAACCGCACCAGCCGCTGCGGCAGTTGTCGCTATCAGCGTATTGTTGATCGTTTATAGCGGTGTTTTAGAGTCGAAAGACAACAAAAAATTAGCCACACAAAAATAAGTCATTTTAATTTCGTAAATACATATCGTAAGGAGAAACTATGGACATCAAATTAGATCTATCTTGGCAAGGTGGTATGAAAGGCTCGGGCTTAATCAAAAGTGAAGGGCTTGAGACAAAGATCAGTATTCCTGCTGTTTACGGTGGTTTGGGGGAATACAGTAATCCGAAAGAGTTGTATGTCGCATCTACTGCTGCGTGTTTTCTTTCTACGTTAACAGCCATTACTGATAACAAAAAGCTTCCTCTGGACTCGATGACAGTGGAAACCACGGCTCAAGAAGAGGGTGATAACTTTACCATTCATCACGTCGCCAACATTGTATTGTCGAAAGAAGCAAGACAAGACGACGTTGCTAAGGCAACTGAGTACACCGCAACGGCTGACAAGATTTGTGTAGTGGGAAACCTTGCACGTAAAGCGGGTGTGGAAGTGACTGCACAAGCAAACATCACTTTCGCTGAATAAGTTAAGTTCGCATGCCGGTTTTAGACGCGAATACCAAGCGATTTAATCAGGTCGTTAAGCAGAAACAGGGAGTTTCCCTGTTTCGGTTTTGGGCGAGTTGGTGTCCACCATGCCGAATGATGACTCGAGTCTACCAACAAACGGAAAAGAAACTCAAAGGCAAAGCGGATTTCTACGATGTGAACGTTGACAGACATCAGGAGCTCTCTGAGCGATGTCGTATCAGAAGCATCCCAACCATTGTTATCTACAACAATGGCAAAGAAGTAAAAAGAATCGATGGTGTGATTCTGAGCGATGACCTTCAACGTCAGGTTGAAAAATATCTTAAGTAACACACCCATTTTATTAATACGGCAAAGTCACGACCAAATGACGACTTTGTACGTCTAAATTATGGATCGATAATTCCATAATAATTAGGAGAAAACCCATGACTTCAAAAGTAACGACATTGAATGACGCTACATTTCTGGAAAACCTACAAAATGGTTCTACATTTGCTGTTCGCCTATGGGCAGAGTGGTGTATGCCATGTCGAATGATGGCGCCAATTTACGATGAAGTAGCAAGCCGCGTCGTGGATGATTCATTACTAATGGCTGAAGTAAACATTGATGAATTTCCATCGGTAGCCGCGCAACTTGGCGTAAGAAGCATCCCGACAGTAGTTGTGTTTAAAGAGGGCAAAGAGGTGACTCGTTTTGCGGGTATGATGCCAGCGCCTCAGTTGGAAGAACTTGTAGTCAGCGCAAAATAACCAAGAGGGGCTGACTATGAGTAAGCATCGATCATTAACGACTCACTCTTTGGATAGCCAAGGCTTTTGAATCGTATGCTTTGATGTTTGTTTGCTGTAACAATCTGAAATAACGTATATGTTTCGGGCGTGTTGTAAGGAAATCCGGTAGAATGCGCTGGTAAGTTTAAATGATAATGTGTTCCTTTATTCAGTGAGGTATTGAAATGGCTAGAGCAGGGCGTCCAAGACAGTTTGACCGTGATGAAGCGGTTAAAAAAGCCATGGATCTGTTTTGGCAAAAAGGTTTTGAAGGTACATCGCTAGCGGAATTAAGAAATACGTTAGGAAAGCTTTCTGCTGCCAGTTTTTACGCAGCATTCGGTTCAAAAGGTGCGCTGTATAAAGAGTGTCTAGAGCTTTACACACATACCTGTGGCGAAATCTTGTCTGAGCTCGAAAATGATGAAATCCCTGCATTGGATGCGATTAAAAATATGGTCGAGAAAACCATTCATCAGCAGACTTCTTCTTTAACGCCAACAGGGTGTATGGCGGTATTATCGGGCCTGAATTGTTGTGATGATAATAAAGACATTGAACAAATGGCGTCGTCTGTGAGAAATCAAGTGCGAGCAGGGTTATCCCACTGTATTAGCCGAGGGGTTAAGCGCGATGAACTGCGACAAGATATTGACCCAGAGCACCTTGTGACAGTGTTAGATACCTTTATCAATGGCATTTCAATTCAGTCGCGAGATGGGGCAAGTCGTGAACAATTAACCGCTGCGGTTAATCTTCTTTTCGACGCTCTACGCCATCAATGCGCACAATAGTTACTGTGAGCGAAAATAATAGAATCAATAAAGCCCCATATTTGGGGCTTTTGCTTATTTAGTCGTTGAATGCCGATGTGATTCTGTCTAATGCTTGGTGAAGAATACTGCGTGGGCAACTGACGTTGATGCGTTGAAAACCTTGCCCGCTTTCGCCAAAGATATGGCCTGGGTCAAGCAAGACCTTGGCATCATATTTTATCAAGCGATCAAGCTCTGCATCACTCAGTTCATAAAGTCTGAAATCCAGCCATGCGAGATAAGTTCCCTCTGGAATGTGGTAGCGAACTTTGGGCAAATGTTGCTCGTGGTAGGTTTTTAGAAAAGTCAGATTGTCATCAATATATCGGTTAACTTGCTGTAACCACTCTTCACCACTTTCATAGGCTGATTGTACAGCACCACTGTGAATAGAATTCTGTGATTGAAGGTGATTATGGAGCCCAAAAGCCAAAGGGAAAAAATGTCTGGGAGCTTGTTGAGCTGCTAAACATATATAGCCGCAAAATCCGCTCCTACAACAATACTGCACGCTTTTACGGCACCGACGAAAAGTTATTTCTATCCGAGGCGCATACGATTCATCACATCGGTGAACATCAAGGAATCAGTATGAACGATTTGGCTGACGTTACCCAAAGGACCAAAGGTTCGACCTCGACCATGGTGGACTCTTTAATTAAAAGAGGTCTCGTTACCAAACGAAAAGACGCCGAAGATCAACGCCGAGTGCAACTGCAGTTGACAGAAAAAGGCCAGCTAATTTATCAATATCATGAGCAGCTTGACCGAGAAAATTACTCCTCGATTTCAGATCAGTCGAGTAATTTAAGTGACGAAGATTTGATCGTTGCAAATAAAGTTGTCAAACAAGTTATTCGCAAGTTGTTTGATAACTAGTCTCTTGCCGTATAGAGCCATTTTATTATGGCTCTATACCTGAGTACTTTTAGTTCTGCGTTCTACATATAGCAGAACGCGTGGCAGTACGGGGTTTAAAAGCTATAGTTCAACGACAATTTGGCGTTGAGAGGTTCACCATATCGAACAGTATTTGATGAATTTAAATAGCTGTAATAAGTTTTATCGAACAGGTTTTCGACATTTAGTCTCATGGTGAATGCTTTGTTGATTTGATAATTCGCTATAAGGTCAACCAGTGCATATGATGGCTGACGAATATCATCCGTGGCGTAGATTTCACTTTGCCAGCGCACATCGGCGCCGATGGTCAAATCTGGGTTCCAGCCGACAAACTGATAGTTGCTCGAGAACTTGATTTGTTTGCGGGCAAAATTCGTGTTTACCTTGTTACCGTCTTTATCTTCAGCCTCAAATTGTGTCATGCCGAGGTTAATATCCATACCTTCGATAGGGCGGGCTGAAAGCTGTAATTCAACGCCTTGACTTACGGTGCCATCGACAGGTTTTTGCGCCGGATCGTTGGTGTTAGGAATGGTATAACCGGCATCTTCCTGTGCTAAGTTGTCTTGCTCGATTCTAAATAGGGCAGCAGAGAGGGTGATTTTGTCGCTCAGATTCGACTTAATACCCACCTCGTAAGTTTTTCCTTCTAATGGGTCAAGGTAATCGCCGCTGCGATCTCTGGCATTTTGCGGTTCGTAAATGGTGGCATAGCTGGCATAGATACGGCTTCGATCACTTAAATCATACAAAAGGCCGGCGTACGGCGTGATGATGCCATCGTCACCAAAGGTCACATCTCCGTAATTCTCACCTTCTCGCTGCCAGTTTGCGATTCTTGCGCCCAAAATGGCGTTGGTGTTATTGGTCAAATGAATTCGAGTTGCTGTATAAAAGGCCAGTTGTTTGGTGGTGAAATCGTATTCGGTGGTTTTGTTTTCTTCCCAGGTTGGCTCAGTTAAGTCACCGTTCCAATTGAGATAATCATCCACTGTGGCGTACGCAGCCGGATCCATGGCGTAATACTGGTTAAAGTCTTTTAAATGATGGTAACTGACACCAAGAATCAGCTCGTGTTGACGCCCGGCAAGCGAATAGTTGCCATTCACATTGACGCTAATACTATCTTGGGTACTTTCTCCCTCATTATTATATGACCAGGCATATAGCCCTGAACCGTCTTTTTCTAATGATCCAATATTGATGTTGGTGAGTTTGGCGCGTTGGCTGTACTGGGTATGGTTATAGTTGGATTTAATCTGCCAGCCGTTGGAAAATTCGTATTCGTAATCGACAAACAGGTTGAGATGCTGGGTATTCCAAAAGTTCCAGTCTGTTGCAGCCGTTTTGGATCGTGAAAAATGGGTTGCGCTGCCATCGGAATATACGCCAGGAATTCCGCCCCAAGCGGCGCCATCACGATCATCTGCTTGGTAACTGGCGCCGACTCTTAAAAGACTATTGATGGACAAATCTTTTTCAACTACCGCGTAGAGAACTTTGCGTTCACTCTCATAGAGGTCGACATAAGATTCTCCTTGAGAATACTTAGCGACTATTCGGCCTCGAAGTGAACCATCGTCACTCAATCGGTTGCTCACATCCGCCATCAGTTCTCGCTGGTCCCAACTTCCGACCGAGGCTTGTACATTGCCCACCAAATCGGCGCTATCGGCGTGTTTTCGAACTAGGTTAATCGAAGCCGAAGGGTCGCCTACACCGGTGGTGAGCCCGGTCGAGCCCCTTACCACTTCGACACGTTCATAAATGGAAGTATCAATTTGAGTTTGACCGCTGAACCCTGCGGTATCCCCCCAACTGTAGGGCATACCATCAACGAGATAACTTGTGATGTCAAAGCCGCGTGACTGAAACTCGTTTCGAACATCATCGGTTTCAAGTGTGCTAATACCAATGACGCGATTCAATACATCGTCGATAGAGGAAAGGTTGCGCTCTTCAATATAATAAGAATCGAGCACGGTGACTGATTGAGGGGTTTCTTCAGGCGTGAGTGATAATCCGGTCGAACTGCTTATTTTGGGGCTTATGATCTCACTGCCAACCACAGTGATGGTTTCAACCGTATCTTCGGTATTTGCGTAACTGAGCAATGGGATGAAAGGCAGGCTCAACACAATCGGCGAGCATGTGAACAATTTCACGATCTAATTCCTTGTTTATTAACTTAGTTTCAACCCGGAATTTCTAATGGCGCGCCCTAGCAAGCTATGGCTTCATCGGATTTCGGCTATATGCTCTGATATAGATGAAACTAATTCTCATTTCTGTTTGTGGTCAGAAGCAATGTACATGATTCGGCAGTGATATTATTATCGTTATATTGACATTTAATACGGATAATCGGTCATCATTCTAAAGATCAACTCACTCAACCTTGCACAAACGCAAGAAGGTCCCTGGCATGAGCATGATTGGGGGCAGCTGTATTGGCTTAAGAACGGCATCATCAATGTTGAAACGGGTAAGGCTCAGTGGGCTATCACTCCGGGCTCGGTCGGGTGGACGCCGAAACATTGCTCTCATAAGGTGAAAATCTTCGCCTCAGTGCAAGTGTACGTACTTGATTTGGATTATTCTGAGGACGATGGCTTTCCCAAGGAGCCTGGCGTGTATGGTATGAATGCTTTTCTTAGTTCGCTGCTTCAAAAAGCCAGTGAATTCGATGATGGGGATTATCCAACCAGTTACGTTACGCATTTGGTCGCGTTGTTAAGCTATGAAATTGCAAGGTTACAAGAGCTGCCACTTGGATTGCCGTTACCTATGGATCGGCGAGCACGTAATATTGCCGATGAACTAATGAGATGTCCGTCAAGTGATCTGACTCAAGAGCAGTTAGCTTCTCAGTGGGGAGTCAGTGTACGAACCTTAAGCCGCATTTTCATTAAGCAAACAGGGCTGACTTTCAGTCAATGGCGCCAACAGTCGAAAATTGTCACCTCGCTCAAACTGATTCAACAAGGCTTGTCGATCGCAGAAGTTGCTGAGCGAAGTGGCTACAGCAACGTCAGTGCATATATCGAAGCGTTTCGTCAGCGATTTGGTGAAACTCCGGGTAAGTTTCAATCTAAAGCGCTGTGAACAGGTAATCTTGATACGCGTCGGTCACTGGGTTTTGAACAGTGCGATTAAGCCTTGGGCAAAGGTTGCGCGCCAACTAAAATAGTCATGGCCGCAGGCAAGCTCTTCAAAGGTGACCGAGTAACCTTTATTTTTAAGTGTTGTGACTAGGTGACGATTGTTGTCGAGAATTTCATAGGATTTAGGGCTTATCTCAAACAGACCGGCATTCATGTAAATCTCAATAGGCTGTGTTGGCGCTTGAGCAACTAACTCGGCAAACCAATTCTGCTGCACGTTAGCTCGCGTTTCCGGCGCCCACCAAAACGATCCTGATTGACTCAGTACCTTGCCAAATTGCTCTGGGTATTTAAAAGCAATGTACATTGAGGCTAAACCGCCAAAACTCGACCCAGCGAGCACGGTGTTTTTGGCATTTGGCGTGATGTTAAAGCGTGAGCGAAGCCAAGGTTTAAACTCGGTCGCGAGGAAATGCGCGTACTGGGCATTAGGGGTTAATTCCGCCGCGCGTAACTTGAGGCTTGGTGTATCGATAAAGACCGCTCTCATTGGCGGAATGGCGCCTTTGGCGATGAGGTTATCAAGTATCACCGTTGTCGGGACTTTGGTGAGGTAATCACTGCCATCAAATACCATCAGTAGCGGGGAATCGCCGCTGAGTGGGTAGATTGGATGGGGCTGATAGATCTGTACCAAACGCGTGTTACCGAGTAGATCGCTATGGTATTGCAACCCTTCAACACTGCCTTTCGGGGCGCCAGACTCTAGGGTCATCAAATCACTGGGAGCCGAAGGCAGCGTCAGTGTAGATGCACAGCCAAATTGAGAGTCCGCTTCGCCAAATGTCGCGTGTCTATTTTTCGGATCGAGCCGAATGGTTGAAAAGGCGGCGAAATATTGTTCCGTCCAATTATTTTCAACTAATTGGGGCACGTTGACCGCAATTCGATATGAGAAACGGCTACTATCAGGAATGACGTAACTTTTAAACCAAATATCGCTATGGGATAGGTGGCTAAGATGGGCCTGACCATCATAAGGCGTGCCCAACACCAGAACGTTGCGAGTTAACGCATCACCTTGGTAGAGAAAGGTAACAACAGTTTGCCCCGCTGCGTCTCGTTCAATCAGTGGTGTGCCTTTTTTGCTCACGTTTTGCCAAAAAATGGTTTCAGCTAATACGTTATTCGCCGCGATTTCTTGTGCGGCAGCGGACAGGAGCGGGCTAATGATGTCGAGTTTTGGCGATACTATTTGGTTGCTCTTTAATGGCAATGGTTGCAATGAGATATCAACCGTTGCGCTGGCATCTGCAACCGGAACCAGATGGAAAGTGTAGTGCCCCGGCTGTTCTATATATAAAAAGACTTGCGCCTCTTTTTCCGACGTCTTGAGTAAATGATGTAGGACTTTGCCATTACTATCAGTGAGATACACCGCTTGAACATCGCCATCACTACGAATGGAACCACGAAAATAGCTTGGGGAATCAATATACTGTTTCCACTCACAATGTGTGGTGAAGGTGATGCTTTTCTGCATTTTTACCGCCGGGACTATAACTGCTAAACGCGCACAAATTGAAATATAACAGTATTGTGCGTCTATTTTTTATCTGGGATGAAGGCTTCCAGCGATATTATGCCAAGCTTGAGTAAATTAAATCAAATATGCACATATTCTTAGAGTAAGAGAGGCTTGCACAGGTTTACTCATCTTTGCACTAAAATCACGTATACATACAAATTAGACTCTATTTGTAGACCTTTTATCGCCTACATTTACCCATAGTTGATTGTGCTTTATCCAAAATGTCATATGCAATTGTTGCTGAAGACTTCGATACACTTATTGGTATCTATACTGAAGACGCAATTTCAGTTACTGAACTAGACAAAAATGCAAAGGGGACATTCGTAAGGCTTTCGAAGCGATTGTCGTGTTTTTAAAAAATGGGTTGCAAGTAAAACAATAACGTTGAAAGTTCTTGAAACAGGAAACACTGCGCTAATTTTAGTAAATATAGTTCTGTCAGCGCCGAATTGCCCTGAAATAGTTCTAAAATCCATATATGTTTTTATAAAAATCTCAGAGGGTGTTTGGTTATGTTCAATAAATAATTTATATTTCCATGAAATCATTGCTAAATATTCACGACAACGAGATTATCAATAGAATGGTTTTTTTTTAGTTTTTTTACTTGTGATAATTATATGAAAGTTCAAACTTGGTATTGCGATAAAGCCTATTTGTAGAAGTCTAGTGCCGCATCTCTCGAGACTAAATGTAACTGGTTGGGAATTGTTCGGTTTTTCACTGTTACAGAAAGAAAAATCATACAAACCTTAGTGGCAAATGCCCAGAGTGGTTTTACCTCTTTTCTTATCTATAAAAATGTTTATTTAAATATTTATGAAATTAATTCCTTCTTTCTGGATTTATTCAAGATGGCGTTCGTTAATGTATCTGTATTGGATGTGGGAATTATTAAATTTATTAATAATTACAATATATTGTTTGATAGAGAAAACGGTTTCTTATCTCCATATTAATTAAAATCAATGATGGTGAAACGGTATTTTATTAATTATATCAATATAGTCATTAAATCTGTTAAGCCTAAACCAACAAATTAACACTTTTATTAATATAGAAAATTAATAGGGAAACAAATGAAAACTCTACATAACTATTCAAGGTGTAAGATAGCGGTCGCCTTGTCTTGCGCTTTGTTGAGCGCTTCTGCATTTGCTGAAAACTGCTCGACCATGCCTACTTCTGGTGACACATATTATTTGATTAATAAAGGATCTGGGCAAGCGCTCGATGTTAATACCACTGATACCAGTAGCGTGCCTAACGTGATCAGTTACGAATATTGGGGCGGTACCAATCAACAATTTGTATTGACCAAGCAAAGTGACAACTACTGGGAACTTAAATCTGTCTACAACGATATGTTATTAGAAGTGTTAAACGCTTCGACGTCTAATGGCGCTAACGTAGACACGTACACGGATTGGGATGGTGATAATCAGCGCTGGGAACTGAAGGTGCAATCTGATGGCGGTTTTAAAATCGTCAACAAGAATTCTCTCTACTCCCTTACGGTTGAAGGCTCAACTGATGGGTCAAACGTTTATCAAAATGAAGATGAATCACTCAGTTCGCAGCGTTGGTATATCAATCCGGTATCTGGTAGCTGTGGTGATTCGTCTACCGATATTTCCAGCTCTTCTGCCGCGCCTACAGCGGATGCAGCAAAAAGCGCCGGTGCGAATAGTGAACCGTTGACCAATGGCTACCCGTCATTTATTTCCACTGTTGATTCTGATGCGATTGTGGTTTCCACTCTGGATGGCTTGGTTGACGCAATAGATGACGCCAGCGCCGGTGACGTTATCTATATTCGCGAAGGGACTTATTATCCTTCCGATACCATTGAGATCAGTAACGATGGTACTTCAAGCAAAGCGATTGTGCTCAGTGTTTACCCGGGTGATGACAGACCGGTGTTTGACTTCTCTGCTATGTCAGAAAGCAGCAGCAACCGCGGTTTTAAGGTTAGTGCTGATTATTGGCATATTTATGGCTTTGATATCACCAATGCGGGTGATAACGGCATGTACTTGACGGGTTCGCACAACACCATCGAGTTTATGGCGTTTTATGAAAACTCCGATACCGGTCTGCAAATGAGTAGCGGGGCGGCTTATAACTTCATCAAAAACTCCGATTCTTACTACAATGCCGACTCATCACTGGAAAATGCCGATGGTTTTGCCGCCAAGTTGACGGTAGGGACCGGAAACTACTTCTACGGTTGCCGAGCATGGAACAACCTTGACGATGGTTTTGATGGCTATCTACGCGACAACGGTAGTAGCGTGACAACGACCTTGGAATACACTTGGATGATTCGTAATGGTTATCAGAAAAACGGCGTCGCAGGCTCTGGTGATGGTAATGGCTTTAAAACCGGGGGCAGTGACGACAAAGATTTAGCCCACAATGGTCTTTATATCAATACCATTTCGGCAGGTAATACCGCCGATGGTTACGACCAAAACAGTAACCGAGGTACCGTCACGATTTACAATGCGATTGCTTACAATAATGCCCGTAACTTTGGTTTAGGCGATGGTAGCTCTCGCGAGCTCGAGAAACTCACGGTTAAAAACAGTGTCTCTTTAGACGGCGACAGCAGTGATAAATTTGGCGGCAGCTCAACCAGCATCAGTAACAACAGCTGGCAAGACAGCCTGTCATTTTCTTCATCTGACTTCGAAAGTGTCGATATCGATGACTTACTTGCCGATCGTCAAAGTGATGGTAGCTTGCCTGTCGTTGAGTTCTTCCACCTCAAATCCGGCAGTGAACTGATTGACGCTGGTACCGATGTCGGGCTGGATTACAATGGCGACGCACCTGATTTAGGTTCTTTTGAATCCGAATAAGCACATGTTCTAAGTGCTCATTGTGAGCATTTCACGTTTATCCGGGCATCTTAGATGCCCGGTTTTTCTATTCATTGCATTCCATCCACAAACTTTAGCCAGCATTATTAAATCACCTGATAATCCCCATAGAGGCTCACTAACGCTTCAATCTGGCGATAAGCCTTTCTCGAGTGCTGGTCAGATGTAACCTCATCGCCGCGCGCGCCGCATCTGGGTCAGCGAGTTCGATTGCGTGGCAGATCTGCTCATGCTCTTTCAGCGCTTGAATTTTATATTGCACCGGAGTGATGGTTTTTTGAGTCATTAATCGGCTGTCGATGTATTTCAGTAAACGCACAAAATGCGGATTCTTGGATGCCATCGCCACCGCGTAATGAAAGTTGCGGTCTGCTTGGCGCGTCACTTGCTGTTGTTGAATCAGAGTTTCCATTTCACTTATGGTGTTTTTGATGGCGATAATGTCCTCAGCGGTGCGATTCTTAGCCGCCATCAGCGCCGTTTCCGCCTCGATAGCGATGCGCAAATCCAAAATATAGCCAAGCTCGTCAGCATCAGACCCGCCTGAATGGGTGAGAAGAAACTCGCTCAACGCTGGTTTTTGCGCGACAAATGCGCCTTTGCCCTGGCGGGTCTCAATCAAATTGCTGGCGCGTAAATTGGCGATCACTTCACGAATCACAGTGCGGCTAACCGCGAACTTTTCAATCAATTGATGCTCGGTTGGCAGCTTGTCTCCGGGTTGGTAAATACCACTGTCGATATCATTAATGATGGCTTGCACCACCTGAGTGGATAAGCGGGCTTTTTTCGGCGTTTTCATGCAGGTTCTCGGCGGATGAATTTTACCCTTAACTTGTAATACAAATTTTAAATTTATTCAATCAATGAGCAACCATAAAATGGTGGTCTACCTCTTTGTTAATCTATTTTATCCATTTTTTTATTTAATTCTTGTTGTTATCAGATCGATTCGTCATTTCTGAACATTTTTAGCTGTTATATTCAAATCAATGTCTTTGTTATTACTTGTAATACAAGTTGTGAATTTTGATGATTGATGTGGCAAGGACGACGTGTTCGTTACGCCAATTCGCCGTTTATTTCAGGCGTGCGAACAGGCTGTAAACTGAAGGGCTGCGCTGAGCTACTGACGATTTTGAAGAGGATAAGTATGTTTCGTTATGACTTTGATGAAAAACTGAGTTTTCGTAAGGCTGTTTATTATGAGTTTGACCCAATTACGCTGCCGCGTGTGTTTCAGGATGGCACAGGCGGTCTTGGCAAATATGCACCGGAACGGGGCTGCATCGAGCTGTACGATTCAGAGGGGTTTGTGGCGCATTATTTGGCGATAGACCAGACCTTCATCGATACGGTGTTACCGCTTATCCTAACGGGCGAAACGCGCAGCTTTAACCAGTGGCGAGAGTTTCTCTATTGGAAAGTCAGAAACAGTGGTAGCCAAAGTGAAAAGGCTGTGTGCCTTGGCAAAATGGACACCTTGATGCTTGATTTGCTGGCGCAGCGCAAGAATATGCCATTGCATCGTTTTTTGGGGGCGACCAAAGATTGGGCGAAGGCTTATAAAGGTGGCGGTTCGATTTTGCTCGATGATGCAGAACTGGTCGACGATATGCAGCGTTACGTCAGTGAAGGCTACACAACCGTGAAGTTCAAAGTCGGCAGTGATGAGATGGAGCGCGACCTGCGCCGCATCGACAAAGTGCGCACAGCTTTAGGGCCAGAGATTGAAATCGCCGTCGATGCCAACCAAAAATGGGATGTTGAAACTGCAGCTAAATTTGCTGAACTGACTGAGCCGTATCAGCTTGCTTGGCTTGAAGAGCCAATTCACGCCAACGATATGAACGGCATTCGCCGCTTAAAAGAGTATGGCTTTAAGGTGCCGCTTGCGTTTGGCGAATCGATGCGTATCAGTTATGAGTTTGAAATGTATGCGGAAAAAGGTGTTGATGTGCTGCAGCCTTCGGTTGGTCGTATGACGCGCATTGACGATTTGATTGCGATACGAGATTTGGCGCGCGATAAGGGGCTGCGCTTTATGTCCGGAGGGCGAGTGTATTTGTGCGCCTTATTCGGCACTTTGCTTGACGACAACGAATTAATCGAGTTTCATGAGCCGATCAGTCAGCCTGTCAGTGAGTACGCACTGAATATTCCAACCGAGCGTAATGGCCGATTTTATCTGCCCTCCGACATGCCGGGTAACCCGCAGCGCCTGAATTTGGAAAAGCTCGAAAAGGATAGGCTACTGAAATCCAAGCGCTATTTTTACGCTAATCAATAACAAACACGTCGATAGCGGTTATTCCTAATTCTCGTCATTACCAATTTCGTCATTACCAATGTGATAGTGCGCGGCTCTTTGTCATCCAAAGAGCCGTTTTGCAACACAGCTGTGTATTCTGCCATTAATCTCATCCGCGCCATCTTGGGTGTTTGTCGTTAAACCACTGCAATCGAGTTTGGGAGCAGCGTCTTAAGTTTTATATTCGACCGATATGCACGGTTTTATGAAGTGATAGTTTAGCGCTGTAAAGGCTTATTTTTGTACATAACCCCAAAGCTAATGTTCTGAATTTATGAGCGAAATCGCAGTGAATACGCTGAATGTGGTTTTAGCACTCATACTATTAGGAGTCCGCTGTATTTCGACCTTATTGGCGCATTACGTCAATCGGTTGAATCGTTATGGCTAGATGATTTTTCGCGCGAGCAAGGTTTTCGCGCTGACGACAAGGAAAATTATGGTAGACCTGTTAATACTGATTGTGCTGGTCATTCTTGTGCCGCCGATTGTGGCGCTGTTGCAAATTAATCAACTCAAACGGCGAGTTGATACCATTTCTGCTCAAAATAAAGAGTTATCACAACGTCTCGATCAATTTAGTCAGACAGCATCGTCTGCTCAAGTGGACTCTCAAGCAGTTAAGGCGCCGCCTCAATTACAAACTCCGCCTAGGGCAGAGCAACACGCCGTTCAGTCGGCTGCGCTAAATGCACCATTGGCTGATGTAAAGGCGGAGCCAGCCAAGCCTCGGCCTAATGAGATGGTGAAAACCGAACCGGCTAAGCCAGTCAAAGTTGAGCGTAAACCACCGGTTGTCCACAAACCTTATCCAACCCCAGAGTGGCAACTCAAGCTCAAGCAGCACTTTAAAGACAATTGGTTAGTTTGGTGCGGCGGTTTGGCCCTAGTATTTGGCCTTGGCTACTTAGTGCAATTTATCGCGCATCGAATTGAGATTACCCCAGCGACTCGAGTCGGGATGGCGCTTTTGGTGTCATTGCTGACGGTGGGCGTGGGAGAGTGGTTACATCGCAAATTTCATGACGCTCAAGTTCTGGCTGGCAAAGATTACATTCCCGCTGCGATAGTCGCAGCAGGTACGACCGGCGTATACGCCACTTTGGTATTTGCCACTATCAGTTATCACTTATTAGCGCCGACATTGGCGTTAGTGTTGATCGCCGCCACAGCGCTGGTTTCTCTGTTTGCTGCAGTGCGTTACGGCAGCTTAATGGCAGTATTAGGCCTGATTGGCGGTTACATTGCGCCGTTATGGCTGACGTTTGCTACCCCGGCCTATTTTGTGCTCGGTTGCTATGTTAGTGCGGTTTCCGCGGTTGGAATCTATGTCCTTAAGCGTTGTCAATTACCTTGGCTGCTGTGGGGCGTGTTTGCCGGCCATATGTTGTGGCTTGCGGCGATTAGTTTCTTTGTTCCAGAACCGCTGTGGTGGGTTGCGATCTTCTATCCGATCACCGCGTATTTACTCAGTACCGTGCCAGCACAAGGATGGACATTACGCTCATCTGCTATTCCGTGTCCGGAATTTGAGCCATATTTCGCGCCGCTATTGTTGAGCTTTTCGTTATTGATTGGCTTAGATAAGCATATTTTGCCCGCCACACTTTCTGCCAGTGTGTTGGTGGTGGCGATTCTCGCGATGCTGCTTTGGCAACCAATATTACTCAAACCGCGTCATCCTTATCATGCGCCAGTGCTGGCGGCGTGGTTGACGGCTGTGTTTGTCACATCGCTTTACTCGCAGCAGCCTCAAACAATGCCTTTCCTGATGCTGGTCGCTATAGTGGCGGTGTGGTGGCTATTGAGCATAGCGCAGGCCTATCAAGGGTTCTTAAGTCATAGCAATAAAGTTAACTATTGGTGGCTTATGGCTGGGCCGCAAGCGCTGGTGTTGAGCTTGCTGTTTTATACCGATATTCAGTTACACGATTCACTATGGATAAGCTCACTATTTAGCGTGGTGGTGATGGCGCTATTAGCGCTACTGGCGTTTAAAGCGTCGCGTCTGCGCGCCGATTTGTCGGTCGTCATCCATGTGTTTTTGTTGGCGAATATCTTCCTATGGACCAGTGGACCAACCTTTGGTTTGTTATTGTCGCTGCAAGTTGCGCTGGTGGTGTGGCAGATGGTTAAGCAACAACCACCTATGCAATTATTGGTGGTCAAAGGGCTGGTTTCTTTGCTGCTATTGCGCCTAAGCGTTTTGCCTCTTGTTCCTGAGTGGTTTAGCAGCGCATGGCCAACCTGGACACTCGGATTCGTCAACTTTATGCCACCGATTATGGTATTGATCTGGGCGATGCGTCTGACTAAAAACCAACCGCACCGCAAAGGGGCGAAGTCGGTTTTGGCCGATTGGCTTGAAGGTGCGCTGGTTCATGTTTCGGCATTACTGCTATTGATTGAAAGTCACTATCTGGTGACCGGAACTTTCCAAGTGTTTAGTCACGTCGACCTTATCAGTGCCAGTTTCTGGTTAATTGAAGCCTTAACGCTATGCGCGGTATATGGCTATCGTCAGCAGCACTGTGAACATGCGCTGATGCAAAAAATCTATCTGACTTATCGGCAGGGTTTGCTGGTGTTTGCGTTGCTGTGTACGTTATTGATTAACCTTGAGTACATGCCGCTTTGGAGTGACAGCGTGACGGGTGAGGCACCGCCAGTATTTAACCTGATGGCGCTGGGATGGTTGATCCCGGGCGCGTTATTAGGGCTTGTCACTTGGCGTGAATGGTTACCGGCAACGGAGATCTTCAACCGTGAACAATCGAAACTGGCCGGTTATAGCATTGCTGGCGGGCTCGTTGGCATCTGGCTGCTGCTATCGATTCGTCAATTCTGGCAACCGGGAACGCTGGATCTGAAAGTGGGCACCACCATGGCAGAATGGTTGAGCTATTCAGTCACACTTATTATTACTGGTTGCGTACTGACGTTTATCGGTATACGAAAATCTAACCTGATGATTCAGAAAGTGGGATTGTCTTTACTGGGTGTTGCTTCACTGAAAGTGTTTTTGTCTGATATTGGTCACCTTGATGGCGCATGGCGAGTGGTCAGCTTCTTAGGCCTTGGCGTCGCGCTTATCGGTATTGGCCGCCTATTCCAAGTACTGAAAACCAAACAGCCGATTACGCCACAACAATAACCGCTAAGCACTCTAAGAAGGCTTTGTTTATTGGCCAATCACTCGGTGGCGCACTTTCAAGTGCGCCACCACCATACCATATTGTGAACCTCTTGATATGTCATGAAAGTCTCTCTATTAAACGATGAACCCGACTCAAGGTTTTTCCAGCGGCTATTTAAAGTGGAACTAGAGGCAGCGCCTGAGCTTGAATTGGTCGGGGCAAGTTTTGAATCTACTGAATTTGAGCCGCAATTGTTTACTCAACATCCCCATATTTCGCGCCAATGGGTCACTTACGCCAATCGCCTGCGCCAAGCGGAGTTCTTTGCCGGGCGCTACTGCGCCGACCTGGCTTTGCAGCGTTGGCTTGGCAAGTGTCATCATTACTGTGTGGCAAAAGGCGAGCATGGAGAACCAATATGGCCCGAAGCCATCGTTGGATCTATCGCCCATTCACGGCGATTAGCTCTTGCAGTCGCCACTCAGCATGCACGCAACGTCGGCTTAGATTGTGAGCCGATCATGAACCGTGAGACGGCAATGCAAGTGGCAGACATAGTGTGCCGCAGCGATGAGCGCCTGCGCCTAGATTGTGACGATGTTTCGTATCCGTTCATGCTTACGCTGTTGTTCTCGGCGAAAGAGAGCATTTACAAAGCGATTTACGCCAATGTAAAGCAGGTACTGGATTTCGACTGTGTGGAATTGATAGCGGTGTGTCAGCAGACGCAGCATGCGAGGTTTCGCCTGATGCAAGATTTTTCGCCGCACTACACGTGCGGTAAGGAGGTAAGTGTGTACTATGCGGTTTTCGACCAAGAACTTATCACGATTGCGATGAATATATAAAATTAATAACGTCATCATTAAAAACCACTGATTAAACGAAGTGGTTTTTTTATACCGATAGTTCTATATTCATACGGTAAATAATATATTTTTACTACTTATAAAATACAACTGTCTATAAATCAAAAATAAATAAAAACAAACAAAATAGTAATGCGAATCCTCCAGTGTTTATATATATATCACTAAATTTTTATGTTGTTATAATGTTAATTGACAATTATTTAAGGTATGAAAAACTTTATAATCATTTGTTTTGTTTGAAATTTAATCAATGTTATTTTAAATAACAGATTTGTCATTTTAAAAGTGTATTTATATTCAATAGGTTTGCGTAAAAACACTAATCAACTAGTACGTTGATTTTCTGTTCATAACTTTATCATTTACTAGAAAAGTATGGCGTATTTTCTAGGTTTGTTACTATATAACAGTAAAATTCCTATATTTTTCTGTTAGTTATATCAATAAGAGTAATTCTCATCCATGAGCTTTAGTTTGTTTTTTAAACGGAATAGGAATCACGTTTTTTGCGGTTTTGGCTAATGACTTGCTGTTTATTTTATAAATCTTCCTGATATATTTATGCGAATTCTTTTTGAGGTTTATTCGTCTTTAAATTGAATTGTATTTACACGAACCATGTGTAAATAAATTATTTACTACAGGTTGTTCTATTTTTGTTAATAACAGCTTTTGAAAAATAAAGCTGTTCTTTAGCATCCCCAAAAAACTAAGATTTATAATAATAAGTGACGGATTTATGTTTGATAAAAATAGCTCGGTTGAAGCTAAAAGCCATCAAGCGCGAAAACCATTGTCATTGTCAGCGGCACAACAAGGTATATGGTTTGCTCAGCAAGTAAATGCTAAAGCAGCGAATGGCGTCTTCAAAATTGCGGAATATCTTGATATTCAAGGTTCCATTGATCCAAGTATTCTAGAACGGGCCATTAGGCAAACGGTTCAGGAAGCGGATTGTTTTCATGTCTCGATTGATTCGAGTGTCGAGGGGCTTTGCCAAATCAGGACCTTGCCCGTTGATTGGCAAATGCCAAAGCTAGATTTTAGCGCTGAGCCGAATCCTCACAGGGCGGCGCTGAAGTGGATGCAAGCAGATTTAGATCAGCCAATGCGTTTGAATCAAGACCCGCTTTTTCGTTTCGCTCTGATTCAACTCTCTCCAACCCAGTTCTACCTCTATCAATGTGCTCACCATGTTATCGTCGATGGTTTTGGTGCGCGCCTTATCACTCAACGTATCGTCGCGCTCTACAATCAATTGGCTTGCGGTGAAAATTCTCCAAGCCCGTTTGATTCACTGGCGAACAGCCTTGAACAAGAGCACTTTTATCAAGCCTCTAAAGCCTTCTCAAACGATCAAGAATATTGGCAACAGCAGTGTGCGAAGTTGCCGATTGCAGCGAGTTTGACTGAGAAAAAAGCGCCTTGTAGCCATGTTTTTCGCGAGCGAATTCACCTTCCCGATACCTTAAGTGAGGCGCTGCGGGCGATGGCAAAACGCCATCAAGCCAGTTTGCCACAGCTTATCGTGACGCTGCTTGGCGCTTATGTCTATCGCATGACTGGGCAAGCGCTGATGTCTGTGGGCTTTCCCGTGACTGGACGGCGCAATAAAATTCAGCGCAGCACGCCTTATATGGCGAGTAATATTGTGCCGCTGCAGTTGGATTACAGTGAGCCGCGCAGTGTTTCTAAGCTGTTAAGAGCCGTAGGCAAGGGCATTCGCGGCGCGTTAAGGCACCATGCCTATCGCAGCGAAAGCATCAAAAATGACCTTGGAATTTACGACGAGCATCAACCGCTGTACTCAACCGTTCTCAATTTTCTTCCTTACCAGCAGCAGTTGCAGCTTGGCGCAGCCAGCGCACGTATGCACAGCTTGTCGATTGGTCCAACCGATGATCTGGTGATGACCATGTTTGATCACGGCAACGGGCTAGAATTTGGCCTTGATGCCAACGCCGCGGTCTTTTCACTGCCAACCGTGCAGCGCCACCTTGAGCGCGTGGTGCAGTTCTTAACTTCAGCCACCGAAACAGAGCAGGGTAGTATCGCTGATTTTGATCTTGTGCTTGAAGATGAGAAACACTCGTTATTACAAAAGTTTAATCCAGCGCCAACCGCGTATTCAGACACTCTGGGTTTGCAACATCTGTTTGAGCGCTGCGCAGCAAGCGCGCCTCACTCGCTCGCTCTTGAATGTGACGGCGAAAGCATGACCTATGCCGAGCTTAATACCAAAGCCAATCAACTGGCTCATTGGTTGATTGAACGCGGCGTTGGCTGCGAAAGTCGCGTTGCGATTTCAATGCCAAGAACGCCAGACTTGATTGTTGCGGTATTGGCTACGCTGAAAGCCGGAGCGACCTATGTACCGATTGACCCAAGTTATCCGCAAGATCGTCGCCACTACATGGTCAACGATTGTCAGCCGCGAATCATTTTGACCAGCGCCGATTCGGATTTTCATCACCAAACGTTTGCTCATCCTTGCGATGTGGTGGATTTTTCTATGCTTACCGCCGAGCTGAATCGTTTCAGTGAGCATGATGTTGAACTCAGTGACTTTGACGCTGCTCAGTTGGCCTACATCATTTACACCTCAGGTTCGACAGGCCAACCTAAAGGGGTGATGCTTGAGCATCGCAATGCGGTCAACTTGGTAGAATGGGCAATTGCCGAGTCTGGCGCAGCGCTATTTGAGAAAACGCTGTTTTCAACCTCGCTCAATTTCGATTTGTCTGTGTATGAAATTTTCACCACTTTGAGCTGCGGCGGCGCGTTGGTCATGGTTGAAAATGCTTTGAGTCTTTTGGACAACCCGCTGCCCGTCACCTTAATCAACACAGTGCCTTCGGCGCTGTCGGCACTGGTCGATGGCAATGGCATTAATGAGTCGGTGAAGCAGGTCAATGTCGCCGGTGAACCGCTAAAACGGGAGTTGGCCGAGCGTTTGTTTGCTCAAACTCGCGTGCCTAAACTGTGCAACTTATACGCGCCTTCGGAAACCACCACTTATTCAACCTTCGTCACGATGGCGCGAGAGGATGGA
Organism: Vibrio xiamenensis; assembly: GCF_900100015.1. Taxonomy (GTDB): domain Bacteria; phylum Pseudomonadota; class Gammaproteobacteria; order Enterobacterales; family Vibrionaceae; genus Vibrio; species Vibrio xiamenensis. The sequence goes on along the minus strand of NZ_FNDD01000047.1, from coordinate 2,596 downwards.
TATGCGGCGCATATCGGTAAACCGCTTAATAATACCGCGGCTTACATACTCGATGAACATCAGCAGTTGGTGCCGCCTGGCGTAGTCGGTGAACTTTACCTTGGCGGCGCTGGCGTGGCGCGCGGCTATCTTAACCGTGACGATCTCACCACTGAGCGTTTTCTTCCCGACCCATTTTATGCTGAAGTATTAAACAGCGCTGGCTTGAAAGATAACCAAAGCGCACGTATGTATCGCACTGGCGACCTTGGCCGCTGGCTTGCCGATGGCAATATTGAGTTTCTAGGACGTAACGACTTTCAGGTCAAAATTCGCGGTTTTCGCATTGAATTAGGCGAAATCGAAGCCGCACTTGCCAAGTGTGACGGCATCGAGCAAGCCGTGGTGGTGGCTCGAGATAACGCCAGCGGCGATCCGCAGCTGGTGGCGTATTTTAGCACTGACAACCAAGCGGTTGATATCAGCGACGTAGTGGAGCAAATTCGCCAGCCGTTGCCGGAGTATATGATCCCAAGTGCCTTTGTTGAGCTTGATGCGATTCCACTCACCCCCAACGGTAAAGTCGATCGCAAAGCCTTGCCTGCGCCACAAGCGTCGGCCTATCTGCAAAGCCACTATGTTGCGCCGCGCGGTGAAGATGAAACTCAGCTTGCCGCGCTGTGGCAAGATTTACTCGGCGGCCAAAACGTCGGTCGGTTTGATAGTTTCTTTGCCCTTGGCGGTCACTCGCTGTTGGCGGTGCAACTGTTGTCGCGTATTCGTCAATGTTTTGAACGCGACCTAACACTGTCTGACATCTTTAATTCGCCGACCTTAAGTGCGATGGCAAAACGCATTGGCGAGAGCGAAACATCGGCGGCGATGCTACCTGCCATTACGCCGCAAACCGCTCAGCCGCTGCGTTCACTGACCTCTCCAATCAGTTATCCGCTCAGTTATGCGCAAAAACGCTTGTGGTTACTGGAGCAGCTCGATAGTCGCTCAAGCAAAGCGTACACCTTACACCATTCGATTCGCCTGCAAGGCGCAGTAAACCACGTGCTGCTGGAACAAGCATTTCGCGCGTTGATCGCACGTCATAGTGCGCTGCGTACGCGTTTTGTGGTGGTCAATGGTGAGCCCGTTCAACAGGTGATGCCAGCGGATGATCAATTTGTGCTCAGCCGCCGCCACGTAGATACGCCGTGTGTTGACCCAGAGTTTCACTTGAGTCAAGGCGGTTTGATCGCAGCTGAGCTTATCGAGCAGGGCGGCGAGGATTTTGTTCTCAACATCAGCTTGCATCACATCATTACCGACGGTTGGTCAACCACACTGATGCTCAACCAATTGATCGCGACGTATAACCAACTGCTTAATGGTGAGGAGCTTGAGGTTCTGGGTGAAACGCTCAGCTATGGCGATTTTGCCGATTGGCAGCAACAGCATTTTCAGGGCGACTGGCTTAAGCCACAGCAAGATTACTGGTTAAACGCATTACACGGTATTCCCGAATCGCTGACTTTGCCAACCGACAGGCCGCGTCCCGAGCAGCAAGATTACGCCGGACACTCATTTGCGATTGAACTCGACGCGGCGCTGACCCAAAAAGCCAAAGCGTTTGCCGTGCAGCATCACTGCAGTTTGTACATGGTATTGCTGGCAAGCTTTGCGGCGACCATGGCGCGTTTGGCCGGTCAAGATGATGTGGTGATTGGCACGCCAAACGCTGGGCGCACGCGCACTGAACTGGAATCGATCGTCGGCATGTTTGTTAACACTCAAGCGATGCGAGTCCGTTTGCAAGATGAGCTCAATGGCGCAGATTTGTTGGCGCAAGTTAAGGCGACGACCTTAGCCGCGCAGGCGAATCAGGACTTGCCTTTTGAGCAGATTGTCGATGCGGTGGCGCCAAATCGCAGCATGGCGCATAACCCAGTCTTTCAGGTGGTGTTCGCGCTGCATAATACCCCAGACCAATTGGCGACGATGGAGCAAATTGACGTCACGCCACTGCTTGGCCGCAGCGACGCGGCGCAATTCGATTTAAGCCTGGGCCTATATGAAATTGACCAGCGTCTGCAGGGCTATGTGAACTTTGCCACAGCGCTATTTGAGCGCCAAACCATTGAGCGTTATGTCGCGCACTGGCAGCAATTGCTTGCTGCGATGTTGGATAAGCCCAGTGAGCGAGTGAGCCGTTTACCACTGCTATCAGCAAACGAGTTGCAACAAGTCACAGGTGATTTTAACGCCGATAAGCAATCTTACCCAGTGACTGAATGTATTCATCAGCGCTTTGAAGCGCAGGTAGATGCTTTCCCTGAGCACATTGCGGTTTCCTATCAGACCCATACTTTGACTTACCGCGAGCTGAACGCCAAAGCCAACCAGTTGGCCCATTGGCTGACCGAGCAAGGCGTGGAGCCTGATAGCCGCGTGGCGATTGCGCTGGAGCGCAGCGAGTCATTATTGGTGGCCATTCTGGCAACGCTCAAAGCGGGCGGGGCGTATGTACCGCTTGACCCTAATTATCCGCAGCAGCGTTTGACCTACACACTAGAAGACAGCCAGCCACAAGTCGTGATTACCTCTAGCGAGTTGGTGGAGCGTCTTG
>NZ_FNDD01000037.1 GCF_900100015.1 Vibrio xiamenensis | reverse complement strand
ATATTTCGAGTCATTTTTTGGTTGCTCGTCAGAGCGTGATTGCGCTTTTGCTTGTCGCTGCTTATCGCTTTGCTCTGATGACTGAGGCGATGGTTTTTGCGCCGCATTTTGGGCGTTTTGGGGCTCTGCGCTGCTTTTTGACTGAGAAGAATTTTGCGCTTGTGATTGGCTTTGCGTTTGGTTTGAGCCGGATTTATTCTGCCCCTGATTTTGCTGATTTTGCTGATTTTGCTGATTTTGCTGATTTTGCTGATTTTGCTGATTTTGCTGATTTTGCTGATTTTTTTGGTCTTGTGAGTTTTGATTTTGTTGCTGTTGCTGTTGCTGTTGCTGTTGCTGTTGCTGTTGCTGTTGCTGTTGCTGTTGCTGTTGCTGAGCTTTTTTGACCACGTCCAAATTGTGCTTGGCATCTTGGTTATTGGGATCGTTTTTTAACACTTGTTCATAGGTATCAATCGCTTGCTCAAACTGACGTGCCTGAGCGTAAGCGTTGCCTAAGTTGTATTGCGCGGTGGGGGTATTGATGCCTTTTAACGTTTCGATGGCGCCAGCAAAGTTTCCCGCTTGGTAGTCAGCAATGCCTTTCCATTCCGGATCGTTGAAGGTTTGCTGCGCGTCCTTATATTGCTTTGATTGGTACAAATCATAACCTTGTTGATCGCGGTTTTTCCACGCGCTTGCCTCGGCAGGCTTTGACATCATTAACGGTGTGGCGGTCAAAAGCAGGGCAAAAATGACCCCTTTACGAAACAGTAGTAGTGCTGGTAACAGCAACACAAGCACGAACCAGTAGCCGTTGTTGATCACTTCGTCGACATTTTGGTCGCGATTTTTACTGGCTTTGGTTTGCAGGTGTTTGGTGAAATGAATAATGCTGTTGACGTCTTTGCTGTCGAGCTGAATGGGTACAAACAGTCCATTGACGGTTTGCGCCAGCTGATTCATGTTGGTGAAGTTGGCTTTGGCGATGACGGTTTGATTGGCGTCGTCTTTCATCAAGCTGCCGTCTTGCAGCACAATCGGTGCGCCTGATGCGGTGCCTACACCCAAAATGGATAGATGCCAATGACTGCCTTTCAGCATGTCGTTGATCTGATTTTTTTCGTTATCGTCGATGTCATCGGTCATCAGCACAATGTCACCGGAATCCAAACCAGCATTTTTCATCATCTCAATCGCTTGGCTTACGCCTTGCGCTGCATTGGCGCCGGGGTAGGGCATGATTGAGGGGGATAAATTCGGCACTTGGTTGATGATGGTTTGAGTGTCGCTGGTCATTGGGCTAATGGTATAAGCATCGGTGGCATAGGCGACCAACCCTGTGGTTCCCTCGCGCCATTGATTAAGCAAATCGATGGCTTTATAGCGTGCTTGGGTCAGACGGTTTGGCTTGATGTCGGTGGCGAACATCGACAGTGACATATCCATCACCAGTACGCGCGCGCTGCCGCTTTGATAACTCGGGCGCTTAGCGTGTTGCCAACTGGGGCCTGCGAGAGCAATCACCCCAATCACCCAAAATAGCGCCGCCGCTTTCAGTAGTGCGGGCGCAGTTTGAGTGCTGTTTAGCCCCATGGCTTTGGCAATATGCGGGGCAATTAGAGTGTGATTTTTACGTCTGAGCCTTAGCCACAAAAGCAAGGCGGCAACGGGAATTAATGCAAACAGTACTTTGGGATAGAGGAAAAGAAAATCAGACATGATTCCTCCGCATAACGGCCAACAAAACAGACAGGATCAGAGCGAGTGCGAGAGGGAGACCAAACCATTCGGTTTGTGGACGCCAGGTTTGGTTGGCGACACTGACAGGCTCTAGTTGATTAATTGTGTCGTAGATATTGGCCAAATCTTGGCTATCACGAGCACGGAAATATTTGCCGCCAGTGATGTTGGCGATCTGCTTTAAGGTATCTTCGTCGAGGTCTTGAGCGGTATTGATGGTGCGATCCATCAGTAGCCCGCGTACTGTCATTTCGCCTGCACCGACACCTATGGTGTAAATGGTGGCGTGATATTTCTTGGCAATTTTCGCCGCCTGAATCGGGTCTAAAACCCCGGCGGTATTTGAGCCGTCACTGAGCAGGATCATCACCCGCTGCGGCGCATCACCGTCGATAAAGGTTTTAGTGGCAAGGCCAATGCCTTCACCAATCGCGGTGCGATTACCAATAAGACGCAAAATAGTGCGCTGTAATTGCTCGCTGATGGTGTGTCTGTCAAGGGTCAGTGGGGTTTGCAAGTAGGCGTGATCGGCGAACAGCACCAAGCCTAGGCGGTCACCTTGGCGTTTTTTGATAAACTCGCTTAGTACTTGTTTAACGGCGCTTAGACGGTCAATGTACTCATCACCTTGACGCATGTCTTCTTGGGACATGGAAGACGATAAATCAACCACCAACATTAAGTCGCGGTGTTTGGGGGTTGCGGTGATTGGGTCGCCAAACCACACTGGGCGCGCAGCGGCAACCAGCAGAAATAGCCAGACGAGAGCAGTGAGCAGTTTTATCAGCCCTTGTTTGGGACGGTTTCCGCTCCCTGCCTTTGGTAGCGCAGGGAGATAGATAGGAGAGCGATGTTGCGTAGAAGGAAGCAGTTTGTATATCGCGAATGGTAGTGGAATCAAGCACAACATCCACCACCAAACGAACTCGATATTAGCCACGTCTTGCTCCCCCTTTTCTTGGCGGCAACGCGTTTTCTACCCAGTAGATGCAGTCTTCAACCAGCTCATGAGCCTGTTCAACTGGTTCACGAGTGTAAAGCGCTTGCTGCCAGCGTTCTTGATTACGTTCAAACAGGGTTTTACCAATTTGACGGTCCAAGAACACATACCATGGCTTACCGGTGAGTGCCGCCATGTCTTCGCGTGGGTAATAACACAACGCCGCTTGGCGCAGGAGTTCAATCGCACTGGAAGGTTCTTTGGTGTTAGCCAACATCTTCAGCGCGGTTTTTTTCGGTGCCAGACGTTTGATTTTCCAGCGCACGATAAAATAAACGATAAATACCGCTGCCACCACTGCAAAAAAGCAGGCCCACCATCCCCATGCGAGAGGAAACCATGACGGCACCTCTGGAAGATGAAGGGAGCTTAATGGTAATAGCGATTCATTTTGATTTTCTGTCATTCGACGTTATCCGAATAATTGTTGTAATAAGGGGCTTGCACTGGAGATGGCTGAAAAGGACACTCCATGTGATAACGCAGTCGATTTTAACGCGTCTTGGCGCGCTTGGAAGCTATTAGCCAAGACTGTTCGTGTCTGTTTTGAAGCGAAGTCTAACCATTGAGTGGTAAAACTGTCTGAAACTTGCTCTACTCCCCGAAAATTGGTGGTTCCATGTTCCAGCGGATCCCAAAACTGGACCATGCGTACACGGTTATGTTGACGTAATTGACCAATCAGTGCGTCATGCTGGGGTTCAAAACGAGTAAAATCACTTAACAGTATGATCTCACTGCCTTTAGGACACAGCCGATTGAGCGTGGTTAAGGCTCGCTCAAACGAGATAGGTGCCTGATGGTGGGGTTGTTCAAGGCGCTGATTGTGCACCGTAATGAGCTGCTGAATAATACCCAGCGGGCCTTGATTTCGGTTGCTGGGTCTAAGTTCAAGCAGTGCATCACCGGTATCGATAACCGCGCCGATGCGATCTTTTTGTGCCAGCGACAGCCACGCCAATAAGCTCGCCATATGAGCGAGTTGCACTGACTTCAAGAGATAGGTTGAGCCAAAGAATAGGCTGCGCGTCAGGTCGATGTACAACATGACGGGCTTTTCTTTTTCCTCGGTAAACAACTTGGTGTGAGGTTTACCGGTGCGAGCCGTGACGCGCCAGTCGATGCTACGAATGTCATCGCCGGCTTGGTATTGGCGAACTTCGGCAAAGTCCATACCGCGTCCTAGCTGACGGCTTTGATGCTGGCCAAGCACGGTTGCCCACAAACTTTTTGCTGGGGGCAACCAACGAACCGCTTGCTGTTTATACGCCAGCAGTTCTTCTAGGCACAGGGTGACGCCGTTTGCGTAATCCGGTAACGTCAACGTCTCGTTTGACATCAATGCTTCACCCAATTACGCGCTGCCAACTAAGGAAAGCAGACGGCTGATGACCTGATTGGCGTGAATGCCTTCTGCTTGCGCTTGATAGCTAAGCAAAATGCGATGGCGCAATACAGGAAACGCCATGGCTTGAATATCTTCTGGGGAAACGAAATCACGACCAGATAACCAAGCGTGAGCGCGAGCGCAGCGGTCCAGTGCGATGGTGGCACGTGGACTGACACCAAGGTTAATCCATTTCGCCAGCGTGTCATCGTATTGGGTCGGCTCGCGCGTCGCCATTACTAAGCGAATAATGTATTGCTCAATCGGCTCTGCCATATGGATATCCAACACTTCTTTGCGCGCAGCAAAAATGTCTTGTTGGGTCAGTTTTGGCGTGCTCAAAGGCTGTTCGCCTTTGGCTTCACCGCGATTGAGGCGCAAAATCGCCAGCTCGCTCTCTGCATCCGGATAATCGACATCCAAATGCAATAAGAAGCGGTCAAGTTGAGCTTCAGGCAGCGGGTAGGTGCCTTCTTGCTCAATCGGGTTTTGCGTCGCCATGACTAAAAACAGCTCAGGAAGCGGATAAGTTTTGCGACCTGCGGTAATCTGCTTTTCAGCCATGGCTTCTAGCATGGCGGCTTGCACTTTCGCTGGCGCGCGGTTGATTTCATCCGCAAGCAGTAACGAGTTAAAAATCGGTCCTGGTTGGAAATCAAATTGCCCAGTTTCCGGGCGGAAAATGTCGGTACCAGTGAGATCCGCTGGCAACAGGTCAGGAGTGAACTGGACGCGATGAAAATCCCCTTCAATGCAGTCGGCTAGGCATTTGACTGCGCGAGTTTTTGCCAGCCCTGGCGGGCCTTCAACCAAAATGTGTCCATCGGCTAACAGAGCAACTAACAGTTGTTTGACAAGCTCGGTTTGGCCAATCACCTGATGATTCAAATACTCTTCAAGCTGTTGAAGGAGTGATGACTTCATTGCTGGGGTTCTCCTGTTTTTATCAGGTTTAGAGTCAGTGAAGATGAAAAGTTCCCTAAGATCACACTTTAGCGATGTGATTGCTTAATTTTTAACCGATTAAATCCATGACAAATGCTTTTTAACTGGTTGGAACAGTTGAGTGTTCTTAACAATACACTGTCACGTTTCTCAACGGTTACAATATACGCTTAACGTAAATAAAAGCGAGCAAATTCAGGGGATTATTTCTGCGTTTTCGCCCATTTTGCTGGGACGAAAATCAAATTTTTAAGCCATAGTCAGATGCGATGTGAATCGAGTTGGTCATAAAGTTGTTTGATAAAATAAACTTTTAGTATAGAAAGGGCTGATATTCGGTAAAGTTATTTATTTTACAGCCGATAATAAATCTCAAATTTTCACCAGCGCATTTTCTAAATTGGGGCAGAATGCATGCTAAAACTTAGTTCTCTCAGCATAAAACAAAAAGTGGTCGCAGGGATCACCTTCGCCGTGTTGGCCTCGACAGTAATTGTCGGTCTCATGGCGCAAAAAACCGCCAGAGACGTGTTGGAGTATCGTCTGGTCAACATTCAGTTGCCTTCGATGCTTCATCAAATCGAAAACGATATTGATAACCAAGTGAATCAGCTACTGTTGGCTGCCGAGCAATTGGCAAGCAACGAATTCATCAAAGAGGTGATCAAAACTGACGATGTTGACCCGACCGCGGAAGCCAAGTTGGTGAAGCAGCTTAATAACGTTCGCGCGCAGTACCATTTAAATGATGCTTCGGTTGCAAACCGCAATACCGCTTATTATTGGAATCAAAATGGCTTTTTGCGCCAGTTGACCCGCAGCCAAGACGGCTGGTTCTTTGGTTTTACCCAGTCAGGCAATACGACCATGGTCAGCATGTTCCAAGAGCCAAGCGGTGAAGTGAAGATGTTCGCTAACTACCAAGACGTCAGCGGCTTTAGTTTATCCGGGGTGTCGAAATCAATGGATGACATGGTTAAGCTGCTCAACGGTTTTAAAATAGAAAAAACCGGCTTTGTGTTCCTTGCGGATGCCAAAGGCCAAATTCAGATTCATAGCCACAAAGAGCAGGTGAAAAAAACGTTGCCAAGCTTGTATGGCGCCAATGCTAGCCAACTACTCAATAAGTCGTCTTTCAATATGATTAAAGCCGACTTTAACGGCCAGCAAGTGTTCGTCGCCAGCCAATACATTCCAACTATGGACTGGTTTGTCGTCGGCGTTGTGCCTGTTGATGAAGTGTTTGCTGATTTAAATGCGGTCGGCCAGCAAATGATGCTTATCACCATTGTAGTGGCGGCGCTGTTTATTTTGATGGGCGTGTTCCTTGCGAACAGCATCACCAATCCGATCAAAGCGCTCGCGCGCCGTTTCTCAGATTTGGGTAAAGGCGACGGCGATTTGTCACAGCGAATTGAAGTCAGCGGCCATGATGAAATCGCAGAGCTTTCTGCCGGTTTTAATGGCTTTATTGAGAAGATTCATCAGTCAATGAAAGAGGTGGCGGAAACCAGTCATGCGCTGCAATCGGCAGCTGACGGTGTGTCAAGTAAGGCAACGATTACCCACGACAACAGTCAGACTCAGCGTGACCAGACCATTCAAGTGGTGACTGCGATCAATGAAATGGGCGCCACCATCAGTGAGATTGCATCGAATGCGGCAACTGCTGCGGAAACGGCGAATCAGGCATCACAAAGCAGCACTACGGGTCAAAACGTAGTGAATACCGCCAAAGATGCGATTGGACGTTTGGCGGCCGACATCGAAAATACCGGTCAAGTGGTGACTCAATTGGCATCGACCACCCAAGAAATTGGTTCTATTTTGGATGTGATTCGCGGCATTTCTGAGCAGACCAATTTGCTGGCACTCAATGCAGCGATTGAAGCCGCGCGCGCTGGTGAGCAAGGCCGTGGTTTTGCGGTTGTGGCGGATGAAGTACGTAATTTGGCCAGTCGCACCGCGCAATCGACCGATGAAATTCAAACCATGATCAACCAGCTGCAAACCGATGCCAGTGATGCGGTAAAAGCGATGGAGTCTGGCATTCAGATTACCCATCAAGGTGTGGATGCATCCGATGAAGCGGTTCAGGTGCTATTGAGTATCTCTGAGCGTATTCACGATATTTCGGATCGCAACACTCAAGTGGCAACCGCGACCGAAGAGCAATCTACCGTGGTACACGCGATTAATGAGAATATCGAAGAGATCAATATGATCAACCAAGCAACCACCACCACAGCTGAAGAGTTGGCGGCGGCAAGTTTGGAGCTTAAAGATTTGTCTCAGCGTCTGGATCGCATGGTTGGCAGCTTTAAGCTTTAGCCCTCGCGCGCTGCTTTGATCTGGCGTCTGGCATAACGGGCGTGAAGTGGTTACACTTAGCGCCAGTTTCAGAAGATTTAAGGTAAGTGAATCATGAATGATTTTGAAAAAGAACTCGAAGCGATGGGCGAAGAAGTGTCTCAAGAGGCGGAAGTAAAACTGCCGTCGCTTGAAGAACAAAAAGCCATTGCCGCCAAGCTTAAACAGCTTGAAGAAGAGGGCAAGTTAACGCCTGAGATTCTTGAAGAGTACTTTGGTCAGTACAACGCCAAACCGGGTGTGCCAATTCATTAATCTGTGCCGCTTAACTTACTAAGCGATGAAAAAAGCCAGTCATAGCGACTGGCTTTTTTGTTTTTAAACTTAGCTAATTTATTTTAAAAATTATTTAAATAGTGGCTTCGTGAGTTGGAGTGTTGGCTTTGGCCGGTTTATCAAACACAGTGTCGACCAAATAAACCGGACGCTGCTTGGTTTCGACGAAGATTCGCCCTACATACTCGCCAAGCAATCCGATACACAGTAATTGGATGCCACCAAAACCAAATTGGGCGACGATAAACCATGACACGTCCATCAGCGGCGCACCGTTAATTAGGGTACTGAGTAAGGTAAATACTGTGAAAGCAAACACAGCGAACGCTGTCAGGCCGCCAAGTACGGTCGCGATACGTAGCGGACTGATTGAAAACGAGGTCAAACCGTCCATTGCCAGGCTAAATAACTTAACGTAGTTCCACTTGGTGATGCCGCACAAACGCGGGTCACGCTCAAATTGCAAAGTAGTTTGTTTAAAGCCTGGCCAAGAAAAAATGCCTTTCATATACCGATTTTTTTCCGGCAGAGAGTTGATGTGCGAAACCACAGTTTTGCTGAGCAAACGAAAATCACCAACGTTTTCAGGCACATTCATTTTCGACACGAAGTTCAGGATCTTGTAAAAGCTCGCCGCTGAGAAACGCTTAAACCAGCTTTCGCCGTGGCGCACCGAACGCTGCATATTCACCACATCATAACCTTGTGACCAAGCCTCAAGCATTTGTGGAATCAGCTCTGGTGGATCTTGCAAATCCGCATCTAGCAGGATCACTGCATCACCTTGGGTATGGGCAAGCCCGGCGCTCATGGCGGACTCTTTACCAAAATTACGGCTCAGCGAAATGCAGCGGATACGACTTTTATTGGCGCTGAATTGTTTGACTAACTCGGTACTTTCGTCGCTGCTGCCATCGTCGATGTAGATAATTTCAGAGTGGATATTCAGTGTATCGAGTACGTCAGTCAGGCGCTGGTGGAAAATCGGTAATGCTTGCGTTTTTTTGAAGTAGGGGGCCACCACCGAGAGAGTGACATGATCTTGGTCTTTTGGTGTGGTCGCGTTGGTGTCTAAAAATTGAGATTTGAATGCAGACATAATATTTCCCCAGAACTTCATACTGTAATTTAGTATAGAGGGGTGAGTTGCAAAATAATGTGACCAACTTCTGTTGTAGTCAGGGTGAAGGTGTGATCAACTTTGGATTATCAACGCATGCTGAAATTAGGCTGTAGGAATCGCCCTGGAGCTTGTTGAAAAATCTGACAAATTTTAAGCCCAAAACAAAAGACCCCGCCAAGCGAGGTCTGAGTGTTATTTAACCGTTAGTCAACGGTTTGTTGTTTCATTAATGAGACAGCTTAGGCTTCAACCTTCCATTGCACCGTTTCGCCCGCGCGAATTGGTACCACGATATCGCCACCAAACGGCATGCTCTCTGGCACGCTCCAACTCTCTTTTACTAAAGTGACGGTATCGCTATTGCGTGGCTGACCATAAAAATCTGGGCCATTGTGGCTAGCGAACGCTTCAAGGTTTTCAAGTTTGCCTTGTTGCTCAAACACTTCTGCGTAAAGCTCGAGCGCTGCATGTGCGGTGTATGAACCAGCACAGCCGCAGGCACTTTCTTTGTGGTGTTTGGCGTGAGGCGCGGAATCAGTACCAAGGAAGAATTTTTTACTGCCGCTGGTCGCCGCTTCAATTAGAGCTTGCTGATGAGTATTACGCTTTAGGATTGGCAAGCAGTAAAAGTGCGGTTTAATGCCACCAACCAGCATGTGGTTGCGGTTGTACAGCAAGTGATGGGCAGTAATGGTCGCAGCGACGTTTTCATTGGCTTGAGCGACAAACTGCGCAGCGTCGGCGGTGGTGATGTGTTCAAGAACGATTTTAAGTTTTGGAAAATCATTCACAATCGGTGCAAGGACGTTGTCCAAAAATGCCTTTTCGCGGTCAAAAATGTCAATCTGGTGGTGGGTCACTTCGCCATGAACCAAAAGCAGCATGCCGACTTCTTGCATCGCTTCAAAGACGGGGTAGATATTTTTCGGGTCAGTAACACCTGAATCTGAATTGGTGGTTGCGCCCGCAGGATAAAGTTTGGCCGCTACCACTAAGCCAGATTGCTTGGCTTTGCGAATTTCATCTGGAGTCGTGTTGTCGGTTAAATACAGTGCCATCAAAGGCTGAAATTGGCTGTTGCTATCAAGATGGGTGGTAATGCGATCGCGGTATAAGGAAGCAAGTTCAGTGGTGGTTACAGGAGGGACGGTGTTTGGCATGATAAGCGCGCGGCCATTGTAGCGGCTGATATCACGAACGGTGTCTTTTAACACATCCCCATCGCGTAAGTGAACGTGCCAATCGTCAGGACGAGTAATCGTTAATGTTGTCATTGTTGCTCCCACCAAAATAGTCAAACTGGATTGAAGCCCAACGTAAGCGTAGCGGCTTGCGCAAACGCTTACGTTTAGGCGACAGGATGATAGAGCAAAAGCCTAGCTATTTCATCCCCTTTTTCGGCCAGTTGGTTGATTCGGCGGAATTATCTTCGCGGCGAGCACCATTGGACGCCGGTGCCTGTTTTATCGGCAGTGGCTATTTCAGAGCCAGCCATAGAGCATGGATCATGCCTGGGAAGAAAAACAGTAGCGTAAGAATCAGGTTGATAAAGAAGTCTTTACCTAAACCACGGTCAAAGGCGACGCCGAGTGGCGGAAGAAAAATACACAGTAAAATGAGGACAAGCTTTTGCATTTGCGCTCCAATTGATTTTTGACATATGTCGATAATTTGACGATAAGTATCCGCATCAACGCGAAAAGGCGCAAATCACTAACGTCAAAGATATGCAAAGATTTTCACTATCCATGGAGTGGCACGGTTATCAACGCTTTGTTACGCTGGCAAATTTCCTTTATCATCAAGGCATAACAATCAAACAATCATTACATCGCAAGGAAAGTCATGTCGTCGCCATACCTGTCTCAAATTAATGTCTATCCAGCCAAATCCGTGGCTGGGATCTCTATGTCGTCATCTTGGGTTGAAAAACAAGGACTCGCGTTTGACCGCCGTTTTATGATTGCTCAGCCTGATGGTCAAATGGTGACTGCGCGTAAACATCCGCAATTGGTGTTGGTCAAATCCAGCCTGCTTAGCAATGGGGTGGTGTTTAGCGCGCCGAATATGCCCAGTCTAACGGTGCTCTACAGCGATTTATCGATGGACGAAGTGGAAACTACGGTTTGGCATGACCAATTTGTCGCTTACCACACCACTGACGCAGCCAATGCTTGGTTTAGCCAAATTCTCGGGAAACCGGCGACGCTGATTTATTGCGGTGAGCAGTCTAATCGCGTGCGCGATAAATTTGGCCATAACGTGAGCTTTGCTGATGGCTATCCGGTACTGGTGATTAGCCAAGCTTCGCTGGATGAGCTCAACCGCCGCAGCCCAGAGACCCATTCGATGGATCAGTTTCGCACCAATTTAGTAGTGGCGGGCGGCGCGCCTTTTGATGAAGACAGCTGGAAGCGGATTCGAATTGGCGAAGTTGAATTTGAAGCGTTGAAACCTTGTGAGCGCTGCGTGTTGACGACCGTCGATGTCGAACAAGGCAAACTGAGAAAAAACCTAGAGCCGCTAAAAACCCTTTCGCAGTTTCGTGCCAATGAAGCGGGAGGCGTATTCTTCGGCCAAAATTTGGTGGCGCGCAATGAAGGCATGATTCAAGCCGGTGATGTGGTTGAAGTGTTGGAATACAAAGACCGTGAAGTCTATGCCGATAATAGCCCACAGCGTTTTAAGCTTACTTGTGTCGAGCGCGAAGAGATCGCCCGTGATTTCATCACTTACTGGTTAGAACCCGCGCCGGGTATCACGCTACCTAATTATCAGCCAGGCCAACATTTGCCGATTGAAATTGACGATCAAGGCAAAAAAATCGCCCGTCGTTATACCTTGTCATCAAGCCCGTCTCGCCCGGGACGTTTGGCCATTTCAGTTAAACGTTTAGATGGCGGTGTGATGTCTAATTGGCTCAGTACCCATTTGCAAGTCGGCGCTCAGTTAGAGGCGCAAACGCCAGATGGCTCTTTCCATCTCAATACTCAAAGCCAGTCGCCGTTATTGCTGCTTTCAGCGGGCAGCGGCGTGACGCCAATGCTGTCGATGCTGCGCTACTTAGCCGACCATCAGCAAATTGATGACGTGGTGTTTTATCATCAATGTCGCTCGGTTGAGGACATTCCTTGCCTTGATGAAATTGAAGCGTTGCAAAGCCAGCATTCGGGGCTGCAAGTGATCATCTGTTTGACTCAAGCACCGAACGATTGGTCTGGGTTAAAAGGGCGCTTGTCACTATCGCATATCAAGCAAATTCCTGATTTGGCCTCGCGTCAGGTGTTTGTTTGCGGCCCTGATGGGTTTATGACCAAAGCCAAAAACTTGATGCTTAAGAAAGGATTGCCAGAAGCCAATTACCACCAAGAAGCGTTTGGCGCCGCGCGTGGTACGCCCAAGCCCTACAAAGCTCTGACGTTAACCGTAAATGGTCAAACCTTTAATGGTGATAATCAATCAACGCTACTTGAGCAAGCGGAAGATGCCGGCATTGCGATTGCGAATAGTTGTCGCGCTGGGTTATGTGGCGCGTGCCGCGTGCAAGTTAAATCTGGCGCGGTGGATCAAACCGATGTGCCTGCACTGCAAAGCGCCCCACAAGGCAGTGCTTTTGCCTGCTGTTGTATACCCGTCAGCGATTTGGATGTGAGTATTGATTAAACGCCATTACGCTTGAAAGCAACCAAAAACGCCTTGTTTAACCAAGGCGTTTTTTATCGAATACGGAAAGGCGTTTAGCTGAGTTTCGTGTCTGTAGGTATCAACCTGTGACTTGCAGGGTGATGTCGTGGATTTTGGCAAACTGTTCGATTTCCTTGGGCGGAGCTTGGTCGGTGATGACAAGGTCGACATCGGCCATTGAGCCAAGTTTTATCATTGCATTGCGGCCAAATTTACTGTGGTCGACCGGAAGAAATACACAGCGGCTATTTTCAATGATCGCCCGTTTAACCCGCACTTCGTGGTAATCGAAATCGAGTAATGACCCATCAAAATCGATGCCGCTGATGCCTAAAATGCCAAAGTCGAGGCGAAACTGGGAGATAAAATCTAACGTCGCTTCGCCGGTGACGCCGCCATCTTTATTGCGCACTTCACCGCCAGCCAAAATAACTTTAAAGTCCGGTTTCGCCATCATAATCGTCGCGACATTAATGTTGTTGGTCACAATCCGTAAATGGTTATGACGTTTAACCAGCGCGCGTGCAACCGCTTCTGGTGTGGTACCAATATCGATAAACAAGGTTGCGCCATCGGGAATATGTTCAGCCAGGCTTTGAGCTATCGCTTCTTTTTCGCCTTGCTGCGACACTTGGCGAGTGTGATAGGAGGAGTTCTCCGAACTTGATGTGATGGTTGCGCCGCCATGGTTTCGGCGCAGTTTGTTCGCTTCGGCCAATTCGTTGAGATCGCGGCGAATGGTTTGTGGGCTAACGTCAAAACGCTCAACCAACTCTTCGGTGCTGACAAATCCATGTGTTTGAACTAATTCAATAATCTCTTTGTGGCGCTTAATGGCTTTCACGATTTTTGTCCCTAAATTCAATCTCGCTTTAGTCTACGGTTTGATGGGGCAAATGCCAATCTTATGGCCGCTTTTATGAACCTTTATGTTCGTTTCATGCCGCTATTCACATAAACGCGCATGCAAAACGAACATCAATGCGTAGACGAAAGGGGTTAGCTAGAGTTACGGGTACTGAATTGGCAGGGTGGGTTATTGATCGCGGCGTTTCGCGGCTAGGCATTTATCACTGAGGATGATAATCTCAAAGTCTGTTTGAAATGATATGTCGATAAAGCGACATTTTTTGATGGGCGTTTTGATGAGAAAATCGGCTAAACATTTGCATCCATCACTGGCGATTGATGAAGCGCCATCCGATGTGTTTATGAACTTTGAAGCGTTTTTGTCTAACACCGAGACTCGCTTACATAGCCATCCTTGGGGACAAGTGCAGCTGATAAGTGGCGGCATTTTGGAAATGAACGCCCAAGACACTCGTTTTTTGGCGCCGCCACATTTGGCAATTTGGGTTCCGGCAGGGGTCGAACACACCAGTTTTAACCGCAAGCCGCTGTCTTACTGCTCGATAAATATCAGCCCTAAACTGTCTTCGACTTTCCCTGCGCGTACCAGCCTTATCAAAATCACGCCGATTGTGTCGGCGATCATCGATGATTTTCGCCAGCGCGAGATCAATATTGCACGCTCGGAAGCCGATAAACGTTTAGTACGAGTATTGATTGATCAGCTCGCCACGCAAGACACTCAGCTGCATTTTTTACCGTCCAGCGAGCACAAATATTTGGCGCCTATATTGGCATTTGTGGAAGAGAACCCAGTCGATGAAACCAGCCTTGCAGAGTGGGCGCAAAAAGTACACACCACAGAGCGCACCTTGGCGCGTCATTGTCAGTCTGAGCTTGGTATGAGTTTTACCGAGTGGCGACTTCGAGTGCGTTATTTGTATTCGATGGAACTGCTTCGCAGTGGTCATGCCGTGAAGGAAGTAGCGTTTACGCTTGGTTATCACCAAGCCAGCCCGTTTATTGCGATGTTTAAAAAATACTCCGGGCTGACCCCGGAGCAATATAAAAACAAGTTACTTTAATTTTTAGTCGAGCTTGCTCAGTACGTAATCCAACCCGCCGATAATCGCGGCAACCTGAGCGCGATTGCACTCATCGGCGCTGACTTTCGGGCTGTCCGGGTAGACTTCGGTGGTGGTGCCGTATTGGCAATCGCTCACGCCGCCGCACAGGCCAAGTTCTTTCATCGCGTAATTGATGACGCCTTCTTGCACCACATCCGAGCCGATGATTTGGTTGTTCTCATCTGCAGGGGCAATGTGAGTCACTTTGCGCACCGAATCAATCACCGCTTTTTGAAATTCTGGCACCGGCTTGGCGCTGTCTCCCACGGTGTAAAAACCGTCAGGAATGCTGCCAGGTTCAAAGTCTAAACCATCTCGCGCGGCCAGCGCTGGTCGAAACTCTTGTTCGTCACTGTCGGTGGTCTCATGCAGATCAAAATGAACCAAAATTGTCTCGGCAATACTCGCCACTAAAGCGATCAAATTCGCTGACTCTTGCGCTGGCGAGTTTGGATAAAACGAGCGGTTTGGGTCAAGTGCCAGTGCATTCCAGCGATTGATGATTTCGTATCCCCACGGGCTGACGCAAGGCGCGACCAATAGGTTAAAGTGCTGTGTGTAGCGCTGGGCTTCGGTCTCTAAAAACAGCAGTGCACCGTGAACGCCGCTGGTTTCATAACCATGTACGCCGCCAGTAATCAGCACGACGGGTTTGTCTGCACTCCAATCTTTACTTTTTAAACAAAACAGAGGGAGGCGCTCGGGGTGGTAGGAGATTTCGCCATATTGCTCGATGTCGAACTGGTCGCTGAGCGCTTGAATCTTACTTACCACTTCGGTGTGGTAGTCGCGTTTTTTTTCAATCTGTGTGCGCCACTGCTGACGTTCTTGCTCGCCCCACGGCGTACCTGGTGTGCCGATAGGGTAGAATCTTGAAACTGTGGTCATGATAGGTTCTTACTGTTGGATACGCTGAATCAGCAAGGATAAAGCGCGCATATCACAAGTGCAACTCTGGTGTGGCAATGAGATTTTTACCCAGTGTTAACCATGCAGCGATTGGTGTTCTACATTTGAAATGTTACATTGCGCGTTTGGTACAATTATTCTGGGAACAATTTAATGGCCGGAGCCAGTCTACTCACTTTACTTGATGATATCGCCACTGTATTAGATGACGTCGCTTTGATGTCGAAAGTCGCCGCTAAAAAAACCGCCGGTGTGCTTGGTGATGATTTAGCGCTTAATGCGCAGCAGGTAACCGGTGTTGCCGCGGAGCGAGAATTACCAGTGGTCTGGGGTGTGGCCAAAGGTTCGTTTCGCAACAAGTTTATTTTGGTGCCAGCCGCGCTATTAATCAGTGCGTTCATTCCGTGGCTGATCATGCCGCTTTTGGTACTTGGTGGCGCGTTCTTATGCTTTGAAGGTGCAGAAAAAGTCCTTGAGAAGCTGTTTCACCACGATGATGCTCATAGTGAAGACAAAGAGCAGGAGCACACCAAAGTGCTCGGCAAAATGTCGGTTGAAGAATATGAGAAGAAAAAAATCAAAGGCGCGATTCGCACCGATTTTATTCTCTCAGCGGAAATCATTGTGATTGCGCTTGGTACCGTGCAAGAAAGCTCAACTTTAACTCAAATCATCGTGGTCAGTTTGATTGCCATGGTTATGACGGCGGGTGTGTATGGCATCGTAGCGGGCATCGTCAAACTCGACGATTTGGGCTTTTATCTAGAGCGCCGTTCACAAGGGAAGGGCATATTGTCGGTGTTAGGCAAAGGCTTGATTACCTTTGCACCTAAGTTTATGCGCGTACTGACTTTTGTCGGCACCTTAGCCATGTTCCTCGTCGGTGGCGGGATTATCGTTCACAACATTCCGCTGATTCATCACTGGGTAGAACCGATTGTGATGCAGTTGCCGAATTTGTCGTTTGCCACAGCGCTACTGCCTGCGATTCTAAACGGTGTGATTGGTTTGATTGCCGGGCTTATCATCGTCGCGATTGTGACTGTGATTGCCAAACTCAAACCGAGTGCTCACTAAGTCTTACTTTTCTTCAAGGTTTTACTCTTCTTCAAGCGCTGCCACTTCGCGCAGCGCTTGCACTAGATGGTGCGTTTGCTGCGCCCCGGACACTAAATGCTTTTTATTGAAAATCAATGCCGGAACGGCGTTGATTCCTGCTTCAAGCCATTGCTGCTCGGTCGATGCCACGGTTTCCGCCCAGCTTTCATCTTCCAACACTCGCTTTGCTGTGTCGCTATCAATGCCAACTGACTGGGCAATCTCAAGCAGTATCGCTTCATCGCTGACATCTTTGTTGTCGGAAAAATAGGCTTTAAACAACGCCATTTCGAGCTGGAACTGACGGTTTTCTTGTTGCGCCCACATCAGCAGTTGATGCGCTTTGCGCGTGTTGTAGATACGCATTTCATCGTTGAACTGAAAGTCGAAACCCACTTGTTGGCCGAGTTCGGTTAAGGTTTCCCTAGCTGAGCGACTGGCTTGCTCACTGCTGCCGTATTTTTCGTTGACGTGCTCACGAAGGTTTTGCCCTTCGGCTTTCATCGCCGGGTTGAGCTCAAATGGGTGCCAATGTATTTCAGCCTCGATTTGCTCAGCCTTGAGCTCAAATAGGGCTTTTTCTAAACGTTTATAGCCAATGATGCACCAAGGGCAGACCACATCAGAGACAATATCGATTCGAACTTTAGACATAGGAACCTCACTTGTTTTGCCATTATAAAACTATAGCTGATCGCCATAAATTTCATAAACCAAACGACGAGTGTGCCTGTTTCTACGCCTTTTATCTACACCTTTAAATATTTGCCCAAGGGGGAAGGCATTGTGCATCACGCTTCTATAATTAAGCGCGATGAAATTCTATGATGGTGGAGACGTGCTCAAACGGGCGCGGCTAAGAGGATGGATAAGATGAACTTGGTTACGCATTCTAACGTCATTTTACATGCGTTCGACTGGCCTTATGCGCTGGTGACAGAACGCGCCGCGCAAATTGCAGCAATGGGCTACAAATCGGTGTTGGTCTCGCCGGCAATGGCATCGTATAAAAGTGAGCAGGGCACTCAGTGGTGGCAGCGCTATCAGCCCCAAGACTATCGTGTCATCGACAATCAATTGGGCAATAAGCAAGATTTGACTGCGATGATTGAAGCGCTTAAAGCGTTTGATATTTTGGTCTATGTGGATGTGGTGTTTAACCACATGGCGAATGAATCGGCGCAGCGCAGCGATTTACAGTACCCAAGTGCTACCCAGTTACAAGAATACGCAAAACGCAGCGATTACTTTCAGCAGCAGCGCCTGTTTGGCGATTTGAGCGAGCCTTTGTTCCAAGCCGACGACTTTGTTGAAGCGTTTGGCATCAAGGATTGGGAAGATATCTGGCAAGTGCAAAATGGGCGCATTAGTGGCGGAGACCATGATCCCGGCCTGCCAACCCTTAGCGACAACCCACATGTGGTTGCGATGCAGCGAGAGTATCTTAACGCGCTCAAAGCATTAGGCGTGAAAGGGTTTCGTATTGATGCAGCCAAACACATGACATTAGGGCACCTGCAGAAAGTGTGGACTGAAGATATCGTGTCAGATGTGCATATTTTTGGCGAGATCATTACCGATGGTGGCGCAACTAAAGCCGAGTATGAATTGTTCTTGCAGCCATTCTTGTCGCAAACCCATCTTGGTGCCTACGATTTTCCGCTGTTTCAAACCTTGTTTGATGCGTTGAAGCCTAAGGGCAGTTTGACCGCATTAATTGACCCATATTGTTTTGGCTTGGCGCTGTCGCAGCATCGCGCCATTACCTTTGCCATCACTCATGACATTCCGAATAACGATGTTTTCTCCAATTTGGTGATGACCGAGGCTCAAGAGGCGTTAGCATACAGCTATATTTTGGGACGTGACGGCGGCGTGCCGCTGATTTATGCCGACCTTGACCCAAGTGGCTTTAAAGATAAAAACGCTGCGCCTCGCTGGCAGGATGCTTGGTGCAGCGCCGAGATGAAAGCCAAAATTGCTTTTCATAACCATGTTCATGGTCAAAACATGCAGGTGTTGGAAGCCAGTGATGATTTGTTAGTGTTTGCGCGCGGCGATAAAGGCATCGTCGCGTTGAATAAATCTTGTCGTGATGCAGAACTTGATGTTAGCGCTAACCAAAATGCGACAGACCTGTTGAGCGGCAAGCAATATAAGGCTCAAGGTGGAAAGCTGGCGTTTACGTTAGCGGCGGGGCAGAGCGTGTTACTGGTGTTTTAAGCCAAGTCATTGCTTGATACCAAAAGAGCCCATCATGGGCTCTTTTTGCTTTTGTATATTCGCTGTAAGGTTAGGCGTCTTTAGCGAGCATTAATTGGCAAAGCTGCTGATAGGTTTGCATGTCGCCGTTAAACAGTTCATCGACCACTTGTTCAAGCGCCGCACCCGATAGCAGGCGTTTTTGGCTTTCGCGCACAGTTAGGCCAAGTTGAATCTCTTTAGGCAAAGCTTTGGGATATTTGCGCCACTCGGCGATGGCTTTGGTAAACTCGTCTGCTTTGAGATGAGGATGCCAGCTTTGCGCTTCGTCAAGCAGTACCGCCAGTAATCGCTGACGCGCATCTGGTTGTTTTGTGTGCGCTAATTTATCAAGTAACGCCGTGGCTAATGGGCTCAACGTCACGTATCCGGCTTGTGACGGCAGTAAAGCGCTCGAACGACTTGATATTTCTACGCTTTCTATGTGAGATTCAGGAAAGAAGGTTAAACTGGTTAAGCAGTCAAACGGTAGCCATAGGGCTTGTTTTGCTTGTAGAGCGTATTCCATTTTACCCAAACGGCACAGCACTAAGCCTTTTCTTACCAACAGCAATTGATGTTTGAATGTGCGCCTGCGCGGCGTGGCGCTTAAATAATCATGGCGCTCGGTGGTATGGGAAATGGTGTAGTGCATGGAAACCTCGAACAAAATGAGGCGCTAAGGGTAACGCCAAAGCAACAAAAAGCCAAGAAGGTGGAACGGATTCAAGTTTTGCTGGTCTGACCTTGTTAAAAGATTTATCGATAATGCTGCGAAGTGACGACAGTATGCGTAGAATAAGCCCGTTTTTTATTTGATGTAACCCCATATGACAACGAACAACGATCCATATTCTGAGATCCGCCCATATCACGACGACGAAATTCCTGCCGCTATTGAGCGCCTAATCAATGATGACGAGTTCATCAGCGCTATTCTTCATCATCGTTTTGAAAACCATGCGCCTTGGTTCAAAGCGATCATGTCGCCGTTGGTTAAAGTCTACTTGAAGTTCAAGTGGAGCAAATTAAACAGTGTTGAAGCGATTCAGCTCGAAGTGAAAAAATACTTGGACAAGACACTTGCCTCAACCACCCAAGGTGTAACGTATTCTGGCCTTGAGAAGCTTGATAAAGAGACCGCTTATCTGTTTGTGTCTAACCATCGCGATATCGCCATGGACCCTGCGCTGGTAAATTACGGTTTGCACATGAGCCATCATCGCACCGTTCGCATCGCCATCGGTGACAATTTGCTTAAAAAGCCGTGTGCAACCGAACTGATGCGCCTAAATAAGAGCTTTATCGTCAAACGGGCTATCAAAGCGCCACGTGAGATGATGAAGGCGCTAGGGACGCTCTCTTCTTACATTAAGCACTCTTTAGATACCGGACATTCGGTCTGGATCGCGCAGCGTGAAGGCCGCGCTAAAGATGGTAACGATTATACCGATCCCGCGATTCTAAAAATGTTTCATGTTGAAGGTCGCAAACAGAAAATGGCGTTTGGCGACTATATGAAGACGCTCAAGATTGTGCCGGTTTCGATTGCTTACGAAAATGATCCTTGTGACGTGGCGAAAGCGCGTGAACTATTTGAAAAAGCAACTCACGGCAGTTACGAAAAAGGCGAGTTTGAAGATATCGAAAGCATCATTCAAGGCATCATCGGTGAAAAAGGCCGAGTTCATGTTGCGTTTGGCGATGTGATCGATGCCGATTATGAAGATGCAGACCAATTGGCTAAAGAGATCGACCGTCAAATTCATCTACACTACAAACTGTTCCCGATTAACTTGCTCGCCGCAGGGGATACTAGTGTCGATGACGCGGTGAAAGCGAAGCTGCAAGCCAAACTTGAACAACTACCGCAAGAAGCGCATCAATACTTGGTTGATAGCTATGCCAACCCGGTTCATAACCAAGCACAGCCTTAAGCTTGCAGTGATAAACGAAGAAAAACCAAAGCCCGCTTGATGCGGGCTTTTTTGTCGCGGTGGAAATTCGATGTTGAACGTGGGCGCTGGTTTGTCATGTGTAAGCGGTTAGGGCGCGACTGCTCCGCCGAGCGTGAGATTTTTTGGCCAGGTGTTAATACGGTTACCACCGAGGAAAATATTGCCTTTGACGGTCATGGTGTCTGGAAACTTGGTGAGTTTTGAGCCGCCGATAAACAAATTGCCGTCGACGACGATTCCATCAGGTAGCGCTTCAATTTGGGTACGCACCAAACTTAAATCGCCTTTAACGTGAAATCCGGGTGGCAACTCACGCAGTGGCGTATCGGTAAAGTTGATATAGCCGCCCACCGAAACGCCCGCGGGCCAGTTCTCAATCTTAGCGCCAAGAAAATTCGCATAGCCTTTAATTTTCACCCCGCGAGGCACAGTGGCTAAACTGCTGTTAGCCGCCTCTAAGCTACCTTGTACATCCAAACCTTTTGGTAGGGCGACAAAGCGCGTTTTAGAGATATTCAAATTCCCTTTGATAACGGTATTCACTGGCAGGCTAGTGTAGGGCTTATTGCGAAGATCCAGGTTACCATAATTATCTAAATGATTGAGCATATGGTAAATATCAAGCTCAACAGCAGAAACAGGCCCCGATAACCCTAATAAAAGTGCAGCTAATATAGAGATTCGCATAAACAAAACCGCGATGAATGAAATTTGATGATTTAAGTATCTGGTTAAGGAGGGGGAAAGGTCAATAAATTACGGCGTAACAAAAAAGTAAAAAGCGGACATTGAGCCCGCTTTTAAAAATTAACGACTAATAGAGCGCGATTTTAGCTCAAATATTAATTTTTCGGCACTAACTTCAAATTTAAAACGAGCGTTTAATTGATTTGATTCTGCATTTTCTGTTGACGTTTCATATTCAACATTGGCGCAAACTTGTTTCGCTAAAACAATATATTTTTCCAGCTCTTGCACGCGTTGTTCTTCACTTGGCGCAAACACAGACACCTCAGCAACGTCGTCGCCCTCTTTAATGATAAAACCCATTTCGCCTGCGCATCCGCAAGCTTCACACACATCATTATTCACTTGGTCTGTAATCATTGGTTAATCCTCTTACAAATAGTGTGGTTATGGTAACGGTTTCACTCGCAATATTCTATGAAAATGTGGAAATCGTACAAAATACCGCCGGTTTTTTAGCTGTTTCTAATTGACAGATGTTAATGAAATGTGATTGAAAATTTTGAGTAATCACTTTATAGATACGTGATCTAGTTCAAAGATATGAAGTATAGTGCACTTAAAGTTCAATACATTTTGTCGGATTAGGGTTGATAGTAAATAAATTTTATAAGATTATCGGTCGAATTATTAAAATATCAACTAACTGTTCGATTGTTTCATTCATGAAGCAAATGCATTTAGTGAAATTATGTTAACTTATGCCAACCTCATGGTTAGAACTATTTAACTAATTCATATCGTCTAGATGTGTCTATGCCATTAGTTATCGGTTCGGTATATACCATGAACAAAAATAATCATATATACAACATTAATTTACTCACTTTTCGAGTTTACGGATTTACAGAGAGAAGAGCTTAGAAACATGCCAAAACGTAGTAAAGAAGATACCGAAATTACCATCCAAAAAATAATGGACGCAGTCGTTGATCAGCTTCTTCGTCTTGGCTATGACAAAATGTCATACACGACGCTGAGTCAACAGACAGGTGTTTCACGGACTGGTATTAGTCATCACTTTCCGAAAAAGACGGATTTCACATCGGCACTCGATGGACGTATTTTCCGAATGTTTGTGGAATATCTTGATTTTGAAAACAAAATCGAAGATTTCACCGACAGTTGGATGAAAGCTTTGAACGATCAACAGTTCTTAGCTATTTTGCGTTTGTTGTTCCACCATATTGTGACTGCGCAGCCTGCGCATGATTTTGCTTCAAACGGTATTGAGCGTTTGTACAAAACCACTGAGAATCAATTTGGTGATGAGAGCAAAAAGCAACTTGAGTGGCTGGTGGGCAAATCGCTTATCTACATGGCGAAATAATTCCATCACGGTGGTGAATAAAAACCTTCTTCGGAAGGTTTTTTTATGCTTGTTATACAGGCTGCCATGCAGTGACCTATCTATATGTTACACTTAAACTAATTAACTAGTTGGCTAAGGTAACAAGGAATGACATACCCTGTTCTTATCTGCGATGACTCGGCGTTGGCTCGCAAGCAAATGGCGCGTTCTCTTCCTGCTCAGCTTGGCGCTGACATTCATTTTGCGGTTCACGGTAAAGACGCGCTCGAACAGTTGGAAAGTCGTGAGTTTGAGTTGATGTTCTTGGACTTAACCATGCCAGAGCTGGATGGTTTTGAAACCTTAGAGGCGCTGAACACTCGGCAGATTGATTTACCTGTGGTCGTGGTTTCCGGTGATATTCAACCCAAAGCCAAAGAGCGCGTGCTGGCGCTCGGTGCGAAAGCCTTTATTCAAAAACCGATAGATCAAACGGTGCTTAAAGAGGTTTTACGCACCATTGTTGAGCCGCAAAGTCGCCCGACCATCATCACGCCTACCAGCATCGAACTGCCTATTCTCAAACGTCGTGATATTTATATGGAAGTGGCCAACGTCTCGATTGGCCGAGCGGCCGATGCTCTAGCGCGCCATTTTGATGTGTTTGTGAATTTGCCGCTGCCAAACGTCAATATCTTTGAAGTCAGTGAGCTGCACATGGCGCTGCGTGATTTGGCGGAAAATGATCAAGTATCAGGGGTATGTCAGGGTTTTAGTGGTGAAGGGATTGCCGGTGAAGCGCTGGTATTGCTCAGCGATTCAAGTGTCGATGACTTAAAGAAGCTGATGAAAGTGCCTGCCGATAGTGAAGAGCTTGAAGAGTTGGAGCTTTTGATGGATGTGTCAAACATTTTGGTGGGCGCGTTTTTAAATGGCCTTGGCGAACAGTCGGAAGTGCGCTTTTTCCAAAGTTCGCCAGTTCTACTAGGGCAACATATCTCGATTGACTCGGTGATTGAAAATACCTCGGGATCGTTTCAAAAAACCATGACGTTTGAAGTCAGCTATACCATTGAAAGTACGTCGATTCGCTGCGATTTATTATTTATGTTTGTCGATGAATCACTTCCGCTACTCGACAACAAGTTATCTTACCTTATGGAGGATTTCTAATGTCTAGTCTTCCGGCTGAATTTGAACAGTTCCATTGGATGGTGGACATGGTGCAAAACGTTGACCTTGGTCTTATCGTGATTGACCGTGACTATAACATTCAGGTCTGGAACGGGTTTATGACTCATCATAGTGGCATGCAAGCTCATGATGTACTTGGTAAATCGTTGTTCGAGGTGTTTAAAGAGATTCCCCAAGAGTGGTTTAAACTCAAGACCAAACCTGTGTACGACTTAGGCTGTCGCAGCTTCATCACTTGGCAGCAAAGGCCGTACTTGTTTAAGTGCCGAAACGTGCGTCCTGTGACTCAGCAGGCGAACTTTATGTACCAGAACGTGACGCTGAATCCGATGCGAACCCCAACAGGACAAGTGCGTTCATTGTTTCTTTCTATCCAAGATGCAACCGCCGAGGCACTTATTTCCCTCGAAAAAACATCCCGTTAACATAAATCTGATTTGCACGTGGATAATTAGTTTTTGGTATGAAAATGACGCATTCATCAATAAGGTTTGTAGGAGAAATCAATGTCATTACCAAAGCTGTATTATTCATCGATGCAAGTTAAGCAGGGCGAAGTAGATGCCGCCAACGCGAGCGGCGTTGAGATGTTTACGTTAATGACTCGCGCTGGCCAAGCGGTGTTTTCAGTACTCACACAATCCTATCCAAATGCTAAGCGTTTATTAGTGTGCTGCGGTGGTGGCAACAATGGCGGCGATGGTTATGTGGTTGCCAAGCTTGCCCTTGAGCAGCAGTGGCAAGTCACGGTTTGGCATGTCGGCGATACCGAGAAAATTCGAGGCGACGCTAAACGTGCTTATCAAGCCTATCTTGAGGCTGGCGGCGTCGTCACTAAGCCAAGTGATAGCCTAGCAAATTTTGATGTCGTGGTTGATGCGCTACTTGGAACGGGTTTGAAGGGGCCTGTACGTAGCGAGCGTCTTGCTTTGATTTTAGCCATCAATGATTCTTGTTTGCCTGTGGTGGCCGTGGATATTCCCTCAGGGCTTAATGCGGATACAGGGGCGGTGATGGGCTGCGCCGTTCATGCTAGCCATACGGTGAGTTTTATTGGTCTCAAACAAGGACTGGTCACAGGCAAAGCTCGAGATTATGTAGGAACGCTACACTTTGATGGTTTAGGCGTTGAAAAGGCGTTTACGCAGCAATGCCAAGCCAAAGTGCACGCCATTCCTTACGAGTTGCTTGCGCTACTCAGAGCGCCGCGAAGTAAAAGTGCTCACAAAGGGGATTTTGGCAAAGCGGTGTTGGTGGGCGGACAGCTTGGGATGGGCGGCGCACTCATGCTCGCGTCACAAGCATGCATTCGAAGTGGCGCCGGACTCACCGCGACCTTAACCCATCAAGCCAATATTCAAGCCTCGCTGGTGGCTTGTCCGGAAATCATGGCTGGTGACTGGCAAGACGATGCGCTGTTTGAAAAGCGTTTAAACTGGGCGAGCGCGGTAGGTATTGGCCCGGGGCTTGGCTGTGATGAGTTCGCTAAAAAGCGCCTAAACCAAGTGCAGTCGATGGCGCTACCTAAAGTTTTAGATGCCGATGCGCTGACGTTACTGTCTCTGTATCCCAATGTAGACCATAACCGCATCATCACGCCTCATCCTGGTGAGGCGGCACGTTTACTCAACACCACAGTGCAAACGATCGAAGCCGACCGCTATCGCGCCGTCATGTCATTGCAAAAACGTTATGGCGGCGTGTGTGTTCTTAAAGGCGCGGGCACCTTAGTTTGCAGTGGCGATGAAGTCTACGTGTGCACGAACGGAAATCCGGGAATGGCAACCGGAGGAATGGGGGATGTGCTAAGCGGAATCCTCACCGCTTTACTCGCCAATAAGTATTCTCTCGAACAAGCGGCACTGCTTGGTGTGTTGCTTCACAGCTGCGCGGCTGACGAAGACGCGAAGATAAATGGTGAAAATGGCCTGCTAGCGAGTGATTTATTTGCGCATATTCGTCGGTTGATCAATAAAAATTGAAGAAATCCGCATGACAAAAATCGCGATTTATCCTTGGTTTTGTGAGCTTGCGCAGTCAGTCATTAGCGGGGACGTGATGAGGCGTTACTTTGATTGGAAGGTTTTCGTTTAAATTACTGATATTTATGTGATTTTTAAGGTGTATGCATAGTGCGTTTTTGATATATGCACCCTGAAAGGGTATCACAAAAAAATTACTAATATCAGTCTTGCCAGTAAAAAATCACAGCCTATAATGCTGAAAACCGGAGCGTCTGCCAACGCTCCGGTTTTTTTGTGTCCGATAATCAGTGGTGATGCCTGCCAGCATCGACACTGTGCAATTGCCGAGGCACAGCTATTTCGTTATTCAAGGAAACATGCAGAATGCGTATCGAACAAGAACTTAAGTTAGGTTTTAAAGATGTCCTGTTTCGCCCGAAACGTTCTAACCTAAAAAGCCGCTCTCAAGTAAATTTAACCCGCGAGTTTACCTTCAAGCATAGTGGGCGTCAATGGTCAGGTGTGCCAGTGATCGCCGCCAATATGGACTCGGTTGGCAGTTTTGCCATGGCGAGCGCCTTAGCGAAGCACGGTGTGATGACCGCGATTCATAAACACTACGATGTTGCCCAGTGGCGTGAATTCGTCGTGTCTGCAGACAGTACCACTTTAAAAAATGTGATGGTCTCTACCGGTACCTCAGATGCCGATTTCGAAAAGACCAAGCAAGTATTAGCGTTAAGCGATGATCTGATGTTTATCTGCATTGATATTGCCAACGGCTACTCTGAGCATCTGGTCGATTATGTCGAAAAAGTCCGCGCGACTTTTCCTGATAAAGTGATTACCGCAGGTAATGTGGTGACTGGAGACATGGTTGAAGAATTGATTCTCGCTGGCGCGGATATTGTTAAAGTCGGGATTGGGCCTGGCTCAGTATGTACGACTCGTGTCAAAACTGGAGTCGGATATCCGCAGCTTTCTGCGATTATTGAGTGTGCCGATGCTGCGCATGGACTTGGCGGACGCATTATTGGCGATGGCGGCTGTACTTGCGCAGGGGATGTCTCCAAAGCCTTTGGTGGTGGTGCAGACTTCGTGATGCTTGGCGGTATGCTCGCTGGCCACGAAGAATCTGGCGGTGAAATTATCGAACAAGACGGCAAAAGCTTTATGAAATTCTACGGCATGTCTTCTCAGTCGGCGATGGACAAACACTCTGGCGGTGTTGCCAAGTACCGCGCAGCAGAAGGAAAAACCGTACTATTGCCATACCGCGGCCCGGTGGAAAATACCATTCAAGACATCCTTGGCGGCGTGCGCTCAACCTGCACATATGTAGGTGCATCGGCGCTTCGCGAACTTACAAAGCGCACAACTTTTATCCGCGTGAGAGAGCAAGAAAACAACGTTTACGGTAAAGAGTAAACGGGCTAATTATCGTAAAAACCGAGTTAACTAGAGCCGCCTATCGCGGCTCTTTTTTTGTCCAAAATTTGGTTAGTGGCGACAGAGTGGAAACCGCTATTTTGTGGCATAAAGGCGTTACATCCCAAAGTTCAACCAATTGAATATCAAAAACAAAGTAATTCCTGTAAAGTATTTTCCTTGAAGTAAAAATTATTACGGAAAATAGTGTGGTAACGTTACTTAGTTGGCTTGGTAGAACGGACCTTGATCGGGCGAAGGATGATGGCCCTGCTTCTATAGCAACAATTGCGCTCAAAGGCCCTTTACTGGATGAGGTAATCATACTTGCAAGTACGTGGGATGATGAATGGCATGACTATAAAGAGTGGCTGAAGAAAAAGCTCACGTTAGCAGGTCGTTCTAAAACTTCCGTTGTCATTCAGAGAGTAAGATTGCTTTCACCAATCGATTATTCTTCTATTACCAAAGTCATGCATAAGCAGCTTGGTACAGTTTGTTCAAACTCCGACAAAGTCTATCTAAACCTTACATCTGGCACACCAGCGATGGCAGCTGTCTCAGTGTTGCTGGGCAAAGGTACAGCTAAATGCCAGTTAGTTCAGACATCGCCTCAAGGTGAAATAATTGAGGTGGATATTCCTATCGACTTTGCTGCGGAGTATAAGAAGTCCTCTTCATCGGCCATTTCACAACTCGTTTCACAGAATCCTGCGCTAAACCGTGCTTTTGACACTATCACTGCAAAGTCTGAGCTAATGCACCGTGTTATCAGGAAAGCTCAAAAACTAGCCTATTCAGATTTACCAGCATTAATACTTGGCGAAAGTGGTGTTGGTAAAGAGGTTATGGCAACCGCGATTCACAATGCCAGTCAACGTGCTAATAAGTCATTTAAAGCTGTTAACTGCGGAGCGTTACCTGAGAATCTGGTTGATTCGATTTTATTCGGTCATGTGAAGGGGGCATTCACTGGAGCTGATAAAAATCATGCAGGCTTATTTGAACAAGCTGATGGTGGCACGCTATTCCTTGATGAGGTTGGTGAACTGCCTTTTAATGTCCAAGTGAAACTTCTAAGAGCGTTGCAACAAAAAGAGATTACTCGGGTTGGGGATACTGTCAGTAAAAGTATCGATGTACGAATTATTGCCGCTACTCACCAAGATCTCTTCTCTATGATTTCAGACGGGTCATTTCGTGAGGACTTATTCTATCGCCTAGCTGTTGGGGTTATAGAAGTTCCAGCATTGCGAAAGCGACCTGAAGACATTCCAGATTTGATTAGTACTTTGATGCTGGAAATCAATCGTCAGGCACATACGCACCCACTGTTTGAAAGTAAAAAAATTTCCAAGGATGCAATAAATTTTGCAATTTCCTACTCTTGGCCCGGTAATATCCGCGAACTTTGGAACACTCTCAACCGTGCTGTACTGTGGTCTGAAGGTGAGATGATTTCTATGGAAGATTTGAAGTCTTCTGTACTGAGTGCAGGTAAAGACGCTGTTAAAGAGACAGGCTTCACTATGCCCGGAGATTTGCAACAATATATTGATTCAATTAAAAAAGATGCTGTGATAGAAGCTCTGGAAAGTTGTAGTGGAAATAAATCTAAAGCTGCCAAAATGCTTGGTTTAAACAATCACCAAACCTTGAATAACTGGATGAAAAACCTGGGGCTTGAAGACTAATTTCAAGATATACGCACAAATGGTACGAGTATTGCGAATAGACCGATAAGGAAATAACAAGAGTGAAAACGTCAGTGAATTTTGAACATTTACGTAATCAGTGGCCTGAACTAGCCGATTTAGGTGCATTCGCAGAAAACTATGCTGTTAGTGACCCCCAAAGTTCGATGGTCAAGTTACGTTGCTATATTGAAAAAATAGTTGGTTATCTCTACAGCGAACTTCATTTGCCTGTAGAGCCGAATGCCAGTGTCCACGATAAACTGACCAATCATTCATTTATCCAAATTGTGGATCGACTTATTCTCGATAAATTTCATCTTATCCGTCGTCAAGGCAATAAAGCTGCTCATGAAGGTTATGTCGATCAGCACGATGCGATTTGGTTAGTCAAAGAAGCCTATTACATCGGTGTTTGGCTTTATATCGCTTATGGCAATGGCCATCAAGATGATTTGCCTGATTATCAATCTCCTGAAAACGCGCCTAGAAGTGGCGAAGAGAAGGCAGAATACAAGCGTAAAAACAAGCAGCTGCAAATTAAATTGGCACAAAACAGTGCGCAACTTGAACAAGCGATTAAAGAGCTGGAAGAAGTTCGTGAAGCACAATTGGAAGCGCAAAGAGAAGCGGCGCGCTTAAAACTTGAAATTGACCAAGCGAAAGCCAACCAGTTGATTGAGAAAACCATTCAGCTTAAATCAACCTTTGAATTCAACGAGGCAGAAACACGTAAACGCCTGATTGATGCAGAATTGCGTAGTGAAGGGTGGGATGTTTCTGATGACGATTCAAGCACAGAGCAAGTAAAGAAAGAGTTCGAAGTTGAGGGTATTTCTTCGCCTTCGGGCAAAGGCTTCTGTGATTACGTTCTGTTTGATGATAACGATTTACCCTTAGCGGTGATTGAAGCGAAACGCACACGTCGTGATCATAAAGAAGGTCGAGATCAAGCTAAAGAGTATGCTGACGCCTTAGAGAAGCGTTATGGTCAGCGACCAGTTATTTTTTATACCAATGGCTACGATATTACTCTCTGGGATGATGCTCAAGATTATACACCACGCCAAGTGTTTGGTTATTACTCGAAAGACAGCCTGCAATATCTGATTCAGCAACGAACACTTCGTAAAAGCCTGCTTGAGACACCGATTGATATCAATGTAGCTGGACGCGATTATCAGATCGAAAGTATCACTCGCGTGTGTGAGCGTTTTGTTGATAAGCATCGTAAAGCGTTGATCGTTCAAGCGACGGGAACAGGGAAGACCCGAGTAGCGATTGCGTTAGCAAAACGATTGCTGGCTGCTGGTTGGGCCAAACGCGTACTGTTTCTCTGTGACCGTAAAGAGTTACGTAAACAAGCAGCGAATGCGTTTAACGAACACACGAAAGAGCCTTTGTTTGTAAAAGGGCGAAGTAAGCAAGACAAGATGAGTTCAGCTCGTATTGTGATCGCGACTTACCCAGGCATGATGCAGACCTATCAAGAATTTGATGTTGGACATTTTGATTTAATTGTTGCCGACGAATCACATCGCTCGATTTACAACAAATACGGAGAACTGTTTAAGTATTTTGATGCTTTGCAAGTTGGTTTAACTGCAACGCCAGTAGAAATGATCTCGCGTTCTACCAGTCAGTTATTTGGCTGCTCGTACAAAATGCCGACCGCTAATTATCCTTTAGAACTGGCGATTGAGCAGGGGCATTTAGTGCCATTCAAAGTCGTGGCGCACACTACTAAGTTTTTACGTGATGGCATACACAGTGCAGACCTTACCGATGAGCAGGTTGCTGAATTGGAAGAACAAGGTATCGATGCCAATGAACTGGAATTCGATGCTAAGTTAATTGATAAGGCGATTTTCAATAAAGACACTAACCGTCAAATCTTAAAAAACTTAATGGAAAACGGTTTGCGTGATGTGGATGGACAATTACCGGGTAAATCAATCATTTTCGCGCGCAATATCGATCACGCGAACTTGTTAGCTGAACTGTTTTATGAGCTCTATCCACAATATGGCGGACAGTTTTGTCGAGTGATCCATTCCAAAAACGAACGTGCTGAAGAACTTATTGACCAGTTTAAAAGCGCTGAAGGCGACAATGACGAAATAACCATTGCGGTGTCGGTGGATATGCTCGATACCGGTATCGATGTGCCTCAATGTGTCAATTTGGTGTTTGCCAAACCAATCAAATCTAAAGTGAAATTCTGGCAAATGGTCGGACGCGGAACTCGCTTATGTGAAAACTTATATGGCGCAGGTCAGCATAAAAAACATTTTTTGATTTTCGATCATTGGGATAATTTCAACTATTTCAAAATGAACCCTGAAGAGGAAGAACAGCGCCCTGGTAAATCACTCGCTCAGCAATTATTTGAAGCGAAAGTGCGTTTAGCGACCGAAGCTTTGAAAAAGGCAAATATGGATTTGTTCGCTCAGACAGTTCCTCTAATCAAAGCCGATATCGAAGATTTAAACGATGGCGTGATAGCGGTGCGAGAGCAGTGGAAATTGAAAGCAGAGCTGAGCGATGAGCGATGCTTGAATGCTATGGCGCCAGTAACAAGGGAAAAGCTGCTTAACCAAATGGCACCACTGATGCAGTGGCGCAATACTCAAGGCTTAAGTGAAGCTCTTCGCTTTGATTTGCAGATGATTAATGCTCAAATCGTTAAACTACTGCAACCTGATTTGATAGATAAAGAAGTGTTACCACTGATGCAAAAAGTAACTTCTTTATCAATGCACTTAAACGAAGTGCGTCAACACGCTACGACGATTGCTCAAGTACAGGAACGAGACTTTTGGCAAAATGCAGAATTCACCGAGATGGAAAAGGTGCGACAAACTCTGCGCTCTGTGATTCATCTACGTGATAAGGGTGTTTCACCAGAACCACCTAAGCCGACAGTGCTCGACATCAAAGAGGATGCAGCTGAGTATCGTACTGATGAAGTAAAAACCGACATTCGCACCGTGGATTATGAAATTTTCCGCCAAGAGGTAGAGAAAACCCTAACGCCACTGTTTGATACCGATTCGGTATTGAAAAAGATTCGCGCTGGTGAGGCGGTCACTGAGGATGAATTAGCACAGCTTAGTGCCCTAGTGCATACGCAAAATCCTCATGTTAATTTGGCGATATTGTCTGAGTTCTACCCTGATACCAGTGCGCCGCTTGATCATATTCTTCGCACCATCATTGGCATGAACCGACAAGAAATTGAAAAGCAGTTTACTCAGTTTTTGCAGCAGCTTCATACTCAGCTAAGCAGTCGCCAGCAGCGTTTTATCATTATGCTTAAAGATCACTTGTGTCGTTATGGCACTATTTCAGTTGAGCAGCTTTATGATGCGCCATTTAATCAGTTGGATGATGCTGGCTTGGATGGCGTTTTCCCGATTGCGGCACAAGCGGACGTAATTGCCCAATTCGTCTCCCATTACAGCGTCCCCTTGGGTAAAAAGCAGGCATCCGTTACGGCTAATAACGCTTAATCATAGTGTGATGCCAAGAGTGGCATTACACTAGCCCCAATATTAAATCTCAGTAATACACGCTGAGAAAACAGAATGAGAAAATCATGATCAACGGTCAACTAAAAAGTAAAATCGACAAACTTTGGGAAGAGTTCTGGACGGGGGGGATAACTAACCCGTTAACCGTAATTGAGCAGATTACCTATTTGATGTACGCCCGTATGCTGGATATGAACGAGCGTAACGATGAAAAACGCAGCGCGCGTACTGGGAAGCCATTTTCTCGTCGTTTCCCCGAAAATAAGCAACATATCCGCTGGGAGCAATTTCGTCACAAAAGTGCTGAAGAACTGTATCCGTTAGTCAAAGATGAATTATTCCCATTCTTTGCAGAGTTAGCGGGTGAAGGCACACTGTTTGCGGAATTTATGCAGGGCGCGCAGCTGATGATTCAAAAGCAGTCGCTACTAGCGCGTGCTGTGGATCTTGTTAATGATCTGCCGCTAGAAAACAAAGATGTTAAAGGTGATTTGTACGAATACCTGCTTTCTAAATTAACTACGGCTGGGATTAATGGTCAGTTCCGTACGCCACGCCATATCATTCGCGCCATGGTGGAAATGCTGGACATCGAAGAGACTCATCGCATTTGTGACCCAGCCTGTGGTACAGGTGGCTTCTTAGCGGTGGCCTACGAATATCTGCTGGAAAAATATTCTTCACCAGAAGGGATTGAGAAGGAACCGCTGTTTGATAAAGACGGCAAGCCAATGCTCGATACCAAAGGCCAGGAGATGTTTAACACCATTTATACCGGAGATTTGCTTAACCCCGAAAATCGTCGTCATATCGACTATCGTATGTTCAACGGCTTTGATTTTGATTCAACCATGCTCCGAGTAGCAGCGATGAACTTGGTGATGCACGGGGTAAAAGAGCCAGGCATTCATTATCAGGACACCTTGAGTCAAAGTTTTGCCGAGCGTAGCCCACAAGAGGCCAAAAACGGTTTTGACATCATTTTAGCCAACCCGCCGTTTAAAGGTAGTTTAGACGAAGAAGATGTTGACCCTGCGATTCTGAAAGTGGTGAAAACCAAGAAAACAGAACTGCTGTTTGTCGCTTTGATTCAACGCATGCTCAAAGTAGGCGGGCGCAGTGCAACCATCGTACCTGATGGTGTATTGTTTGGCAGCTCTAAAGCTCACCAAACCCTGCGTAAGCATCTTGTAGAGGATAACCAGTTAGAAGCTGTGATCTCACTACCAAGCGGTGTGTTTAAACCATACGCGGGTGTGTCTACCGCAATTCTGATTTTCACCAAAGGTGGCAGTACAGATAAAGTTTGGTTCTACGATGTGCTGGCGGACGGACTTTCGCTAGATGATAAACGTACGCCAATTAAAGATAATGACCTGCCAGAATTGGTGAAACAATATAAAGCCTACCAAGCAGCGGTAATGGCAGGCGAATCAACAGAGCAATGGATAGATAAAGCGCAAAAGGCTTTCTTAGTTGATAAAGAAGAGATTAAAACCAACAAATACGACCTTTCAATCAACCGCTACAAAGAAGTGGTTTACGAGCAAGAAACTTATGACGAACCAAAAGTGATTTTAGGTAAACTCAAAGCGCTAGAGAATGAGATTCTGGCCGATTTGAATGAGTTGGAGTCGATGCTATGAGTTGGCCTTTGGTAAAACTTGGTGAAGTTGCACCGTCAAAGGCTTTGAAGAAACCAGTTGTGCGCGATGAAGATAATGTATGGCAACTCAACCTTGATATGGTTGAATCTGGTTCTGGAAAAATCCTTAATAAAATTAAAGCTCCACTTAGTGAGGCAGGCTCTTCCACTCATTGGTTTGATAGTCGGCATGTTCTCTACTCAAAATTGCGTCCATATTTAAACAAGGTAGTGCTTCCTGATGAACAGGGGTTAGCTACAACAGAATTTGTTCCGATGCTTCCAGATCCCGAAATGTTAGACCGTCGATATCTAGTTCACTACTTACGTTCCAAACAGTTTGTTAGCTGGATAAGTGATCAAGTGGCTGGTGCGAAGATGCCTAGAGTCTCGATGAAGGTTTTTTGGGAGCATGAAATTCCACTCCCACCACTAGAAGAACAAAAACGCATTGCTGCCATGTTGGAGAAAGCCGATGCCATTCGCCAGAAACGCAAACAAGCCATTGACCTTGCCGATGAGTTCTTACGCAGCGTGTTTTTGGATATGTTTGGTGATCCGGTGACGAATCCGAAGGGGTGGGAGGTTGGCGAATTAAATAGTTGTCTCGATTTTTTGACGAGTGGATCTCGAGGCTGGGCGAAGTACTATTCGGAAGAAGGTAGCAAATTCATTCGTATTCAGAATGTTGGTAAAAACAAACTACTGCTTGATGAATTAGCATATGTGAATGCTCCAGATACTAAAGAAGCCGAGCGAACAAGAGTTAAAGTGAATGATGTTCTGCTCTCGATTACTGCCGACTTAGGAAGATCTGCAGTCGTAACTAAAGAGTTGAGCGAAGGGCATATAAACCAGCATTTAGCTCTACTCAGGTTAAAAATGAGTAAGTTGGAACCTCAGTTCTTGTCAGCTTTACTTTCATCGGATGGTGCTCTTAAACAGTTTAAGGCTAAAAACAAAGCAGCAGTAAAAGCAGGGTTAAACTTTGAAGACATAAGGACGTTTGAGGTTTATTTACCGCCATTAACAATTCAAGCTAAATATGCAGACATCTATAATGTAGTGATGGAAAATTTAGATAACTTGATGATTCAATCTGATAGTGCTGAGCTGTTATTTAGCTCGTTGTCCCAAAAGGCCTTTTCAGGTCAATTATAAATCTCAGAGGTATCCTAGGATGCCTCTTTTTCTGCCTGTTATCTCTGTTTAAAACAAGCCTTCATCAGCAGAAATTTTTAAGTATCCTTACATGGAATATTCAGCATGAAAAAAATAACCAAACAAAAACTGCGTATCTCAAATTTGCCTAAATTATTTAAAAATAACTGGTTTGAAAAAACATGGTGTGATGGATTCCAAAGAACGAAAACAGCAAGAAGACAACATAGGGTTGGCACTAGATGTTTTGTTGCCGTGAGTTTAGGTTGTCTGTAAATAACATTGCAAATAATGTAAATTTATTTACTTATTGTTTTTGTTTCTGTGCTGGATTTAATGTAACTAATTGAATTTATGTAATAAAATAATTTGGCACACGACTTGATATATAACCTGTAACATTAACAAGAGAGAAAAGATGTTATGGGTTATGAAATTGATTTTTTAGGTGTTGGTGAAGAGTCTAAGAGTGGTGATGCGATTGCTTTGCGTTATGGCAATCTGTACGGTACTCGTGAAGAGCAAACCGTTGTTGTGATTGATGGTGGGTTCAAAGATACAGGTTCAAGCCTCGTTGAACATATCAAAAATCATTACGGTACATCTGAGGTTGATTTGGTCATCAACACTCATCCGGATCTAGACCATATCAACGGTCTGGAAACAGTACTCAATGAACTGGATGTCAAAGAACTCTGGATTCATAAACCGTGGGAACACAACCAAGGTTTGGCAGATAAGTTTAAAGATGGACGAGTCACGGACAACAGTATTGGTGAGCGCCTCAAGGAGAACTTAGAAAAAGCTTGGTCGTTAGTTAAATTGGCCGAAGCAAAAGGTATCAGAGTTCAAGAACCATTTACTGGTTTAGCGGACGCCGGTGGTGGTATTAAAATTCTCGGACCTTCAGTTGAGTTTTATGAATCGCTTATTCCGGACTTTGAAGGAATGCCAGAAAAAGCCGCTCTGACAAATATGCTGGAAAGCGCATTTAATAAAGCGGCTTCTGCACTTCGTCGTTTCTTTGTCTCCTGGGGAGAAGATAAAATTGATGATAGTGGAGAAACCTCTCCTAGAAACAATTCGAGTGTAATTACCCAACTACTGGTGGATGAACGGCGCTCGCTGTTCACGGGAGATGCTGGTATTAAGGCCCTTGAATATGCAGCCGATCAATTAGAACAAAGTGGTCAAACTGCAGACCTTCGATTTATACAAATTCCTCACCATGGTAGCAAACGAAATATAGGTAAAACGGTACTTAATCGTTTAGTTGGGGAGCCTGTTCCAGAAGGAGAGTCCCGCGGGATTACGGCTATAGCTTCCACAGCGAAAGGGGCTGAGCCAAAACATCCAAGAAAAGCGGTGATGAATGCTTTTACTCACCGAGGTGTTAAAGTTCTCGCCACTAGAGGGACAGGGATCCACCATTACCACAATGCCCCAAACCGAGCCGGCTGGAATAGTTTAGATCCAGAACCTTACCACTATGGATATGAAGATGAGGCGGCATAAGATGGCTGGTTTATCTCTAAAGGCGAAAAATATCGCACCACTTTCTGTGTTAGTGGTTATTCAACTTATTGCTGTTACTATGGTTAACCGTCATACCTTCGATACCAGTTTGCTGGATATCCTAAAGGATACTGGGGGGACGATGCTGGCAATTAGTGTATTAGCAGGGTGGCTTAGCCACCTTATGCCTGCGGACTTAAAAAATGCACTGGTGTTTCTTCGCTGGCGAAATGTGTTACCAGGTCATCGATTTATTCAGCTTGCCGAAAAGGATACTCGTATTGATATCGACTTGTTTAAGACGAGAGTGGTTGATTATGAATCTCTTAAATCTGACAACAAAAGCCAAAATAGTTACTGGTATCGGGAATTTTATCGACCGGTAACAAATCAGGATGAAGTAGTAACAACGCATAAATCGTATTTACTTTACCGGGATGCAGCAGCGGTTTCTTTGATTAGTGCGGTTATCTTGGTGTTGGCGAAATTGTTGATAGACATGCAGATGGCACAAATTGGTTTTGATTCCGTTTGGGTATTTGCTATTGCCATTATCGGTTTTATCGTTGCGGCACGAAATGCAGGGCAGAGAATGGTTACCACAGCAATTGCTGTGAGCTTAACTACGATAGTTACAGAATAAATGACGTATATTAGCGGTTATTAAATAAAAGAGAATATAACAATGTCAGATCTTAAAAAATTTCAGGTTCAGAGTGCACGACCATTACCAATTATTGTTATGGCTGATACCAGCGGCAGTATGTCAGTTGACGGAAATTGTAGCAACACGAGTTATTGAGTTAACCGACAGTGCCATATATGTAGCAAAACGTGCAAAAAAGCATATGGAAATTTTGTGATATTCCTCAGTTGTAACGATGATAGATTTAAAAATATGGTTCTGATTTTTATAATTATTTAAGCTAGGTGAGGTATAACGATGCCATTGGATTTATCAAACACTCTTGTTATAGGCGTTAGTGCCACCGCGCTTTATGATATGGAAGAGTCAGATCGTATCTTCCGTGATACCAAAACATCAGACCCCGACACTGCGATTGAAAAATACCGAGATTTTATGCGTGAGCATGAAAATGAACCGCTATCTCCGGGAACGGGGTGGCATTTAGTGAAGGCTCTACTTGGCTTGAATCAGTATCAATTGGGTAATTCGCCTTTAGTGGAAGTAGTGGTGATGTCTCGTAATAGCCCTGACACTGGTTTGCGTGTATTGAATACTATTCGATATGACCAACTCAATATCACGCGTTCTGCATTTACTGCTGGAGAATCTGTTCCCGATTATCTAGACGCCTTTGATGTTGATCTGTTTTTAACAACCAGCGTGGAAGATGCACAAAAAGTTATTGATTCAAAGTTGTGTGCTGCTGCAATTCTAAAAGAACCACCTCATGATGCTCCTGAAATCCCAGAGGGTCAGGTGCGTATTG
The DNA here is from genome assembly GCF_900100015.1 of Vibrio xiamenensis. Lineage (GTDB taxonomy): Bacteria > Pseudomonadota > Gammaproteobacteria > Enterobacterales > Vibrionaceae > Vibrio > Vibrio xiamenensis. The sequence goes on along the minus strand of NZ_FNDD01000037.1, from coordinate 11,201 downwards.
CATTTGATGGTGATGCTGTGTTGTTTTCTGAAGAAAGCGAATTAGTTTACAAAACACAAGGAATTGCAGCATTTCATGCTCAAGAAGATGAAAAGCAAAATATTCCCATGGAAGAAGGTCCTTATGCTAGCTTGCTTAAAAAGCTTTCAACTCTTCAAGAGCGCTTACCAATGCGTGTTGAGTATTCTCCTGTTCGTATTGCAATTGTAACCGCTCGAAATAGTCCATCTGAGATGCGAGTTATCAAAACACTGCGTAGTTGGGGGGTATACGTTGATGAAGCCTTTTTTCTCGGAGGAGTAGAGAAGACAAAAGTTCTCAAAGCGTTTCGTCCACATATCTTTTTTGATGACCAGGATGTGCATTTAGATAAAGCCGCAAATCTAGTTCCTTCTGGGAAAGTACCTTATTTGAGTACGTCGGAACTATCCGTGAAACCGAAAGGTTAGACTTAATACATTCGTTATCTTTATCTGAAACGCAGGGGATTACAAGGTACTAGATAGTAATGTCTTTAGGAAATGTAAAATTTGTTTGTAAACAATACGGCTGGTCAACCAACCAGAATAGAAGGAATTTATATGTGCCAAGCTAAAAGTGTATTTGATGTTTCGATTCAAGATGCGGAGCGCATTTTAGAAGCATATGAACATATGAAGAACATCCCTGAGTTGGGTAGAGATCCTGAAGAATTAAAGCGTGCAGCATTAATTATGACTTTAACTGCTTGGGAAACGTATGTGGAAGACAAGATTAGTGAAGAGGTTGAAAGACAGACGAAAGTATTGCAAGGCTGTCAGATCGGGAATTTCATAAACAAAACCCTTGAGAATGACCTCAAGTACTTCCACACCCCGAATAGCAAGAAAACGAAAGATATATTTGAACGTTTTTTGGGGGTAGATGTAACAGAGTATTGGTCATGGCCTGGTTATGAAGATAAAGAGCGCACTAGAGCAAAGCTAAATGACTGGATCAAAAAGAGAGGAGATGCAGTTCATCGTTCAGTAACGGATAAGCAGACCTCACATCTAATCAGTAAACCAGAAGCAGAAAAATGTATTCGTTTTTTTAAAGGGTTAGTTGAAGTTACTGATAGGGCTTTAAGTATTGGATAATATTGCTGAATAGCATTATGTATATAATATAAGATATTAGAGGTTGTTGTGTTAAGAGACTTTTTTAAACAGTTATCTACGCAAGATAAAAACGAACAGGAACCAGGAATAGATATAGAAGAGTCAAATGTTGAAGAGTTCAATTTTTACTCGTCGCGAGGTGGTATTCAAAAGTCGTCACCTGATGCTTTGAAAGGAACGCTATACTGGAGCAATGAAAACAACAGTAAATATGACTTTTTATTGCGTTCATTTAAGCGGCTATTAGGTAAAAACAAGCGGTTAGCTTTATATTATAAGCGCGTTTCTAAAGATGAAGAGGAGCAATTAGAGCAATTTCTTTCTGACTTTTTCCCTCAGAACATTCCTTTATCTTATTTTCTCGCCAACCTTTCTCTTCAGGATAACTCTGATAAGCGTATCGCCTTAGCTATCAGGTTACCGAATCATGGAAGCTTCATCGACCTTTTGCCTCCTAACAGCACGGTTTCTATACGTGGATATTGGCCAGTCAGAAAAAGAGAACCGGTATTTATCCCAGAAGATATTTTTACTACGTACAACGATGACAGCGCAGCATCTTATGAAGTTGAGTTACTTGCAACCGCATCCTCTTTAAAACCAGAACGAAACTCACGTGACAATGTGTTAACCCCCAAACTCGCTCAAGAACTTCCTCTCATTTCTGTAAAGACAGCCGATCGACTCCAAGAGTGGCTGGAGTTCTTGAAATTCAAACGAGCATTGGTTAGTGAAAAAACAATAGGGTTGCGTTATCTGAAGTTTGATCTAAATGAACAAGATCAACTTGAGTTTTTGGTCGTGGGCGGAAGCAAAAAAGAATTAGAACAAGCGAATCAAGTTTTTAGGAGAAAAGCTCTCGAAGCTTACGAGCTAAGTATATCGACAGACAATTGGCAATTCAATATCAGTGATAAAAAACTTGCTAATCGTATACCCAGAGGCATGGAACTTGGACAATTGAAAAATCAGTTAAGCATTATAGATGCTAATCAAAGCAAACAGTTTTCCGAGGTGCTGACAGAGCTTTACGAACAGGGTGTAGATAATCCAGTTTTAGCAACAGCCACCATTGAGTTACCAGAAGATTGGAAAAACAAACTAGACAATGCAACACATGAGGTCCTAAATGATGATGAAGAAACACAAGGTGATGACCAGCCACATCAATATGTTGAGGTAAAAAAAGAGCTGTTAGATAGTGTACCCAAAGACGGTTTTATCTCATTTCCTTCAGTAGGTGACTTAGCGCTTATCAATCGACATGAACGTACAATCAAAAATTTGCGACAAAATGAAAGTTGTTATTCCCCTTATTTATCGAGCTATCTTTTCGATATCAATCAGGCAAATAAATTGGAGCAGTTGCCAAAAGTAGATAGTTGGTTTAATGAAACGCTCAATGATGCACAAAAAAGTGCTGTAGCAAAAATGATGGGAGCGCCAGACTTGTGTTTGGTTCAGGGGCCTCCTGGTACTGGTAAAACTACGGTTATCGCAGAAGCTATTTTGCAAATGGCGAGACAAGGTGAAACCGTGTTGCTTGCCAGTCAATCGCATGATGCCATTGATAATTGTTTAAGGTGTATACGTAATCATCCAGAATTAAGAGCAATCCGTTTAGCAAAGGGGCAAGGGAAAATAACCGAAGAAGGGCAGGCTTTTTCTGAACATCGGTCTCTTGAGCGTTACTACAGTAGTTTGCATAACCATGTCCAAACATCATGGATTGAACCTCACCAGATCAAAAAAGATGAAATCGCTAAGCTTCAACAATGGATTGACCACGCAGATTTCGTTGCGGCTGATATAGCTAAAGCGAAAAAAGAACACAGTGACACTCAGCTTGAGTGCAAAGCAGGCCGCGATCAACTTCTTCAGGTAAGAAAATCGTTTGACGAAGCTAATGAGCAATACGCTCATCTTCAGGAGCAAAGACAGGCGACAAACCAAAGTATTGCATTTATCAAACAAGGTGAGGGTAATTTAACTCAAGCAGCATTTTTCCCTCAAAGTGCGCATATGTTGATTCATCGCTTGTTTAAGTTGTCTGAGATACAGGTTAAGTTGCCTGATTTTATCCACTCTTACGAACCAACAGATAATCCAGAAAGCTTAGCCTTAATTATCAGTAAAACGTTGCCTATTTGGCGCGTTGTGACAAATCGTGCTGAAAAAATGAAGCACGATATATTGCGTTTGCAAGCTGCTGGAGAGGGTAGTTTGCAAGATGACGACACGCAAAAACGGTTGTTACAATTGTCAGATGAAGTTGAACGCCTTTCAGACAAGATGGAAATCGACGATAGCGCCTCGCTAGCAAATCAATGGCGTGATGCAAGAAGGCAGATGCGCGAGTTGAAACAACAACAGACTGGATTAGATGAACAGACCTATTCATGTTTTGTGGACAAAGAAATATTTGCTAACGTAAGTAATGCATCGGAAACGGAACAATTACTGTCGGCGCGTATAAACAAACTAGACGCCATTTCTGGCTCCATAGAAGAAGCGCTTCTCATCGTGACCAATGAGCAAGAACATTGGTTAAAAGAGATCGGAAGTGCAGAAACGCCGAATGGTGATGCAGTTAAACATGCAGAATCTGTCTTAGCCAATTGTGAGTATAAGTTAAGAAAGCTACAGAGCACCCTTCAACAGTCCAAGAATCAGGCAGGGAAACTGTTGTTAGAACAGAACGTAGCTGAGTCAGAAGATTTTGAGTTGCAATTGAGTAACGCTAAACAGCGTATGAACAAACTGTCTTCTGAGTTACTGGAAGAAAGTCAGATCAGAGCTCCTTGGGAAGGTTTTTTCTCTGACTGGGCTGAAAACCTTTCAGAGAACAATGCGGCGCAGTCTGATTGGGCGCACATTGAAAATACCTTTGTTGAGAACTGTAATCTGATAGCCATTTCATGTAATGAAAGCGAACAGACGCTAAAAAATGCGGGGGTGGAAAGCTTTGATACGGTGGTTATTGATGAGGTATCTAAAGCGACACCAGTTGAATTACTTCTGCCACTTATGCGTGCCCGCAGAGCCATTCTAGTTGGGGACCATAGGCAGTTGCCGCCTGTATTTCAGGAAAGTCAGGACGCGCAAGCCTTTACGGATAAAGCCGAAGAAGCCATGGAGGAAGGGGATAGTAAGACACTCACCAAAGATAACCTTCGTCGCTTCGAGAAGTTGGTGACGGCGTCCTTGTTTAAGGAGCATTTTGAAAACGCGGACCCTTCAATACGCGAGCGGTTAATTGTCCAGTATCGAATGCATCCACAAATCATGAAAATCGTTAATCATTTTTATGAAGGACAGCTGCGATATGGTTTTGATTCTCGTGAGAAGAGTGAACAAATCAATAAGGAGAACCAGGATAGAAGGCACATGCATGGCATTGTTATCGATGGAAAAAACAACAAACTTATATCAAGCGAAAAGCGGTGCGCTAAAGATGGCGATGAGTATCTTGTTGAAGACCATATACTCTGGATCGATACATCCTATGACCTCAAGGGAAATCCATTTAGAGAAAGCGAAGAGCGTACCAACAGGCTTGAAGCCCGCTTGATTGCGCATTCGCTGAAAAACATAAATGAGCAGTCCAGACAAAATGGCTTCAGCCAGAAAAAGAAACAGAAAGTTGGAGTGGTATCGTTCTATGCATCTCAGTGTCGTGTTATCCGAGATGAAATCCGCAAAGTTAATGGTGGAAACATTCAGTTTGATGCGATTCACGTGGAAATCAATACGGTAATTCGTTATCAGGGGAAAGAGAAACCGATCATTTTGATTAGCTTGGTCAGAAATGATGGCGGACCAAAGAACAAACGACGCTCGGCTAGAGCCAATGTTGCTCGGTATGAATTTATTAACGTTGCTATGTCCCGTGCACAAAACTTGTTAATCGTCTTTGGTGCGAGAAATATGTTGGAGCAAAGGGATGTATATCTCCCGAATATGGATGCACCGGGGACTCAGAAAAAGCAGGTGTATCGAAACATCTTTGGAGATCTCGATCGCGCTGCTCGGATATTCCCTGCTTCAGAGATGCGAATTAAAGAAGAGTCGACAAGCAACAGAAAAAAGAGGGCGCGTAAATGAGATACCTTCAAAACCATAAAATAGCCGTGCCTGTATATGAGATAAACTCTCAGATTTCTTATCAAACTATTCGTAAAACAACAGTTTTTGAAAAAAGCCTCCTGCAATTATTGGTTAAATATCGGAATGACTTGGGCAACCAAAGCATTGATCAGATTACTCAAGAACTAAAGACGGATGCAGTATTTTTCATTGAAGGGCTCAGGTATCTGATGGACTTTAATGCCGTTGAGATTATGCACGGACTGTCGATAGATGAAGGAGGAACACTGACGCTGAATAGTTTTGATGTAACACTAAGCGGAAAAAAATTTTTGGTCGATAATGCATTGCCTAGTAGTAACAAAAATACGTCAGAGACTCACTATTATCATCCGGTACTAAGAAAGCTCGTAAACAAAAACGGTTTGCGAAAAGACGTCAATGATGATGTCGCTTCAATAAATCCTCGTTCACTAGACGTGACCTTAGCAGTTGTAGAAGGCATTGTTGAAGAGCGCATTCGTGGTGAGTGGCAAAGTAAGCCAAATATAAGAATTGAACGTGTAAAACCGCGATTATCCGAAACATCGTGGGACATTAAAACAATCTCTCTCGATATCGATACCAACGGCAACGTGAATGTCACCTCGTCGGAAAAGCCTTTCCTAAGTTGGTTGAATGCGGCAGACAAAGAGTTTTTATGGTCTCAAATCGTACAGGGCTGTTTTTCAAACCATGCGGAGTTCGAATTACCATCGTTCAAATGGCAGCAGGTTAAAGCCATAGCCGCTCCCGCGCATACAAAGCGACTGAACAATATTGATGCATCGAAGCTTATTGTGACTCGGGAAAGTGTGGACGTCAGCAAACTGCCGACAATATGCTTAGCCGCAGTGGATGACGTCTCTCTATCCGGAAATCAACTTACTCTTCCTAAACAACGATTTGAGGCGCAAGATAGCCTGAAAGCGTTGAATATTGATAGCAGTTTTAATGCGTTTGAGATCCATGCAGGTAATACAACGGTTCACTTTGCGGGCCAACCGAGACAGGTTGACTTGGCAGTAAAACTAAGTGGCTCGGAGCTTTGGGAGGATATTAAACAGTACCTTTTAGAGACAAACGACGTCGACGTCATACTGTTTTCATCATTATTGGGCGTGGACCAAGCTGTGGAACGTTTGCCTGCCACTGACATCGGAAATGTTAAACGATACTACGACAGGGTCAAAAATGTCGTCCCTGACGTAAGCTTAAAGCTTCTTGAAAACAAAGTATTACCTGTCGCGAATTTAGAAGAGCTTGAACAATACCAGAAGATGTTTGCCAATAAACATCTGGAGAGTCAAAAGCTGCTCCCAACGTGTGTGACTGGCCTTATTCAGCACTCGTTATCTGAGCGAAAAGTTATCCCTAATCTTATGCTGACACCAGTGCTGAATGAGTATTCCAAGGCTTATTTTGCTATTCAGGATATGGCGGGGAAAAGTTACTTTGAATCAGGCGAATTGGTACATGTCACGGCTGATCACCGACTGCTCACGTTAATCACTGACTGGAAAGCGGCACTTAAAAAACTGTCTGATGTCGTGCCTCCTCAGTGTATGGAAGTATCTTCATTAAAGTTTGTTGAATCACGTATAGATAATATTGAACAGCACATTGTCACTTCATTTGCTACACCAAGAGCAGACAACAAACGAGTCGTCGTGATTGATACCAACTGTTTAATGCACAGATTAACGCTGCTAGATCAAATCAAATCATCCGACTATTTGGTGATACCAGCGGTTGTTTTGGATGAACTTGACGGGTTGAAAACGGACAAGAAAAATGGCGAGTTCAGTGACAAGGCCAAACAGGCAAGAAAAGCGATAGACAGATTAACGCAACTGCCTCAAGGCCAGCACTATGAGCAGGAACATTTGAACTTGCTAAAGAAAAACAGAAGCAACACAGCAGATGCAAAAGTGTTGTCTGTCGCTGCCTACTATCGATTAGGAAAGGTTTTAATAGTGACCGAAGATAAGAACCTGCGAAACATGGCGAATGCAGAAAACATCCCAACCCAGCATGTAAAAAATTATCTTGGTAAGCAAGGAAAAGTGAAATGAGTGAATATCACGAGCGCCAATATCGCTTGGCAAGAGAGCGGGAAATTGCAGCGCGTCGAGTCAGACAGACTACGCAAGAATACGCAGACCGCTATGAAGCAATCTTATCCGACGTATTAGCGCAGGGACTAGAAGAGTTTGTCCAAAGTGACTACACCCGCTTGCGCAACCAGCTCAATAATCTGCAAAGAGAGCTGCATAATGACCCATTTAGAGCGCGTGAAATCAGCATGTCCATTGGTCAGGCAATACATGCATTGCCACGTAATGCTCGTAGCATAAGAAAAGAAGTGGAACACGCAGAGCATCAGGCATATGTGGCTGCATTGAAGGAGAAAGAGGAAAAGGAGCGCCAGCACAAGAGTCATTTGCTTAACGTATGGCAACAAGAGCTATTGAACTGGAATGATAAGCTTAGCCGTAATGCGGTACTAAGAGAATTGAATGAGCTGTATGCGACCCTTTTTTCAAACGAGAGAAGTGTTAGCGAAGACGATATTAAAACGGCTTTGGGCAACCTAAAGATCGAAGCTGAACAGAGAGCTCACAGACGGCGGGAACAAATAAATAAGCAAAGTCAGAAGGAAGCGAGTGCGGAGCTTGCTCAAGTGATCTCTAAAGATATCGTGAAAAATCTTTCTCAAGAAAAAGCGCTTGGCCTGACTGAGCAGCTCGAGTTGGTAAGAAGAAAAACAAATGATGAGCCAGAAAAAAGTCAGGAGTTACTCAATGAGATAAGTAAGCAAATGGATACCGCCATTGAAGAAGAAGCAGTACGACGTGAGATGGTCAAGGCCGTTTACAAATCTCTCCAAGAAGCTGGATTCCATGTACAAAAGCCCAAATTAGTAAAGGGTAAAGGCAAGGATGAAGTCTTGATTGCCGCATCTCGCCCCGCTGGGAACAGAGCCTTATTTCAGATAGAACTTGATGGTCAGTGCACCTACAAGTTTGACAACTACAAAGGCCAAACCTGCCAGAAGGACATTCAACAAGTCTTGCCAAAACTCACGGATATTTATGGCGTAGATTTGTCAGAAGCTCGTGTCTTATGGAGTAACCCGGACGATGAAGATGCGGTAATGAAACCAATTCCTTCCCAAACACAACGAATGAACAAGTAGGCGCAATGAATAACAAAGTATTAGCGGGTTGGCTTGATGATTTTTTACGTCAGGCAAAGCTACGTCGCGGTATCGTCTTAAGTGGCAATGTGATCGATTTAGCTTTTTCGGCGCAACATAGCATCATGCCGATGCGAGAAGTATTAGATAGCAGCCTTAAAAAAGCGGGCTTTAAACATGTGGTATTTTATTCCCGTGTGGGCGGGATTTCAGGTGTCACAGCACAAGAGTGGCAAAATTTGCAGTCACAGTTGCAATCATCTACCGATGAATTGGAGGGAGATGATTACGATTTGGGCGAAGATTTTGGTTCCGAGACTGAAACGTTAAACCCGACGACAGAGATAACACCAGAAGATTTCTTCGCAATGGCGCAGCGTGTCATGCTTGATCATAACGCGGCGAAGATTGCATTTATCATCGATTGGTCGAACTATTTATTTGGTCAGGTTAATGCATTATCAGAGCAAGAGCGCGGTTGGTTATTGCAGATCTCCCAAGGTCTTCGTAACGCTCGCGACGCTGTCACGGCAAGTGAAGTAGATAAGGTTCAAAGTCTGATGGTGTTTATGTGTCAGGGCGCAAGTATCCTGCCGCCTTCTCTTTATTTAGGAAACCCCCAGTTCGCAGAAGTTAACATTCCGCTGCCTAATCGAGAGAGCAGAAAGCAAGCCATTCTGTCTCTCGCTCATGTTTTTGATGTGGATGAAACACTAAGCTCCGGCTCACGTGCATTGGAAGATCTGGCAGATTTAACTGATGCCCTGACACTCAGAGACATAAACCACCTGGCTAGACTATCCCGCCAACAAGAAGGCTCGCTGAGTATCGATGCGCTCGTCTCTCTGTATCGCTATGGAAAGAAAGAGTCGCCTTGGGAGCAACTCAATCGCGACAAGCTAAAAACAACCACAGAAACGCTAAGCCGCCGAGTGAAAGGGCAACAGGAAGCAATAGAAACGGTTAAAAAAGTACTGATCCGAGCCTACACTGGACTTTCTGGCCTGCAACATTCCTCCCGTTCCAGAACCCCGAAAGGTGCATTGTTCTTTGTTGGACCGACCGGTGTGGGTAAAACCGAGTTAGCTAAATCACTGGCAAGTTTTTTATTCGGTGATGAAGACGCATGCCTGCGATTTGACATGTCTGAGTTCAATCATGAACACGCTGACCAGCGATTAATTGGTGCTCCTCCGGGCTACGTTGGTTTCGAAGAAGGCGGACAACTTACTAATGCAGTAAAACGTCGTCCCTTTTCTCTGTTGTTGTTTGACGAGATAGAAAAAGCACACCCACGAATTCTGGATAAATTCCTACAAATACTTGAAGACGGACGCTTAACTGACGGTAAAGGTGAAACCGTCATGTTTTCTGATACGTTTATCGTCTTTACGTCAAACATTGGTGCGAGCACTATTCAGCCGGGGCACAATACCGCTGAAGCGTTTAAGAGCGCTGTAAGCCATCACTTTGTGAATGAACTGAAACGTCCAGAGCTGCTGGGTCGTATTGGTGAAGCCAATATCGTTCCATTCAACTTCATGCAAGATAGAGAATTTCTTGTTTCCATAGCAAAAACCAAACTTGAGCCGTTAAAGAATCGCCTCAAGGAAAAATGGTTAATTTCCGATTTAGTTTTCGAGGATGAAGATCAAGCGCTTAGCACCATCATCGATAAGGTCGACCCGCAAAGTGGTGGACGAGGCGTATTAAATGCATTGGTCTCTTGTCTCTTTGACCCGTTGGCTCAATTTCTGTTTGAAGAAGTTGATGATGCGAATGCGCTTGCTGGTAAAACTATCTCGGTTGTTCAAGCGGGTAAGTCTTTCGACTTTGATATCCTCCGATGAGTTATCTGAACATCGCCGCCGTTGTTGACCAAACCAATGCGGAAGGGCCGGGATTAAGAACGGCGATTTGGGTGCAGGGTTGTCTAAAAAGATGCCGCGGTTGCTGCAATCCGGCTTTTTTGGAGATAAAACCAGCAAAGGTATTGTCTTCAGAAGACATTTGCCAGCGTATTAAAAGCAATTATCAAAACTATGGAATAGAGGGGATTACGCTTCTGGGCGGGGAACCGTTTTTACAGGCGGCAGGCTTGGTTGATATCGCTAAGTTCACTCGAGAGTTGGGGTTAACCGTCATGATATTTACTGGTTACAACATGGAGGAACTTAGTGACGAGAAGTTTAAAGGCGCGTTAAAGCTGATTCAGTTTACCGATCTATTAATTGATGGGGAATATGATCATCATCAACCAGAAACAAACAGGAACTGGGTCGGTTCGACAAACCAGAACTTTCATTACCTCAGCGAGCGTTACGATAAAAATATAGAAGTGGACGATAATTTAATTACAAATGAATGGAGGATCTCTTCTGAGAATAATCTTGTCGTAAATGGGCTGCCTTTTATTATTAGGAGCTCGGAATAACATGTGTAGTGGTCAACTAAATTTGGCCATGGCTTTAGAGTTTTCCCAATACAGTCGTTCAGACTCATTGGGTGTCAGCCCACCATTATATTGATGTGGCCTGAGTTGGCTGTAATAGCCCGAGATGTATCGAGTTATATTCTCTTTTGCTTCGCTAAAATTCCGATAACCCGACACGGGTATCCATTCTGTCTTTAGACTTCTGAAGAACCGTTCCATCGGACTGTTATCCCAGCAATTACCACGCCTAGATAAGCTTTGCTTGATTTGATAACGCCACAACAGTTGTCGATAAAAACGACTT
>NZ_FNDD01000036.1:1345-52173 GCF_900100015.1 Vibrio xiamenensis | reverse complement strand
CTGGTGCGCTATCGCAGATGGCAAAGAAATCGAAGAAGTGTTAGCGCATCATACAAAACTCATCAACTTAATCCACTCAACTCAAGCAACCCAACTCAAATCATTCAATACCAAGAAAATATCCGCCAGTCATGCGATAAATAATTTTCACTTTATAAAGTCATTGCCGATTTTACGTGCTAGATTGGTTTATGGCTTAAGCAGGTTTAACTGTTTGAATGATAGATAAATTAATAGGGAAGTTGTCAATATGAAAACCGCATTGGTAACCGGTGGAACGCGTGGTATTGGGCTTGAAACTGTGCGCCGTTTAGTGGCTGAAGGCTATAAAGTGGTGACTTGCTCGCGTTCAAAAGCGAGTTGGGGTGAGGCACTTAATGCTCACCCAGAGCTTGCCGAAGTCGATCATCAAATCATTGATATTTCCATTGATAGTGAGCTTGAGAAGCTATTTAGCTACATTACTGAAACCTATGGCGAGCTCCATGTCGCAGTGAATAATGCATCTCCGCAGATCGCTTCTAGTGGCCGTTTTCATCAAGTGGATAGTGCACTGTTGAAAGATACCCTCAATGTCGATTTTTGGGCTCAAGCGCTGTGTTTAAAATACGAAATTCAACTGATGAAGCCGGGCGCTGCGATTGTTAATGTCAGCTCTGTCAATGGATTAAGACCAACTCCAGGCGCGTCTATGTATAGCGCGGCCAAGCATGCGATGGAAGGTTTAACTCGCTCACTGGCGCTAGAAAATATTCCATCGGGAATTCGCATCAATGGTGTGGCACCGGGTGTGACGTGGACGCCGCGCTGGGAAGAGCGACAAGTCAGCCATCCTAATATTCGCCAAGAAGTGTCGGATGTGGTGCCGATCAAACGCTTTGCCCACAGCGATGAAGTGGCGAATGCGATTGAATTCCTGCTCTCAGATAAAGCCAGTTATATCGTCGGCCACACGCTGGTGGTTGATGGCGGAATTTCACTCACGGGCGCTTAAGCTCTGCAGTTTTTCATAACCGATGTGTAAAAAAGGTGATAGACACCTAATGTGCCTATCACCTTAAATTTTGCCCTAAACCTTAGATTACTGAGGCTTAGGCTGCTTTCGCTTACTGGACGCTATCGACCCATTTGTCCGACTTAAACCATTTGTCATAAATGCGCTGATAGGTGCCATCGCCTTTTACTTGGCGCAGGAAATTGTTTAAGAAGTTGAGGAAATCGGCATCGCCGCGGCGTACGGCCCAGCCCAGCGGTTCAAAGGTAAAGCTTTGGTCGAGGTGGATGACTTTACCCTCATGGCGCGCTTCATACATGGCGTTATAGGGCAGGTCGTAAACAAACGCATCTGCTTGACCATTGGCGATTTGCAGCGCGGCATCGGCGGAGGTGTCGTAAAGATCGATTTTGGCTTTGGATAGATATTTGTTCGCCGCTTCAGCGCCAGTCGTGCCCATTTGGGTTGCTATGGTGTACTGCGCATTGTTGAGGTCGCGGTATGAATGAATTTTGTCAGCAAGCTTTGGCGAGATCAGCAGGGTTTGACCCACTTCGATATAAGGGTCGGCAAAATTGACGCTTAGATTGCGCTTAGGCGTAATGGTCATGCCGCCAATAAAATCGCATTTTCCGGTTTTTAGCGCAGGAATAATGCCGTCCCAGGCGGTATTTACAGGTACGAATTTCACATCGATTGAGCGAGCCATTTGTTTGGCAAGGTCAATATCAAAGCCGATATAACGGCCGCTTTTATCGGTCATCTCAAAGGGCAGATAGCCTGACTCAAAGCAGAATTTGAGCTCCCCAGAACGTAATATGCCATCCAAGGCTGATTCAGCCGCGTTGGCATTGACGGATGAAAAGAGTGACAAGATCGCGATTGAAGAGGCGAATACACCTCGAATATGTTGTGTGAAAGGCTTTAACTTCATTTTATACATCCACGTATTTTTATTGTTGTGTTGTTGTCTCGAGCCTGAATGTTCAGACGTTACGGCCTGTGAATGATGAAGTTTTTGGTGGAATAATCAATCTTTTATTTTTTATAAGATATGCTGTTTTTTGTAGCCAATCTGGCGTTTTATCTTGTTGGTTTATCTTGTCGGTTTAAAAATGGCGCTTAAAAAATGGATGCCATCAGCGGGAAATCGGGTGTGATGAATGGTAGGTATGACCTCGCTCCTGAGGTGATGGATTCAAGTCGCTAACTCGGTTTTTGCCGAGTGAATTAGGCTTAAATTGTCTCAGGAGCGAAGTAGGGCTATGCGAATCGATTACTCAATAGTTGAGAATATTTGCTTGATTTCGGTTGGCGTGGTGCCGCAGCATCCGCCGATGATTTTCGCGCCCAGCGCATGCCATTGCTTGGCGTAATCGAGATAATGAGTTGCGCCGTGGCTATCATGCTCGCACCAAGTTTTAGTGTCGGGATCGTAGCTGTTTCCTAGGTTGCCATACACCACAATTGGCTTAGCGGTTTGCGCTTTGATTTGTTCAATTAGCCCGCCAATGAACTGGGGTGGGGTGCAGTTAACGCCGACCGCAACGACACCATCAAATGCTTCAAGGGCGCGAATGCACTCGGCAATCTCTTGGCCATTAGAGATCTGTGAAGCGTTTTTCGCACTGAAGGTTATCCAGCATTTGGCGCCGAGCTCTTGAACAATCTCAGCGATAACCAAAGCTTCATCTAAGCGAGGAATGGTTTCCGCCGCGATAAGGTCCACGCCTTGATGCCATAAAAGCTCGATACGTTGCTGATGAAATTGGCGCAGCTGTTGTGTTGAAAGCTGATAATCGCCGCGGTACTCAGAGCCGTCGGCGAGAAACGCGCCGTATGGACCAATTGATGCCGCAGCTATTGGGTAGCGGCGCTGCTCGGCTTTGCCTTGCTCCTGCCACCATTCGTCTCTTGCTTCGAGCAGCAGTGTTGCGGATGCTTTAATCAGGTCTTCGGCTTCAGCCGCGCTTAAGCCTTTATTGACGTAACCTTCAATCGTCGCTTGGTAACTGACTGTCACGCCAAAATCGGCGCCTGCTTGAAAATAATCACGGTGCAATTGTTTGATGAGCTCTGGGCTGTCTTTGAGAACCTTGGCGGTCCAAAGTTCGTCGTTAAGATCACAACCCATAGATTCAAGGTGCGTACCGGCAGCGCCATCTGTTATCAGTAGCGGGGATGTTGTGAGAATGTCAGTGAGATTTTGTCTCATGAAATTTCCTTATGTGAGTGACTCACAGAATATTGTAATTATTGTTTTTACTTGTGACCTGCACCAGCGAAGCTCGACGTCGGCGCAGTGAAATTTTAATAACCGGAGTTATTCATAAATTGACGCATTAGTAAAGCGTTAGGCACCAGCTTAGTGGTTTTCTCACCATGTCGAGCGTGGAGCACATTGACCTTTTTAATGTGAGGATACGTAATCTTCACCAGACGCTGCAGGATAGGAAAAGTGCGCTTTTAACCTTTTTATCTCTTGGGCAGGAGGCAGACCGAACAGCCGTTTAAATTCACGATTGAACTGGGAGGGGCTTTCATATCCAACCTCGTGACAGACGCTGCTTGCAGGGATGGATTGGCGCAGCATCAACATTCGAGCTTGATGCAGCCGCACCGATTTTACGTATTGCATCGGTGCAAGATGCGTGATCGCCTTAAAATGAGTGCTAAACGTCGGCACGCTCATTTGCGCCATGGCGGCAAGGTTAGGCAAAGTAAGTGAATTTGGATACTCAGAGTGAATGTATTTCAAGACTTGGCTGATCTTGCCAAATTGTCCTCGAGAACTGACTGCGCTGCGTATCACGTCGCCTTGTGGCCCGGTTAGAAAATGAAAATACAATTCACGTAGTAACGACTGGCCCAGCACCGCCACCTCAAGTGGTTTGTCCAAAATGTGCAAAAAACGCGTTACGCACCTTTGCAGTTCATCCGTCACTGGGCTGGCGACCATACTCTCCGGAGCGACTGTCGCGGCAGAAGAGGTCTTTTGTTGTTCGATCAGCAAGATCAGTTCTGCCGCCAGTTTAAAATCGAGCGTGATATAAATGGCTAGCAGTGGTTGGTCAATGCTTGCTTGGGTCTCCATAGAAAAAGGCACAGGTACCGACACTGCCAGATATTGGCTCTGGTCATAGACGTAACACTTATCGCCAAAATACCCCTGCTTTCTGCCTTGGCAGACAATCACAATCCCCGGTTCGTATAACACTGGTGTTCTGGTTAATTTGCGGTTCGAGCGCAGCAGACGCACATTTTTGATTGGCGTGAGATTGTAACCTTCGTTTGGTGCGAGTAGGCACAATTGCTCGATGATGCGTTGCTGATCAGAGATGTACAGTGGTGAGTTCATATGTGTTTGCTAAATGAAAAGTAAGTTTCCTCATAATAATAGGCAATAATTTAACATATATAGAGCTAATAGAGCACATCGTTAAATAATAATATGCATTTCTCGATACAAGAGAGGAAATCATATGTTAACGAAACACACTATTGTTATTACTGGCGTAAGCAGCGGTTTTGGCCGAGCGCTTGCCGAGCAGGCCTTACAAGCGGGTCATCGCGTCATTGGTACCGTTCGCAGTCAAGCTGACAAAGTAGCGTTTGAGCAACTCAATAGCCATCATGCCATCGGGCGCATTTTGGATGTCACCAACCACCAAGATGTGAATAAAGTGATTACGGACATAGAAACCAACATCGCCCCAATTGATGTGCTGGTAAATAACGCCGGTTATGGTCATGAGGGCTTGCTGGAAGAGTCGTCGATGGAGGAAATAAGAAGCCAATTTGAGGTCAATGTCTTTGGCGCGATTGCGTTGATGAAATCGGTCGTGCCGTATATGCGTCAACGACGTGCGGGAAAAATATTAAATATTACGTCGATGGGAGGCTATATCACCATGCCGGGGATATCCGATTATTGTGGGAGTAAATTCGCGTTAGTTGGTATTTCTGACGCGCTGGCAAAAGAGCTCAAGCCATTTGATATCTCGGTTATCTCGGTGGCTCCCGGTTCGTTTCGCACGGATTGGGCGGGGCGTTCCATGGTTCGAACACCAAGAACGATCAGCGATTATGATCAAAGCTTCGATCCAATCAGAAAAGCGCGCGAAGATAAAAATGGCAAGCAGCTCGGAGACCCGATTAAAGCGGCACAAGCGATGCTAGAAGTCATCGACAGCGCGCATCCACCTAGCCACTTACTCTTAGGGAGTGATGCTTTGTCATTGGTTCGAACCCAACTGGCTGAAATGAATCAATCCATCGACACTTGGCAAGCTTTGACCTGCTCTACAGATGGTTAAGATTTAAACCTCGATTTCAAAGGGCGCAATTGAAACGGCGCCCTTTGGCTTAGCGCTCAAATTACTCTGCGGATCAAAACACGCTAACAAAGTATCAACGGGGTAATATCGGTTACCAACGGCGCACTGATTTCACAGAAGTGAGACAAATTTGGTTACAATGGCGGAATGTAAAACGCGTTTTGGTGCGCGGCTAAATAGAGCGAAATAAACAACTAAAGGCGGTAACCGTTTGTGAACTCGAGTGTTTTGTCCTTTGAACGTTTGCGCCCACATTTGTGGTTGCTGCTGTTTTGGCCGCTGGTAAACATCAGCCTGTATATGCTTGGCGTCAGTCTGGTGAGTTCGTTTACCACTGTGGCTAAGGACATAGGCGCGCCGGGTCTTACGCATGTCATCGTGCGAATTTGGACCATTTTTTCTCTGCTGTGGCTGTTAATGCAAGGCTTTAAACTTGTCGCTGGGGACTTATTGGCTCGTAAAAACAGCGTGGTGTTTAAATCGTTGTGTATCGTGGCGCTAGTCATATGCGCGGGCATATTGGAGCGTATGCTGAGCAGTCGCTATCTTGATATCCCTGATTTGCGCGGCAATGTTATGGCGGTGGTCAACATTGCTTTTCAGGCGTTGATGTTGATTGCCATGGAACATTTATGGCAGCTCAAACAGCATAATTTTGCGCTGCAAATGCACTTACAACAAAAAGAAGTGCAGATGCTACGGCTGCAAAACGATCCGCATTTTATCTTCAATACGCTCAACCTTATTGTCAGCGATATTCGCACTCGCCCGGAACTTGCCGAAGAACTGATTTACGACTTAAGCGATTTATTGCGTTTGAGTATGAAGTTGTCGGCCCAACAAGATATTGCGCTGCGCGATGAAATCGAGTTGATCCGTCACTACCTCAATATTCAAAGTAATCGATTTGGCGAGCGCTTAGTGCTGGACTTGGCAATCAGCCCGGACAGTGAAGGGTTACGAATTCCTCCAATGTTGGTGCTGCCGCTGGTGGAAAATGCCATCAAACATGGTGTCAGTCAGTCGAGTCGCCCGGTGCGCTTAAGCATTAGGGTAGAAGTACAAAAATGCACTTTGGCGATCCAAGTGATTAACAGTGGTGAGACGCCATTGGCGCCTAAAAACCCTGATGGTCAGGGGCTGACGATTCTGCGTCAGACGTTAGCGTTTTATTATCCCGAGCGCTATCAGTTCGCCCTTAATCAACAAGGAGGCTCTATGACGGCGGATATTCGTATTGCTCTAGAGAGCGAGGTCGTCTCTGATGACATTTAAGGTGATGATTATTGATGATGAAGCGGCTGGCATTGCCGCCTTGGCGCGTCAAGTTGAAGCGCTTGAAAGCTTAACTCTGGTAGCGTGTGTTGACGATGGGCACCAAGCCATCGTTGAGATTGAGCGTTATCGTCCGGATATCGTGTTTATGGATATTGAAATGCCGGAGTGCGACGGTTTTCGTGTGGCGCAGGCAACCGCGCATCTGCCTTATCATCTGGTGTTTGTGACCGCTTACCATCAGCACGCGATAGATGCATTTACCACTCAAGCGATCGATTATCTGCTCAAGCCCGTGCGCCCGGAGCGGCTACGCCAATGCGTGGATAAAATTAGCGCGGCACGCCAATCTCTACTTAACCATGCGGCGCAAATTCAGCCGACGATTTTAATTGATGATGGTCAGCAACATCATGTCATTGAACTGGCAGAGATTGATTATGTGGAAAGCATTGGCCGCTATCAGCGCGTGTGCATGGCATCGTCTTCATCGTCGTCGATAGCGCGGCAAACTCTGGTGACTGAGCGCACCATGGAAGCATTTTGCACTCAACTAGAAACGGCGAATTTTATGCGCATTCATCGTAGCTATTTGGTGAATTTAGCCAGTATTCGCATTTTGCGGCGCAAGCAGCGTAATTGGGTGGCGGTGCTGCGCGGTATAGAAGTCGAGCTGCCGATCGCCCGAAATCGCGTCGCGGCGCTCAAGCAAGCGCTCTCCTAGTCATCAACTTTTCCTCTGTGATCTGCTTGCCAGCCTGCACGGTTGGCGTACCACTGATACGAGTTTTGTCCCTCTGGTGTCCTACTCAATAGACGATATTTTTCAATCCCATACGCTGAAGTTGTTTTCAATAATGACATCGCGCCTTGGCGCGCGATGGCTGTGACTAGAAAGGAATGAAGCGAATGTTGAATAAGCAAATTTCAGCGCTTGGAACTGGGTATCGATGGTTATCGGCAGGCTGCCGCCAGTTGATGTTGGGTATGTGCCTGCTACTACTTTACATCAGCGTGCGGCCCGCGCTCGCGATTGACTTGCCACAAATCACACTTGGACCGATTGCCAGTTATTCGCCTGATGTATATCACGGCAGCGACCGCGAAGTGAATCCATTTTTGATGATCGGCTATGAAAGTAAATACGTTTTTGTTCGTGGGCTTAGCGCTGGTGTTAGATTAAGGCCGCTGGCATCGGCGCAGAATATTATTTTCCGCGTCCGTTACGATAATCGTACATTCAAGCCGCAAGATTCGGATGATGCTCGAATGCGTTTGTTGGATGAGCGCAAAGAGACGGTTTTGGCTGGCGCCAGTTATCAACTGCGTTTACCGTTTGGTCTGTTTGATATTGGCGGCGGGACGGATATAGGTGACCATCATAATGGCCTTTATGCTGAAGCGACATTGCTCGTGCCTCTAGGGTGGCAGCGGTGGCGAGTATCACCGCAGATCGGCTACACCTACAACAGCGATAGAATCAACAATTACTACTATGGGGTATCCAAAGCAGAGGCCGCGCGTTCAGGCCTTAAAGCCTTTGATGCTGATTGGGATGGGCAGTACTTTATCGGAGTGTCAGGGACCTATTCGCTGCAGCCGAATTTGCTGATTATGGCTAGTGTTCGCTACAGTAATTTAGACCACGATCTTGAGCAAAGTCCGATGCTGCGCCGCACTGTTATGACCTCGGGTTATGTCGGTGTAGCTTATCGTTTTTAGTGACTGAGAGGCTTGCTTTTAAGCATTGATGCATGGTGGTTTTTGCTCGCGCGGTAGCCGCATTTTATAGCTCAGGATACGGTTTTTTCATTGCTTGACAGATGGATGTGCCTGCTTTCATCATTCTGGGTTATGTTTGACGAAAGAGATGCCCATGTTGGCAAACGCAAACTCGTGGTCTGAGATTTACCCTATGTCTAAGTTGTTTAAATGGTTGCTGGTGCTGGTTGCGAGCTTTGTTGTCGTGTTCGGTTATTTGACGTTTCGCTCCTATCGCGCGCTAACCTTTATGGACCACGGTTTGCAGTGGTTTTGGGTTGATAGCCAGCTGATTAGCCTAGATAACATGGCGCTGCAAAGCGCGCGTGAGTATCATTCTAAACAACTGATTTTTCGCCAAGTCGATGTTGAGCATCGGCTGGCGATTTTCCTCAATACCACCAATAACGGCTACTTGCTGTTTACCTTTGTCAAAGACACGCCGTGTGATTCAAACACGCCTTATCAGGCCGAGCTCAGTGTCAATGATACGCCGAGTGAAGCGGTCACTTTTGAGTGTAAAACTCCCACTAGCGCTATCTATCGTATTGCCAAGCCGACTTTTCATCAGCTTGAGTTGAACAATCAGGACTTCAGTTTCAACTTCGATGCCGAACAATGGAATGTCAAAGCGCTGAGAAAAGATGACTATATGCAGCACAACTATCGCTTTTTCCAAAAGCACAGTAAGGAACAAGTCTACCCTTGGGATCGCGACTAATCAGATTAGTATCCTTGGTTCGCAAATCAGGGGCTGATGTCCCTGTTCGCTCAAACGTTATTCGCTGAATTATCATCCGTTTAAGCCACGCATTATTTAGTCTCAACAAGCTTTACGCCGCCCTTAAAATGAATCATTGGCATGGATTGGCAACCAATCCACACATTCAACGTTTCAGTGGCTAACGTAATAGGGTAATTATGGCTTTTTTAATTAAACCGACTGCGCTTAAGCAAGCGCAGCGTAATATCTATCATAACGAAGTGGGCTTTACTGCCTTTCCAAGCACAGAGCAAGTTGCGTTCAATGATCAGCAACTTTTGCCGATAGGACTTTTGTCTTATCAAGCGTTTGATGCCACATCTCAGCAGCAAATTCTCATTGCTGTCCCTGCGGTGCAAGGCACGTTTGACGGTGATTACCCATATCTTAGTTACTCGTTAACCGCAGATGGTTGGCAAATGGATGACACCAGTGTCGAGTTTTTCGGTCAAGAGTTCTCCTGTTATCACGATTATTTCAAACAAGCACAGGACTTCTTTGGTCACCATGAAATGCTGACTTACTCGCTGGAAGCGGAGGGGAGCAAGCAAGCGCTGTTTGAATTAGGTGGGCAACCGCCGTTGGGCTGTAATTGGGATGCCAATTTATACGATGAAATGGCTGAAAATGAAGAGCTAGACCACTATTTCGATGTTATGGATGAAGAAGAGGGCGAGGAGTTCGAAACCATGAGCACTCGCGAAATCGTCTATCTCGATGAAGACACCGATCAAGAGTATGTATACCTCGGCCAGTTTAGTTATGACACTTACCTAGACGGTGGTGGTGAATGCATCGTGTTCTACCAGCCCGAACTGAAAAAAGTCCTAGTCGTGGCGGAGTTTTCTTAAGCCATATCAGACGCGAAAGCATGGATGAAAAGGCAGAGCGGCGCATCCTGCGCCGCTTAAAATTTGCCTAAAATAGAACGCCAAATTCCAGCATAAAAGTCGCATTGTTATTTAAATTCGAGCGACGAAAAGGTACCAAAGAATTTGAACAGCTGTTCAAGTTCTTCAAAATTATCGTCATTTCCTGACGCTCTTTGCACCAGAAACAGCAGCAGTTCTACGAATAAAAAGCCGATGGTGCGACTGTGAAATATCGAGTCGACATCGCTTGGCAACACATATTGCACATCGCTGTACACGCTATAGGGGTTGGAATGTGTGTTGGTGACGACTGTTACGTGGGCTTGTTTACTGTTAAAGAACTTAGTGATATCGAGCACGAGCGGATTAAAGCGGTAATAGGAAAAGGCGATCAGTACATCTTGCGCATCGACGCCGAGCAAGCTTTTTGGTAGCTCGCCTTTATCCAGCGGCAGCAGCACGACTTTGGAGCGGCTGTATTTGAGCAGGGTTGAGAAATGCAGTGCCAGCGCGCGCGAAGATGCCGGGCCTACCACATAGACGGTGCGCTTTTTATCGGCCATCAGCTGTGCCAGCTTATCTAACTCTTCAATATTCAGCTCACAAGCAAACTGCTCAATGAGCTGCTTCACCTTGCCAATGTAGCGCAGCGCTTCAGTGGGTGTATCGCTGTCTGCCAACGTGGTTTTGGCTCTACTGGCTTCAATCGGCGCCACCATATTGTGGTTACTCAGCTCGTTTTTTAACGCGCTCTTAAACGCCGTAAATCCGGTGTAGCCAAGCTTATTTAGATAACGGCCAATGGTGGCTTTGCTGACCTGCGCCTTTTGCGCCAAATCGATGATGCCGTAGTAGGAGAGCTCACCAAAGTGGTTGATGATAAAGGCATTAAGAGCCGCTTCCGATTCAGTAAACGGCTTGAGTTGCTCGGCGAGGTGTCGATAAGTGGTTAAATCAAGATGATCTTTCATAACGGCTCGAGGCTGGAACATGCGAGGTCAACAGACCTTAATCACGTAAAAAACTAGTCAAAAGAGTAACACAGTCGCGACTCGGCTTAAGAGCGCAGTGACTGAAAAGTGATCGCGTTAAAATGTCAGGCTTTCCAATACGGAAAGCCTAACGATAGTGTGGCGACGACTATTGATTTTGAAAGTCCTGCACGGTTTGCCAAGCAACCGTTTGTAGTTTGTGCGCGGTTTCTGGTGTCATATCACTATCAACGGGCAGTGCACCGCCGACAGGAGATTGATTGTATAAAGTGGCGAAAAACACCGCCGCAGCTAGGTAAGTGCCTGCCAATGACGGGTGTTTACCATCGCTGTGATACAAATTGATCTCAGGGTATTGTTTGAGGCTTTGTGCGAATGCAAGGCCAACCGGCGCTACGTAACCTGCGGTTTTTTCAGCAATGTTTTGATATGCGCTGGCGAGTTCTTGTGTTTGCTGTGGTTTGGCTTTTTGCGCCCAAGTCATAAAGTACAGCACTTTTGAACCGGCATCGTGGGCGATTTTCGCCATCTGCTGCGCCGACTGTTCGAAGTACTGGCGCGACTCGGCTTTTGCGCTGATCGGTTCCATCGAGTTGCCTTGAAAAACTACCACATCCCAATGTTTTAAGCTGTTTTGAAACTCTAAGTTGGCTTTATGCCAGCCAAGGCGACCACTTGAGATGGTGATGCCGCGGAAGCTATAGCCATCGGCTTGATTGGGCAGCAGCGAGCGGGTTAAATCGCGTAACCGGGTGTTGAGGTTATTGTTGTAATGGGTGTAGGAGTTGCCATACAGCGCCACGACTTTATTATCGCCATCCATTTTGGCGTTAAAAGCTGGAGCATTTAGCGTATCAGCAAAGGCGCTGCTGTAGCTCAACGTCAGGAGTAGCGCTGCGGCTGAGCGAACGAAACGTGTCATAGTGATTCCTTAGCAGTCATTAAATTCAGTCGTCAATAACATTGTGCCGAGTATGGCTCGGTCTCGTGGTGATGATTTTTATGGCTTGCGACAGCATATTGGCAAGCGGTAAGCCATCTTATCGCTGGATAGAAACAAGCCAATAGGGGAATTTGAGCTTCCCTGAGTAAAGCTTGATTAAGCTCTGATTTCGCCGTTTACTTCGCTCGAATGGCGCTCAAAAGAGGCAAAAATTACTCGAAATTTGTACCCGAGGGCACAGTTTTTTGCGATATAACACATCAGCTAATAAATTGCGTGACTGAAATAAATGCGCTGAATCACATTTATAAGTGAGGCGATTTAGGGCTGAGAAATTGGATTTCCCATTCAATTAAAATAGCACTGAAATTTAATTAATCTATTTTAAATCAATTAGTTATTTTTGAAGTTAAGCGCGACTTTTTCACTTGGTTTGAGGCGCAGTCAATGAGGCTTGCAACCGTCTTTGAGCGTTGGCGTTAACCGCGCGAGCGGCAAAGTGTGATCCAGAGTCTCAATTTTGCGAGTGCAGTGGCTAAGGCGTTCACCGAATGCAGGAATTCAATGCAATCGCCGGCGTTTTTGAGCGTGGCTATTGATGAAATCGTTGGCAGATTTTTAATTGCTTCACAGTTTTTTTAGAGAATCGGTGCTTCCCATACAGCCAAATCGCAATCCCCAACAAGATAGCGGTGACACAATAAAATAAAAAGGTGAAACACATGGTCGCTCTACTTGCTCTGCCGATTGTTTTTGGCGCGGGATTTCTCATCGTCAAAAAGTACAACACCCAAGCGGTACTGTTTGGTACTGGTCTTTTGATGATGCTGGTTGGCGTAGTCGCTGGTGGTCCTGAATTTCTGCCCAAAGGCGTCACTTCTTCAGGGTCGACGTTGGTTGATTTCTTTTTGGTGATCAAATCGATCGCATCTTCGACGCTCGCCAAGCTTGGTTTGATCATTATGGCGGTGGGCGGCTTTTCCAAATACATGGGACACATCGGTGCGGCCAACGCGCTAGTTAAAGTGACCACAAAGCCGCTAGCGGCGATCAACAACCCGTATATTATTTTGGCGCTTGCCTACCTTTTGGGGCAATTTTTAAACGTGTTTATTCCTAGCGCCGTTGGCCTTGCGATGCTGCTGTTGGTTGCGCTTTATCCTGTATTGGTCGGCATTGGTTGTACGCCCGCCTCGGTTGCGGCTGTACTTGCTACCACCGCGTGTTTGGATCTCGGCCCCGCATCGGGCGCATCTAATAAAGCGGCGGAAGTGATTGGCATCGATGCGGCGTCTTATTTTGTTGAGCATCAATTGTTTGTTGGCGTATGTACGGCGCTGGTTATCGCCGCGCTGCATTTCGTTAGTCAAAAATGGTTTGATAAACGCGATCAAGCCAAAGGCGTTGAGTATGAGTTGCAAGCCAAAGAAGATACCTCACGCCAAGCGCCGCTGTGGTTTGCCGTGCTACCGGTTCTACCTTTGGTGCTGCTACTTACCTTCAGTAAATTTGCGGTGACGTCGGTCAAAATTGATGTGGTAACCGCGATGTTTATCAGTTTAGCGGTGGCGATGCTCAGTGATTATCTCTATTCGCGCAACGGTAAGGCGGTCGCGGCGTCGTTGAAAGTTTACCTGCAGGGGATGGGCGAGGTGTTTGCGGGCGTGGTGTCTTTGATCATTGCCGCGCAAACCTTTGTGGTTGGCTTAACCGCGATTGGATTTATTTCTGCGATGCTTGGCGCAGCAACCCATTTAGGCTTTGGGTATACCTTAATGGTGATCATGCTGGTGGCGATCATCGGCGTTACCGCCTTGATGTCGGGTTCGGGCAATGCGGCGTTCTTTAGCTTTTCAAACCTAGCGCCTGATGTCGCCGCGCATGTTGGAGTTTCTACCGCCGCGTTGGCACTGCCGATGCAGCTTTCTGCCGGTATTTTCCGCTCGTTTTCGCCGGTCGCTGGCGTGGTGATTGCTTGCGCGGGTGTGGCAGGCATTCCGCCCACTGAACTGGTCAAGCGCACCGCAATTCCGATGATTGGCGGCTTAGTGACGGTTCTAGCTATCACATTTATTGGCGCATAGGAGGGCATCATGCAAGGTTCAAACGCATCGGTTTTTGACTCGATACTCTATTCGCCGCTGTTTACTCAAGCCAAGATGAAGCAGATTTGGTCCGATGAGAACTTGATTAGTACTTGGCTGACCTTTGAGGTGACGATCGCTAAAGTGCAGGCCGAACTGGGCTTGATTCCCGCATCTGCGCCAGGTTCCATTGCGCAAGTTTGCCAGTTGGACAATATCGATTGGCCTCGGCTTGCCAATGACACGCGCAGCGTTGGTATGGCGATCAAACCTTTGGTTGAACAGCTCGCTGAGCTGGGTGACGAGCAAGTCAAAAAGTATCTCCATTGGGGCTGCACCACTCAAGATCTGCTCGATACCAGTTTGGCGATGCGCATTAAACAAACTCTCGATGTGGTGCGCTCACAATTGCTTTTGCTGGGCGACGAACTGCAAGCGATGGCGACGCGGCATCAAGCGACGGTGATGGTGGCGCGCACGAATGCGATGGATGCGCTGCCAACCACTTGGGGGCTGCATGTGTGCGGTTATCTGCAAGAAGTGACGCGGCATTTGCTGCGTCTTGAGCAACTTTATCCGCGCGCGATTACTGGCATGTACGGCGGCGCGGTGGGCAACTTGTCGTCAATTGGCGAGCATGGCCTTGAAGTGCGTAAAAGGCTATTTGCCGCGTTAGCGCTCACTGAGCCCAAAGGGCTTGGCAACGCGAGTTTGGATCATATCGCCGAGTTAGTGCAGTTTTTTGCACTCATTCATGGCACCTTGTGCCGCATTGCCAATGACACTGAAACCATGGGCCGCGCATCAATTGGCGAGCTGCGTGAAGGCGAACAGGGTGGCGGTTCCAGTACCATGCCGCATAAGGCGAATCCGCGCGCCGCGAATATGATTCAAACTCTGTCGCGCATGGGTTGGATGTACGCCAGTGGCGCGCCAAATATGCTCGATCAAAGTGATGTGCGCTCAGCCTCGATGCGGGTGTTGAACTGGAGTTTGGTGCCAGAATCGGCGCTGGCAGTATCGACTGCGCTTGAACGTGCTCACGGCTTAGTGGCTAATTTAGTGGTCAATGAACACCAGATGCGCGCCAATTTTGCAGCGTCGCGCCACTTTATTATGTCCGAAGCGGTGATGATGAAAGCGGCGCAAAAGGTTGGCCGCTCTGAGGGCTATCATGCGGTCCAAGCCGCGATAGCCAATGCACCAGAGCAAGGAGATTTAGCCACCATCCTCAAACAAAATGCTCAGGTGCTGGCGATACTGTCAGATGAAGATATTGATGCGGCGTGCGACCCCAAACATTATCTAGGTTGTAATCAAGCTTTGATCGACGAAACCCTGCAGCAATATCGTGAGGTGGCAGGCAAAGTTTAGGCTCGCCGTGGTGACAAACACAGCGCGGAGTTGACGCTTTGGGCAACAAGCCAACTAAGCCGATGGAGCTTATCGCGCTGTGTTGGCGCCGCGCTGAACGTGTTGACTTTGCTGCTGATATTGCGCCGCCGAAAATGCCTATTCGTGAATACCAAGATGAATGCAAAGTGCTCGGCGGTATCATTTTAAAGCGTGATAGATTCGAAATACGGCATTGTAATCTAAATATCTGTTCGTCTAATTATTCATCCTACTTTAAACTCCTGCTTTAAGATTTACCGCGCTGAATTTTTCGCGCGCCAGTTTCATCATTCAAATGGCGGGCGCAAAGTTGTTTGGCGCTCAATATTTGGCATTTGATAGGACAGAAGATGCGTTTATCTGATTACACTCGATTATTGGCTCTCGCGGCGATTTGGGGAGCGAGCTTCCTATTTATGAGGATTACGGTGCCGGAGTTTGGCGCGATTAATAGTGCATTTTTGCGAGTGTTTTTTGGCTTTGTCGGTTTGGCGGTAATCCTGTTGGCACTTCGCTGCCCGATTCGGTTTAACGGAAAGTTTCGCGCCTGCTTTACCCTCGGCATGATTAATTCTGGCGTGCCATTTGTCATGTATTGTATCGCTGCCCAGTGGTTACCTGCTGGCTATTCCGCGGTGCTTAATGCCACCACGCCGCTAATGGGCGCGCTGATTGGCTTTACCTTTTTTGCGGAAAAACTCACCTTAAGTAAGTGGGCGGCGGTGATCCTTGGTGCGGTAGGCATTGCGATTATTACCACCTTTGGTGAAGCGCATTCGATGCAGGAGCTTGTGTTTGGCGGCCTGGCTTGCTTGGTTGCAACCAGCTGTTATGCGGTGTCGGGGTTCCTCACTCGT
Organism: Vibrio xiamenensis; assembly: GCF_900100015.1. Classification (GTDB taxonomy): domain Bacteria; phylum Pseudomonadota; class Gammaproteobacteria; order Enterobacterales; family Vibrionaceae; genus Vibrio; species Vibrio xiamenensis. The sequence goes on along the minus strand of NZ_FNDD01000036.1, from coordinate 35,900 downwards.
CAATGGATCAACAATCAAGGCGGTTTAGATCCTAAAATCGTGGCGTTTGGTAGCCAAATTGGCGCAACCACTTTGTTGCTGCCGCTGTTTATTTTTACCAGTACAACAGATACCTCGATTCATTGGGCGCAAGGCGAAGTGTGGGCGAGTATCATTGCGCTTGGCGTAATTTGTACCGCGTGCGCCTATATTGTCTTTTTCCGCTTAATCAGTGATATCGGGCCGCTGCGCTCGATGACGGTGACGTTTTTAATTCCACCGTTCGCCATTTTATGGGGATACGTCGTACTTGATGAAGCAATCAGCCAAGGGTTTATTTTCGGCTCACTGATTGTCGCCGTTGCAGTGTGGCTGATTGTCCGCCCCGCAAAACAAGCCGAAGAAGTAAAAGCCCTACAATCGTAGCCATAGTGTTGTATATGATGATCGTGGGGGATTTTCGACAGTGCGTTTGTGCTTTATCCAGCCAGGTTATGGGCGCATTCAGCGCCGATAACCTCATATACATTGCTAAATTTTAGTTAGATTAGATTTTAGAACTCGAGCAATACGCTGAACGGCGGTGATCAAATCCTCTGGGGCGGCGTTGGTAAAGTTAAGACGTATTGCCGACGTGGCTTGACTTGATGCGGGATAAAATACTGGGCTTGGGACGACAGCAACCTTATTTGCCAATAATTCGTGTGCTAATTGATAGGTGTCGCACGTTGGAAGGGTCACCCAGACAAACATGCCTCCCTCGGTTGGAATGATTGTGCATCCATCAGGCAGATAGGTTTGCAGCGCTTGCACGAGCGTCGCATGACGAGCTTGATAAACAGCTCGTATTGCTTTGAGGTGGCTGGGAAATTCGGGGTGTTGCAGTAAACCTAAGATGATCGCTTGTACCGGAGTACTCGAGTGTAAGTCAGCTCCTTGTTTTACTTTGACCAAAGGTTCTAAGTAACTCTGCTTTCCACTTACCGTACCAAATCTAAGCCCAGGGGAGGCGACTTTCGATAGGGAACGCAGCACAATTGAGTGGTCTGGGCAAAAATCGGATACCAGCGCAAGGGCGTCACCAGAAAAGCGTAATTCTCGATACGGCGCATCTTCAATGAATACCACATTGTACTTCATGCATAGCGCCGCCACTTGGTGACGTTTCTCAAGCGACCAGCATACGCCAGTTGGATTATGGAAATCTGGCACAGCATAGAACATCTTGGGTGATTCGGTTTTGAAGCATTGTTCTAATTCACTGATATTAGGGCCGAATTCGTCTTGCGAGATAGTCACTAAATTTGCCTGTGCTAAACCAAACACCTGCATTGCACCAAGATAACAAGGCGCTTCCATTGCGATAGTATCCTTGGGGTTAACATAGGCGCGAGCAATTAAATCTAAGCCTTGTTGAGATCCTGTACAGGTTATAACTCGATGGGTTTCCGGCAGCTGATACGATTGAGTCAGGTGAGCAATTAATGGCTCGTATCCAGGTGTAGGACCGTATTGAAAAACGTCTCTCATCGTAGGCAGCGATTCGATCGCCGGTTTCATCAGGTGGATAGGGAAGGTCTGTTCATCGGGTAATCCTCCGGCGAGCGAAATGACATTTTCATCACTGGCCGCTGCAAGGATTTCACGGATATAGGAGGGTTTTATTTGCTGAACTGAGTGGGCAATTTCCATATGAGACTCGACATTATCGTGGTTGGTGTGGCAATAGTAATCACTCTTGGCAAGATAAGTCGGTCCATATATGCTCACTAACATGTCCATTTATGCTATTTGGCTTTCGCTATGAATAAACTTCAACAATCGAGAATCAACGATGTGCTGTTTTATATCCATCAAGATATCAGCCGTGACTTAACGGCGGGTGAACTTGCCAAAGTTGCATCCTATTCGGAGCAGCATTTTCATCGCACGTTTCAGCGTGTTGTTGGCGAATCGGTTAATCAGTATATTCGCCGTATTCGCATGGAATACGCCGCCAATCAGTTGATGTTTGACCCGCAGGCGAGGGTTATCGATATCGTGAATAAGAGTGGCTTTAGTTCTGCCTCTTCATTCAATCGGGCGTTCAAAAGTGTCTTTCATATGTCGCCAAAGCAATGGCGCCAACACGATTTGCAGGTTTCAGATAAACCTTATTTAGAAGATAAAGACATAGCGCTGGGTTATCAGCACGCAACCACTCAGAGCTTACCCACGCCCAAAATCCTTGACGTTCCTAGTCGTATGGCAGCCTATGTTCGTCACACTGGATATAATCGTTCTATTTCAAATGCTTGGTTATTATTACAAGCGTGGGCGAAAGCTGAAAATCGAGATTTTTCCATTCAATATGGGTTACATCATTCCAACCCTGCTTGGGTGGCGCTCGATAAATGTCGTTACGTGGCATGCATCGAGATAGAAAAACCGCTTACGGTGCGCGGAGTGGTTAATCAATTTGTTATTCCGGGAGGGCTTCATGCCGTATTCCCATTGAGTGGTGTTTATGGAGAACTGTTGCCAAAATTGAGTTTGATATTAGAACATTGGTTACCTGAATCGGGCTTTAAATTGCGTGCCACACCGGCTTATGTTCAATATTTAAAGAATCACTTTATTGATCAAAATGAACAGTTTGAACTGGATTTTTATCTGCCAATTGGCTTCTTTTAAGTTAGATTAACTCATCGATTTACCGCGTGGTGGAGAAAATAGTCATGGAAAGTAACCCTGAATACTTGGGTCAACGACTCACAGTTCCTGAACATCTTCAGGCTATATACTCCCATTTCTATTTTGCCGAGAATCGTTCGAAACAAACGATGAAACAGACCTTATTGCCATCGTTTCAAGTGATGCTGATTTTTAGCTTGGGTGCACCTATTTCAATTCAATTGCAAAACCAAAAAACTCTGATTGTTGATCGATACCTTATGCTAGGTCCGGTAAAACAGGCTATTGAATATCAACTGCCGCCGAAATCCGAGATCATCGTTATTCACTTTTTAGGGGATGGCTTTTACCGTTTGTTTGGCTGTGGCCGCGTTGACCCGCAATTTGAGTCTTCTCTTGATGAAGATTGCTTTATGGGAATGAGGAAAGAGCTAGATCAATTGTCTGATGCGACATCACGCTCTGAATACCTTATTTCGGTTGGAGAGTCTTATTTACGTGATGCCCCTGATGTTAATTTAAATTTTGCTCACAATCGCAGCCAGCAGCCGCAAATTAAACGTACCGCTGAAAAATATGGCAAAAATATTCGTACGCTTCAGCTGCAGTATCAAAAGCAACTCGGCTTTAGTGCAAAAGAGTACAGTCGTTACCAACGTTTTATTCAAGCGATAGAATCTATTCAGTCATGCGTTGACAGAGCGCTGGTGGTTAATTGGGCAGAGATTGTTTTTGAGTGTGGGTATTACGATCAAAGTCATTTGATTCGTGATTTTAAACATTATTTGCATCTTAGCCCCTCACAATATCTCGATATTCAGTGTCAGGTATGCGGTGTGCCAACTTGAATTTCGTTTTCGTACAATTCAACTTTGATTTAGCCTCATAACATGGTGGCGTTTATTCGTTAACGGAGTTACACCACCATGAACCACTTGATTATTTACGCACATCCATCTGACAAGAGTTTGAATGCCACGATAAAAAATAATTTAACCGAGATGTTGAAGAGTGAGCATGACGTTCAAATCAGAGATCTCCATCAGTTGAATTTTAATCCGGTTTTATCCGCGCAGGACCTGACCGATCAGAGACGCGGCGTTGTAGCAAAAGAGGTTAAAACTGAGCAGCAGTTGATTGAGTGGGCTGATTGTCTGACGTTTATTTATCCGATCTGGTGGGCGGGTATGCCTGCAATGATGAAAGGCTATATTGATCGCGTGTTTAGCTACGGGTTTGCCTATCGTTATGTCGAGGGAAAACAACAGGGTTTGCTCAGTGATAAGAAGGTTGTTGTGATTAATACACAAGGTAAATCGGCCCAAGAGTATCAGGCGTCTGGCATGGATAAAGCGATAGCATTGACTTCAGACTTTGGCATCTTTCAATACTGCGGAATGAAGGTAATCGCACACCTTAATTTTGAACGTGCAGATCGCGCGACAGCAGAGCAAATCGAGGTTCTACAATCGGCGATTAAGGATATATATCAAGAGTCAGTTTTGCTTCTTTCGTTGCAAGAATGATTGCAGCGCTTTACTTGCGCGAGTTAGAGCAATGACTGGCAACATCTATGCTCGCGAGCGTTTTATCTATCTCATACACCTAAGTCTGTTGGGGTAAATTGATCGAGGGCTTAAGGTTAAGCCCCCATAATTTATCCCGTAGGTTGGGTATTATGACTGAGGAAAAATCGCGCTTACTTACCAAGTAAAGGGAAGCTTGCGAGCATGTTTTTCAGGCGCAGTGCATCCCACGGTAGATGCTCTGTAACCCCTAAACCAACCACTTCGATAGTGTCGCCAATGTCATTAATCAGACGTTGCACGGCTGAAAGTTTCATTGCTCCTTGAGTTAAACCTTCGAACTTATCGGCAGGGACATCGCGTTCTGCAAAATACAGCGAGCCGAAGTCGGCAATCGACATCACATCTAAATCCAGATGAATGGCGACTTTAGTAATGCCTTTCGCTTTTATCCAATCGGTAACAGGAGTACTGGTTTGCGCCAATTCTTCAGGGCCAACAAAAGCCATACTATTATTCTGAATAAAATCAGTTTCGTAAGGCAGGGTCGCACCCAACCCCGCAAATAAGACATTTTCAGGTTTGACCGGAGTCTTGACGACAGCTTTAAATTCTTCATCGCCGATGCCCATTAAATTGCCGAGAACCATAGCATGCGCATGATTGTATTGCTCTGGAGTCATAATATCTGGGTGCGCATCAACCCAAATGATACCAAGCTCACCTTGATATTTTTCATTTAGATAGGCGAATGGGGCGAGATCAACAAGGCAGTCACCACCTAGCACAACAATGCTGTCTGGTTGGTGTTGTTCGATAATGTTTGTCGCGCTGTGTAACTGGTCGAGTAATTGTGAGCGGCCTTTTAGCCCTTGCTCTTCTGTTAACTCAACTCCAGTTGGACGGCTTACAGGGACTTCTGCAACCGGACCTTGTGGGTCGGGCGCCAAAAATGCCAGCATTTGTGAACCAAAATGATATGCCTCGTTGTTGCCACCCTGCCATTGAGGAAAGTGTAAACGAAGTGTTTTTGAGTCAGACATAAATTCTCCTTGATATAAGCCCCCAAAATCTGGGGGCTCAATCGCATTTGAAAATAGATTTTAATCGTTGTTATGAGTTGGCTGTCAGAGAGACCTGACGGCGTCGAGTTTTGACCGGAGCGGTTTCAATGAACAGCACAGATAGAATGGCGATCAACGTAAATGCCGCACCGACAATTTCCATGGTGATGTGTAAACCGAACAGGTCCGCTAAGCCGCCGGCAACGATTGGCATGATCACGCCTCCGGCCATTTCTCCGACACCCGTTGGAATACCGACTGCGCTGCCTGCTTGTTGGGCCGGAACACTTTCTGCCGGAATAATGGCTAAGTAGATAGGGGCAAGACCAAAGCCAAAGATGCCAGCAAAGCCAAGAAGTAAGAACATTTGAATTTGACTCAGACCAGTACTAAATGCGAATAAGTACATGAGTGCACCGTAGATGGCAGAACACACAAATACGACCGGCTTTCTTCCTAAGCGATCAGAAAGTGAGGGCATAATGATCATGCCGATTGCGCCCCCAAACCCCCAGCCTGAAATAATAAAGCCGACGTCAGAAAGCTCTAAGTGAACGACCTGAGTTAGGTACAAGGCAACAAAGGTTGAAAAAACGTAAAGCCCACTTTGGAAACAGCAGCTCATTAGCGTCGCGACCCAAACATTGCGAACTTTAAGCACGGATAACGTGCTGCTTTTTTCAGTTTTAGACGGGTGTTCATTACCAGATGGTTGAGCTATGGGTTTATTTTTCATGACCTTATGTAAGCCATAAGCAAGCAGGATTCCCGGAATACCCACCACGAAAAATACCGCTTCCCAAGGCATAACTTCGTTAAGCTGAGTCGCAATGATCGGACCTAGACCAATGCCTAACAACGGGAAGAATGCTTGGTGTACACCCATCATCAGCCCTTTTTTCTCTGGTTTTACATTTTCAGAAATAGCCGCAACACTGGTACTGAATACGCCACCTTCACCAATTCCCAAGAGGCCACGAATAGCTAGCATTGCAGTAAATGATTTTGCGATACCAGTGAGCCATGTCATCACAGAAAAGAAAACGGTAGAAAAAATTAAGACGCCTTTACGACCATGGCGATCAGAATAACTGCCAAGTAACCAAGTAGAGATGGCGTAGGTAAAGGCTAATATTGAGGCGATGGCTCCAGCCTGAGTATTGTTAATTTTTAATTCAGGCACGATGACAGGGAAAAGATATACAACAGCAAATCGATCCAAGCCAATGATGCCAAACAATATGGCGAGCAGAAGAACAAGCTTCCACTCAGTGGGCATTTTTTTCATATTACATCCATGTAAGTTAATAAATGATCCATTACCAACGGTTATTAAACTCACTGGGAAGGAAAGATACTTGACTCAGTCAGACAGGAAAGTTTGCTCAAAATGACAAATTAGAACGGGGTGTGGGTTTGTCCAAACAAGTCAATTTAGATGGTAGTTTGAGTCAATTTATTCTTGTTTTGGGGTGCTAATTTGACGAGGGGTCGTTAACCAAATGGTTAATGGCACAGCAAAATATGTCAGAAATTAAGGAGTAATAATGCATACTGTTGCTTATCTAATGAAGAGAAAACCCGGGATGACAAAAGCAGAGTTTTTAAAATTGTATGAAGAGCATCGAGAAGTGATGGTTAGCAATGCAAGAGGCTTGGTCAGTTATACCCAACACCCCATCAGGGAACCACAACAAACGGGCGATACTTACACAACCGATGAATATGAAGAATATGATGCACTATCTATCTATACGTATGAATCTGCGGAGGATTCAGAGTTTAGTAATCTTTTGACTGCTATTTCGAATGATAGTGAAAGATTTATCGATTTTGAAAGTATTATTTCACTTCCTCTCAATAAAATTGAAGTGAAATAGATGAAAAAAGGAAGATTTGTCTCAGCATGAATCTTCCTGTCTCTTTTCTCTTTTTCGCTATTTTATTTTGCCGGCTAAAAGTTCTTTTGGAGTTATTCCGTAGGTTTTCTTGAAAGCGCGGCTGAAATGCGAAAAATCATTGAAGCCACAATGAATGGCAACATCCGATACACGCCTTACTTTCCTCCCGATTAGCATTTTGTAAGCGAGTTCAAGCCTTTGCTCCCATAGCCATTTGATTGCAGTTGTTCCTTCCATTGCGAACAAGCGGTTAAGTGTTCGAGTTGTCATATAATGCGTTTCTGCAATGGAACTTGCGTTGAGATCTGCATTGCTAAGATCATTGAGAAGATGTTGTTTAATTTTATTGAGTTTGTGCTTTTTTTTAATGTCCGTTGTTTGGCTGTCGGAAGAAAATTCAACGCTAAGGGCTGTCGCGATAATATCCATAAGAGCTGAAGATAAAGTTAACTCTGAGGAGATATCTCTCAGGTTAGGTAAACTAGCGTATTCTCTGATTGTTGAAGCAGTTAATTTACCCATCGTGCTGTCAGACTTAAGAGTACGAGCGATTAAAGGGCTCACGTTGTCGAATGTTGTGCGTATGAGATTTTTGGGAAATTTGATATTGAGCGCTCGATGATTTTCAGAATAGTCCAAGTCAAACGGCTTTGATGAATCATATAGCACCATGTCGCCAGTACTGATTGTTGCTCTACGACCTTCCTGCGAAATTTCCCCAACGCCGTTTAGTAGGAGTAGAAACTGGAGATCCTCTTTCTGATCTTGATAGACATCTTTTTCAGAACGATGGTATTTCATTGGTACATTGATTTGGTGGTCATTTAGTACAACACCGCCAAAGCTGTGACCTGATAAAGAAGCCGCGACGGTATTATTGTTACTATGGCCTAATTCGCAATGAACTTTCACATAGTTGTTAGAAATTATGCTTTCCCAAAACTCAAATCTTTCAGAAGAGCTGACCAAATCTGTGTTATGTAACAAATTCATGATGCATCCTGAATTACGTTAAAGTCTTATTTGGGGCTGCAAAAATCACGCCTAGAATTTAATAATGAAAAACAGTTAGCTAGACAATGGCCAGATTTTAAAATGAACCAAATTGACACAAATGCATTAAATGAGTGCAACTTGATCTATTTTAACTAATGCAATGTGATTGATATAAATCTGCTTGGATTTAATCGTTAATCTTTTTTATCGAGTCTCGAATTACCAGTTCGCCATATATATCGTTAAGAGGTTTCAGCTGAGAATCCCCATTCTCCATTTTTAGGAAAAGCATCTCGCAAGCACGTTGTACAATGTCGTCGACCGGCAACTTAACGGAAGAGATAGAAGGATGTGTGTAGTTAGCGATATCATCATTACCAAAGCCAAATATAGAGATCTCGTCTGGAACAGAAATTCCCTTCTCTTGTAATGCCTTGAGTGCACCTATCGCTATAGAATCACTGTGGCAAGCGATTGCGGTAAACTTCACCTGACGTTGAAGCAATTGTTGGCAAGCTGTATATCCACCATCAAAAAAGGAAGGGGCTTCGACAATCAAAAATGGGTCGACATCTAATCCATTTTTATTTAAAGACTGCCTGTATCCTTCAAAACGTTGCCTAGCGGTATTGATGTTCATTGGACCGCAAATATAAGCAATGGCTGTATGTCCGAGCTCAAGGAGTTTATTCACCGCCAAACTTTCAGCTTCTACTTGGTCGTACCAAACATAGTTGTTTGGTTTTTTAGGCAATTTGTAGTTTATAACCACGAGTGGAATAGGCAGTTCATCAATCAGATTTGAAAGTTGTTCCTCACCGCTATTTTCTTCTATATGTGAAGTTTTATAGTACAAAATACCATCGCAGCGTCGATCGACGAGCTGCTTTATTGAGCGAATTCCGCTTTCAATGTCATTAGTATCGGTTTGAGTGATGATTAAGAATTTATTTGAATCTCTTGCCATCGAATGAGCCAGATCCATTAATTCCATTACGTTCTGAGCACTGTGGTAGCCAGAAGGAATGATTAAGCCGACACTATTGGTTGTTTGATTTGAAAGGGACTGGGCGAGAACGTTTGGTCGATAATTTAGCTCTTCTATTGCTCTAAATACAGCATCCTTTGTCGCTTGCGATATGCGCCCTTTGCCGTTCATTACACGAGAAACGGTCGTTTTTGACACGCCAGCTAAGCGAGATACGTCCAATATTGTTGCCATATTTATCTTTCCAAAAATTCCATTACCTCGATTTTAACCAAGAAGCCTCGAAAGCCAAATAGATAAAAATCTAAATTTACGAATAGCCAATAAAATTTAGCCACTTAGGTGCTTTTAGCGCAACATTAGCGGCTGTTTGTCATCATATTGCATATGGTAAACCGGTTGTTCGATTTTGTTTGATTTTTATGTAAAACAACAGATTACAACGAGTTGAAATCTGTTGCCTAGTGGCTAAATCAAAGAGATGAATGATTTAGTTAAGGTGTATGTACAATGTTTGTACTAAAATGTCTCTGATTGGTTGAATTTTGGTCTGTTTGTTTGAGTTTAAATGTGACCAATCGCTCAATTATTGTTCCTTTTATTAAAAATTCCTTACTTTGATAAACCGGTTGCGCTTAGTATGCGGTCTAGTCGATTGACATCACAGCGGTAACAAATCGAGGCTGAAAGGCACTCAAATTTATAGAGAGGAATATACGGGGAATGGGTGCTAACACCGTGCCGTATTCTGATCGGTTCGAAGATTTAGAAACAAATTCCACATACATGTAGAAACTAACTTTAAATAAAAATCAATCATTTATTGGGTTTTCTTGTGACCAAATTCGAAAGGGTATTTGTCATTTTGGGTCAAGGAATGAGGTTTACTCAGTCAAGTTTTTAATGTTGGTTGCGAGTATTTTACGGGTAACAGGAATTTGCTTAGGTCTTAGTTTAGTTATTAAAAGGAAGTAATATGGACAATAAACAAATTGCCAGTGAGATCTTACCTCTGATTGGGGGGAACGATAATATCGGTCACTTAACTCACTGCATCACCAGGCTCAGAATCACACCGAACTCTTTAGAGTCCATCGACAAATCATCACTTTCTGAGATTCCAGGTGTACTGGGGATCAATGAGAATAGTGGTCAGCTGCAAATTATACTGGGAAATCGAGTTTCTGATGTATTTGATGAGCTAAAAGCACTTGTGTATGGAGCAGGTTCATCTATCGGTGACGAAAACGAAAAAAGTCCCGTCGAGGCTGAGAAGAAAGGAATCTTTGCGACAATACTCGATGCGATTGCTGGTATTTTTTCGCCCGTTATCCCCGCCATTGTCGGTGCCGGTTTATTAAAAGGCATTATCGTCATGCTAACCTCATCTGGGTTAGTTCACTCTGATAGCGAAACCATAAAAGTTCTTACTGTTATTGGTGACGCCGCATTCTATTTTCTGCCGGTGATTCTTGGTGTGAGTTCTGCACTGAAATTTAAATGTAACGCATATATTGGCGCAGCTCTTGGGGGAATACTTATTCACCCTCAACTGCAAGCATTAATGCAAAGTAGCGGCGACTATATGTACTTATTCGGTATCCCTCTTAAATCTACCCTTTATATGAGCTCAGTGTTACCGATCATTCTTACCGTTTGGTTTATGTCATACGTAGAGAAATTTTTGGCAACATTCATACCCAGTTCTTTAAAAGGTGTTTTTCAGCCAGTACTCACCCTGATCATTGTCGCTCCGGTGATGCTAGCGGTATTAGGCCCTGTTGGTTCTGTCATTGGTAACGTGGTTGCCTCTACATTTATTCATATCTATGGCATAGCAGGCATATTGGCTGGGGCAATATTGGGTGGTCTTTACGCACCTATCGTCGTGACCGGAATGCATTATGGATTCCTGCCGGTAATGTTTGAGTCTATTTCTCAAACCGGATTTGACTACATCATGGCTATTGGTGTTGCGGCTAACTCTGCTCAGGCTGGCGCGACTTTTATGGTCTTCTTGATGACTAAAAATAAAGCATTTAAGTCTATCGCAGGTGGCGCGGGTATCAACGCGATCATCGGTATTACTGAACCTGCCATTTTTGGTGTAACGCTTAGACTGAAAAAACCGCTTATTGCTGCTTGTATTGGTGGTGCTCTGGGTGGTGCGGTGATGGGCTTATTCCAAATCGGTGCGACCGGCATCGGTACTGGGCCACTGGCCGGTCTGGCATTCTTCTTCGGCCCTAAATTTGTTTATTTCATTGTTGGTTGTTTGGTGTCCTTTGTTAGTGCTGCGGTACTCACCAGAATCATTGGCTTTGAAGATGTAAAAAGTTCAGTTGTAGAAACAAGTAAATAAAAGACGAGATATATATGAACAAAGAACGATCATTTCCAGAGGGCTTCTTATGGGGTGGCGCTTTAGCTGCTAACCAATGTGAAGGTGCTTATAATATCGATGGTAAAGGCCTGTCTGTCGCCGATGTTTTGCCAAACGGTATAACCGGCAAAATTATGTCTTCGGATGAAGGTCATTACCCATTTCATGATGCGATAGATTTCTATCATCGTTATAAGGATGATATTGCGCTGTTTGCTGAGATGGGTTTTAAGTGCCTGCGACTTTCTATCGCTTGGACTCGTATATATCCAAATGGAGATGATACCCAAGCCAATGAAATTGGATTAAAGCATTATGAAGATGTATTTAACGAACTGCTTAAGCACAATATTCAACCTATGGTGACCATTTGTCACTACGATATGCCATTAGCTTTGGTGAAAAAATATGGTGGCTGGCGTGACAGAAAACTGATTGATCTTTACGTTCGCTATTCAAAAACTTTGTTTGAACGTTATAAAGATCAGGTGAAACTATGGTTGACGTTTAATGAAATCAACATTATCTCTCACTTCCCATTTACTGGTGGTGGTTTGTTGTTAGATGAGTCGGATGAAAATCGAGAACAAATTATTTATCAGTCGGCACACCATCAATTTGTGGCCAGTGCTTTGGCGGTGGGGGAATGCCATAAAATAATACCGGATGCCAAAATCGGTTGTATGTTAGCCTTTATTCCGTTTTATCCATATAGCTGTGACCCAGATGATGTTCTCGCCGCTTATGAGCAGCAACAAGAGCAATTGTTGTTTAGTGATATTCAAGCACTCGGTGAATATTCTAATTTTGCTCAAAGTTACTTCGCGAAAAAAGGCATCAATATCGAGTTCTCGGCAGGAGATGATGCCGCGCTTAAAGATAACAAGGTCGATTTTGTGAGTTTTAGTTACTACATGAGCTGTGCGTACAGTGCCAACCCTGAAGGTAAAGAAACTACGGATGGTAACATTCTAGGTGGTGTTAAAAACCCATACTTAGAGACTTCTGACTTTGGCTGGCAACTCGATCCAAAAGGTCTGAGATATACGCTGAATATGCTTTATGACCGATATAAAAAACCGTTATTTATTGTAGAGAACGGTCTTGGCGCAATCGATACGCTCAATGAGAATCATCAGATTCATGATGACTATCGAATCTCTTACTTAAAAGATCATCTTATTGAGAGCAAAAAAGCGATTGATGATGGTGTTGAGCTGCTTGGCTACACCAGTTGGGGACCCATTGACATCGTAAGCTCTTCTACTGGGCAGCTTAAAAAGCGTTATGGTTTTATTTATGTTGATATCAATGATGAACGTGTTGGTACGTTAAATCGATATAAGAAGAAAAGCTTTTATTGGTATAAGGAATTAATTAGTACCAATGGTCTGTCTCTTTATAAATAAGTTTTTATTAAAGATATAATAAATTACCCCCAGCGCCTGTTTAAAATAGGCGTATGGGTTAATATTGAAAATTAAATTATACCAGATTTTAGTTTTAATTTATTTAAATTAAGTTGTTATTGAGTGCCTCGCTAACATTACTATCACCAATTTTTAAAATTGGTGTACGGATTAGTATTGTCTAAACATTATAAGGAAATTAAATGTTATTAAAGAAAAAGCAGTTATTTAAGTATATATCTTTAGCTCTAGTTTTATGTTCAGGTAGTGTCTATGCTTTAGAATTTCATGGCTACGCTCGTGGTGGCGTATTTACTTCAACCAATGGTGAAATGAAAAGCTATCGTTTAAATAACTTAGGACGGTTTGGCAATGAAGTAGACGGTTACTACGACATGGCATTTCAAGATCAGATTTTTAGTGATGATTCTGGACGTCGATTTGACATTCGTGTTGATGCTGAAGGGAATATGGATTTACGCAATAACTGGGAATCTGTCGGTGATGATACTTCCTCTGATGATGATTCTCTATCCTCAACCAATAACCCTTTGGCCGTCACACAGTTTTTTGTTGAAGGGTATGGATACATCCCTTCACTACCTGATGCATCAATTTGGGTGGGTAAGAGAAGTTACAAATCTCGAGAACTGCAAATGTTTGACTACAAATTAATCGGAGTTTTTGGTCCTGGTGCGGGTATAGATCATATTAAAGTCGGGCCGGGTAATCTTTCTTTAGCTTGGATACGAAACGACTCTACCGCCGATGTTAAAGTGTCTGACGCAGATGCTAGCAACACGCTTAACAATAACAATATATTGGACTTTAGATATGCTGATATACCTTTATTTAATGACGTGAAAGGTGAAGTTTTAGTTAACTATAGTTTAATCAACGACACGGAAGCTCAAAAATATAATGAGGCCAACGGTACTAATTATAAGGCAGAAAATTCATTACAAAGCTCTTTTATTATGACCGTACCTTTAGATAAAGGATTCAATGAAACTGTTATCCAGTATGGAGATGGAGGGCAGGCGTCTAACATGGTTAACCATGGCTATTATCTTCAAGCAAACTCTGATTTTGCAGATGCCAAGGGTTACCGAATTGTTAACTATGGTGAAGAGTACCTAACAGACAATATTATTGCCAACCACGCAATTGCGTATGCTTATGCTGATGAATTAGGTGACGGTTTGGGTTACGAAAAGGCTCAAGAGTTGTCGGTTGCTTTTCGTCCAGAATACATTTGGAATCATTACAGCAAATCTGCTGTTGAACTTTCATGGTTTGGTCGTGAAGAAACATCGGGTTCGACGACAGATGAATACTCTGGTTATAAAGTCACCGTCGCTCAGGTGATTTCTGTAGGTGAAAGCCAATTTGTTAGACCTGAAATTCGAATCTATTCTACGTATCTAAAAGCGAATGATGAAACACCATTTGCTGACGATAAAGACAGTCAGTTGAGTTTTGGTGTCCAGATGGAAGCTTGGTGGTAAATCCATAAATGCAAAGTCTTAGGTGCTGCTACCGCTCTCGCTCGTCATTGGCTGTAGAACGAATGCGTAGTAAGCGAGGGCAGATATTGATCGGGCGATGCCCCCAATTATCCGGTCATTATTGAATCGCGTCTAAGAACAGAAACTTGTCTAGAGAGGCTAAATCGCTCCTGAAATGGCCTCTCTCGTCATAAATGTTGCCTAGCTGAAAATGCCCTTGTGGGTCTTATGGCGCCTAAACCCCAAAGCGTTTAATTTGTTCTTTCAATGCAGAGAGTTGTGACAGCAACTCGTCTTTGACATTGACACTGGACTCCGTCAACTCAGCATTAGTGCGGGCGTTGTCCGATACGGTCGAAATACGTTGTTGAAGCAGATCCGCAACCGAGCTTTGTTCATTGGTATTGACGGTTATTTGTTGATTTTGGCTTATGAAGTCTTCAATCGCTGCGATTATTTCATCAAATATAACGATGGCACTTTGCGCTTGGTCGGACACATTATGCGTGAGGTCTTGTGATTCGCGCATAACTTTCGCGGCATTCGCAGAACCGTTTTGAATTCGCTCGACCACCGTTTGAATTTCAATCGTTGATTGATGCGTTCGGTTTGCGAGGTTACGTACTTCATCGGCAACGACGGCAAACCCGCGGCCTGATTCGCCGGCGCGAGCGGCTTCAATGGCGGCATTGAGTGCCAGCAAATTGGTTTGTTCGGCAATGCTTCGAATCACCTCAAGTACGGTTCCGATATTTTGCCCATCTTGCTCAAGAGTGCTGATAACGTCAGAAGCTTGGGTCATTGCCGTCACGACATTATCTAAAGAGGTCATTGTGCTATTTAATGTCTGTTGCCCGGTCAGTGATTTCTCTTGAACTTGCTGGGCACGAGATTGAGTTTGGGTAGACGAAGACGCCACTTCGGTCAAAGACGAGGACATCTGGTTAATCGCGGTGGAGACTTGTTCCGTCTCATGGCTTTGTTGTCGCGCCGTGTCATCGATATCTTGTAGATTAGCGCCAATAGTATTGGCTAGATTGGTCGTATTCTGAATGGTGTTGGTAACCTGCGAAACGACGTTGAACACAACATCAATAAAATTATTGATGTTACTGGCGAGCTGTCCCATCTCATCGCTCGTTTTCACCTCAATTCGAGAATTGAGGTTGCCTGAACCATTCGATAAATCTGCGACTTTGCTAATAATGGTTTGGATTGGGTTGAGCACACTAGATTTGATGAACATCACCACAAACAAAGCGATAAGAGCTGCAATCGCGAGCACGATACGTTCAGAGAGTTTAATGTTGGATATGGTCTGCTCTAAATTTTGGGCAGTTAGCTCAACTTTTTGATCGCCTTGCTCTTCGAGAGCGCCAATAAAGTTGTTCATACTGTCTAAATGGGCCATTAGCCGCGCTAAGTTTTTCTCTTTTTCCGCATCGGTAGCGCTTAGTAACGCGTTCTTATATTGGTTAAATTGCGCCAATTGTTGGTCGAGTTCTTGAGTTTGACTGCTTTCAATCAGCCCTGCTTCCTTAAGGCGCGAGAAGGATTCATTAACCAAGTCGCTTGATTCAGCCAGTTCCGTTTGAGCTTGTTGTTTCGTTAGACTGCTAGACGCGTAGCGCTGCAGGGTAATTACCTGACTTTGAATGCCTATTGTACCTTCCATCGCGCCATCGGCTGTGGACCATGCTGGGCCAGTGATATATTCGATGGCACCGATTAATTTCGATGAGCTCAGATAGCTAAACCAGGCATTAATCGCAATAAGTGAGGCAAGAATGGCAATACATAGATAGAGCTTGGCACTGATTTTCATAATTCATCTCTCTGCGAAAACGCTTCGCTATTTTGTACTTATAAAACTTTAGATGAGTTTCAGTGGTTTTCTAAGTTTATTGTATGAAGAAATGGTGAGCGTTCGAGCGGTTGCAGAATGGACTCTAAGTAAGGTGGGTTTTCAACGTGTACGTAAAGCAACGTGAGCATAGATAGCAAAGACAAGACAGCGAAATAAGTGCGGCGCATCATACAAGCTCGCGCGTCATCGACTTAACCAACTGCGCTATAACTACCTGTCCAAATATCGCAGTAGTTCGCCTTTGAGCTGATCGTAGAGCTGTTGCTGTACCGCTTCTAAGCGATGTTGTTTGCGATCAAGGCACAGTTTTAAGCTTCCAAGCTCAGGCAAGCTGTCTATTTTACGAATCGTTTGTGGATGGCCGAATGAGGAGCGAACCGTGATGCCCAAACCTGCCTCTACCGCGCGCCATAGGTTACTTAAGCTGCGACCGACGAAGTTGATTTTCCAAGCGATGCCATGATGATCGAGTGCTTGAGTGGCTTGTTGGCGGATGACACACGAGCCATCTAGCATAACCAGCGGAAGTGGTTGCGACGATTCTAGCATTGGCTTTAACTGCTCATTGGCGGGACCGTACCAATGCAAAGGCAGTTCGGTTAGCAACTCGCTATAAGGCAGCGCTTGTTCTCCTTGCCAGCCAAGCGAAAAATCTACCGCGCCGGATTGAATGCCATCAACCAGTTCTTGGTGGCGACCGACCACAGATTGCAGTTGCAGCTGGGGATGAGTGCGTGAAAATGTCCCTAATACTTGCGGTAGCAGAATATCGCTGAAATCTTCCTGTAAGCCAAAAACCACTCGGCCTTCAAGCTGAGTGCCCATCAAGCGATGCATCGCTTCGTCGTTAAGTTCCAGCATTCGCCGCGCATAGGCTAATACCATTTCTCCTGCCTCGGTGGGTTCGAGGTGACGGCCTTTTTTGAGCACCAATGATGTATCGCACTGCTGCTCAAGCTTTTTCAACTGGGCGCTTGCCGCAGAAGGAGAGCGATTTAGCCGTTCAGCAGCCAGCGCAAAACTGCCTAGTTCAATTCCCAGTACAAAGCAGCGTAGGGCATCGAGATCCAAAGTTCGCATTGTTAATTGTCCCGAAAATCAAAATTATTACTTCAGATAGTTTTGATTTTTTATATGAAAAAATCAACTTACCATGGTTTCCACAGTTAAGTCATCGAAGGGAAAATTATGATCGCAATGCAATACAAAATCGTGCTGCCAGCGGATTATCCAATGGTGAGTATTGAGAATCGAATCGAAACCAAAGGTCATTTGTTGGACGACTACCCCGGATTAGTATTCAAGGCTTATTTGTATTCGCGTAAAGATGCTGAGCACTATCGCAATCCGGTCAACAGTTATGCGCCGTTTTACGTTTGGCAAGACCATCGTTCAATGATGGCGTTTCTCGCCAGTGACGGCTTTAAAGGATTGTGCGAGCAGTTTGGTCGGCCGCAAGTGAATACTTGGTTTGTCGAAGGGGAGGTGCGAATGCCTAGCGTTGAAGATACGCTTGCCAGTGTGAGTCATCAGGTCGGCGACAACAGCGATGTGCGAGGTGTTGAGGTGACCAACTGGCAACCACTGAATGTGGAATGGCTTCGCGAGGCCAAGCCTAGCGTCAATTCGGCGCTCTACCGCATTGGTTATATTGCGAAAGGAAAAGTGGCTTTATAAGGGCAAACTAAATATTCCCGTATAAGCTCAATTAGCAATTGTATGCTTCAATAACACATGCGCCAATGCAGACGAGTGATAAACTCTGTGTATGGCGCTTCGTTTCATCCCTCATCATGAGGCTCAAATCTACTTAGATTTTGGCAAATACCAGCTATCAACTAGGCTCATAACCCCTTATTTAAACTGATTAATTATAAATTGAAACTCGATTTATAATGTGTTTGCTTTAAACGCTTGGTTCACCGAACTGCGCAAGGTGGATGGAAAAATACCCTGCTCTAGATTGGTGTCGATTTTAACTCCTAAGTCGTCATAGGACAGTAGGATTTGTTCTCGTTTTCCGAGTGCATTGACCAGTTGGTGCTGATTGATGACCAAGATGTCTGCTATTGGTTGGCAAAATGTTCCAAAACAAATTCAATAAACAGCCGTACTCGCAGCGGCAAATTATCTCTATCGCGGTAAAGCATAAACATGGTGCGCGATTTACTGCGCCAGTCAGGGAGCACGTGGATCATTTCACCACGTTCAATCATTGGCAACGCGACATAATCGGGGACATAGCCAATGCCCAGCTCAGCCTTAATGCCATGAACCAGCATCTGAATTTCATCAACTTCAAGGCGCACACCTTGCTGAGGATGGTAGTCAAATTCGTCACCGTTTTGGGTATTGATCAACTGCCACGGCACCATAGGACGGCACAGTATCGTGGCATACCCACGGAGTTGCTGTGGTGTATCAATCTCAGATATATCCATATTGGGGTGCGCGCATAATACAAAGTGAATGTTGGTCAGTGGCCGGGCTATCCAGTTCTCGACCACGGGGCTGCCGACTCGAAACACCACGTCCATGCCTTGTGCTTCGATATCAATCAGCGAGTTAGAGAAGTTTAAGTCGAGTTGAATATCAGGGTAACGGCGCAGAAAATCGTAAAACACACTGCGTAAAAACTGAGTGCCTGAGTTGATCGGCGCCGAGATTCGAATTTTGCCTTGCGGCTGATGTTTATCGTGGTGTAAGTCTTCATCGATATGGCCAAGCTCATCAAACAGCGCGGCGCTGCGTTGATAATATTGTTCACCAGTGTGGGTCAACAGCACTCGGTGGGCATCGCGATTTAGCAAGCGTAGCTGCAAGTCATTTTCCAGTTGGCGAATACGACGGCTTAAGGTCGACAGTGGCATCGAAAGCGCTTGGGCAGCGAGTTTAAAACTGCCATGGCGCGCAACGGCGCAAAAACAACGCAGATCATCCAATGAATAGCTAGGTTTCATTTTTGGCATTTACCGTCTTAATTTTGCTTGTTTATCCAATAAGTGAAATCAATACACTAGAGCTTGTGGTTTGACAAGTAATTCGGAGTGACGATGAAGTCTGATTCAATGCTAAAAGCAGTGATACTGATTATCCTGTGTACCTTTTGCTGGGGCAGTAGCTTCCCAGTGGGTAAACATGCGCTAAATGAAGTGCATGCATTAACTTTGGTGCTGTGGCGGTTTGTGCTCGCCGCCGTTTGTCTGGCGGTGTATCTCAAATTGATGAGAACGCCAAAACCGCAGCTTAACACACGCCAGTGGCTGTGGATTGTTGTAGTGAGCGTGGTCGGCGTTGGCGGGCTTAACTTAGGGCTATTTACCGGGCTTGAAGATACCAGCGCGACCAATGGTTCGCTGATTATGGCGCTTAGTCCGCTAATGACGTCATTGATTGCTTGTGTGGCTGCGCGCAAACTGCCGACTGCTGGGCAATGTTTTAGTTTGTTAGCGAGTTTAGCGGGTGTGCTACTCGTGATCACTAACGGTCATTTACAAAGCCTATTGACGATGCAAATCAATCACGGCGATAAACTGATCTTTTTTGGTATGCTGGCTTGGAGTTTTTATACCTTCTTTAGCCAAGGCATCAGTCGTTGGATGGCGGTAATTCCTTACACCTTTATTGGTATGTTAAGTGGCGCTGCTGTGATCGGTTTGATGTGTTTGGCTTCGCCGCAAGTTAAGCCTTGGCAAGAGCTAATCAACAGTAGCATGTTAGGGATAGTAGATATCATCTATATCGGTGTGTTTGGTACTGTGGCTGGGTATTTATTATGGCTCAACGGGGTGAAACGCTTGGGATCGGCAACGGCGGTGCTGTTTTTTAATTTTGTGCCGATTTTCTCGGTGCTGACGTCGTACGTGCTTGGTCAATCGGTCACACAGCTACAATTCGTTGGTATGGCTGTGGTGATCGCCGGAATGCTGATGCCTCACATTAAACTGCCTAAACGCGCTCCTCAAGTTTGTAAAGAGCTGTAGTTATCTTTATTTTTCTGCTCACCGACATGCTTAATATTCGATCAATCCTTGCTGGCGGTTTGATCGAATATATTATTTAGAGTGAATTCCCTCAATTAAAATTATTTTAAGTCGATTTTTGATAATGATTAATACTGTGTTTTCTGATTGGATTTATTTATGGGTTTAATTTTCAGTATTAACCGTCGATATAATAATTCGTCTTAAATCTAATAACCTTGTCTAAATTAAATTTATAAAACTAAGCGATGTGTAATGATAACCAGCTATTTAAAAATCATGTCATAGGAATACCTACATATGCCAATATCAAAGCTGGCGCTTATCAGCGCTGCGATGGTTTTATCTGGCTACTCGTTACAAGCTTATTGTGAAGAGAGTTCGATTTCATCTATAGAAGATATTAACGCGCTGGTCGAAGCGCGCATGGAAATGGAAAAAAAGCAGCAAGCACTGACACATACCGCTGACTTCGTGTCGGATGAGCGTGGTGAGCGAGACTCTCTGCTCGATGCTGAATTGAAAACCGATGATGCGGTAACGTATCAACCTGCGCAAAACCAACCGTCGGAGTCGAGTCATGATGGAACTCAGTAGACGTTGGCTAAGCATTGGCCTTTTGCTCGGCGCATCGATGGCTGCGAATGCGGATCAAAGTGTTGAAGATCAAGTCTCCAAAGTTTTGGACAATATGACCCAGAGCGAAAAGATTGATTATATCCACGTCAGCGATGGTCACCTTCTCCCGCCTGTAGAGCGTTTTAACTTACCTGGTACCAACTCCGTTGATTCGGCAATGGGCATTAAAGTTAAAGCCACTAGGCTGATGTATGGCACCAGTTTTCCGGCTCAGATTGCCCTTGCAGCGACTTGGAATATTGAGCGCGCAAAACAGCTTGGTCTCGCGCTTGGATTTGAAACTCGAATGTCTGGCGCTGAACACTTTTTATCACCGGGCGTGAATATGGTGCGCACGCCCATGGGCGGACGTAACGCGGAAAGCCTTTGCGGTGAAGACCCATTTTTATGTTCAGTATTAGCGCCTGCGTTTACCAACGCGGTTCAAGTTCAAGGTGTAACATCGACCGCCAAACACTGGTTGGGTAATGAACAAGAAGTGAAACGTAAAAAGCTCAACGTCAAAATTGACCATCGAACTGAACATGAAATCTATATGCTGCCGTTTGAGTCTTTGGTAAAAAATGCAGACGTTGCTTCTATCATGTGCGGCTTTAACACCATCAACAGTAATCACTCTTGTGCAAGTACTTACCTTACCAACGACATTCTCAAGGGGGAGTGGGGGTTCCACGGATTTGTGAGCTCGGATTACAACTCTATTAACAGCACCTATAAAGCGGCGATTGGTGGTACCGATCTGGATCAACCTTCAGGTTACTATTTTACTGAGGAAAAGCTGACTCCGTATCTGGAAGATGGTTCTCTGTCGCAAAGTGTGATTGATAACAAGGTGCGTCGTAACTTACGAGCGCTGTTTAAAAACGGCTTCAATCAAACGGTTTATGACGCGCAAAGTTTAAATCAAGATAAGGGCGAAGAGGCCTCGATTGATGTGGCACGTGAGAGCATCGTTCTGCTCAAAAATAATGGCGCGACTAATGGCGCAGGCGGTTTGTTGCCTTTAAGCAAAGATGCCAAAATTGCCGTTATCGGTGATATGGCACAAAACGCGCCGAGCTCACCATTTGGCACGGCCTACTCGGTTCCTCAGGCTGGCTATGTCACAGAGCTCACGGGGTTACGTCAGTTATCTAACAGTGATGCTAACGTAGATTTTATTGATAGTATGGCATTAACACCAAAAACAGCGCAGTGGTATCAAAATAGTTGTACCAATAGTAGCGATGAGTGCGATACCGGATTGGCTGCTGAGTATTATTCTAATACCAATTTGTCTGGTGAGCCGTTTTTAAGTCGCACCGAAGCCGGTATCAATTTCGATTGGGTTGAAATGATTAATGACACCGCGACAGAACCGCGCGATATTGATGATATTTCACCAAACTACGGCGAATTTTCGGCGCGCTTTACCGGCAAAATCAAACCGACAATTTCTGGTCGTCAAGTGCTAAAAGTGCGTGCCGATGGCCCGGTTAAAGTGTGGCTTGATGGTGAATTGATTTTATACAGTGATGGCGAGCCTGTTGCGACCGACTTGATGAACGCGATTCCGAAATCGGTTAAGACCAAGAAACTTGAAGCAGGAAAACTCTATACCGTCAAAGTTGAGTACAGCCGCCTACGTTTGTTTACTTCCTATTATGGTGGAATGCGCGGCTTGCAAATAAGCTGGGCCTCACTTGAGCCACCTAGCGATCTTAGTGATTACGACGCAGTGATTGCACTCGTGGGGCGTGATTATGAAACCGAAGGTGAAACCCTTGACCATGATTACACTTTACCTGATCAGCAAGGCTATATGCTCGAACAAGTCACCCAAGCAAACCCTAATACTATCGTCGTGATGCATGGTGGTAGCGCGATGTTGATGCAACCTTGGATTGATGATGCGGGGGCTGCGCTACATGCGTGGTTTAGTGGGCAATTGGGCGGTCAAGCACTGGCGGAAATCATATACGGGGATGTCAATCCATCAGCGCGATTACCTGTCACCATCGACCAGTGGCTGTCTTACAACCCAAGTTACGACAGTTATCCTCAGCCGGATATTGGCTCCAGTACCATGATGGAATACAGCGAAGGGATCAACATGGGTTATCGTGGCTATCAAGCCAGTGACAACGCACCGCTGTTCCCATTTGGCTATGGTTTGAGCTATACCGATTTTAGTTTCAGTAACTTGAAGCTTTCATCGCAGCAAGTGGCTAAGGATGACGTGATTAAAGCCACCTTTACTGTGACGAATACGGGCGGAGAAGCCGGTTATGAAGTTGCCCAGTTGTATGTTCAGCCACTCAACAGTGATGTTTCGCGTCCAGATCACGAACTGAAAGGTTTTGCAAAAGTGTATCTCGAAGCGGGTGAGAGCAAGCAAGTGACCATTCCTCTTCACGCGCGTTCTTTCGCTTATTATCAAGAGAGCAGTAACAGTTGGCGAGTACCTCAAGGAGGGGCATTTAATATTCTTGTCGGGGGAGATTCAGTGCATCTACCGCTAAGCAAGAATGTCTCGGCGAGTGAGGAAATTTTGCTGACAACAAGTGGCTCTAACCCATTGCCTCAAGCGGTGCAAAATGCGGTTCAGGTTTCCGAGCAACACGCTTATTAATGACGCTTGACACACAATAAAAATGCCAGCTTTTGAGCTGGCATTTTTTATTTCTGTGGTTGGAAATATAAAGAATAACGATTGATTATTATTTAAATGCTAAGTGAGTTATTTCTTACCCTTTGATTGATTAATATTTCATTTATATATATTTAATCTATGCTCTGGGATTAGATATAATATTTATTATTAAATGTCACATTAATAAGTTTTATTTTGTTCTTATTCATAATAAACAATTGTAAAGGCAATTTATAAAGTGTTTTACCTTTCATTATTTTATTTATACTGCGCGGCCTTATTCAACGTCATGGCTTTGATTACTTGATTAAAGCTATTAATAAAATATTGGAAATAATAAATGATGCCGAAATCAAAGTTGGCGCTTACCTGCGCCGCGATGATCCTCTCTGGCTATTCACTGCAAGCGTCTTGTGAAGACTCGTCGTCTTCATCTCTTGAAGATATTAATGCAGCGATCGAAGCACGTTTAGAGATGGAAAAAAAGCAGCAAGAGCTTACTCACACCTTGGACTTCGTTTCTGATGAGCGCGGCGAACGCGATTCACTGCTGGATGCACCGATCAAAACCGACGATGCGGTGACTTACAAACCATCAAAAAGCCAGCAATCAGGATCAAACAAATAATGACAACGCTAAATAAAACTTTGGTTGGCGTCCTGTTGGTCGCAACCTCATCTGTCGCACACGCAGAAGAAAAAGATCAGAAAGTGGAATCTCAAGTAACTAACATCATTAATGAGATGACCCAATCTGAAAAAATCGATTACATCCATGTTAGTGATGGCCACCTCCTACCGCCGGTAGACCGCTTTAATTTGCCAGGTACCAACTCAGTTGACTCGGCAATGGGCGTAAAAGTTAAAGCGACAAAACTCCTTTATGGCACAAGTTTCCCATCACAATTGTCGCTGGCTTCTACTTGGAACGTTGAGTTAGCGAAAGAGCTTGGTTTGGCTTTAGGTTATGAAACTCGCATGTCAGGTGCGGAGCATTTTCTGTCTCCAGTCGTCAACATGTATCGCACACCTTTAGGTGGCCGTAACGCAGAAACTCTATGTGGTGAAGACCCATTCTTGTGTTCTGTGTTAGCCCCTGCGATGACCAATGCAGTGCAAGTTCAAGGCGTTGCTGCAACAGTGAAGCACTGGTTAGGTAACGAGCAAGATGTTAACCGTAAGAAAGTTAATGCTGTTATTGATGAGCGCACCATGCGTGAAATCTATATGCCAGCGTTTGAATCTTTGGTGAAAAACTCAGATCCTGCATCTTTCATGTGTGGTTTTAACTACATTAATGGCGATCATGCATGTTCAAGTGACTATCTGATCAACGATGTCTTAAAAGGTGAGTGGGGCTATCCCGGTTACGTGAGTTCCGATTTTGACTCGATCACCAATACTTATGAAGCGGCTGTAGGTGGTACCGATATGGACCAACCATCAGGCAACTACTTCACAGAGAAAAAACTCATGCCATATTTGGAAGATGGCTCAATCAGCCAAAGTGTTATCGACAACAAAGTTCGTCGTAACATGCGTGCGCTATTTAAAAATGGCTTTAACGAAACCGTTTACGATGCTCAAGAGTTAGATAACCGTGACCACGGAGAACAAGCGTCTATTGATGTCGCTCGTGAAGGTATTGTGCTACTGAAAAACAAAGGTGCAAGCCAAGGCGCTGGCGGTTTATTACCGTTATCTAAAGATGCCAAAATTGCGGTTATCGGCGATATGGCGCAAAACGCGCCGGCATCACCATTTGGTACTTGTTCTACTGTGCCGCAATCTGGTTACGTAACCGAACTAAGTGGTCTGCGCGAGCTTGCCAATAGTTCGAGCAATGTCGATTTCATCGAAGCGATGTCTTTGACACCAAAAACCGCCGTTTGGAATCAAACCACTTGTACTAACCAAGATGACAGCTGCGACACCGGTGTTGAAGCTGAGTACTACTCAAACTTGGAGCTTTCTGGCGAACCTGTGCTGACTCGTGTTGAATCTGGCGTAAACTTCGATTGGGAAGCAATGACCAACGAAACGGCTGATGAAACTCGTGAGATCACTGACTTCAATCCAGAAGTGGGCGCATTTAGTGCGCGCTTTACGACTAAGATCAAGCCAACCATTGATGGTCGTCAAGTGATTAAAGTACGTGCAGATGGCCCGTTCAAGCTGTGGCTAGATGGCGATTTGATCATGAAGAGTGACGGCGTGCCACTCGCAACCGACCTTGTTGATGCGATTCCTAAATCGGCAAAAACTAAAATGCTAGAAGCAGGCAAGTTGTACAAAGTCAAACTTGAATACAGCCGTGAGCGTAAGTTTACGCCTTACCACGGTGGTATTCGTGGTCTCCAAATGAGTTGGGCGTCACTAGAAGTGCCTGCAGATCTGAGTGAATACGACGCAGTCGTTGCATTCGTTGGTCATAGCGCGGCGACAGAAGGCGAAACCGTTGACCATGATTACACACTTCCTGATCACCAAGGTTACATGCTAGAAGCGGTGACTCAAGCTAACCCTAATACGGTTGTTGTGATGCATGGTGGCAGCGCAATGCTAATGAAGCCTTGGATTGATTATGCTGGCGCAGCGCTTCATGCGTTCTACAGCGGTCAATTTGGCGGTCAAGCGCTGGCTGAAATCCTTTACGGCGATGTTAACCCATCCGCTCGCCTGCCAATGTCGATTGACCAATGGGTTTCTTACAACCCAAGTTACGAGTACTACTCAGATCCTGAAGAGTATTTGGGCGACGATGCGAAAACGACCATGGTATACGGTGAAGGCTTGAACATGGGCTATCGTGGTTACCAAACCAGTGCCAAAAAACCACTTTACCCATTTGGTTACGGCCTAAGCTACACCGAATACAGCTTTAGTGACCTGAAATTGTCTTCAACGAAAGTCCTTCGTGATGATGTTATCAAAGCGACGGTGACGGTAACCAACACAGGTAGCCAAGCGGGTTATCAAGTTGCTCAGTTGTACGTACAGCCGCTTAATAGTGATGTGGAACGTCCAGACCACGAGCTAAAAGGTTTCGCTAAAGTGTATCTAGAAGCGGGTGAGAGCAAAAAAGTGACGATTCCTCTAAATGCTCGTTCGTTCTCTTACTACAACGAAACCACCAAAACTTGGTATGTGCCTCAAAACGCTTCGTTCAACATCCTAGTTGGTGGCGACTCTGAAGACTTGCCAGTAAGCGCGACAGTATCTGCACCGCAAGAAATTTCTGTTGGTACTGATACGTCGAACCCTCTACCAAAACCAGTACAAAACGCGGTTCAAGTGTCTGAAGATCTAGCGTACTAATTTTGGACTATCACTGCGCAGTATTTTAGTTGTGCAATTAACGAAATGCCGGCCATTAAGCCGGCATTTTTTCTGTCCCAGAGTCATGTCCCCAGCAAAGCGGTTACACGCTTAAACTAAAATAACAATCCTCTGTTAAATTCCCCTTCACCTGCGCCATATCAAAAGTCTTGTGATCTAGGTCGTTATAATTTGCTGCCTAATTAAAGCAGACAGAGTTGATAAGTTTGGTGTATCAGAAACAGCAGTTTGAGCTCCTTGCCCCTGGTGGTGATTTAGAGTCGATCAAAGCCGCAATTGCGGCCGGTGCCGATGCGATTTATTGCGGTTTGGACCGCTTTAACGCGCGTAATCGCGCGGCTAATATCACTCTCGATGTGCTAGATAGTGTGGTGGAACTCGCTCATCAGCACGACTGCAAAATCTTTTTGACGCTCAATATCGTACTGCTGGAAAGCGAGCTTCGCTCAATGATTCGTCTGCTTACCGAACTTAGTGGCTCGAATATTGATGGTGTGATTGTTCAAGATTTGGGCTTGGCTTATATCATTAAGCGCTATTTCCCTAGCTTAGATATGCATGCCTCCACTCAGATGAATACCCATAATGAAGGGCAAATTGCGCTACTTAGTCAACTTGGCGCAAGCCGAGTCAATCTCTCCCGTGAGCTGAATCTCGATGAAATCACCCACCTTGCGCAAGTGGGACGTCAGCATAATGTGTTGATGGAAGTGTTTGTTCACGGCTCTTATTGCATTGGTTTTTCTGGGCTGTGCTATTTCAGTTCTGAGCGCAACGGCGCCTCTGGTAACCGCGGGCGTTGCAGCCAGCCGTGTCGCGACCAATATCAAACCACGGCGGCAGGAAAGAATTTCCCGCTTAATTTAAAAGACAACAGCGCGTTTGGCGATCTCGCTAAGTTGGCGGAATCGGGTGTTTATTCACTGAAAATCGAAGGACGAATTAAAAAGCCTCATTACGTGTTTACCGCCGTAGAAAATTGGCGCAAACAAATCGATCATTTCTGCGCTAGTAATACGTTGCTCGATGACATGAGCGAACTTTACACTGTGTTTAATCGCGATTTTTCCAATGGTTATCTGCTCGGCAATATTCACAGCGCGATGTACATTGATAACCCGCGCAATCATGCAGCCACGCACTTTTCACGTCTAGAAGAGTGTCAGACTGAGCAACAACTGCAGGCGGTGAAGCGCGAGCTGTTTGATAAAACCACCACCATTATGCAGCGCGTCGAAGCGGTAACTGAGGCTATGCAAATTACCTCTCGCAGTCAGCGCAGTTTAAAGGGCAAAGATCTGCATATTGATATTGAATTGCCGAAATCTCAGCTAAGCGAAGCGGCTTTGCCTGCGCCTAAATTGTCGGTGCTTATCGACTCACCGCGAGATCTTGATTTACTCAACCAGCATCCTGATGTGCAGTTTATTTATCATCTGCCCGATGGCTTAAACGGTGAATTAAGCGGCTTAGTGGCAATGTTCGAGCATTATCCAAATTTGGGCGCATATTTCCCCGGGGTATTGATAGGTGAAAATTATCGCGGGGCAGAGCAATTACTAGCTCAAGTGCGCCCTAAACTGGTGGTTACCGATAACTTAGGAGTGGCACATCTTGCCCAAAGCTTGAAGCTGAATTGGGTGGCAGGGCCGCAGTTAAATATAACCAATTCACTGGCGTTAACCTGTATTGACCAGGAGCTAAGTGGCGCGGGTGCATTTGTGTCGAACGAGCTCAGCCGTGAACAGCTCAAACGCATCGTCAAGCCGCAAAATTTTCGCTTGTTCTACAGCATTTATCATCCGATTACTTTGATGACCAGTCGCCAGTGCTTGCTAATGCAAAGTGTCGGCTGTAAAAAACAGGCGATGAACAAAGGCTGCCTTAAGCGCTGCGAAAAATCGGCATCAATCATCAATTTAAGTGGCAGAGCCTATGTTATCGACAAACAAAAAGGCAGTTACAATCGCCTGTATAGCGACGTTAACTACCTTAATGTACAAGTCCTTAACGACCTTCCTAACCTGTTTACCGACGTGATGGTGGACATGCGTAATATAGCAACCCAAACCCAAGTCAATGTTGATAAGAGTATGTTAATTCGCCATTTTTATGCAGCGATTCAAACTCGTGACCAAAGCGGATTTGAGTCAATCGAATCGGCTATCAAAGCAACAACTCACAACCAATATCGTAAAGGCGTCTAGATTTGTTGTTTTGCTGTGACCTACAACTCAAGATGTGAAAAAAGTTTCGCTAATCGCATTGCATACAACATGGACTCATTAATCGAATTTTCGATTAATGAGCGCATTTGACTAGTGGTTGAGATAAATCGACCAAATTTTTCGATATTTTCGCTTTCTAAATGCAAGGTGAGCCCGGTTTAATAGCTCGCTAAACTCGTCGTTAACACTAAACAACGGGGATTAAGTTGCATAACTGAATCGCTAGTTTATTTAATTCATGGTGAGTTGGTCAGTATGGCAAAAAATATCGAGTTCACGTTCGAGTTGGCGCAAAGTTCATATCAATTTAAAGTTGAAAGCTTTCAAGTTACAGAGTCGGTGTCATTTCCGTTTCAAGTATCAATAACGTTATTATGTGAAAAGGGTGATATCGCTTTTAATGACTTAAGCCGACAGGAAGGTTTGCTAAGTATCTACGGACAGGGAATGGATGCGTCACGCAATTTCCATGGCGTCGTTAACCAATGCCGATATCTTGGGCAAGGACGAACCTACACGCGTTATCAATTGACATTAGTGCCTTCCATTTGGTTTTTAACTCAGCGCCAAGATAGTCGAATTTTTCAGGCAACCAATGCTCCAGATATTATTAAAGCCGTATTTGATGATGCACAGATCATTAATTATCGATTTGATCTATCTGGCGAATACGCAAACTTAGAGTACTGCCTACAATATCGAGAAACCGACAGCCATTTTGTTCAACGCCTAATGGCAGAGCATGGTATGTGGTATTACTTTGAACACTCTGCCGACCAACACATCTTGGTGGTGGTGGATAATAATGATGCTATTCCTGAACTGGTTTCGTCACTGAATAATGCAACTCAACTCGGCCCAATCCCTTTTGATGCAGATAATAGCGCAGCGGTGCAATTTGAGCATATTTCCAATTTAGAGCTGATTAACAGAGTGAACAGCGGTGCAGTAGTTGTGGATGATTATGATTATCTCGCGCCTAAAACACCGCAAAAATCCTTTACGAGTAGTGATAGGCACAGCGATCTGCAGCGTTATGATTACCCTGGAAGATTCGCTGGTAATCTTTCCCAGGTGAAAGTGAATCAGTCCCTCGCCAGTTTCCTTGTCGAAAATCAACAGATAGAAGCTAGCAGTGATGTAATGCGCCTGATTCCAGGCCATAGCTTTGAAATTAGCGGACATCCTCGTCTTGCCATCAATGGCGATTATACCTTGTTGAGTGTAACGCACGTTGGGCAAAATCCTCAGGTTTTGGCTGAGGAATCTTCCGGTCATCCTACTACCTATCATAACCAGTTTGTGTGTATTGCTCGCGATATTGAGTATCAAGCGCCCAAATTACCAGCGCCTATGGTGGATGGTCCGCAAACGGCGTTTGTAGTCGGTCCTGCGGGAGAGGAGATTTTTACTGACGCACTGGGGCGCGTGAAGGTCCAATTTCACTGGGATCGATACGGGAAATGTGATGAACATACCAGCTGTTGGGTTCGCGTAAGTCAATCGATGGCAGCAGCGACGTGGGGTGCGGTTTATCTTCCACGTATTGGTCATGAAGTGATTGTGACGTTTTTGAAAGGAGACCCAGATAAGCCCTTGATCACTGGTGCGGTATATAACGGTTTAAATTATCCGCCGTATGCGTTACCCGAACATAAAACGCGTACTGTATTTCGCACCCAGAGTCACAAAGCTGACGGTTATCATGAATTGTATTTCGAAGATGAGGCGGATCAAGAGATGTTCGCGCTTCGATCTCAAAAAGATATGCGAACTGAAGTTGTAAACAATCGCTATCGAGATATTGGTAATGATGAGTTTTCGAAAGTAGCGGGTAATCAAGAAAACGACATTCAGGGTGATCGTAAAGAACAGATTGATGGACATAAAACGTCAGTCACCCGCCAAACGTTCAGTGAAGATGTCGCTAGAGATGTCGAAGTAACGTATAACGAAAATTGGTCGAAAAAAATCGCACTTCAACAAAGCCGTTCGGTATTTAATCATCAAAAAACACTGATTGGTAAAGATGAAGAATTGATCATTGGTGAAGCGCAAAATACTCATGTCAATCGCTCGAGAAGTGTTGATATCGGTGCTGATGATGTGATGCAAGTGGGACAAAATCTGTTGGTTCAGGTTAGCAAAAACGCTTCAGTTAAATCAGATGGTTCAACAACGATCATTAGCGCAGAACAAATTTCGGCTCAAGTCGGTAAGGCAGGTATTATTTTACAACAAGATGGAAATATATTGTTGTATGGAGCTGATATTACTATTGAAGGTGTCGACAGCACTAAAGCGAAAGGCGGTAATGTCAAACTGAATCCGGGCGCCGCATCGTCTAGAGAGGCTGAAAAACCAGTGACTCAAGTGGAATTAGCCGAGTTTGCTCAGCAAACCCATAAGTTGAGTTCCAGTTATGCCTTAGAACATTTACAAGGTTTGACTAACGTCTTCTCAAAGCATCGTTTCTGTATATGGCTGGCGAGCGTTTTTGGCTACGGCATTCCACCTAAAGCCTATGTTGATCTATATGATGGTCTCGAAAAACAAACGGTCACCAATCCTCTAATTGAAGTTATTGCGGGGAATGTGGCTTATTACGATAATAAGCAGCAAACCATTTTTATTGGAGTGAAACTGATTAAGTCTGCACTTGAGGCCAAAGGTAACCGTAAAAAGGCTGAATTGCTGGCAATCATAGTGCATGAATTTGGTCATCATATTGATAACTTATTGCGTAATGTTTATAGCCAAGTCGGAGGTGATGCCGAGTTAGACGAAGGCGCTGCATTTGCGGTGATTTTGGGTAATTTAGATATCCGAAATTCTGCGACTACAGAAGTTGCTACTTACAGTGGTGACCTAGGTTCTCAAGTGATCTGCCTTGAGTACCCAGAGATGCATGCTGAATTGCAAAAACAGCGTAATTATATCGACAATGACGAAAAGAGTCATAATGGTGATCGAGAGTACTTTTCAGCAGGTGGGGACCTTGACAGTGTTAAGTTAGGAAAATATGGCCACAGGTCGATTGAATTTGCTTTGCAGGAATACTTTGATAAGAATGCATTAGACCATATTTACTATGGAAACTGGCTTCGCGATTACTCTCAGGTAGTTGACCCTAAAATTCTGGAATTTAATCTCGATTTATTGCTCGATAAAGCTGATGACGCGAGTAAACAAGTGACCGAGTTAAAGGATGATTTACCTGAGTATCTCAACCAACTAGCGTCTCAAACCAAAGAGCTTCAAAACAATACAGTAATCGGGCTCAAGCACGCTCAGGCGTTTAGTGTCCAGCTTAGTCGCGGTTTAGATGGTGAAAGCGACGTTGCGGCAATGCGCCTTTCTGATTACCTAGAGGATTTAAAGCAGCAGCAACAGCAGTTAGCAGCGCAAAAAAGCACCTTAGAGCTGCAATTACATACTAAAGCCATTTCTAAAAGTGACAAGCAAAGCCTTAACGATAGCCTGAGTGATATAGAATCAAGCTTACGTAGTAACATTCAATATCAAAGCGCTATCGAAAAAATGCTGGGGTACCTTAACGGCTTTAAACAAGCTCAGCAAAAAGGCGGAGCGTGGAGTCAAGCTAAGCTTGAAACGACCGAGGACATAGTCACACAAGCGGACTTGGACGAATTTTTTACTCAGCAAGAACAATACCTCCCCGCAGCAAAAGAAAACTTATCTAAGTTACAAACCGAGGTGGACACATTAGTCACCAAAGCGAAAGAGTTTGCTGATAAGCCAGCAGCGAAGACGAGTGGCTTGATTAGTGGCGGCAATCGAATTGGCAGTCAAGCTATCTCTCGCGAAGCATTAACACAAGTTGTTGAAATCTTAGCTCGAAAGGAATTTCCTCAACTGTTTGCCGAGCAAGATAATTCACCTTATCGACTCACTCCGGAAAAGCTCGGTGTTTATCGCCCTGAAGAGCATTTAGATAATCCTCGAGGTATTACCGCGCCTGTTAATCCAGAACTTGCCAAAGTATTCCGCGCTGACTTTGAGGCGCAAGAGGGCGAAATAGATCCTCAAAAATGGTATAAGAATTACTTTGATCAATCTATTGCGTATGCCAAAACGCAATTTCAGTTGGCTGCAGATAATGGTAGAACTCCCCAAGGGTTTATTCACTTTGGTCAAGCCCTCCATGTTATGGAGGATATTTATTCGCACTCAAACTTTGTTGAGCTTTGCATTAATCGCTTAAGTCGTGAAGGTAAGTCCATTTTACCAAGGCCTATAGAAGATTGGGTAGATCCGGTACAAATTCCCGGCCAAACTCAAGCAGTCCTTCCTTTGGTTACAGGACTGTTTGGTGCAGTCGACACATTAGTAAGCTTATTATCTGTAATTGAAAAAAATAGTGATCACCCAACTGGCGTGGAAAAAGAAAGCCTTGAAACCAGTTTGAGTATTATTTTGGTCTTGTTTAATGACTACCAGCCTCAAGCGGTGAAAGAATTATTTGATCAGCTCGGATTAGACTACTCGACAGAAGATGATCGTATTTCGGCTACTCAAGCCATGAACGCGGCGAAACGGATCGATCAAGCTAGTTGGTGGTTACGCCTGACAGTAAATAGTATCTCTAATACGGTCTTCTTTTTTGTGCATCAATTAAAAGCTTTGCTTGCTCGTCAGTTAATGGAAGCGATCACTTACAGTCAGGATGATACTTCGCCGACCGATCCGACTCATTCTCAGATAGCAAAAGACCCAGATGATCATCCTCTGCATGAACTTGCTGCATTGTGCGCTTCGGATATGGTTGCTGTATTTGGGCAAACTATTGCTGATATTTGGGCAGGCAAACAGGCATCTTCGACACTAATAGCTTTGGTAGATGACTTTTTCGTCCATCCAGATTTGATTAGCGAGCAAAGTCCACCTCATGTGCTGGTTATTTATCAGCGTATTGAGAAATGGGTGAAAGATATGCACAATTTCACTAAATTAAATATGGCGCTACATTACGAAGGGCACCTAGAACATGAGCTCGCTAAGTTAAAAATAATGGCGGAGAATAATCCTACAATTATGCAATTTTTTAAAGAACTCGAGGTATTAGAAACTAAATGAATATACGTAGGATATTGAAACTAATTTCAGTCTTTATTTTGGTTGTTTTTTTATCGGGCTGCTTTTCTGATGCCGATGACTTTGCATCAAAATCGTCAAATGTAGTCGAGAAAATCAAAAGTGCCGATGTTTCACAGCTGGTAAGCGATACATTTGATCTGGATAATAAGGCGAATACTAGCTCTCTTCCTGTACGTTTAGTGGTGACCAAAGATAACATTACCTTTGATGGTAAAACGCTAAGTTTTGATAAGCCATTTAAAGATTGGGTCGCAGTGCTTGGTGACGATTATATGCAGGGAGAATTAAACTCTTTAGATGCATTTTCAGCTCAGCGTTTTAT
>NZ_FNDD01000036.1:0-1140 GCF_900100015.1 Vibrio xiamenensis | reverse complement strand
GCGTATATATCATTTAATGAGTTTTATGGTTCAAAGCCTGAAATTTCCTATATGATGCAAATTACTCCTGATAAAGAAACACAAATATCCAATAGAAAAAAATATTTTGGTTATTGAATATTCTATTGGCATTTATAAATGAAGTGTTTGATATGAAGAGAATGCTGGCATGTTTTTTGGTCACTTTATGTTCCGGCTGCTTTTCTGACGCCGATGACTTTGCATCAAAATCGTCAAATGTAGTCGAGAAAATCAAAAGTGCCGATGTTTCACAGCTGGTAAGCGATACATTTGATCTGGATGATAAAGCGAATACTAGCTCTCTTCTTGTACGTTTAGTGGTGACCAAAGATAACATTACCTTTGATGGTAAAACGCTAAGTTTTGATATGCCGTTTAAAGATTGGATAGAAGTACTTGGTGATGATTATATACAAGGAGGAAGGGATAATTTTGCTGGGGGATTTTCTGAAGATCGTTTTATCTATCCTAAGTTAGGCCTAGACATAGAACTGCTATTAAATGATAGAGATCCAAAATCTAATTGGAATAATGATGATAAAGGCAGTTTAAAAGATCCTTTTGGGCGATATGTTAGGGTGGTTCGAGTGATGCTGAGCTCACATTTGAAAAATTTTGAATTTGATTTTGATAAAAAACGAAGTAGCCATGTTTTTAATACCATGTCAGCAAGTTATGCTATTAATTTTTTTGGTGCAATAGTAGATAGTCATACTCCAAAGTCAAATGTATTAGATTATTCACAGGGCTTAACACATAGCGGACATTTTAATTCTATAAGAACGAGTTCATTGGAAGGTAACCAAGCATCAATTGCTTATAATGCTTTTTTTGGTTCAAAACCAGAGATATCTTATATGATTCAAATTTATCCAGATAAAGAAACACAAATATCCAATAGGAAAAAATATTTTGGTTATTGAATATTCTATTGGTATTTATAAATGAAGTGTTTGATATGAAGAGAATGCTGGCATGTTTCTTGGTCACTTTATGTTCCGGCTGCTTTTCTGATGCCGATGACTTTGCATCAAAATCGTCCAATATAGTCGATAAAATTAAACACACCGATGTTTCACAGCTGGTAAGCGATACATTTGATCTGGATGATAAGGCGAA
>NZ_FNDD01000074.1 GCF_900100015.1 Vibrio xiamenensis | reverse complement strand
AGTAAAATCTGACAAGCCGTTAGCTTCATTCATAAACGCGCCCATCGCGTAAGTTTGGATAAGCGCCAAGGTAGAGTTGCTGGCATTACGTGATAACGTGGCTGGCAACTGACTGCCGAAACCGCGCACTTTGTTACGTGATGAAATATACGTAGTCATCACCTGGGTCACTCGGCTGATAAACTGATCCCAGCCTGTCAGTGTCCGTCCAGTTTTGCGGCACATTCCAATCATTACGTCACCTTGTAAGTACCTGCCGATGATCCGCTGGTTACGGACACCTCAGCTTTCTCTTGTATATGAATTACAAGCGCCTCGGCCAAACACGCCCAAAGTTCTGAGCCGCGAGTTTTCTCTGCGCTGGGTTTAAAACCATTCGCTGTCATCAATTCATCGATTTTTTCTGCAAGTTCATCTTTATCTAACGCCATTACACACCCGCCGTTACAGTTGAAGAACAGTCGCCATGCGGCAAGCCTGTGACCATGCACTTATGGGCGCCAGTAACCACCCCTGTGCCACCGTTGAGTTTGATTTTTGGCGCATCCACCGTTGCATCACCACCAGATGTCACTTTTGTGGTGCCGCTAACGGTCAATTTTGCATTGCCGCCGACATTGACTGTGGCATCTTCATCAACAACCACATTCGCCACACCAGCCACTTTGACATCCAACTGGTGCTTTTCTTTGTCGTAGCAAACTCGCGTTCCGTCCGGGTAGACCCGTAGAATTTCATTTGGGTTACTGGTTGGTAGTGGGAATTTGTCGCTTGGTACACCAATCAACGCAATACAAGTGGCCAAACTGTCGCCATCGCCAATATTCAGCAGCACCACCTGCTCACCAATGCTCGGTAAGCGATATTCCGCCACATCGCCAGCACACGCTGAAAACCACTTAATAAATGGCGTTTCGTTACCGCCGCACTGCACTTTGATGCGTTTATGGTTTTCACTCCATGCTGAAACTGCGCCGACACGAATCAAGTTATTCAATCGGCGAGTCAAATCTGAAATGGCTTTTTCTTGCAGAGAAAATTGCTCAGTGTATTCAGCCAGTTCAGACTGAACTATCTGCCGAATTAGTGATTGCATCGGTGATATCCTCGTATTCATCCGCAAGTTCTGGATGCTCAGGGTTAATCGCTAAGAACAGGCCTGAGAAATCAGCGCCTTCATCAGCGAGCTCACCCAAGAACAAGTCTTGCCACCACTCCGTTTCCCAGCAGTCATACCCATCAGCACCGGATTTAAACAGACCTTGCTGACTCACGACATTGGAGGGAAGTGAAACCGCGCCGTTAAGGCCAAAATTATTGTTAAACGCAATCCGCCCCACCGCGCTGGCAAGATCTTGCGCAATCAAATCCGAGTTTCGAAATTCAGCGTCACTCTCGGCTTTGCTCACCATGCAATACACTTTCACACGCACCGGCTGCTTAATGCGGCCATCGTTATGAGCCTGCAACTTACCGTACTCATCAATAGCGACATGGCATTCAACCCCTTTAACCTGGTATTCACCGTAAAGCTTATAAGGGACCACCGTGGCTTTCCGGATGCTGTCTTTAAGCGTGGTTACCATCGCTTGATAGTAATCACTTGGCTTGTTCAACGTTGATTGCATAGTTCAACTCTTGTTTTAAAATTTCACCAAAGCGCTTATTTACCTGCTGCTCAAGGCGCAACACAATTTGACTCGCTTGATCTTCTATCGCGACACCAACCGCTTGCACTGGAAAGCGGCCAATCAATCTTGGGTCGCGCACAGGGCGATAACTTGGCAGCTTACGATTCTGACGAACCACATCATGCTGCATGACTCGGTTACGACTGGCGCGGATATAAACGCGCTTATCGTCACCGTAAACCTTTTGATAAAACGCACCATCAAACTGGTAAGCACCAGCTTTCGCGCCTTCGGCGTTTTGGCTAACACTGCCAAGTGTGTCAGCAGCAACTGCCAGCAGACCAATCCACAAATTCACCGTTTTGGTGTTTTTGTCGTAATCCAAAATAAAGCGATTTTTCAGCGCCGCTTGTTTAATTGACACCTCTTTGCTGAGAAAGCGCAGCGTGTGCGTTCGTAACCAGCGGCCTGTTTTCTTTAACGCCCTCTCGATGGCCTTAGCCACTTGCTTCTCCATGCCAGCAAATTCATCGGCAAGCAGATCCGCTTCATTGGACAAATCAAAACTCAACACACCTGCGTTCGTTCGGCGTTGATGAGCATTCGACTGGCTGAAATTAGAGGAAGTTATCATTTGAGCTCACCGTTTGACCTTGGCTCTTAAGGCTGAGGATTAGCAGGCTGGTTGTGGCGTCAGGGTATTCAACACTTGCAACATACCGTTCACCAAGCGGTGTCGTCACCGCGCTGCCATAAACCAAGTCGCGATTAATGCGCTGGTTAAAGACCGTGAGCGCACCGTACTCCGCGATAAACGGAATGGTGTTTTTGTTCTCGCTGGTCGG
>NZ_FNDD01000035.1 GCF_900100015.1 Vibrio xiamenensis | reverse complement strand
TAAGTGCTTCTGCATCCAGCAGTGTCTCAGCCAGCAGCTTTTTGAGCCGAGCGTTCTCGTCTTCCAGTGCCTTAAGGCGACGGGCTTCAGAGATATCCAGTCCTGCGTATTTTTTGCGCCATGTGTAAAACGTCGCATCCGATATCCCATGCTTGCGGCAAAGCTCTCTGGCGGGGATACCTGCTTCCGCTTCCTTTAAAATGGCAATGATTTGTTGTTCATTGAATCGCTTTTTCATGTTCATCATCTCCTTGGTTGGATGAACATTACTAAGTGTAGACTGGACTAGATTAAGGGGAGCAGGTCACATCTTGCGGTGAGCTTGCTGTGTTTGAGTTTGCTGAAGTTGTACGAATTAAACTCAAAAAGGACGTGCCGTTGTGTACTTCAAGGGAGAATTAGGTTGGACACCAAAGTAATATACGTTGAAAGAGATAAGCACTATCAAGAATTTAACGAATTATTCGAAGAATACGCTTCAGATTTAGACGATGAAATCCGGTCGAAAGTCGTCGGTCAGTTATTTGAGTTACCGTATTTTCATGGGTTTATTTGTTTTGTGGATAATCAGCCTGCAGCGTGCGCTGTATGTTATGAATCGTTTTCGACTTATCGCTTCATGAAAATACTCAACGTTCATGATTTTATGGTTTCAGAACGCTATCGAGGCAGAGGGTTGGGAAAAATTCTACTTAATGGTATTGAGCAATACGGCAACACTAATGAGTATTTAAAAATCACTTTGGAAGTAAACAATAACAATACAGTGGCTAAAAAGTTATATCAGTCTTGCGGTTTCCAAGATTATCAAGTTGAGCAAAAAGACTCGAATCATTGGCAAAAGTTTCTTGTTTAGTACGTACATCACCGGCTGTTCAAACAGATTCGGCACGCATGGCATTTTGGTTTGCAGCGAATTTTGTGTTCAAGGTGCAATGCAGAAGCGTTTTTATGGTGTGTTTCACGCCTTAGTCCGGCGTTATAAGTCTTTATCAATTTAGGATGTTTGCAAGGATGTATGTAAGAGAAGCACAGTGTCATGAGCTCGATGCGATTTACGCTATGGGTTTTGACGTGTGGGGCGATGGTATTAGCTATGAAGAGTACCTAGTTGGCTGTCGCGAAAGCCAAAAGTATCAAGCTGGAACTTGGTATGTGTTAATCGACAATGAACAAATTTTATCGTCCCTTATTGTTTATCAGAATAAGTTTGCTCTCAAAGATGATTGTTTTGGAATCGGCTCTGTAGCCACGCCTAATCGTTTTCGTCGACGAGGTTATGCTTCTAAATTAGTCAATCTTGTGAAAACCGAATTATTTGCCCATCGTAATTGTAAAGCCATATTTTTATATAGCGATATCGACCAGCAGTTTTATAGTAAGCTTGGTTTTATCACGGTTAAGGGCTGTGATTGTATGTATGCTCCAAGCCCCGGTTTCGAGTTTGATGGTTCACTACCGGCTTACTTTTAGTCTTCAAGGTCGGAGCACAATCATTGGTATAGGATTGCTGCGTGCCTCACTACTTAACAAAGCGTTATTTTACTTATTTGAATTACGGAGGATTAGGGTAAGTGATATTCCCGAAAGCTTTAAAAGTGGGTGATAAAATTGGCTTTTTTTCACCGTCATCACCTGCAACGGCTTTTGCGCCAAATCGTTTCAAGCGAGCTAAGTTTTATCTCGAGTCTCAAGGTTTTCAATTAGTTGAAGGTCAGCTAACGGGTTGTTCTGATTCGTATCGCTCTGGCTCAATTCAAGAGCGCGCCGAAGAGCTCAATCGATTAATCAGAGATCCTGAAGTGCGTTGTATCATGTCTACTATTGGTGGCAGTAACAGTAATTCTCTGCTGCCTTATGTTGATTATGAAGCGCTCAGAAACGACCCCAAAATTATCATCGGCTATTCCGACGTAACCGCTTTGCTCTTGGGGATATATGCACAAACGGGGCTAATTACATTTTATGGCCCAGCATTGGTTGCGTCGTTTGGCGAGTTTCCTCCCTTGGTCGAAGAAACATTTAAATCCTTTAAGGAAATTCTGTGTTCAAATCTTGAGTCATATAAATACACTATGCCAATGGCGTGGACTGACATTAAGCATGACTGGGAAACGCAAGATTCAGCGAAACCCACTTACAGCAACGAATGGCAGTTTTTAGGGCGCGGTCAGATTAGAGGTCGAATAATTGGTGGTAACCTCAATACCATGGCAGGTATTTGGGGAAGCCAATATATGCCAGAGATACGGTCTGGCGATATCCTGTTGATTGAAGATTCTCTAAAAGGTATTGAAACCGTTGAGCGATCGTTTGCCCACCTAATGGCATGTGGTGTGTTTGAGAAGGTTGGAGCAATCATATTGGGCAAACATGAATTGTTTAATGATAAAGGTACAGGACGTACTCCTTTGGATGTCTTGCTAGAAGTGTTAAACGGTAAAAACGTCCCGATACTTTATGGTTTTGATAGTTGTCATACGCACCCCATGCTAGTTACGCCATTGGGAGTGCAGGCATGTATTGATTTTGAACGCCAAACTCTCAGTCTCGAAAGTCAGTGGTTATTAGCAAACTGACAAGGTGTTTAATATGCCCATCAAGCTTGGTGCCAAGCGTCAAAGTATTTCCTCAGTAAAAGCGGGGTAAACAGCCTATTTGGTGGTTGAGCTATTGTATCCGGTAACCTAGAATACCCGCTCAAAAATACACTTTAGGTCATAACCATGAGCGACAATATTTCAAAACCAGAACTGCCAGACCATTTAGCGGGTAACCCTCGCAGCCCTCATTACGTAGCTGAGTGTTTTGAACACCCTATTGGTATTCGTTTAAACGGTAAAGAACGTACTGACGTTGAGGAATACTGCATTAGCGAGGGCTGGGTGAAAATTGCATCACCAAAAGCGAAAGATCGTTGGGGACAGCCGATGCTGATTAAACTCAAAGGTGAAGTTGAAGCGTTCTACAAGTAATCCCAGCGCATATTTTAAGCATAGAGTGCCATGCTCTATGCTTTCCTCCTCGTCTCTTGCCTCATTTACTCTTTAAACATCAATAATAAATTTCTTATTTTGACGCGCAACGTGTGATAATTTTAGCTGATAGTGAATGTTATATTATTTCTAATAATCAGTACGTTATTCCTTATTTAAGCCATGAGAATATTGTGATGTTTCAGTTTGATAAAAAGCATTTTTTCTTGAGTGTTATTTTATTTGCGCTTCTTTCCTATATCGCTTTGTTCGTACATGATCAATTCGTACGTCCCTTTTTAGGCGATGTTCTCGTTGTGGTTTGGTTATATTTTTCGATCAAGTGTTTGCTAACCATGAAACCAAGTAAATTAGCTTTTGTTGTGCTGTTGTTTGCGTATGCCATTGAAACAGCGCAGTACTTTCATTTTGTTACGCTACTTGGCCTTGAGCATATACGAGCGGCGCGCATCATATTAGGTGCGACATTTGATTGGCTAGATATGCTTGCATACACCATTGGTTGGGCTTGTGTTGTTATTATCGAACGTTATTGGATTGGCTTATCAACACAGAAAGAATTCGCTACGCAAAAACGAAGTATTCAATAAAAAGCCTTATACGCGAAACTGGTCATTAATAATGGGAAATGAGTCGCGTGCCTGAGTGCTTGGTAACGTGTGCGTCGTAGTTATTGATATGCAATTTTGATACAAGCTTTCGGTTGTCTGTTGTCCATGATGGTTCTAACAAGGGCTTGATAAAACGTGACATATCAGTGTTATCTTCGCTCTTTTACAGATGTCGCGAGTATCTCCACATTTGTACGATGTTAAATAGGCTAGAGAGTTAAAAATACCAATGAAAATCCTAATTGAGCAAGAAAAAGCCCTGCATAAACATGATGTTCGTAAAAGTGAGCAAGACGTTAGGCGCCTTCTTCATCCAACGTTTATGGAAGTCGGGCGCTCGGGCGAAACCTACGATTGCGATAGTGTGGTAGATATGATGACTCAAGAGCATATGTCAGATAGCTATTTACATTCACAAGACTACCAATGCATTCAACTTGAACCTTCTGTGCAGTTGCTGATTTATAAGTCGGCATGGATAACGAATGAACAAGCAGTCAGCGGTTTTGCTAAACGTTCATCGATTTGGGTTTTCACGGGAGATAAATGGCAAATGAAATATCATCAGGGTACACCGTGTGCAGAATTCGAAATAGGCGCATAGTTTTTATGTTTGTGTAGCCAGGCTGTTATATAGGAGAGTATCGTGAAGGTCAGCTGTCATTGTGGAAATATTGAAATTACTTTGCGTTATTCTCCTAATGAGGTGGGGCAATGTAATTGTTCTATATGTCGCCGATATGCTGCCCTTTGGGCCTATTATTCACCACAAGATGTGACTATTAAATACTTTAAACAGCAAAGCGTGTTTTATATTTGGGGTGACAAACAGGTCGAATTTCATCGCTGTAATTTATGTGGCTGTATTACTCACTATGTCACGACAAAACTATGTGATGAAGATATTGTGGCGGTAAATATGCGTATGGCCGATGCAACAATATTATCTGCTATTCCTATTCGAAAAATAGATGGCGCTTCGTACTAGGTAGAAGAATATTCATTTATCCTCTTTGTAAACGGCTGTGGTAATGTGTTCACTGTTTAAAATAAGTCATTGGGAAATGGAGCTTGGATGCAGTTTTATATCGAATCCGCAACGATGGATATGAGTGGCGACATTGCGCAGTTAACGGCGGAATTGGGGTATACCACCAGTGTTGATGAAACCAAGCATCGGTTAGAAGCGCTGCTCGGCTCAAGCACGCATTGCGTGTTGGTCGCCGTCAGCGATTCAAACGTATGCGGTTGGCTCGTTGTGGAAAAACGTCTGTTTTTGGAGTCAGGTTGCAGCGCTGAAATCACAGGACTGGTGGTTGGCAAAGCATTTCGCCGCCGCGGCATTGCCAATGCTTTAGTCTCGGCGGCTGAGCAATGGGCTTGTTCGCTCGGGCTGACACGTTTGGTGGTTCGCTCTAATGCTGCACGCAAAGAGTCTCATGATTTTTATCCGAGCGCAGGCTTTTCTCACACCAAAACCTCTCAGGTATACGTTAAGCCTTTGATCTGACTTGGGCTTAAGTGCGTTGATATATCTGGTCACACTATCATTGCAGGGAGCAACTATGCCGATTTTAAAGGCCAACCCACAATTAGTGGATTTTCAAAATTACGTTAAAGAACTAGAAGTGGAGCGCGGTTTCTCCGACCAGCGCGTGAACGATAAATGCTTGTTGCTTGGTGAAGAAGTAGGCGAGTTATTTAAAGCGGTACGTAAAGCCGAAGGGATTGCGGTTGACCCTCAATCTAAAGTCGGTGATATCGGTGATGAACTGGCGGATATTTTCATCTATTTATGTTCGATTGCAAACCGCTATCAGATTGATCTCGAAAGTGCTTTTGTGAACAAGGAACAAAAGAACAGTCAAAGGACATGGTCATAAACTGATGCCCTCACTTGGAATAAGCGCGCCATTCAATAAGGTTAAAATATGAAGCAAAACATCGTGCATATCGCATTGGTGGTGAAAGACTACGATGAGGCCATCGACTTTTATGTCAACAAGCTTAAATTTGAACTCATCGAAGATACTTATCAACCAGAACAGGACAAACGCTGGGTGGTTGTTGCGCCGCCTAATTCACACGGCGTGACTTTGCTGTTGGCTAAAGCGTCCAAGCCAGAGCAACTGGATTTTATAGGCAATCAAGCGGGTGGACGCGTATTTCTATTCCTCAATACCGACGATTTTTGGCGAGACTATCAACGTATGATGTCGCTAGGGATTAAATTTGTTC
The DNA here is from genome assembly GCF_900100015.1 of Vibrio xiamenensis. Classification (GTDB taxonomy): domain Bacteria; phylum Pseudomonadota; class Gammaproteobacteria; order Enterobacterales; family Vibrionaceae; genus Vibrio; species Vibrio xiamenensis. Next base: position 54,993 of record NZ_FNDD01000035.1, on the reverse strand, counting down.
GTGAGCCAAAAGAGCAAGACTATGGCACCGTTGCCGTGTTCGAAGATCTCTATGGCAATTTATGGGATCTGCTGCAGCTAAATCCAGACCATCCAATGGCCAAGCGATAAACTTTGGGTGGTGAGTCCACATCACCTTAAAGACCTTTTTAAAGTCATGGAAATGGATGAATCAATGACAACATTGAGATCTTCTGCTTGGTCAAGCATTCGAGAACATAGGAAGTAATAATCTAATATGGAAAATATTGAGCAGCAGCTTTATCAAGCCGCGCTAGATCTTATTAATACCCGCTATCCAAACGGGTGGGGCGGCGCTGCGGCGGTGAGAACCCGTTCAGGCAAAATTCTGACCAGTGTCGCGCCAGACGTCAAAAATGACGCCTTGTCTTTGTGTATGGAAGTGGGCGCTTACCTAGAGGCCCATAAGCTTAACGAAGAGGTGACCCATTCTTTGTGCTTGTGCCGTGAAGATGAACACGGTGAGATTTTGATTTTATCACCCTGCGGCGTTTGCCAAGAACGCCTAGTGCACTGGGGCGGAGACGTGCAAGCGGCGATATCTAACCCAAGTAATAAACTGGTGTTTAAGACCATACGCGAATTGATGCCACACCACTGGTCGCTGGTGAATGGCGAAACGCTTTAGCGCCCTTATGGAGTTGCCAATGGCAGATGTTTTCGGTGATGACGACGACGTGCAATTAATCCCAGCAACTTGCGATAGCGATTGGACGTTGGCGAGTGATTTTTTGCTTGAAACCGTCGAACGTTGTCGACGCCAAAAAATACCACTTTGGACACATGAACAAGTGTGCGTAGCGGCGCTCAAGCAGAATTATCACTCACATAGCCTGCATCTTTTACGTTATCGAGACATCTGGATTGGCTGTGTGTTTATCAGTTTTGATAGCGATGTGTTCTGGCCAGATATTGATACAAACTCCAGTGTGTTTTTCCATAAATTAGCCATTAGTGATGCTTATCATGGTCAAGGGTTAGGTGAAAAAGCGCTGGCTGCACTGGGAAATTTGGCAAAGCACAGCCAGCGTCGATGGCTACGCTGCGATTGCCATGGTGCAAGGCCAAGATTACGTGCTTTTTATCAAGCATTCGGCTTTGATTTGGTCGATAGAAAGCCACGCTTGGGTTTTGATGTTGCTCGTTATCAAATGCGAATCGAAAGTGCTCATACGGGCAACTGAACCTAAATAAGTTATTAGTGAGTAAAACCCGATTGTAGGTTGCTGAGCATTTCGCTAATGTGAACTGAGGTTATCTTCGCCAAGGAGGCGCATATTATGAGTTCGACCTATCAAGGAAGCTGCCTTTGCGGGCAAATTCGTTTTGAAGTTACCGGTTTTCATCAACCGACGGCACATTGCCACTGTTCTATGTGCCGAAAATTTCATGGCGCGCCATTTGCTGCGCTCACCCAAGTCGATAATTTAACTTGGCTCTCGGGTAAGCACTTACTCAAAGATTATGTCGCGCCGAATGGCACAACGCGAACTTTCTGCGAGCATTGTGGTTCAAGTGTTGGCTTTCGCCGCAAAGGCGATGATCTTACGCAGATTGAATTGTCTTTAGCGTTATTTGATAGCGACATTGAAGTTGAAGTCGATGCGCACATCTACACCGATTACCAAAGTAATTGGTACCTTATCAGCGACGATCTTCCTCAGTTTAAAGAAGGCAGAGAGTAGTTCGGCTGAATTTTTGAATAATATACAATAGTTTTGGGAAGATGCGATGAAGATACAGCTGGCCAGCGAAGCGGATAGCCCAATATTGGCGCAGCTTAATGCTTGGCTTATAAAAGATGAGGGTCATCGCAATGCCATGTCGTTACTGGATTTACAAGCGAGGATGAAGGCTTGGCTCAATAGCGACTATCAAGCGGCGTTATTTATCGAAAACGGTGATATTGCGGGTTATGCATTATGGCGAAAAGATCCGGAATTTATCTATATTCGCCAGTTCTTCATTTGTGAGTCTTATCGTGGTCAAGCAATCGGCAAAAAGGCATTTACTCAGTTAAAAGATGTCTATTGGTCAGGGCAACGATTACGCCTTGATGTTTTGATTGAAAATCTACGTGGGGTGAATTTCTGGCGATCCGTTGGGTTCGGTGAATATTGTTTAACAATGGAAACCAACGCCTAGAAATACTTGAATGACTTTATGTATCCCAACCGTGGTTATTGGTACGAGAGATAGTATGAATATTTCCCTTTTGGCGGATTGCCCACAAGAAGCGCTGCAGCTTGCGAAATGGTATTGGCAAGAATGGGCGTGTCACAACCCAGATAATCGTTTAGAAAATATCATTGAAAAGGTTGGTTTGGGCATTCATCGTGATGCGCTGCCGATGGCATTTGTGGTGCACCTTGATGGACAATCCGTTGCTGCGGCAGAATTAAAATTTCGCGAACTCGCTGAATATCCAGATAATCAATATTGGCTTGATGGTGTGTATGTCACGCCCTCTCATCGTGGAAAAGGCATTGCAACCCAGCTGATTGACTATGCCATCTCCAAAGCGTGCGAGCTTAAATTGCCGCACCTGTCGCTTCGCTGTGAAGCGCACAATGTTAAGCTTTATCAAGCGCGCGGCTTTAAGGTTATCAAGCAAGAGCAAAATAAATTCATTATGGCGCAACAGCTAGAGTTCAAAAGTGATGTGGCTTAGCGAGTGATATAAATACCAGTAGGCCGCTGCTTTCAATCCTGCAGTACAAATAAGGTGATGCGTATGGAAAAGTTGGCCGATGAGATCTGGATATTTGATGGCAAAGCGGTGCCTTTTCTTGGGATGCCTTATTCCACACGCATGACGGTGATTCGTCTGCCTGGACATAAGCTTTGGGTGCATAGCCCAATTGCATTGACCCCACATCTTAAACAGCAAATAGAAGACTTGGGCACAGTCGCTTACCTTATTGCGCCCAATTCTCTTCACCATCTGTTTTTACCTGAGTGGATTGATGCGTTTCCGATCGCTGAAGTGTTTGGTACCGACGAGGTAATTAAAAAGCGCAGTGATATCGCCTTTACGCGTTCACTAAATACCAGTGCGAAATGGCCTTGGCAAGATGACATCGACCAACTGGTCTTTACCGGTTCCCCTGTTATGCAGGAATGTGTATTTTTCCACAAGTGTTCCGCCACCTTACTGGTGACCGATCTGGTTGAAAACTTTTCCGGGCAAGAGTTTAATGTTTGGCAGAGATGGGTGGCGAAAGGTGCCGGTATTCTTGCGCCCAGAGGCAAAACCCCATTGGATTGGCGGCTCAGCTTTATGTTTGGTAAAGCGCAGGCACGTTCGCACCTCGCCAAATTGTTGGTGTGGCAACCCAAGTGCTTGGTGATGGCACATGGCGTTATTGTCAGAGATAACGCCACGCAGTTTTTAGCCCAATCATTTAAATGGTTACTTTAATTACTCAGCGCCAAAGTAGGTGATGAATTGAGCTTAATTTAAGGAGAGAGAATATGGATGGACACACACTGTTACTGTTTGCGCTGGCTTGTCTGGCGATCAATCTGATCCCTGGTCCCGATGTGATTTACATTGTTTCAAACACCATGAAGGGCAAAATGGCCACTGGCCTTAAAGCGGCAGTGGGGCTGGGTGTCGGATATGGTGTGCATACTTTGGCAGCGAGTGTAGGTCTTTCTGCCCTGATACTAAGCTCTGCGTTGGCGTTTAGCGTAGTGAAGTGGCTAGGCGCAGCGTATTTAATCTATTTAGGCGTTCAAGCCTTGCGCTCAGCATGGAAAGGGCAGACGTCGCTTGTAGTCAAAGACAGCAGCGATACTCCACGCAATGTGTTTGTTCAAGGTGTGGTGGTGAGCGTGCTGAATCCTAAAGTGGCGCTGTTTTTCCTCTCCTTTTTACCGCAGTTTATCGACCCTACTGCTAATTCGACCACAATCCAATTGTTGACACTGGGCCTGTTGTTTAGCAGCTTAGCAACGTGTTGTAACTTGTTGTATGCCTTTGCTGGGCATTGGTTATTTAGCCGTCCGAATGCGCAGCGCTATTCGCGAGCGCTTGAGGGAGGATCGGGCTTTTTACTGATTGGTTTAGCCACTAAGGTTGCCGCCAGTGAGCGCTGATTTACATAACCGCCATTTCGATGAACTTTGTGAATTTTTGGCGAACGATGCGAACCGTCTCAAGGCGTTAGATTGTGTCGCAAAGCTGCTTCTCCCTCATTGCTATGTCGCGGCTGGCTTTGTGCGCAATATGGTGTGGGACCATCTACATCATCATCGCGTGGCAACTGAACTCAATGATGTCGATGTGATCTATTTTGATAGTGCAGAGCGCGATGTTAATGCGTACCTGCACTACGAAACTCAGTTGCGCACGCAAATGCCGCAGATCAATTGGCAAGTGCGTAATCAAGCCGTGATGCATAAGCGCAACGGCGATCCGGCGTATCAAAATCTGATTGATGCCATGAGCTATTGGCCGGAAAAGGAAACGGCGGTCGCTGTGCGTCTGGTACAAGGGCAACTAGAAGCGGTTTCGGCGTTTGGTTTTGAGTCATTATTTCGCTTAGAAGTGACCCCCAATCCGAAACGTGACAAAGCGATATTTGCCGAGCGGCTGCACAGTAAAGGTTGGTTAACCCGCTGGCCGCAGTTAACGGTGATGGAGTGACAGCCAGCGATGTATTTTGACAAGGAAAATCAAGATGGAAGCTGAAAAACAAGTGTTTTTGGCGTATTTGAAAAAGGTTCAGCTTGAACACACGTTAATTCCCAAACGCGATTTGGCGCAAAGGCGTGAACATCAGCAGTTTATTCATGGTTTGGTGACGGCAGCGACGCTATTTGGCGTTAGCAGTAGCGAGTTAAATGCCATTGTGAAGCCGGTATCAGACAGTCAATTTGAAAGCCTGGATGATAAGCTGTCGGTGCCGACTTACTTACGTAATAACGTCAAGATAACTCGCTGATCTCGTTCGCGATATCGGCGTTTTCTGACGTCATATCATGAGATGTGCTGATAGCCTGCGAAGTTAACTATGCCAATATTTCAATGATGCTATTGGGAGGTTAAATGCAGGATTTTATTCGTGTTGATCTACAGCGCCTACAACAGATCATTGATGGTTATTGTGGTGGCGAGTTTAAAACCGCCGACATCATTCGTGCTTATAGCGGCGGATTCTATTCAAACCGTAACACTCCGGCGTGTTACTCATTTAACGCCCAATTTGGGCAATTGCTAAAACGTAACGAAAATCAGCTCGGCATTATGGAAATCGAAAGTGGAATCCGCATCCAAGATGATCTTGGTCATCATACTTCGACATCCGTTTGGTGCTCGACGCAAGTTCGCGCTCGGCGCCGTAAAGAGACGTCATCAGATCTCTAACTTATCTTGAATCGTAACTTATCGTTATTGAGGTTTAAGGCGTTGGTTTCTCACTAAGCCACGTTTTACGTTGGTGCGCCTCATGGCAGTGATTCGATCCGGCTTTTTTGCCATGTTATTTTCAAATCCGTTAAAGCCCATCAGTGTAGATATTTAGTATTAGCCGTCTATTGCCATAAAGTGGTAAAGTGAAAAAATTCTTTTGTGAACAAGATGTTTGCATTCAATACGGTTTACTTTAAAATCAAGAGGTTGGAGTAAATAGGAGATGGTAGTGAGTCACAACATGGATGGTTGTTATCGCGCTTACCTACACGATTTTCCAGTGACTTTAACAGCGCCCGCGTCTGCTTTGTATACAGCAGATATGATAAATAACGCCTTATTAAGCCGCATGTTGAGGTGAAGGCAATGAGCCGAGTGACGCTAAGACCCATCTCCGAGCAAGACCTAGACGTTTTTGCATGCTTATTTTCTGATCCACAAGTGATGGCTTACAGTGAAGGACGATTATCAAAGCCACAAGTCGCAGATTGGATTGAATCTGTTAAAACGCAATATCAGCGCCAAGACGGGTTTGGTTTTTATGCCATTACGCTTGAGCGCTATACCATTACGCTTGAACGCCATGCCAATAACGCATTCATATGTCCCTCAGTGATAGGCCAGCGCTCGTTCCCCAAAATTGACCCCAACACTAGCATCGTCGCGGGCTATTGCAGTTTGCAGCGCTCGAGCTATACCCAGCAGCCGGAGCTGGGCTATCGACTGTTGCCGCAATTTTGGCGCCAAGGTTTGGCGTTCGAAGCGGTGAGTTTACTGCTTGAATATGGCTTTCGAGAACTTGGTTTCGCCGAGATTAGCGCGCAAATAGACCCACACAATCGACGTTCTCAAGCACTTGCCAAGCGCCTTGGCATGAGCGTTAGCCGAGAAATACAACCCGATGGCTACGATTATCCCGACCAAATCTGGACGTTATCTCATGCTCAGTATCAAATGTTGATGCCAGCAAACGCGGATTCGTCAAACTACATTGAACGCCAGAAATCGAAGGGTTAGGGCATGGATGTGATTATTTTAAATGGCGCGAGTAGCTCGGGTAAAAGCTCAATTGCCAAACAGTTACAAGCGCTTTTACCATCGCCTTATCTGCATCTTGGTATCGATACGTTTATCGCCATGATGCCTGAGCAAACCAATTCACTCTCTGCGCCTGATAACAAAAACAGCGGTTTTTATTGGCAAACCACTCAAGTTGATGGTAAATCGAGTTTAAGAATACAAAGTGGTGAGTATGGCCTGCAAGTCAATCGCGCCTATCATTCGACGGTAAAACATCTGGTCGCCAACGGTCTAAAGGTGATTGTTGATGACGTGATGAATGGCGGCGAAGAGCAGTCGAGCTGGCGCGCAGCACTGGATGGCTGTCGCTGCGTATATGTGGGTGTATTTTGTGATCTCGATGAACTTGAGCGGCGTGAAATCGAGCGCGGTGATCGCAGTGTCGGCTCTGCTCGAGAACAAGCGCAGCGCGTGCATCATGGCGTGCAATACGATGTGACGGTGTCCACCAGCGCCGCGTCGGCCCAAGATTGTGCGCAGCAGATTGTTACCTATGTCAATGGGTTAACGCGTCTTTAAAGACCAATGATGACTAAGGAGTGATGGTCATGGAAACTGCACGGCTTAAGTTGGTGCTACCGAGTATGGATATTCGGCTGGCGGTTAAAGTTGCTGTTGAGCAAAGTCAGGCGGCGCTGAGAGAATTTGTGCCTTGGGTTTCTGCTGCATTGGACGAACAACTCTCGATTGCCGATACCAAGCAAATGGTGGCGAATCATCAATGTGGTGAAGGCGAACTGCGTTTTATCTTAGTTGAGAAAAGCTCAGAGCAAGTCATTGGTGCCATCGCGCTGATGGTGGGCGATAAGCAAGTCCCCGCGTTTGAAATCGGCTATTGGCTGCACAGTGATTATGTTGGTCACGGTTACATATCGGAAGCGCTAACAGCACTTGAGCATCACGCTTTTGTTGAACTTGGCGCTAAGCGAGTCGAAATTCGCGCGGCTGCCACCAACAGCAAAAGCCGCGCGGTAGCAGAGCGCAGTGGTTATCAGCTTGAAGGCACGCTGCATAACGCGCGCCGCTTGCCATCTGGCGAACTCGATGCCACGGTGATCTATGCCAAAACCCAGTTATTGGTCACGGAGTAAGTTTTGATGTCACACTCTCACCTTATCCCAACGCAATCTCAAGTTGCCGCGCTGATTGATAACGCAGTGGCACTGAGAAAATCGGGCAATCATATCGCATCCATTGCCCTGTTAGAGCCTTTGTTAGCTCATGATGCCTATCGAGCACAGGCAAGCCTCCATATTGCTTGGAACCATGACCAGCAAAGCCAAGAGCAGCAAGCGGTGCAACACTATCAAGCTGCGCTTGAAGGGCCGTTATTGCCAAGCGATCGCTTTGATGCGCTGTTTGGCCTTGCTTCAACGCTGCGCAGTTTGGGCGATTATCAACAGGCTCGACACTACTTTGAACTGACGCTGCAAGAGTTCCCTGAGCACCTTGAAGTCAAACCGTTTTACGCTATGTGTTTGTATAACTTGGGTGACAGTAAATCTGCGCTGGCTTTGTTGCTCGAATTGCTGGTCAGCACCACAGATAACGCGGCCATTCAAGATTATCAACGCGCGATTCGGCTCTACGCCGCTGATCTCGATAGAACTTGGTAGTGCATATGGAGCAAAAAGATTTGGCTCAAATGGGCGCCGCCGGTGTCATTATTACCGAATTTGAAGGGATTCGCTGCGTGCGTAAAATCCTCGCTTCGCGCACTGAAATTGGCTTTTATCAGCAAGGCGCAAAGGCGCTGTCGGGGGTCAATACTCCCCATCTGATCGCTGTGCAAGGGCGTGATCTACTGATTGAATACCTTCCCGAGCGGTTGACACTCGAACAAGTGAACACCTGCATCAACACGTTTGAGCAGCTTGCGACCATTCATCGCAGTGACTATCAACCGCAATTTGAACTTAAAGCCCATCAATGGCCAAGAGAAGCGAGCGAACGCGCGTTACAAACTCTGCAACTTCCAAAGCGCAGCCAGCAAAGTCTGCGGGCGATCCAGCAAATCAGCGCTGAACTGTTTGAATCCGATACTCTGATTTCAGGCGATAGCAATCATGGTAATTGGGGGGCTCGGCATAACGGCCAGCGCGTATTGTTTGATTGGGAGCGCTTTGGCTATGGTAGCCCGGCGATTGATCTGGCGCCGTTGGTATTTGACCTTGGCGATATCAGCGCTTATCAAACCATTGTTGAACGCTACTTGCGCGGCGGCGGTATCGGCGAGGCCGAGTCGCTTATTCGTCACCTAATCATCGCCAAAGCATGGCTGGTAGTGGAAGTGACCAACATTTTACAGGCGCGCAATAAACCCGATGCCGAGCGCTATTTTAATTGGTATCGGCAAAATTTGCCCGCTTGGCTCGAGCAAATAGAGAATCATTTTTAATTTAGACCAGCAACAACGCGAACCAAAGGAACCGCCGCTATGAAGATTACCTCACTCGCGCCCGATCCGCTGATTTGCCCGTTATGCGGTAAACCTAATTCGTGCGTTAACCTCGGCGCTAAAGACATTCATAAAACCTGCTGGTGTAACGACCCGAATATCCACTTTAGCAATGAGCTTCTGGAACAGATTCCGGCGGACAAACGGCGCAAGGCTTGTGTATGTCGAGCATGCGCTTTGGCATTTATGCGCAAAAATACCTCGCCAGATTAACCATCAAACTTGAGGTTTGGCTACGTAACGAATCGAGTGTTAATCGCTTAACTATCGGCTATTTAGCGATTGGCGCCGCGGCCTATTTGCGTTATTTTGAACGTCGGACTGCAGTAAGCGATGAACACTAACTGGTAGTAAATGGATGGCCGTAACATTAAAGGGAAGCCGATGAATAACACAATCACAGGTGGCTGCGTATGTGGCGCAGTGCAATTTTCAGTTCAAGACGAGTTTATACATTTCTTTTTGTGTCACTGTGAGCAGTGCCGCAAGATGACGGGCTCAGCTCATGCCAGCAATCTGTTTACCCGTATTGATAATATTCAGTGGTTAAAAGGTGAGAGTTCGGTGCGTCGTTACGATCATCCAACACGAACGTTTTCACAAGCATTTTGTCTGCATTGTGGCTCTGGTCTGCCGTTTGTGTCGAAAAGTGGTAAAGCCTTGATTGTGCCAGCTGGCAGCTTGGACAGTGAACCAGCCAAAACGCCTGAGGCGCAAATTTTCTGCGCCGAACAAACCGAGTGGCACAAAGCGGGAATGCAAAGCCCTAAATTTAGAGGTTTTGTCGAGTAATCTCTCCATCAATACAGTGCGCCGCCGGTTAATCATCGCGGCCAAACTCAGCAAAGGAAACCATGACCCACACCAAAGTACCGTCAACGTTGCGTGGCGTTGAAGCGACCAATGCCATTACCAATCTCTGCGCGCCTTTGCGAATTCAGCCAGAATTTTCTGAGCTGGTGGATGCGCTATTGAAACGTCTAACTGCGCAGTTTGGTGCGCGTTTGCACAGTGTGTATCTGTACGGCAGTGTCGCTCGCGGCCAAGCGCGACCTTATCACTCCGACCTTGATGTGTCTTTGCTGCTAAGTGCGCCAAGCACAGAAGACCAACCTGCCTTTGCGGCCATAGCTGCAGGCTTAGCGGCGGATTATCCAGTGGTGAGTAAAGTGGACTTGGACCCTGGTTATGTTGCCGAGGTACGTCACTGGCGCGAAAAATATCGTTGGCAGTTTTGGCTCACGCACTGCTGTGGCTGCGTTTGGGGCCAAGATTTAAGCGTTGAGTTTTCGCCGCTTGCACCTAATCAATTGATTGGTAACGAGCTCAATTACGATCTTAAGCAGGTAATGCAAACCACGCTCGCGACGTTGACGGAACAAAATGCGTCAGTGAGTGGCAAAATGGCGGCGAAAAAGATTTTACGCAGCGCTTATTTGTCGGTGGCTGAAAAGGACGGCAGTTGGTATAGCGATTTGAATTCGATGCTTGATGTTAGCGTGGCGTATTACCCGCAAGAGGCGAGCGCGCTACAAAACGCGTTTCAAATCGCCCAAGGAGAACGTTCATCCCTAGCCCAAGTGGCGGCGATGCTTGAATATTTTGCAAGCAGCGAGCTGGCGACGCAATTAGAAACCGCGCCGCGCTATTCGCAAAACTCAAATCAGAATAACTCTGAGGTCATTACGATACGCGATTTCATGCCGGCGGATGCAAAAGCATTGTGGGAGGTGTATTTCCATACCATTCGCAATATCAATTGCCGCGATTATTCACCGCAGCAAGTGCAGGCTTGGGCGCCGAGAGATTTTGATTTTGCTCTATGGCAAAAGCGAGTTACGGAGTTAAAGCCATTTGTTGCGTTGGTGAATGGTGTGATTGCAGGATACAGCGACTTGCAGCAAGACGGTTTGATTGATCATTTCTTCTGCCATCATCAGTTTCAAGGCAAGGGGGTTGGCCGTGCTCTGATGTCGCATATTTTTGCGCTCGGCGAGCAGCGCGGCATTACGCGCTATTACTCCCATGTCAGTCTAACTGCGCGCCCATTTTATGAGCGAATGGGCTTTGAGGTGGTGAAACAGCAGACCCTCGATGTGCGAGGCCAGCAGCTCACCAATTTTGTGATGCAAAAACAGCGCATCGGAGTTCGTTTAGCGAATTGTTAAGCGGCGCTATTGGATTGATATGGGCATGAAGTTGCATTTATAAGCTCATAATAATTGATGATATATGTGCAATTAAGTTGATGAATTAATAATAGAAATGGACAAAAATTTATAAACTACTAGGCTATTAGCATCGGGACTTAGGTGTGATGTTATGCTTGAACTGTTTGCTCTGCAGATTGTGGTTTTTTCAATCTTTCCTCTTTACTTTACGTCGCTACACGGCTCAATTCGTAAAGCCGCTTTCTACATCTATATTGCGCTAGTGCTGCTGATTGGCGGCTTTTTTGGCAATGTCTATTCACTACCGATTAGCCCAGATATCAACGTCTCTGGCGGCAATTTGTGCTACGGCGCGTTTATGATGTCGGTGGTAATGTTTGTGCTGGTGGAACGCGATGTATTGATCCTGCGCCATATCGTCAAGTTGGTGGTGCTGGTGGATTTATTCAACGTGATTTTTTCGGCGTTGGTGGCAGAAACGCTTCAGCATCAAGCGGTGATCAATCCACATAATATTTCAGCGCAACTGTTCAATGTCTCCACGGCGTTTATTATTTTGGGCGGCGTGTTAATTCTGCTCGAACTGCTGACCTTATTGTTTGCGTTTGAAAAACTCAAAAAGCTCAATCTGGGTTTTATTATTACTGGTTTGCTGTATGTGGCGCTGTTTATTGCGGTACTGTGTTTTGATGGCATCGCGTTCCCACTGATTGCGTTTGGTTTTAGTCCTGAAATCGTCGCGATTGTGTTTGGCGGTTTGGATGGCAAAGTGTTAACCGCCAGCGCTTATGCGGTGCCTTTGCTGCTGTTTGTACTTCTCAAGCGCCACACATTTGTCAGTTACCTGCAAGCCGACGATTTTCGCTGGGGATTATTGTTTACCACCAGCCGTCAATTGCTCGATGAGATGGAAAGCAAAAACTATCAGCTTGAGCAAGCCGCGACGGTATTTAGCAATGCCAGCGAGGGCTTGGCGTTTGTGAATGGTGATGGCCGCATTTTGCACGCCAACGAGACATTTTGCGCCATGCTCGGTTTGGATAGCGGCAATTTTTCTGAGCAATATCGAGTGGTTGGAGCGCTGTTTCAAATCGATGGCCGGTTTATTGATCTTGACACTGTGCTCAGTGAGCAGTGGCGCGGTGAGGTTCACTTTGGTGACGGTTATCAGCATCAAGGCTTGCTAGCAGTCAACCAAGTGGTGTCGCAGCAAAATAAGCAGGCGACGTTCGTGTTTTCACTGGTCAATATCGACGAACAAAAACGTGCTCAGCAACGCTTAAGTTATTTGGCGCGTCATGACCAATTGACCTTGCTGCCCAATCGCCGTGTGCTCGACGAGCATTTGTCTGCAATTGCCAATCAAAGTGCCACTTTGTTAGTCATTGACCTCGACCACTTTAAAGACGTTAACGACAGTTACGGCCATGGCGCCGGTGACAATGTGCTTAAACACGTTGCGGCGCGGTTAACTCAAGTGCAAAACAATCATCGCCAGCAGATTGATATTCTGTCGCGAACTGGCGGTGATGAATTTGCGCTGTTAATTAACAGCAGTGATTTGACTTTGGTGGAACGGATCATTGCCGACATTCAAAGTTTGTTAAAGCCCGAAATGCAGATTGGCGAGCAGACCGTCATTTACGCCTCGGCAACCATCGGCGCCAGCATTCAGCGTGGCGGCGAAAAGCGTAATTTATTGCAAGAAGCCGACGCCAGCCTATACGAAGCTAAGCGTCATCGCCGCGGCTCTTATGGCTTATATGAAGATCGCCTCACCGAGCAGAGCCAACGTAAACTGATGCTAAGTTTTAAACTTAAAGCAGCGCTGGAATCGCAAGGTTTGCAAGTGTTCTATCAGCCGCAATTTTCGCCTCATGAGTCTATGCCGGTCGGGGTTGAAGCGCTGGCTCGCTGGCATGATGATGAACTGGGCTGGATATCGCCTGCAGAATTTATTCCGATTGCCGAAGAGACCGGTAACATTGAAAAGTTGGGCCATTACGTGTTGCGCCAAGCCTGTTTTGATGGTGCCAGTTGGCATGCACTGGGTTTCGCGCAGCTCAAAGTTTCGGTTAACGTTTCCGCTTATCAGCTACGCTTTGGTCACTTTATTAATACCTTGACGGAAGTGCTTCAAGAGAGCCAATTTCCGGCACAATCTCTCGAGCTTGAATTGACCGAATCGGTGTACATTGAGCGCGAAAAAGAAGTTCTGCCGCTGCTTAATCAAATTAAAGCGTTGGGTGTCTGTTTGGCGATTGATGATTTTGGTACCGGTTACTCGTCACTGTCTTACTTATCTAAGATTCCGTGGGACACGCTTAAAATCGACCGCAGCTTTATCATCGATATTCCACAAAATGAAGAGCAGTGCCAGCTGATCTCTACCATCATCACCATGGCGCACGACCTGCGATTAACCATCGTGGTGGAAGGGGTTGAAACAGCAGAGCAGCTCGCGTTTGTTGAGCAGCGTGGCTGCCAATTTATTCAGGGCTATTACTATTCACCGCCACTGGATAAAACCCGTTTAGAACAGCGACTTGAACAAGGTTAATCAATGACTTGGATAAATGGTCTGGAATCGATATATTGATGGCTTCGCTCGCCCGTTTCACTCATAAGGATATGTTATGCCGTCGCTGTGCATCAAAACACCGCGTTTAACTCTAACTCCCATTACCGAAAACGACTGGCCGCTGTTTTTTAAACTCAATACTGACCCCAAAGTGATTGAGCTGTGTTTTGATCGAAAAGACGAGCTGCAGGTGCGGGAGAAGTTTGACGCGCGTTTGCAGCCGTGGGTTGAAGGTAGCGCCTCTTGGCTGACGTTAGTCATTCGTGATATCAAAACCCAACAACCCATAGGCGTCACCGGCTTTTTTACCACCGAAGATGGCGCGTATGAGGTGGGTTATTTGCTGCTTGCAGAGCACCATGGCAAACAATACGGCACGGAATCGTTGGCGGCTTTGCTCGATTGGGCAGTGCGAGCGCATCAGATTGGTGAGTTTCAAGCCGTGGTCACGGCCGGTAACATCGCGTCAGAGCGCGTCTTGATCAAGTGTGGGTTTTGGCTTGATGAAGTGGTGGAAAACGCCTATCAAATTGGCGGGCGTGTGTATGACGACCACATTTTCCGCTGGCGCGCGCCGAGCACTAACGCATGAATTTACTGACCCAATTATCCCTTGAATCGCTGCAACGCTTGATTGATGACCAGCCCCTCAAGTCCGATTCAAGCGTGCAGTTTTGCGCACAAGCTTGCCCGCCACCCCATGTTTTGCAAAGGTCAATACAACTTGCTCAGGCTGGTACTGCGACAAAGTGGGCGTTGCCGTACTTTATCTGTATGGAGAAAACTATTTGTATCGAGAAAACCATTTGTATCGAGCAAACGGTGGTTGGCAGCATTGGCTTTAAACAGGCGCCTCAACATCGGCAAGTCGAGATTGGCTACAACGTCGCACCATCAATGCAAGGTCGAGGACTGGCAACCTTGGCGGTGAAAGAATTGGCGCAAATCGCGTTTTCCGCTTCGCTCATTGATCAAGTGTACGCACAGATATCGCCGTACAATCACGCATCACTGAGCGTGGTAAAAAAATGCGGCTTTGTTTACCAACACAATGTCGTGGACGACGATGGGGAATGCTTACAGCGCTGGGTTCTGTCTCGCCCGGAATAGCCACTATTTTCCAATTCAGTGTTAACGCTGCAATTATCTTATACATCAACAAGGACCGATTTTTATGGATGCAAAAGCGGTGGTCATCGCGTATTGGCAAGCGATGCAAAGCAATGATTTTTATCACGCCAGTGAGTGGCTGAGTGAAGACTTTACCTGTGACTGGCCTCAGTCGGCTGAGCGCATTAAAGGGCGGGAGAATTTTGCCGCGATCAACAGCGCTTATCCTGCCAATGGCCGTTGGCAATTTGAGGTAATGTCTATCGTTGCCGAAGGAACGCAAGTGGTCACTAACGTGGCAGTCACCGATGGTGTCGTACGTGCCAATGCGATTACCTTTCACATTGTGAAAGATGGCTTGATTCATCGCCAAACCGAATATTGGCCAGATGATTACCCCGCGCCAGAGTGGCGCAGTGCTTGGGTCGAAACTCTAAACGTTAAGGAGTAAGGAAATGGATTTTAGTAAGGCGTTTGCCTATAAACGTTGGTCTAATCAAGAAATTCTCGATTTTGGTGAGCGCCAAGAGAGTCAGTTGCCTGGCGATGACCGCGAGTTTTTCGTACGGATTTTAAATCATACTGCGGTGGTGGATGCGCTGTTTATCAGCCGACTGCAAGGTTTGCCCGACCCATTTAGCGGCGACAATACGCCTGAAACGCCAAGTTTTGCCGAGCTGAGACAACGTATGTCGAGCCAAGACCAGTGGTTGTGCGATTACGTGGCTGCGCTCAATACGGATCAATGCCTGCGCCAGATTGCGTTTCGTTTCACCGATGGCGACACCGGGAGGTTGTCGGTGGAAGAAATTCTGCTCCATCTTTTGACTCATGGCAGCAATCATCGCGGTATGGCATCGCGCACTTTAGCATCCAATGGTTTAGAAAGGCCAAAAGATACGTTCACGCGGTATTTGCATCAAAGCGAGCCTGAGCGCCGTTTTGAATAGTGAGATTGCGGTTTTTGACGCCCTTGATAAGTAAGACTAATCCAATATCACAGCGAGTACGTATACAGAGACAGTGTTTAACTCAGGTCAGTTATGGCTAGCGATGAATATTTTTATCTTGGATCTCGATATCGAGCGCTGCGCTCAATACCACTGCGATCAACATGTGGTGAAAATGATTTTGGAAAGCGTGCAACTGCTTTGTACCGCGCTGAATAAAAAGGGGTTCACCACGCCCTACAAATCCACCCACATTAAGCACCCATGCGTATTGTGGGTGGAAGAATCTTACGCCAACTTCCAATGGTTATATCAACTTACTCAGGCCCTCAACCGTGAATACCAATTTCGTTACGCAAAGAGTGAGGATCACAAGTCGATGGCGGTGCTAAAACAGATTGGTGATATTCCCGAACTTAACCGCGCCTTCCCGCATCAAAGTCTTACCCCGTTTGCTCAAGCGATGCCCGATGAGTACAAAGTGGTCGACGACCCGGTATTGGCGTATCGCCGATTCTATTTAGGGGACAAATCTCGTTTTGCTAAGTGGAGTAAGCGTGAAGTGCCGAGTTGGTATCGTGATAACGCTTTTAACGGCGGCCTTTACGCTGATTCAATCTAAGGTTGCAGCTGGGCATTTTTTACCTGGGTGAGCCATGCTTACGATGACCATGCCTTTACCAAGGAGCAGATCATGAACATCAGCAAACATGGCGTTTCTATCGGGCTTGACCGTGTCGGCGAACACTTTTTTGTTGCCATCAAAGCGGTTGGCAAATTAACCCATGATGATTACCAACGGTTGGCTCCAATGTTGGAAGCCGCGTTAGCCAAAGTGAATGAGCCGCGCGTCAAAGTGCTGTTTGATGCCAGCGAGTTTGAAGGGTGGGAACTTAGAGCCGCTTGGGATGATTTCAAGTTGGGGCTTAGCCTGGGTTCTGAGTTTGACAAAATTGCCCTGTATGGCGAGCACGACTGGCAAGCGTGGGCGGCGAAAATCGGTGATTGGTTTATCAACGGCGAAGTGCGTTCGTTTAACGATTATCAGCAAGCCTTGAGTTGGTTGGCAAATTAAATCCAACACTCAGTTAAATAAAAACTTAGTTAAATAATGGATAAAATGCGGTTTTTAAGGGAGAGCGATGTGTACCAACTGTATTATTCACCCAATAACGCCAGCCTAGCGGCCTCTAGCGACCAATCCGCACATCAAAGCGGTGTGCGAAATCGAAGCGATTGATCTCACTGCCTATCAGTCTATTTGTTGATAACCTTCTGCTATGGCTGAATTTTTATATCACTGGCTTGTATTGAATTGGCAATTCAAATAATGTGGAGCAAGCCAATCGTCAGTCGCCCATGACTTGCAAAACTCTACTCAGGTTTGGCCCTTTTAACGCTTCCGTATTCATAACTGTGGTGGACAAAAAGTATGGTGACGATGCAGTTTTTAATCAAACATGATGTAGTGATAGATTGTGATGTGGACAGCGCAACCTACCCGCAAGAACTCGAACAATTGTTAAAGCAGGGCTTTGAGCTGTCTGGAAATACAATTAGCGCTCAAAGTCGGCAGCACGCGCGAGATTTATATCAGCAGCGTTATGGCGAGGATTTGGCGCAATATTCGATTGTTTCAAGTCTGCTTGAATTGCCTCAGATGCTAGGAGCAAGATGCGGATAAGCCTTATCGCCACAGCCGTCAGGTAAGAAGGGAAGATTTCGGTGTCGCTGAGCGAATTAAGGTTGGCGGCAAGTCACAAGGAGTAAGTGATGAGTTTGGAATTATGGTTGATGTTTTGCGCCGCGTATTTGCTCACGACGCTGGCGCCCGGGCCAAACGTGCTATTGGTGCTCAAGAACAGTCTGCAATATGGCTGGAAATCTGCGATGGTGACCATTTTAGGTAATCTAAGCTGCCAGCTGATTGTGGTCGGTTTGGTTGCGGTTGGGGTAGGTGAGCTCATCAGCCGTTTGCCTGCATGGTTTATGGTGATGAAGCTATTAGGCGGTGGCTATCTGATTTATCTGGGCGTTAAAAGTCTACTCTCTGGCGCTAAACGAACGCCAACCCAGCTCTCGGTTAGTGGCACGCCAGTTCGTCCGCGGCATTTATTTCTACAAGCATTTATGGTTTCGGCAAGTAACCCGAAAACGCTGATCTTCCTTTCGGCATTTTTGCCTCAATTTTTGGATATTACCCATCCCCATCTAGAACAGTTTTCAGCGATGTATTTATCGATATGCGCTATTGTCACCAGTGTGCATTTAGGTTATGCCTTGATGGTTAGCCGTCTTGGTCAAAGCGCCTTGTTTTCGGGCCTCGAAGCTAAAATGGCAAAAATCACTGGCGGACTGTTTATCACCATGGGCGGTGGCGTGCTATTGAGCTCGCGCAGTTAGTTAGCAGCTACAACGAGATCGACAAGTATTCGCTGCAAGTGCATGCAACCAATCACGCCGCCTTTGCCTTATATCAAAAGTTTGGTTTTGAAACGCAGGAACGCAGCGCCATGCGGCGTTTATCCGCGTTCAATATGTGGATGCTTTGGTGTTGGCACTGCAATGCTGACACTTTGGTTTATTGCTTGTGTCTTTTTAGCGCTTCACTTAGTCTTGAAAGCGATACTCGCCACCTCGGAATGTGGCTTACGATGGCAACAAGGAAGGCATGATGAATATTTCTCTTACAGTGATCAGTCAAGCAATCATCGGCTTGGTAATCGTGATGACGCTTCTCGGTTATTACTTGGGTAAACGTAAAACGGCAACGCCAAAAACTACCGCCGCGATGGCCGGTGCTTCGGCTTTGCTTCCGCCTGTCGCGCTGATTTTTTTGCTGGTGCTGATAACAAAAGACGATATTAAGTAGCGGCTTATTGTTCAAAAATTGGCTGATTAAATGTAGGTGGTAAATGGACGAATTTAGAGTCAGTAGCGACCCTAGCGAACTCGATTTTTCGGTGATTTATTCTTTTATCTCGACGAGTTATTGGGCTCAAGGGATTCCTCGTGAAACCCTGCAAAAGGCTATCGATAACTCCTTGTGTTTTGGGGTTTATACTCAAGATAATCAACAGGTTGGTTTTGCGCGCTTGGTTACCGACAAAGCAACCTTCGCCTATTTAGCGGATGTATTTATTGACCAAGCGTACCGCGGGAAAGGTCTGAGTAAGCGTTTGATAGAGGCTGTCACCATGCATCCTGAAGTGCAAGGTCTGCGCCGAATCGTGCTCGCAACGCGAGATGCACATGGTTTGTATCAGCAATTTGGTTTTAGCCCGCTGGATGACCCTGCGCTGTTTATGCAAATCGTTCGACCAAACATCTATCAGAAACACCCAGAAGAGCATGGTTAATCGCGTGTCTGAGTTTGATAGCTCGTTTACTTATCAATTGGTTACGCCTGAGCATCACGATTTCCAAGCGTTGGTTGCCGAGCTTAACGCCTCGTTAACCCGCCTTACGCAGGACAGCGGCGAAAGTTCATTTGTGGCTGAAGAGTATCATGCAGATAGCGACCGCTATGGCGTGGTTTACGTTGCGAACGAGCCTGTTGCGTGCGGTGGATTTCGCGCCTATGACGCCCAATGCGCTGAGCTTAAACGTATGTACTCCAAGCGCCAAGGCGCGGGCAGTTATCTGCTTGAGCAATTGCAACAGGCGGCCGCAGAGCTTGGTTATCAACACTTGATACTATCCACGCGGCGAGTCAACCAAGCTGCTGTTCAGTTTTATCGTAAACACGGCTATCAAGAGTGCACGCCCTATGGCAAGTATGTTGGTCGCGATGTTTCGATTTGTATGAGTAAAGTTTGTATGAGTAAAGATAGTACCGCAAACACTTAGCGTTTAAGCGCGCTTCAACCCGATTGCCTTGTGCTCAGAAATTCATCCTGCCTGACGACATCTTTCTCAGCCGTTAAACAAGGACATAGTATGCGTAATATATTGATCACCGGAGCCAATCGTGGTTTTGGTTTGGCACTCGCCAAACAAGCCTCACAGCAAGGCTATCAACTGTATTTGGTGGTGCGAAGTGAGAAGGCAAAGCAGCAGCTTAGCCAAACGTTAACAGGCGCCCAAGTATTGGTGTGTGATATTACCCGCGCGGATTATCAGACGCAGTTAAGTCAATGGCTTGGCGATGCCACCTTAGATGTCGTGATCAACAATGCCGGTTCAGGGACCCGAGCGCCGAGCCTTGAAAGCACAGAGCCGGAATTCTTGCGAAAAGAGCTTGAAACCAACTGCATTGCAGTACTGGCAACGGTCAAAGGCGCATTAGCCGCGTTGCAGCGCTCCTCTCAGGCTTTGGTTATCAACGTCAGTTCCAGACGCGGGTCACTCTCGCTGCAAGCCAATTTAGCCGCAAAAGGCAGTGGTTGTTCCTATTCTTATCGCATCAGTAAAGCGGCGCAAAATATGCTCACTCTATGTTTAGCCGATGATCTTGATGAGTTTGGGATTGCATTGGTTGCGCTGCATCCCGGGCGAATGTTGACCACCATGGCGGCCAAAGACGCGCATTTAACTGCAGAGCAATCGGCGCAAAAGTTGCTGACGTTAATCGCGCAAAATCAACTGAAAAGTCGCGAGTTTGTGTGTTTAGAAAGCGGAACTTTACCTTGGTAATCAATTAACTAACAATTTAAATTACAAACAAATTCTCGGCTTTTTCTTTAACTATTTGCTCAATAAGTCGCCTCATTGGCTATGTGGAAGACAATAATTTTGGCATTCGCCCACGTCACCACCGACCACCCACTCAGCGCTGGGTTGGTTGCAACGTTAGGACGCTAAATTGAGGAAATGAATTGTGAAATGGTTTATTCAGGCTTTTAAAAAATACGCGGTATTTAATGGTCGTGCACGACGCAAAGAATTTTGGATGTATTATTTGTTTTTAATAATTTTCATGGTGGTTGCTGCGGTTATTGACGCTGCTATGGGAAGCTTCGTGCTCAGTGCTGTTTTTACGCTGGTTACGCTGGTACCAACGCTGTCTGTGTACATTCGTCGTTTACACGACACTGGTCGAAGTGGCTGGTGGATACTGATTTCACTGATCCCATTGGTTGGCGGCCTAGTGCTGTTCTACTTCCTCATTTCTGATGGTGGTGTGGAAGACAACCAATACGGCGAAAGTCCGAAAATGGTTGCTGCCTAACCCTGACGTTGATGTAGTGGTTATTGATGAATGACGTGTTTAAAGGCTTTGAATTTAAATAGCGAATTGTTATTTGCTCATTAAATAGTGAATCAACCATGACCTTCTTATGACGTATGTCACTTTGCTTTGGCTACACTAAAAGTGTGACTTAAAGCATAAAGGACATAAGGATGAGAACCTATCTGTTATTGGCAGTGAGTTTGATGGTATTAAATGGTTGCCAATTGACGCGAGTCGAAGGGCGAATTCACGATGTTGATGTCAAAGCCAGCACGGGCACAAATCACGATCATGATACCAATGGTGGCCAGTTCTGCCCGCCAGGGCAGGCAAAGAAAGGCAATTGCCATTACTGATTGGCCATGTAACCCGCCGCGTGATAGTGACTATCGCGCGGCGGGTTTGTTTTTGCTGTAATGATTGGGTTGGGCGACTTAACGTTTCGCGCTACACTCGTCACCGTCATACCGACAAACATTCGCCGTTTAATCACAGGGAATTACCGAATGGACATTGTGGATTATCATCCCGATCACCTTTATGCGCTGCGAAAACTCTATTTGGACGTGCGTCGGCAAACCTTTACTTGGCTCGATACCCATCAATATCAACTCAGTGATTTTGACCGCGATACACTTGATGAGCAGATCTACGTTGCACTTTGGCGTGGTCAAGTGGCGGGTTTTATCTCAATTTGGCAGCCAGACCATTTTATTCATCACTTGTATGTCGACCCTCAATACCATCATCTTGGCTTGGGAAAAAATTTGCTTGCCAAAGCGCGAAGTGAACATGCAACATTGAGCCTTAAGTGTATGACGCAAAACGTGAAAGCAGCGCGTTTTTATGCATCACAAGGGTTTAAAGTCATCAGTCATCATCAAAACGATGAGGGTGGCTATCAGTTAATGCGGTATGGCGTAAAGGAGTAAAGTATGGGATGTGTGTTTTGTGATATTGCCAGCGGTAAGATCCCTTGTCATAAAGTGTGGGAAGATGACCGCCATCTGGCGTTTTTGTCGATTTTCCCCAATACCGACGGTTTTACCGTGGTGATTCCTAAGGCCCACCATAGCAGCTATGCGTTTGAACAAAGCGATGAGGTGCTGTGTGATTTGATCGTCGCGACCAAAAAAGTCGCCAATTTGCTGGATAAGGCGTTTGATGATGTTGGCCGCACCGGAATGTTTTTTGAAGGCTACGGTGTTGACCATCTGCACAGTAAATTATCGCCAATGCACGGCACCGGAAACAGCGCAGAATTTCAATTGATCGAGTCCAAAAGCAACAAATATTTTGCACGTTATGAAGGGTATCTGTCATCCCATGACTGCGAAGCCGCCGACCCGGAAAAATTGGCTCAGTTGGCGCAGATGATTCGCGCAGCAGATACCGAAACGAAGGAGTAATATGAAGCACGCACTGCTTTGGCTCGCGATATTTTTCGCGGCGTTTATTTGGTCTGCCATCCAACCTTATGACCGTTTTACTTGGGTACTGGAAGTGATTCCGGCGGTGATTGGTTTAGCCGTTTTAGCGCTGACTTATCGGCGTTTTAAGCTGACCGGATTGCTCTACAGTTTGATTCTCATTCACTGCATTATTTTGATGATTGGCGGCCATTACAGTTACGCTAAAGTGCCGCTGTTTGATGATTTTAAGCTGTGGTTTGATTGGTCGCGTAATAACTACGACAAACTTGGCCATTTCGCTCAAGGTTTCGTGCCTGCGGTCATTGTGCGTGAAATCGTGATTCGCCGCGGGATCATCAATGGTCGCGTGTGGCAAAACGTGTTTAGTGTGGCATTTTGTCTCGCTTTTAGCGCGTTTTATGAATTGGTTGAATGGTGGGTTGCAGTGGCAACAGGCGATGGCGCGGATGCGTTTCTTGGCACGCAAGGTTATGTGTGGGACACTCAGTCCGATATGGGCTTTGCCTTACTTGGCGCCATCATCAGTGTGTTGCTATTAAGTCGCTGGCACGACCGCCAAATGGCTGCGCTAAGCGATTAATTTTATTTCGCTCCTGATAGTCTGATTTTCAGGCGCGAGTTGTACTCTGGCTAAGCTGCTCTTGGCGACGCCATGTTTAAGTCGTAACTTTATGTCTCTCTCTTGGTTTTTCTCTATCCCTGTCGGCATTCGCTACATTGTGATGTCGGCGCTGGGCTTTTCTTTGATGACAGCGCTGGTGAAATTAGTCAGCGTTTATAATATGCCGCTAATGGAAATTGTCGCGGCGCGTTCGCTGGTCTCTTTTATCATCAGTTTTCTCGATGTGAAGCGCAAGGGCATCTCGATTTGGGGACATAATAAAAAGCTGCTTCTGGCGCGTGGTACGATGGGATCCATCGCGCTGATTTGTGTTTACTATTCGGTGTCGACCTTGCCGTTGGCAGAAGCGACCATTTTGCAATATTTGCATCCGGTATTTACCGCTTTGCTGGCGCTGATTTTCCTAAAAGAACGCATTCAGGGTTCAACCGTGATTTGTATTGCGCTGTGTCTGTTTGGTCTCATGTTGATGGTCAGCCCAAGTTTGATGGATACCCAGCACAGTGAATTGCCGCTGTTTAGCGTTGGCGCCGCGATGACCGGTGCGTTTTGCAGTGCGGTTGCATACGTGATTGTCAAACGCTTAAGTGGCAGTGAAGACAGTTCCGTGATCATTTTCTATTTCCCACTGTTGGCACTGCCATTATCGTTAGTGCTATTAGGCAATGATTTCGTGATGCCAAGTTGGGATGCGTTGTTAATGCTGATTTTCATCGGCGTGTTTACTCAGATAGGCCAAGTGGGCTTAACCAAGGCGATGCGCAGCGAAGTGGCCAACAAAGTAGCGGCATACTCCTATATTCAAGTGGTGTTCTCGATTATGTTCGGCTTGATTCTGTTTGGTGAATTGCCGCCCGTTTTAACTTGGATTGGCGGCAGCTTAATCATTGTCGGCGCTCTGATAAATATCTTGGGCAGCGTCAAGCCAAAGATCGCGGTGACAAAACCTGCGAATTGATGACTGTCTTTAAGTTGCCACAGCGATTGCGCACTTTTGCGCGCCGCTGTGGTGTAGACTATCAAGCTAATCCATTGAAAGAGAAATTGAAAATATGGAATTTACTCACTATCACACCGCTTTGTGGGGGATGGCACTGATCATTTTGATGACGGTAGCGCAGTGGCTGATTGCAACCGTTTCTAAAGCAGCACAGAAAGACGCGATACCCGGAAAAATTGATGAGTCGCTCAGCCATGACTCGTTTGTTTTCCGTGCTCACCGCACCTTTATGAACAGCATGGAAAACTTGCCGATGATGATGAGCTCGGCGTTTTTGGCGCTGTTTGTCGGCGCGTCACCAACTTGGACCAGTGTGTTTATTTGGGTGTTTTTGATCGCAAGGCTTGGCCATATGGCGCTGTATTACCGCATCGCCACCGAGAAAAACCCCAGCCCACGCAGCTACTTTTTTGCGCTTGGATTTTTTGCCAGCAGCGCATTATTGATCTTAAGTATGGTTACCTTAGCTGGGTTTTAATCGCCGCCTTATACTGGCGTCAGAGGCGATGTTATGGCCTCTTGACGCTATCCAGTCTCTATTTTTCGCCATTCCCACTTCAGTTAATCACATAATTTCAACTGCTTAATCACGTTTTTGCGTTGCTGCTATTCGTTTGGATCTGTAACTCGTTATAGTGAACGGGACGGAATCGGCTACACCGATTTCCTAACCTGCAAGGAGTGCCTAGTGAAGATAGCAATATTGGATGATTATCAGGATGCAGTGAAAAACCTAGCGTGTTTTGACTCGCTGCGTGGTCACGAGGTTAAAGTTCTCACTCAAAGCTATTCAGACCCTCAACAGTTGGCGGCCAAGCTACAAGGTGTTGAAGGCTTAGTGTTAATTCGTGAGCGTACTGAAATCAGCGAAGCGTTACTCAGATTGTTGCCTAGCCTGCGCGTGATTAGCCAGACGGGTAAAGTCAGCGCCCATATTGATGTTGCGCTGTGTGAGCGCTATGGGGTTCGCGTATTGGAAGGTGTCGGGTCGCCAGTGGCGCCAGCAGAGCTTTGCTGGGCGCTGATTATGGCGGCGTCGCGGTATATTCCTCAGTATTATTCGGCGCTGCAAAACGGCCAATGGCAACAAAATGGCGGGTTAGGGCTTGGCCGTAGCTTGAACGGTCGAACGCTTGGCATTTGGGGCTATGGTAAAATCGGTCAACGTATTGCAGGCTTTGGACGAGCATTTGGTATGCAAGTGCAAATCTGGGGCAGTGAAGCATCGCGACAGCAGGCGCAAGACGATGGTTATTTAGCGGCGCAAACTCGCAGTGCGTTTTTCGCCACATCTGATGTGTTGTCGCTGCATTTGCGCCTTAACGATGTTACCCGCAGTATCGTTACGGCAGAAGATCTGGCGCAGATGAAATCGGACTCGCTGTTTGTCAATATTAGCCGAGCAGAGCTGGTCGAGCCTGGCGCGCTGTATCAAGAATTGTTAGCGAATCCGAGTAAACAAGCTGCGTTGGATGTCTATGAGCAAGAGCCGACAGATAGCGCCAATCAGCCACTACTGAGCCTTGCAAACGTAACCGCTTTGCCACACTTGGGCTATGTGGAGCAAAACAGCTACCAGCTGTATTTTAAAGCCGCACTGGACAATCTATTGGCGTTTATTGCTGGCGAAAGTGGTGGAGATTCGATATCAGGTTAACATTTTACTTGCACTGACTGCGGCGATTTTGTTTAGTCTGCTATGAATGAAATTTGAGCAATAAGAGAGTGATATGTTGGGATTGCAACGCTTAAGACGTTGGCTATGGCGCTTTATGATGGTCGGTTTACTGGTCACCAATGTACTGACGTTAACCAGCGCTAAATTTTACGATTTCCTCTACAGTGCGGTCTCGCATCTGCCGTATCAAAACCTGTTAGTGAAGAGCAAAGCGGCGAAGATGAGCGCGCTGTCGGCGCAGAATCAGCGTTTGACTCAGCAAGCCAAATTACACAAAGCCAAGTTGGTGAAAGCGCACGGTTTGTCACGCAAAATAGCCAAACGCGTGGCGCGTAACGTGGCGATGAACGTGACTTCAGTCGTCGGAGAGTCACTGCCGTATGTGGGCATCGGTTTGATTGTCTCGGTCACCGCCGCGGATATTTATGATGGCTGTCAGACCATCAAAGACACCAACGCCATGCTTACACTGTTTGGCGAGGAGCCAGACAGCCACGAGCAGGATAGTGTGTGTGGTATGCAAGTGCCGAGCTTTTCTGACATCAGTAACTACGCTGGGCAGTACAGCGATAAAGCGCGCGATGCGCTGGACGAGTGGTTTGCAAAAGAAGGGCAACCCGAGCAAAGGCCGCCACTTAAATAACCGTGGATAGTATAAAGCCCGACAAGTCGGGTTTTGTTCGTTTAGTTATTTGCGTTTTGAAACAACAGCCAAGCATCGTGCACACCTTGGATCAGCATCTGCATCGCGATGATGGTTAATATCAGTCCCATCAATCGCGTAGTAATGCTAATCCCGCTTTTGCCAAACCGTTTAACGATTTTAGGTGCATAAACAAAGCACACAAAGGTAATTAAGCACAGCAGCGCAAAGGACACTATGGTGGCGATAATGTTAATCAGCTGCCCCGATGCTGAGTAGTTCATCGCTGTCGCTATGGTTCCTGGTCCAGCCAAAATTGGTGTGGCGAGTGGTGAGATTGCGATGTCGTTCTCTTCATCGGTATCGCCCGCATGATCGGTATGCATTTTTGAGCTATTGCCATGCAGCATATGATAGCCAACCAGAAACACTAACACTGAACCGGCAAGGCGCAGCGCGGGTAAGGTGATGCCAAACAGCTCAAAGATGCCTTTGCCGAGTAAACTGAATGTGGTGATGATCAAAAAGGAGCACAGCAGCGCTTTGATTGCCACTTGTTTACGCTCGGCATCATTTTTATCTGCGGTCATACCAATAAATACTGCGGTATTGGCAACCGGATTCATCATGGCAAAAAAGCCCATAAAAACGGTAATGGCCATGGTCGTCACATCATGCATAGCTGGTTTCACTCCAAATGAAATCTTAATTCAACCCTATCACTGTTAGACATCTGAAAAATAAAAATGACGTTATTGATTGAAATAAATAATGAAAAGATTGAGAAATTCTAAGTAGACGCTTGCTTTTCTACCTCGGCTTTGGTGATATGCCGCAATCGCTTTTCCTTACGCCTGACTCCGGAGTTTCTCTCATGAACGAAGATTTTATGCGCCGCGCGTTGGCGATTTCTCATCAAGCGCTACCCGAGTGCCAACCTAATCCGCCAGTGGGTTGTGTGCTGATCAAAGATAACCTTATCGTTGCACAGGGCTATACTCAGGCCATCGGTGGCGATCATGCTGAAGTCCAAGCGCTTAAAGCCTATAAAGGCTCTCTTAGCACGGTGACGGCCTATGTTACTCTTGAGCCGTGTTCATTTGTTGGCCGCACGCCAGCGTGCGCCAAAACCTTGGTCGAGCGCGGCATTGGCAAAGTCGTGGTCGCGATGCTCGATCCCGATCCTCGTAATAGCGGCAAAGGTATTGAGGTCCTCAAAAATGCCGGCGTTGATGTCGAGGTTGGGCTGCTTGGTGATGAGGTTGCGGAGTTTCTTACGCCTTACTTAGGTAAGTCATAGTTCGCCATATGCGTGACAATGTCACCAGGCCTGGCGTTTTAATTAAACGCTTTCTGTAATCGAAGGCTGTGATGGAAAACGATTTAAAAAGGAAGACCATGAAAACTGCACTGCTCGTTATTGATGTTCAACACGGATTATTTGCCCCAAACCCACAACCTTTCGAAGCAACCGAGGTTGTTGCGCGAATAAATGCGCTCACCGACTGGGCGCGAGCAAGTGAGTTGCCGGTGGTATTCATTCAACATGAAGAACCGGGCGACGAACTGGCTTATTTGAGTGAAGGCTGGCAATTGCAGCATGATTTAGAGGTGAAACCGAGCGATCTTCTAGTGCGTAAAACCACGCCGGATTCGTTTTTGCGCACTGAGCTGTTTGAACATCTTGATAAGCGCGGCATTGAACATGTGGTCATCTGTGGTTATGCGACCGAGTTTTGCGTCGATACCACCACCCGGCGCGCAGCAGGGCTTGGCTATG
The DNA here is from genome assembly GCF_900100015.1 of Vibrio xiamenensis. Lineage (GTDB taxonomy): Bacteria > Pseudomonadota > Gammaproteobacteria > Enterobacterales > Vibrionaceae > Vibrio > Vibrio xiamenensis. The sequence goes on along the minus strand of NZ_FNDD01000035.1, from coordinate 26,878 downwards.
CGGTCACGTTAGCCGCTGATGCGCACACCACTCACGATAAAGCCCATGCCAGCGGCGAACAGATTCGTCGCCATCACAATGCAACCTTACCGAGCATCGGCAGCTTTGGGGTCAAAATTCAAGCATTAAGCAGTGAATCGATCATTGCCCCGCCAGTAGCTTAAGCTTCACGGGTTGGCGCACAATTTTTCAGGCTTTACCTTTTAATAGAATGTGAAGCCTGACGTTATTAGACAATGAGTTTATTGGAAAACCCATGATGGAAAAAGTCGTCGTTTTAGTTGATGTACAAAACGTGTATTACACCACCAGACAAGCGTTTAAACGCAATTTTGATTACAACCAATTTTGGGCGGTTGCGACCGAAGGACGAGAGGTGGTGAAGGCCTTTGCTTATGCCATTGATCGCGGTGACCAAAAGCAGCATGAGTTTCAAAATATTCTGCGCGCGATTGGTTTTGAGGTTAAGTTGAAGCCCTTCATTCAACGTGCGGATGGCTCGGCGAAAGGCGATTGGGATGTCGGGATTGCTATCGATGCGATGGAATACGCTCGCCAAGCGGACGTGGTGATTTTGGTGTCTGGTGACGGGGACTTTGACATTTTGGCCAACAAACTGCGCGTTGATGGCAATAAAAAAGTCGAAGTCTATGGCGTGGCCGAGTTGACCGCGCGCTCGCTAATGAATGAAGCCAGTGAGTTTATTCCAATCGGCGGCGATCTACTGCTGTAGATAAGAATAAGCCCATGTTAGTTTATTCCGCGCGGGTCAACAAAAGCCTCAACATAACGATTTATTGGAAGAGATGATGAAAGCAATGCCCGTAACACTTAGAGCGATTCGCAGCGATGAATTTGAGGCGTATCAACGCTATTTTATCGCTGCCTATAGCGAGGAAATTGCCGAGAATTTTGGCTTAGATGAAGAGCACGCTATGCGCCGAGCCAATCATGAATTTCAGCGCTGCTTTCCCGATGGTATCACCACGCTCGACCACGATCTCATGTGCATTGAAGCGCAGGTTGAAAAGCACACTCAGGTGGTTGGTTATTTATGGTTTAGCGCCAATTTAAGCGATCGCAGCGCCTTTATTTACGACTTTTTTGTGTTTGCGGAGCATCGCAGCATGGGCTTTGGTCAGCAGGCGCTTAAGCAACTTGAACACAAGCTTGCTGCGCTTGGAATGGAGCAAATAAAGCTTCGCGTCGCGTTTCACAACCAGCGTGCTTTGGCAATGTATCAAAAAGTCGGTTTTACGATTACCGGTTATAACATGGCCAAGCCCATCGCGGGCTAGGAGGTCTTATGAACATGCAGGCGTTTTCACGTCGCACCGGTGTGTCGGCACACACACTGCGCTACTACGAAAAAATTGGTTTGCTGGGGCAAGTGCAGCGCAACCCTAGCGGCCATCGTATCTATACCGATAAAGACTTCACTTGGATAAGCTTTATTCTGCGCTTAAAAGACACTGGGATGCCGCTAGAAGGTATTTTGCAATACGCTAAGCTTCGCGCCCAAGGCGCTAGCACCTGCGCCACGCGTCAATCGCTTTTAGAAGCACACCGGCAACAACTGATTGACCATATTCAAACTCAGCAGCAGCACTTAGCGGCGCTTGAGGCAAAAATCGAGCTCTATCAAAATGGCGAAGTCGCTTGACTTAGAGTGAACTCTAACTTTTAGGCTGTGGTTGTCGAGCCGATGATGTGTTGCGCATCATCGCTGTGTCTCATTAATTAGGAACTGCAGCTATGAACGAATTAAACTCCCAAGAAAGATATCACCGCGGCTTAGCCAAACTGAACCAAATTGATGGTGAAGCTGGCCAGAAAGTGGTTGAGAGCCTACAAGATATTTGCCCCGATCTTGCCAAGTACACCATCGAATTTCCGTTTGGCGATATTTATTGCCGTGACGGCCTGGATCTTAAAACCCGAGAGATTGCGACGGTTGCGGCGCTCACCGCCCTTGGTAATTGCCAGCCGCAACTGAAAGTGCATCTGCAGGCGGCGCTGAATGTCGGTTGTAGCGAACAGGAAATTAAAGAAGTGATCATTCAGATGGCGGGTTACGCTGGATTTCCAGCTGCGCTTAACGGCATGTTTGCGTTTAAAGAAGTATTGAGCGAAGCGTCATAATCGGCCTAAAAACCAACAAAGCCCGCGATAGCGGGCTTTGTTTTATGCGGCGTGAGCAAACATCATCGATGAAAGAGTATTATCTTTGCTCAGCGATTTTTACGCGAATTTTGCTCTTGGCAACATTGGTCATATGCAGGCTGGTGATCGCGGCTTTGGCTTCCTGTTCATCGGGCATTTCTACAAAGGCAAACCCTTTAGAAAGACCGGTGTTTTGGTCTAACACCAAAGAGCATTCAGTGACAGTGCCGTGGGAAGAGAACAGAACGCGGATGTCGTGTTCGGTCATGGAGCGAGCTAGGTTACGAACCAGAAGTTTCATAATGAACCGTGTGATAAACAAATGAGGCTAAATTGTCGCAGTTATTTTGCGACAAACCAAGTGAATTTATTGCCCTTAACAGAGCCTTGATTAATTTGACTTGCTGCGTGGTTGATGCTCTGGGTTCAAGGCATGCATACATGGCGGACAATTTGTGTTAGCGTGCCGCTGCTGCGCACTGTTTGCGTAGTGTAATTTCGCTGAACGTTGAGAGTTTCATCATGCAATCGCAGCCCAATAACCGGTTACACGGTATCAAGCTTGAGCAAATCGTGACTCAGTTAGTTGAACATTATGGTTGGCGCGAGCTTGCCAGTATCATCAATATTAACTGTTTCAAAACCGACCCAAGTGTTAAATCCTCGCTGAAGTTTTTGCGCAAAACCCCTTGGGCACGTGACAAAGTCGAAGCACTGTATCTTGATACGTTTTGTTAGTTGAGAGCAAGTGCAACCAAGGAGACGTCGATGAATATTGAGATTAAGCAAGAGCCGAGTGAAGAGGTGAGCTGCGCCAATTGCAAAGCGTGTTGTTGCCGCCTAGAAGTTTTGCTTATCACTGATACCGGCGTCCCAAAGCAGCATATCGCGGTTGATAAATGGGGCGGTGAAACCATGCTTCGCCTCGATGATGGCTGGTGTTCGGCCATGGACCGCAAAACCTATCGCTGCACTATCTATGAAAACCGCCCGTGGATCTGTCGTGAATTTGAAATGGGGTCGTATGAATGTCTGCAAGAGCGCGATGCTTGGTTGTAGCGCTGTGAGCGTAACGGAAATAGAAGGACGTTTATGATTGAGTTTCCAGCATTAGTTAAACTTGATGGCGACCACGAACTGCTGTTTGTGGCGACCCGTCAAGCTTTGCACACCGACGCCGCGCTGCAAGGTTTGATTGCCAGCGACCAAGATTGGCTGATCGACTCAAAAGGTCACGGCTTTGGTTTAAATACCTTACTTGAACATTCGAGCTTGGAGGCCGATGAAGTTAAGTTCGCGGTCAAAAAGCGCTTCACTCTGGATGACGTCATTTGCCTTATTCGTGAACATGAGTTTAGTCAGTGCCGAGTGTGCTTGGCGAAGATTTCCTTTCCCGACATTCGCGCCGCCGTTGCCTCTTTGGCGTTTGAGTACCCGTAACTTGGTGACAATTTCAACGCGGTTGCGCTAGGATGTTGACCACGGTTCGAAGCCACTGGATAACTGGACTGGCAGCCGTGCTTTAAGCGGTGAGTTTTGTTACAGTCGTTGCCAGTAACGATAGAAAAAGAAGTGCACTGTGAGCAATCCCTCCCTAGAAAACGGCATTGAAAGCCAGCAAAACTATTTTGAACACTCATTTAACAAGTTAGAGCTGATTGATGAAGACATCAGCCACAGTGAATTTGAGGAGTGTGAATTTTATGATTGTGATTTTTCATCCTCGCGTTTTGAACGCTGTAAATTCATCAATTGCCGCTTTGAGCGCTGCAATTTAAGTCTAGTTAATCTCACCTACACGCGGGTATTTGAAATCGAGTTTGTGGATTGCAAACTGGTCGGCATTGATTGGACTCGCGCCCATTGGCCAAGCTTTAATCTTGACCATGAATTGAGTTTTAAGCGCTGTATTCTTAACGACTGTTCGTTCTTTGGTTTAACCTTAAACGAGCTCAAACTCGATGAGTGTAAGCTTCATGATGCCGACCTGCGTGAAGCTGACTTGGCGCATGCGACGTTGACCTATTGCGATTTTCATCATGCGCTGTTTATGCGCACCAACCTTAACTGTGCGGATTTGACCGAATCGACCAACTTCCATATCGATGTACTGGAAAATACGCTAACCAAGGCGAAATTTTCTCGCTATGAAGCGCTTGCTCTTCTTGAGAGCCTAGGCATAGAGTTGGTCGACTAACTCAAATTGAGCGGTGCAGGCTTGTCAGAAATGACCGACTATGTGTTTGCGCTATGTCAATTCTCAATTAATCCGTGCCTGTCGCATTTTCGTTCCTAGGTTACCAAGCAGGTTTGAACTATGTTTAGCGCAGTTTTAATAACCCTATAGGATTCTGTAATGCGCTGGCGTGATTCGAAGCAAAGTTACAACGTAGAAGATCGGCGTGGCCAAGAGCCGATGCAAGCGGGAATGGGCGGTGCAGGTTTGTTGCGTCTGCTGCCATTTTTGCTGCGTACCAAAATTGGCCGTATTGTCTTAATTGCTGGAGCGGCATTTTATGCGTTCCAATATTTTACTGGCGTTAACATGCTGCAAGGCGGCATGCCAGATACCTCATCCTCTGCGATGAGCGGTGAGCAAGCCGCAGCAAGCAGCAACGATGAAAACCGTCAGTTTGTGGCGGCGATTTTGGGCACCACAGAAACGGTGTGGCAGCAAAAACTTGGTGGTGATTACAAAGAGCCAACCTTGGTGCTGTACAGCGGTATGACTCAAACTGGCTGTGGCGTTGGTCAAGCGCAAACTGGGCCGTTCTATTGCCCTGCGGATCAAAAAGTCTATCTTGATCTGAGTTTTATGAACGAGTTGAAAAAACTTGGTGCGCCGGGTGACTTTGCTTTTGCTTATGTGATTGCTCATGAAGTCGGTCACCATGTACAAAAACTGCTTGGCACCAGTGACCAAGTTCATCAAGCGCAGCAAACCAGCGGTAAAGCTCAAGCGAACACATTGAGTGTGATGCTGGAGCTGCAAGCTGACTGTTATGCTGGCGTTTGGGGCCATGAAGTCAACAAGCAGATGAACATGCTCGAAGAAGGCGATATCGAAGAGGGTATTCAAGCGGCCAATGCTGTTGGTGATGACCGCTTGCAACAAGCCGCAGGTCAAGCTGTACATCCTGATTCGTTCACCCACGGTTCTTCGGCGCAGCGTATTGAATGGTTCAAGCGCGGGTTTGAAAGTGGTGACATGACAGCCTGTGATACCTTTGCTGAGCTAAAATAGCCCATAAAGACAAAATACCATGCCGTGTTTTGGCGAAGTGTTGTATACACTTTATCCAAAACGCGGCTTTTTTGTCTTTTGGTATCGAAAGTCAGCTTAATGTCAGGGTGGCAGGGAACCATTGGCAACGATAGTGCTCTAAACCAGAGCCCGAAAGCGGTGCGAATCAGGACCCGAAGTGGGTCAGGTAAGTGAATTAAATGCCTGATTCAAATTAGAATAACGAGAGGTAAGTGTGTCAAAAGCGAAAAAAGGCTTGCAGGCGGTAGCAACCTTAGAGGCATCAAAAGGCGTATTGTCTTTGATTGTAGGACTAGGTTTGCATATGTTAGCTGGGGAAAATCTTCATTTGATCATCAGCGATTTGGTTGCGCACTTACACCTTAACCCTGCCAATTACGTCACCCATATGTTATTGCAAGAATCGCAAAGTATTTCGAGTAGCAATATTACCTTGGTAGAGATTGGCGCGTTTGCTTACGCGGCGATTCGTTTTATTGAAGCTTATGGATTGTGGCATGGCATGGTGTGGACTGAGTGGTTCGCTTTTATTAGCGGCACTATATATCTACCGTTTGAAATTTATGAAATGATCGTCAATTTCAATGTGCTAAGCGTGGGAGTATTTGCGATTAACGTTGCGGTGGTTTGGTATATGTACACCATACTCAAAAGCCAGCGCGAACTGCATAAACAAGCGCTTAACGAAACTCAGGTAAGTGAAGAGTGACTTGCCGAAACGGCACACAGACAAAAAATCAGCATGTGCGCTGATACATTCCAAAGGGTTGTAAACCCATCACGTGGCAATTCACTTAGCAGTGACGTGAATAAAACAGTCGGCGCCGGCAGAATGACGCCAAATAGGATCTCATAATTTAGGGACGAGCTTACTGCGCGGCTAAATTATGAGACTCATTTATCGCACCAAAATCTTCCTCAAATTGCTTCAAGAACGATCACTTAGCGAACAAATGCGTGCGTTAAGCGCTGAATACAACTTCGTTGTTTTCGTCGGTGTAAAGATGCGCTTGTTTTTCTTTAATCAAGTGCGCTGCGTATGCTGGAGTAACGGCTTGAATGTCACCTTTTGCGCGCAGTGTGGTGGAATCCCAAAGATTGTCTTTGTATTTACCTGCTTGATCGAATTGAATTAATACTTTCATCGCTACCTCTTTTTCATCTCGTGTTGATAAACGATGAAATAACGATAATCTCAATTTTGACGTTACGCATCTGTTAAAAATGCAACGTTAGATTTCCAAATTAGTTGATCTAAGTCACGTTTTTGGTGTGTTACAAGAAAATAATTAAGAATATGCTGATTTATTAATCAGTTACGCTTTTAGGTGCCGCAACTAAAATTGTCACTTTGTAGTGAGATTGGTCATCAGTGATAACAGTTTATCGTGCTACAAAGCAGATAAACTTATTTTAGATCAAATCAGATTTAATTTATTGGCTAGGCGAATTTAATGCTGGATGTGTGATTGAAATTTGCTATGTTTGCATCCTTGGGTTAAATCGCGTTCTAGCGACTGAATAAACCCAACGTAATCAAAGGCAAAGGAGAGCAAATGGCTTCATCATATACTTGGTTTTATTGGGCAATCCTGTCGGCGATTTTTGCCGCTCTCACCGCTATTTTTGCCAAAGTAGGCATTTCTAACGTCAATTCTGATGTGGCGACCTTAATTCGCACTGCGATCATCTTCGTTATTCTCTCTGTGTATATTTGGCTTACACGCCAGTGGCAAAACCCGTTGACCCTTAAAGCCAGCACATGGATATTTCTGGGTCTGTCAGGGCTTGCAACGGGCGCTTCTTGGGTGTGCTATTTTCGCGCTTTGCAGATTGGTGAAGCATCAAAAGTCGCGCCGGTGGATAAATTCAGTTTGGTGCTGGTGGCGATTTTTGCCACGATTTTCCTTGGCGAACGCCCAGCGCCCAAAGATTGGCTCGGCATCGCTTTAGTCGCAAGTGGTGTTCTGGTGCTCGCGTTTAAACGTTAATACAAAATTGACATTATTCATCGCGGTTGTGTGATTGATTGCCTGATTTGATGCCTTCACGGTTTAAAAAATCCGCATTTGACCACATTTGCTTGAGACGAGCGCTCAAAGCCTCTATTACGCCGACGTTTCCCACCTTAAGGATAAGGATTCGAGCTTATGGAATATTTTATTGCCGTGGTATTGTTTGCCATCTCGTCATCGGTCACGCCTGGGCCGAACAACATCATGGTCATGACCTCTGGGGTCAACTTTGGGGTGAGAAAAAGCGTTCCTCTGCTGGTGGGGATATGCATAGGGTTTGTCATCATGTTGGCGTTGGTCGGCGTGGGTTTTGCTTTGTTGGCGCTCTCGGTATTGCCAGTTGCGGCCGAGTTTCCCAGTGAATGGTTGGGGTATTTAGCGGCCTAATAACCGAATCCGTTTGAGTGCTAAGTTTTAGCGGTAATCGTACTAAATACAGTGCTCGAACTCTTTGCAACTCAGTGTATAGTTAACCCCATATATAGGTGAAAAAACCTGTGATTCAGGCTCAGGGAGGGAGCATGAATATTCGTCCAGTCCTTAAATCCGACGCAGCGCGGATTGTCGAAATCTATAACCATTACGTGCAAACCACCACCATTACGTTTGAAGAGCAGCCAGTGAGCGAAGCCGAGATGCAAGCGCGCATTGACAACGTCTTGTCAGCCGATCTCCCTTGGTTGGTCGTTGAAGAGGACGGACTCGTGCAAGGTTACGCTTATGCAGGACCTTGGAAAGGGCGTAGCGCTTATCGGTTTACGGTTGAACCATCAGTCTATCTTGCCCCGGAAGCGCTCTCACTTGGGATGGGTAAACGCCTTTATCAGCATTTACTCGATACCTTGCAGCAACTTGGTATTGAACAGGTTCTAGGCGTGATTGCGTTACCAAACTCCGCCAGTATTGGTTTACATGAAGCATTTGGCTTTAAAAAAGTTGGCGAATTTTCCCGAATTGGCTACAAGTTTGGCCGCTGGCTGTCAGTGGGTTATTGGCAGTTGTCTCTTGGATTACATAGCGCATCTAACGATTAGTCACAGTAGGCAAACTCAAGGAGTGAATTGATGAAGGTTCACGAATGCGTGTCATTTTTGTTGGTTAATCAAGACAAGCAAGTATTGCTTGAAAAACGTGCCCTTACCAAAGCGAGCGACCCAGGGTTGGTGGCGATTCCTGGCGGCCATATGGAAGCCGATGAAACCCAACTGCAAACATTGGTGCGTGAAATTGACGAAGAGCTTGGTGTACAGGTGACCTCAGGTCAGTATCTGTGCTCTCTTTATCACCCAACCAGCGAGTTGCAGCTATTGCATTACTATGTGGTGACTCAATGGCAAGGGACGATTTCGGCGCACGAAGCCGATAGTGTTTTTTGGTCGAGCATCGCTGCCGCGCCAATTGATTGCAGCGCCGATAAAACGGCGTTATCTGAATATCAACGCCTGTCGAGTGCTGGCGTTATCTAACATCACGAGTGACCTTATGAAGCACGATGTCATTTTGCGTGCCGCTTATGCGCACGAAAAAGAAACCTTGTACCGGCTGGTTACCCAAGATGAAACTTGGACCCAATTTAACGGTCCGTACTTTCCTTATCAAACCCCAACAATGGAAGAGTTTGGCTACGATCTCTTTGCTCGAATGAGTGAAGGGAAAGAGATGCGAGTCATCGTCTATAACGAGTTGCCAGTTGGGTCAGTAAGTTATTACTGGGAATGCCAATCCACGCGTTGGCTGGAAATGGGGGTGATCATTTACGACTCCAAATATTGGAATAAAGGCATCGCGATCCAAGCCTTGCGCCAGTGGATCACGCATCTGTTTGAACAGCTTGATATTGCGAGAGTCGGTTTAACCACTTGGTCTGGCAATCCACGTATGATGGCGTGTGCAGAAAAGCTTGGCCTGCGCCAAGAAGCGCGGCTGCGTAAAGTACGTTTTTATCAGAATACCTATTACGACTCGGTAAAATATGGCGTGTTACGTGAAGAGTGGTTTGAAGCGCTCAATATTTAAACGCTAAAAAAAACAAAACATAACGTGTGTTCTAATACCGATAACCATGATTAAGGAGTGATATGGAGATTTTATTCGTTCGCCACGGCGTGCCCGATTACCGCTTGTGTGACGAGCGCCAAATGACGCAACTGGAAAAAGATTATGCACCGTTGGATCGACGTTATCTCGATGAGATTAAAGCGTTAAGTCTGAACCCAGAATTTCAAAACAGCAGCGTCGTTATTGCTTCCCCCTATACTCGAGCTCTGCAAACTGCCGAGCTTATTAATCGCGAACTGAAGCTCGAACTGTTTGTTGAGCACGATTTACGAGAATGGCGCGCCGACTTGGCTGGCGGATACCTGGATTTGCAAGAGCGCGATCGCCGCTGGCATGAATATCGACAGGCGTTGAAATCGGGCGAGCCGATTACGAGTCACGATTATGAGTCCGCCGCTGAGCTTAAACGCCGTACTTTGGATGTGCTAGAACGTTATCAAGGCTATCGTAAAGTGATTGTAGTGTCGCATTTCAACGTGCTGGAAAGTTTGATTGGCTTTCAGCCTCAAGGCATTGGTTGCGGACAATATTACCGCTTCAGTCTAGATGATGTTCGCCTCTAGAGCTTGATTTATCTTTTACTTTTTAATTTCAAATCATTGAAATAAAGCGCTTTAAACCTAAACAGGAGAGTTGGTATGTCACAGCACAGTGCAACCATAGTATGGCAGCGCGCCGAACATGAAGCGTTTTCAGACAATCACTACAGCCGCGGCCATCAATGGCACTTTGACGGGGGCACGGTTGTCGACGCTTCAGCATCACCTCACGTCGTTCCGCTGCCCTATTCGGTGGAAGCCAACGTTGACCCGGAAGAGGCGTTTATTGCTGCACTGTCGAGTTGTCATATGTTGGTTTTTTTAGGCATAGCTGCGAAACGTCGTTATGTGGTTGACTCTTATGTGGATAACGCCGTCGGTGAGCTGGGTAAATTGAGTAATGGCCGAGAAGCGGTGACGACAGTACGTTTAAGACCTCAAGTGGTCTTTTCCGGGGAGCGCCAACCCAGTTCAGAGCAAATCGAGAAGCTGCACCATTTAGCTCATGAGAACTGCTTTATCGCCAACTCAGTGACCACCGAAGTCATCACCGAACTAGACTAGCGGCGAGCCGTCAGCACACAAGTCATGCGCGAAAAATAAGGGAAACCCATGAGTGATTTAGAACGCCTGTTTGAACTTGCCAAGCGCAAACACGCCATTGACCAACAATCGGGGGGGGGGGGCGAGCACGGACTCACCTACTTAAACGACATTAAGGCTGAAGTCGACGAAGTATTAGAAGAGCGTCCAAGGCTTCGGCGTTGCTATCTTGAAGACGAGTTGGCGGATGTCATTTGGAATTATGTCAATGTGCTCACAGCGTTTGAACATAACGGCGAAATCGAGATCAATTCGCTGTTGAAACGCGCGTGTGACAAGTATCAGCAGCGCGTGGATGGCATTGAGTCGGGCATCAAGTGGCAACAGATAAAAGTGTTGCAACAGCAACAATTGGCCAATGAGCATCAGCAGCAGTTAACTAAGGAATTGGATACGAAATGATCATCACACCGATAACTTTAAATAACAGTATTGAGTTGGTCGAATTGTTTAGTGAGTTAGAGCATTACTACTTCGGTGACCAAGCGGCGAGCAAATCAGAAATCGAGGCCTATTTTACCCATGGCTTATTTGCACCTCATTCGGGCGTGCAGCTGATTGGGGTAAAAGTGAACGGCGATATGCTCGCCTTTGCCAGCTATTCAATACTCTATCCAGCCCCGAGATTATCTGGGCAGCTATTTATGAAAGATCTGTTTGTGTCCAAGCGCGCTCGAGGCCAAGGCTTGGGTCGAGCCCTGATGGTGTATTTGGCTCGTGAAGCACTGGATAAGGGCTGCCTGCGAATGGATTGGACCGCGGAGTCGACCAACCCCAATGCCGGGCGATTTTATCAAGCCATGGGCGCCGCACTTATCGAAGAAAAGCAATATTTCCGTTTTGAAGGTGGTAGTTTGAAAAATTTTGCGAGCTCTAATTGAATCGTTGGATGAACGAAATACTTCATTTGAATTAGTATCACATTTGAGATTTTATTTGGCCGTTTTTTTGGGACAAAAAGACTTTTTTAAATAAAACATATTCATCTTTGAGTTGAAATGACGCCTTATATACCATCGGCAAATGGAAGGGTGTGATGTCATGAATGTAGATGAATTCAAAGTGGTATGTACCGAGTGTAAATATGAGCATATCATCGATAAAGAAGCGATGTATCAACTGGATAATGGCGGCAGTTGTCGCTGTCCTAATTGTTTGACTTTACTTAGCACCAGAAAACCAAACAAATCGCGCTTAAAACATCTTGCTCTTCTGGCTGCAGTATTCGTGAGTGTTATTTTTATCGTGCTCTCGAACTTATTTAATCTTGCCTTCAATTCGAATATTCCAGTCCTTATCATCTCCTGTGTGATCTTTGTTTGTTTAGGCATGACCGTTCTTATGACGAAGACTAAGGGCGTCGGCGAGAAAAATATTTCCCACACGTGCTAGTCTCTTCACCTATCAATTTAATTATCCCTAAATAGCCGTCGCCTTTTGTCCATGGAGGATAGCGGTTGGAGCGCTGTCTTTTATGCATGTAATTATTATAACGAATGGTTGTTTAGGTGGTTGTTTTGAAAACATGGATACAAATAGCGCTGATGAGCGCTTTTTTGACGGGTTGTTCGTGTGGACCAACGTTCGTCCAAGGCGAAATGGAAGATGAGTATGAGGTCAAAACCATTGGTCAAGTCGAAGATAACTCCCCAATTGTCTATGGCGCTCATAATGTCTATTTCACTAAGGTTAATAGGCAAAAGTTATCTGGAATCAAATATTTACGTTTAGGCTTAAGCGGGTTTCCCAATGCAATAAAATTGCCTGAGGGCGAACAAACGCTCTACTTGTGGCGCGACGGTAATCCCGACTTTAACTTGTTTCTATCTAAGATTCAGCTAAGCAATAATCACAAATACTTGGTGGATTACATCACTAAGCCAGAGGGTAATTTTGTGCGGATTTTTTATTGGGTTGAAGATCTCAACGATGGAGCAGTGGTTTATGGTAAACGTGTTACACCAACTATGATGATCAACTCTCCGACAGAATGACTCACGAAACGATGGCCTGAAGCGGCATCGCAAAAAGTTCGTGTTCGGTGGTCGCTTTTAGGATGCGACTGAATTTGTTACTTGATAACACTTGCCATTCTTCGGTTTACAGCAGTTTTCATCGGTGAAGCGATCTGCGATGAGGTGGAAGTAAAATGCCAAAGTTCAGCGAGTACAAAGTGGTTCACATTGATGAGCAGGCCTGCCCAAGTGTTTTGCATGGTGCCAAAGTGACTCAACGTGAACTTCTTGAAGCGCAACTGGATAGTTTAACCGAAGATGGTTGGCAAGTGATTTATCAAGTGGTTGAAAAAAAACGTCATTGGTTATTTTGGCATCGTGAATCTGTTATCACCACGTTAGCTCGTTAAACCTATTTTGTTTACAGCGCCTTTTTCGCTTGCTCAACCGCTAGCCCATTGAATGCTAAAGGCCCAGCTGCCTTGACTACCATATCAATTAGTGAGAAATCTGAGTCTCTAATCAGAGATATTTCGTGCACTTTGTTCTTTATCAACCTGAGCTCGCCAGTGCTTTAAATACACGGTTTGATTGCGAGAATGTGGCTCTACTCTAATCTGTACGTATGCTGGTTTTCCTCGTAGTCGATAAGGATTCAAAGTTTAAAATGTTCCAAGCGAAAAATGGCCTCTACATCAGATGAAATTGATGTTATAAATCAACAGCATGAATAAATTATGTTGATTGAGAGATGCCGGTGATGAACAGAGTTAATGTAGTTGGGACCAGTGGCAGTGGAAAATCGACATTTGCACGACAACTTGCAGAGCGCATGCAAGCGCCTTATATCGAAATGGATGTCATTCATTGGTTACCCGATTGGCAAGAAAAGTCGGACAATCAGTTCTTTGCGGATTTGAAAAGCGAGTTGCAAACCGAACATTGGGTGCTAGACGGTAATTATAACAAGAGCTTAGAGGTAAAGTGGCAAGACGTTGATACCGTGATTTGGCTTGACTATTCGTTTGCTATCACAGCTTATCGCGCAATCACACGTGCGCTTTCACGCTGTCTATCCAAGCAAGAGCTGTGGCCGGGTACTGGCAATGTTGAAACCTTTAAGCAGACGTTTATGAGCAAAGATTCCATCTTGCTTTGGACTCTTAAGACGTTCCGCCGAAATCGCCGTCGCTATTTAGATATGATTGCAGCGCCTGAGTATCAACATATCAAATTTATTCGCATTCGCCATCCAAAGCAGGCTAAGCGCTTTCTGGCTAATATTCAGCCGGTTGGTCGCGCTCAGACCGTTGATATCCGTGCGGCACATGAGCAAGATATCGACGCTTTACTTGATCTCAACCGCCAGATCGGCGAGATGCATCATCAGCAGGCGTCACACGTCTTCGCACCACCGTCAGAACAAGAGCGCGAGTTCTTATTGCAGGCATTAAAAAGCTCAGAACGGCTGTTTTTGGTTGCCGAGTACGATCATCAAGTGGTGGGCTTTATCACCGCGGTTATGCACAGTAATGAAGCGATTCCATTTTTGGTCAAAGACCCCATTTGTAGGATTGGAACTTTGGTGGTGGATGAGAAGCATCGCGGTCAAGGAGTCGGCGAGAAATTAATGCAAGCTTGCCTTGATTGGGCCAAGCAATCTGGCGCAAGCGATATTCGCCTTGAAGTTATGGCGTTTAATCAGGGCGCTGAGGCGTTTTACCACAAGCTTGGTTTTGAGTGCCAATCAAAAATATTGTCTAAACGCCCATAATAACGGGCTTAATTAATCGAAGAGAACGCTATGGAACTTGTGCCACTTTGTGCAAATTTGGAAGCGCAATTTGAACGTTTTTATAACGACTTTGTCGCGCATGACCCAAGTAATGGGGAATTCTACGCTCAAGGTATGTCGGATTTTTTAAGTTATGTTCTTGAGTTAGATGACCATAGCCGAGGCGTCAATTTGCCTGAAGATTATGTGCCGTGTACCACTTACTGGTTAAAGTTGGATGATGGAGAATTGGCGGGCGCAATTCGAATTCGTCATAACATCGACAATCCTTTTTTGAGCAATGAATGCGGCCATATAGGCTACGATATTGCGCCGAGTCAGCGCCGCAAAGGCTACGCCACGAAAATGCTGGAACTTGCACGCATTAAGGCCGCTGAACTTGGCATCGACAAAGCGCTAGTTACTGCCGATTTAGATAATATCGGCTCGCGTAAAGTGATCGAAGCCAACGATGGCGTGTTTGACGGTATTGTTTATTCGGGTGTGTTTGAGTCCGATATTACCCGCTACTGGGTAAGTTGCAGTGATTCGCCTCAATAGTGGTGAATAGTGTAATGAATAGGGAAACTATGAAATCTAGCCTGATTTTTACTCTGATTGCCAATATTGTCGCGGTTATTGCGGTGGCACTGATTAATACCTTTAGTGATTTTTTAGGTATTCGTTATTGGCAGGATTATGCCTTTTATGTGGTGTTTTTGCTTTGGGGTATCGCCACTTTACTCTATATGTATCCACCTCTAGGCCATAGCAGCGGTCAAGGTGAACCGATTGATCAAGTGTCTGACATGGTCGACGGTAGTCATAGTTTGATGGCGGAAAATGATCTTCGCGAAGCGGAAAATATTCAGTTATTTATCCAATTTTTGATTGCAGGAGTACCATCGTTTGCACTGTGTTTGGTGTTCCATTTTCTTGGGAAATAACATCTTGTATTGCTGATGATAGAGCCAGCCTAATCACACCCTATTGAAACCAGATAGTTAAAGGAGTAACTATGATCACCTTTCGAGAAATGCACATCGACGATTATCAAGCAGTCATCGATTTGTGGATGGCAACCGAGTCGATGCGCCTTCGCGACAGCGACTCGAAATCAAGCATCGAATCTTACCTCAATCGTAACCCGGGCCTGAGCTTTGTCGCTTTTGATGAAGAAACCTTAGTCGGCGCCGTGCTGGTGGGCACCGATGGCCGCCGCGGTTATTTACAGCATCTTGCGGTTGCAGAGTCAAACCGAGGCCAAGGCATTGGCAAGAGTTTGGTTGAACTGGCGATATCGGCACTTGCGCGCCAAGGCATCGCCAAAACCCACTTATTTGTTTTTAACCACAACGTCAAAGCGCAAGCCTTGTATGAAAAATTGGGTTGGTTTGCACGCGATGAAGTGCGAATGTATTCGTTTAATAGTAGCGTGAATGACAACGTATAACCTTGGGCTCGGCCCAAACGAGTAAGGAGAGCACTTGTTGCAGTATCAAGCTTATCTATTTGATATGGATGGAACCTTAGTTCAATCAGAACCCCTCAAAGGCCAAGCGTTAGCTATGGCATGTCACGATTTCGGAGCGAAGGTTAGCGCTGATATCTATAAGGCGGTAATGGGGGAGAGCTGGTCTGTCGTGACCGGACACTTTTTTAAACAAGGCGGTATTGCGCCGCAACTCGATGAGTTTAATCTTAAGTTTCGAGCCCATTATCAAACCTTACTAGCAAACGAGCTCAAAGTGACGCAAGGCGCGATTGAGCTACTGCAACACCTTAAGGCTGAGCAGCGCGCGGTTGCGGTGGTGAGTTCTGCGGCGACTTGGATGGTCGATGAGATTTTAAACCGCTTAGGCATTGCTGAATTGTTTGATGTGGTAATAACCCAAGAGCATGTGTCACGCCACAAGCCTGACCCACAAGCCTATGATTTGGCTCTGAGTCAATTGGCGCTTAAGCCAAGCGAGGTTTTGGTGTTTGAAGATTCTAATGCGGGCGTTGAAGCCGGTGTACGCGCCGGATGTGACGTGGTCGCGATTCGTCATGACTTCAATGGCCAAAATGATTTATCCAAAGCACTGGCCGTTATCGAAGTTTTCGACCCACAATCACCTCACTTATAAATGTCATATTTATCATTGGTTTTCTTGTTTATAGAAGTTCTCTATTTTATCGAAGCACCCGGTCACAGCAAATCGCAGTGGTCAGCTTGGCTCAGAGGTAAACCACGCGAAATATGCTGGTGCGTTCGCGTTTTATACGTGTAATCGGTTGAGTGGCTATTTTATTGGTCATGGCATGCT
Source organism: Vibrio xiamenensis (assembly GCF_900100015.1). Classification (GTDB taxonomy): domain Bacteria; phylum Pseudomonadota; class Gammaproteobacteria; order Enterobacterales; family Vibrionaceae; genus Vibrio; species Vibrio xiamenensis. The sequence continues at coordinate 10,197 of NZ_FNDD01000035.1, read as the reverse complement.
CAGTGCGGGGTAAGATGGTCGAGTAAAACGATACGCTCAACGAAAAGAAAGGAGTTCTGCCATGAGTATGACAAAGAAAATTACTCAAGTTGGACCAACCGAGATTCAGCCCAAGCACCTTGGGCGCTGCCACTGCGGTGCGGTTGAAATTGAATTTTCGTTGCCCAATGGCATCGTGAATCCAAGGCGCTGCGATTGCTCAATCTGTCGCCGCAAAGGGGCGATCGTTGCCTCGGTAAACCTTGACCAGATTCGAATCTTAAAGGGCGAAGATGCGCTTACCCTGTATCAGTTTAATACCCACACCGCTAAGCACTATTTTTGTCGCCATTGTGGTATTTACACCCATCACCAGCGCCGCTCGAATCCGCAAGAATACGGATATAATCTTGGCTGTTTGGAAGGTGTAAATCCATTTGACCTCGGTGAGGTGGTGACCAATGACGGCGTTAATCACCCCGCAGACCGTTAACGGTGATTGAATGAGTTAACTTGCAGCTAAGGAAGGATGCACAGTGAATATCGGCATCTATATTTATGACCAAGCGGAGGTGCTGGATTTTTCCGGCCCGTTTGAAGTATTTAGTACCGCAAAACGCCTTGGCGCGCTCGACTGGCAAGTCAGTTTGATTGCCGAGCAGCCCGGTGTTGTCAAAGCGCGAGGCCATTATTTGATTGAGCCTCACTACCACATCGACAATCATCCGCCACTGGATTTGCTGATTGTCGTTGGCGGCGACCATAGTCAAGAGATGCACAAAACGGCGGTGCTTGAGTGGTTGGCGCGTATTGCTCCTGACACGCCTCAGGTCGCATCGGTGTGTACTGGCGCATTTTTGCTGGCTAACGCTGGTTTACTCGATGGTTTAACGGTAACGACTCATTGGGAAGATATCGACGCACTTAAAGCGTTTAGCGCGCTGAATGTGGTTGACGATAAGCGTTTTGTAGAACAGGGGAAATGGACCACTTCAGCGGGCATTTCTGCAGGTATTGATATGAGCCTGCATCTGGTGGCTAAGTTGGTGAGCCAAGAATTGGCGGAGAAAACCGCTCGGCAAATGGATTACCGCTGGATACAGACGCCTTAAAAAGAAAATGCTCGATAACCGCGAATTTTACCTGACGCCGTGCTCGCAAAGCTCTAAGATTACCGTATAACATGACAAAGGAAGTGGCGAGCCGCTTCCTTTTGCTATTTCGGCGCTTATCCTTTCAACATTAAATGGCGAAATAGCTGAGGTAATCTGCAACGGAATCGTGATGAGCTGGCATTTAAAATTACTAAACGACTCAGATGCAGACGCGTTATTGGCATTTGAAAAACACAACCAAGCTTGGTTTGAGCTAAATATCCCACCGCGAGAGGCGAGTTTCTATTCAAAACGTGGTGTTCGTAATCAAATCGCGTTTTTTCTGCGTGAGTACCGGGCGGGGCGTATGCTCCCCATGCTTATTCTATCTGGCGATACCATTATCGGTCGAATCAATCTTAGCGAAATCAATACCAATATTGGTGAGGCCACGCTTGGCTACCGAATTGGTGAACAGCACACTCGTCAGGGTGTCGCGAGTTTTGCCACCCAAGCGGTCTTGGAACTCGCCCAGCGTGATTACGCAGTACATACCTTTTACGCATTGGCCTCCGTCGACAATCCTGGCTCAAGGAGAGTGCTGGAAAAATCAGGCTTTGAAGAGGTCGGCTTGCTTCGTAATCATGCCGATGTACAAGGTCAAGCCGTGGATTGCATCGAATACATTAAGCGAGTTTATTTCGATTAAGTTTTGATATTGCTGATGGTTATGCTTGGGCGTATATTCGATTAAGCAGCGCTCCCACATTACTTTCATTTGGCACTGAGTAGCTTTTCTGTTTCAAGTAGCCTTTGGGTTTCAAGTAACCTTTCGCTTTCATGGTGTTGACCTGTTTGGTGATGGGGTCGATGAGCGCTGAATCTAGTGATTAATATTGAGTCGATCTTTCCCAATCGATGGTTTTTTTGAATTGATGTCGTAAGGCGCTGCCAGGAGGCGAATATTAAAGCGTTGCAATTTTTTCGTGGTCAAACCGGAGCTTATTTTTTAATTAATGGGCTGGCCGCTCTCTCTTTCTCTTTTATTTTACCGATCATGAGTCTTTTTTTGGTCGACGGTTTGGGGGCTAAACCCAGCTTGATCGGTGTATATACCACGTCGACCGCGCTGGCGACGATAGTGGTAAGTCAAACCTTAGGCGGTTTGACCGACAGAGGCTTGTCCGCCAAACGGTTGTTTCTATTTTCGATTGGCGCGCTGTTTCTGGCCGCGAGCTGTTTTTCTATCGCCAGTGAATTTTGGCATGCGCTGCTGATTGGTGTGTGCTTGATGTCGTTTGGCTCGTCATCAATTCCACTGATTTTGGGGATGATTCGTCGCTACGCGGAAGCCAGCGGCCAAAATAGTACGCGTTTAAACTCGCAAATGCGCTCCTCGGTGTCATTACTATGGATCTTAGGGCCGCCGATTGCGTTTTTGGCCATCGATCAATTTGGCTTTAAAGGGACATTTTATTTATCGGCAGCGGTGGCGCTGGTGGTGTTGGTGCTCTCTGTTTACGCTCTTGACGAATCTAAGGCGCAGAAACCCGCGAACACCGGCAAAGGATTAAGCCTCAAAGACGTGCCTGCTGCGGTTTGGCTACTGGGCGCGGTGACCTTTTGCGCCAATATGGCGAACAGCACGTACGTCAGCGCGATGCCGCTGTATTTAACTCAGCAAATGGCTTGGTCAAAGTCGCTGCCGGGGATTTTACTTGGTATCACTGCGGCGATCGAAATTCCGGTGATGCTGCTGGCGGCGCGTTGGTCTGAATCATTTGGCAAAGAGAAAGTCGTGATGCTAGGCTTTTTTCTCGCACTGCTGTTTTACGGCGGCTTGCAAATGGTCGACAGTATCGCTGGGTTGTTTTTGTTACAGATTTTAAACGGTACTTTCTTTGGCATTTTTGTCGGCTTAGGGGTGAGCTTGATGCAAGACAACGCGCCGAGCATCGTAGGTAAAGTTTCGGCGTTTTATACCAACTCGATGCTGGTAGGCACTATGGTCGGGACTAGCACCATGGGCGTTGTGTCGCAGTATTTTGGTTATAAATTTGCCTTGATGGTGTGTCTGATTCCGATGTTAGTTGCGATCAGTTTGCTGTTTGTATTTATTCATTTGCAGCGCACAAAATGGGCTGGTATTCGTCGCGCTTCGGTTTAAGTTAATAAATCGCAGCCAATAAAAAACCCCGCATTGCGGGGTTTTTTTATGATCTTTACTAAAGCAACAGAGTCGTTGCTAAAGCGAAGTATTAATCTTCGTTACGACGTGTACTGTGACCACGTTCGCCGCGGAAGTTACCGCGTGAATCGCCACCGCGGTTACGGTCAAAACGACGTTCGCCACCAGAGCGTTTACCACGGAAGTTACCGTCACGATTACCGCCGTTACCACGGAATGAATCACGACGACCACCACCGTCACGACCACCTTCACGGCGACCACGAGTTTGGAAGTCGTTGTATTCAACCACAACCGCACCGGCGTCTTTTTGACGAATGCGCAGTTTACGTAGTTTGCTCGCTACCGCTGAAGACATTGCTTTTGGCAACTGAACGTAAGTCTCTGCACGATCAAGTTTGATTGCGCCGATAGAACCTTTAGTCAAGCCAAGTTCGTTCGCTAGAGCGCCAACGATATCTTTAACTTGAACGCCTTGCTCGCGGCCAACTTGTAATTGGTAAGTATCCCAATCTTGGTTGTTGAATTCACGACGACCGCCTTCACGACCACCACCTTCGCGGCGCTCTTTACGACGTTGTTTGTCACGCTCAACAGCCGCAACCATTGGATCATCGCCAACGTAGAACAGTGGACGTTTTCCTTGTTGGCGTTTAAGTAAAATCGCCGCAAGTGTCGTGGTATCTAGCTCAAGAGACTCTTGCAGTTTTGCTACAAGCTCTTCGAATTTCTCGAGCGATTTATGTTCTTTTTCAGCTTCCAACTCAGCGCCAAGTTTTACTAGACGAGACTCAGCCACTTTGTCGCGGTGAGGAAGTTGGATCTCTTCCATTGATGATTTAGTCACGCGCTCAATCGTGCGTAGCATGCGAATTTGGTTAGTACGAACCAACAGAATCGCTTTACCTTTACGTCCTGCACGACCAGTACGGCCGATACGGTGGATGTAAGATTCCACATCAAATGGAATGTCGTAGTTAAATACGTGAGTGATACGCGGCACATCAAGACCACGTGCAACAACGTCAGTCGCGACCAAAATATCGATAACACCTTGTTTGATGTGATCAACAGTGCGTTCACGTAGTGATTGAGGGATGTCGCCGTGTAGCGCTGCTGCTTTAAAGCCGCGCGCTGATAGCCAGTCCGCCAAACGCTCAGTGTCTTGACGAGTACGTACGAACACGATAGATGCGTCTGTCTCTTCGGTTTCAAGTAGACGAGCCATCGCTTCGTCTTTCTCTACGCCTTTCACAACCCAGAATTGTTGCTCAACTTTTTCTACGGTGTGGTTTTGACCAGCTACGTCTACACGTGCTGGGTCGCGCAGGAAGCGGTCGACAATAGTTTTTACCATAGGAGGCATGGTCGCAGAGAAAAGAACACGCTGTGCGCTTTCTGGCGCTTGTTCCATGATCCAAGTGACGTCGTCAACGAAGCCCATTTTTAACATTTCGTCTGCTTCATCAAGCACGAAAGTGTGGCATTCGTCTAGGTGTAGACGTTCACGAGAGATCAGGTCTTTTACACGACCAGGTGTACCCACAACGATGTGAGCACCATTTTTTAGCGCGCGCATTTGATCAACGATAGATGCACCACCGTAGATCTCTAAAACTTTTAAGCCTTTAATGTTCTGACCAAGGTTTTTCACTTCCGCAGCAACCTGAATCGCCAACTCACGAGTTGGTGCCATAACAATGGCTTGCGGTTTGTGTTGAGCAAGGTCAACCTTGTTCAATAGTGGCAGTGAAAATGCGGCTGTTTTACCAGTACCAGTTTGCGCTTTACCCAGAGCATCACGGCCTTCAAGAAGAAGCGGAATCGCTGCAGCTTGGATAGGAGTTGGTGATACAAAGCCCATTGAGTTTAGAGCAGATAAAACAGAGTCGTTCAGTGCTAATTCACTGAACTGGATTACAGAATCTTGCATTGGGATCCTACTTACATAGTTCAAATTACAGGTCCCAGGAGCTCTACCAATTCCAATACCAATCCAGAAGTTGCTTCCGTGTAGGTCAGTCGCGGACAAGTGTTAAATCGCGTTAAGCTGTTTGGGACATCTAAGGGAGGCGGATTATTCCTTAAATGCATAAAAAAAGCTAGGAAAAATTGAATTTCATCACAAAAATTTCCCTAATTTTATAAAACTGAACATATTCACACCATAAATGATGGTTTTTACACCAATAACTGCTTTTCAGACCAAAACCACAATGCCTCATTATTCCCGGCTTTTTGTTAGTAATCCGACTGTGCAATGTTATAGTGTGCCCAATTGTGTCCAATAGAATAGTAAAGATGTTTCAAGATAACCCATTACTCGCTCAGTTGAAGCAACAAATTCAAGAAAACTTGCCGAAAAAAGAAGGCACCATCAAAGCCACCGATAAAGGCTTTGGTTTCCTAGAAGTTGACAGCAAAACCAGTTTCTTTGTACCACCACCATATATGAAGAAATGTCTTCATGGTGACAAAGTCATGGCGATCATCAGAACCGAAAAGGAACGTGAAGTTGCTGAGCCACAGGAGTTGCTTGAGCCATCTTTAGAGCGTTTTATCGGCCGCGTTAAACTGTTTAAAGGTAAGCTCAATGTCGCGCCTGATCATCCGCAACTGAAGAAGCAATCGCTTAAAGCCAAAGTCAAAAAAGGCCTTAAGAGTGATGACTTTGCCGAAGGCGATTGGGTAGTGGCGCGTTTGATTCGTCACCCATTAAAAGGCGATAACGGCTTTTTTGTTGAAATTACTGAGAAAATCACCGATGCGAACGACAAAATCGCACCGTGGTGGGTGACCTTGGCACAAAACGATCTTCCAAACAAAGAACCAGAAGGCATTGATAACTGGCAAATCAAAGATGACGAAGCGCTACAACGTGTCGACATGACTCACGTGCCATTTGTCACCATTGATGGCGAGTCGACCAAAGATATGGACGATGCGCTGTACGCCAAGAAAACCGCTAATGGCGATTTTGAATTGACCATCGCGATTGCTGATCCAACGGCTTACATCACGCCAGAAGATGACATGGACAAAGTCGCTCGCGAGCGCGGCTTTACCATCTATATGCCGGGTCGCAACATTCCTATGTTGCCACGTGACCTCGCTGATGAGTTGTGTTCACTGCACGAAGGCGAAGTTCGTCCAGCACTTTGTTGCACCGTAACTGTTGATAAAGATGGTGTGATTGGCGATGACATTAAGTTTTTTGCCGCTAATATTCAGTCTCATGCCCGTTTGGTCTACGATCACGTGTCTGATTTTATCGAAAACGGTGAAAGTGCGCAGTGGCAACCTAATGATGAGATTGCCGCGATTGTTCGCGACTTGTACGATTTCTCGTTGGCGCGTGCCAATTGGCGCCAAACTCACGCAGTGGTTTTCCCAGACCGCCCGGATTACCGCTTTGAACTAAGCGAAGATAACGATGTGGTGGCGATTCACGCTGAAATGCGCCGCAGCGCCAACCGCTTGGTTGAAGAAGCGATGATCACAGCCAACATTTGTGCTGGCCGCACTTTGCGAGACGCTTTTGGTCACGGCGTATTTAATACCCACTCAGGCTTTAAAGCTGAAAAAATCGAAGACGTGGTCACCTTAGTGAACCCAGAAGGCAGTGAAAGCTTTGATGCAGATTCGATCGCAACGCTTGAAGGTTTTGCCAAGCTGCGCCGCTGGTTGGGTGAACAAGATACATCATACCTTGATAACCGCATTCGCAAGTTCCAAGCGTACAGTGAAATTGGTAACCAGCCGTTGCCACACTATGCGATGGGGCTTGATATCTACGCGACTTGGACATCACCGATTCGTAAATACGGCGATATGATTAACCACCGCATGCTGAAAGCTCATATTTTGGGTAAAGAGCCGGTGCAAACTGCGGATGAAACCGTGGGTGAAGAGTTAGCATTGCATCGTAAACACCACAAAATTGCCGAGCGCAATGTGGCGGATTGGCTATATGCACGTACTCTGGAGCAAGAGCCAGAAAAAGGCACCACTTATACTGCTGAAATCTTTGATATCAACCGTGCCGGTATGCGCGTACGTTTGATGGAAAATGGCGCCGCTGCCTTTATTCCTGGTTCGATGATTCTGGCCAATAAAGAGCGCTTACAATGCGATGGCGATAACGGTCAGGTGATTCTTGATAAAGAAGTGCTGTATCGTCTGGGTGATACGCTGGAAGTGGTACTGGCAGAAGTGAACCAAGAAAACCGCAGTTTATTGGCCAAACCGACTCAAGTTTTCGCAGACGCGCCAGCGCCAGAAGCTGAAGCGGCTGAAGGTGAACAACCTCAGGCTAGCCAACAAGCTGAAGCGAAGTAAGCTTAATTTATTTTAGAAAACGCGAGTATATTAGAAAGCGCGAGTGGTGACATTCGCGCTTTTTTTATATCTATCGAATCGAATGAAGGGTGGTTTTGATTCACAACTCTCGACTTACCAAATTAAGGCATGTGGATCTTTGGCGATTTCATTCATGATGGTAAGTAAGTCGGCGCTGATATCGAGGTTAGGGTAAGGGTGCCAATTGGGCTCGGCGATATCAAACTGCCACTTCTGATGGTCATTGCTCCAGGTGACTTTCGCCACCGGGCTTGAATAACTGCAGTGATTTGAATCCAGCAAATAGTGCTGTTTGATAAAGGTGACGCCATTTTCAATCACTTCAAAACTGGCTTTGCCATGCTCAACACACACGCCTTGATTACGCTGCTGACAAGTAAGCCGCGCTCGCTGCTCTAACTGTTTTTGCCACAAATTGACCAACTCCATTTGACCACCTTATCTGCGCTGCGATCTATTATTTTAGGAAGTATGGCGGTTATGTTATGTCTCATATTTCACAAAATTGTCATCTAAGCGACATAAGATGAGCGCCAAGCACAAAGACCTATTAATACACAGTTTGGAGATTTTTATGTTGCGAAAAGCGCTCGCAGGTTTGGCGTTATGGTCATTGACCGCCTCAGCTCATGTCGCATTGGCTGAGGAAATTAACGTATCTGGCTCAACGTCCGTATCACGTGTGATGGATGTGTTAGCCGAAGATTATAACGCGATGCATCCGGGCAGTTTTGTTGCAGTACAAGGCGTTGGTTCAACAGCAGGGATTGCACTGTTGAAAAAAGGCGTTGCCGATATTGGTATGAGTTCACGTTATCTGACTGAAGGTGAAGAGAGCGACAACTTGGTCACCTTTAACATCGCCTTTGACGGCTTAGCTGTGGTCGTAAACCAAGCCAATGAAGTGACCAATGTCAGTCGAGAACAGCTGTATGACATCTACAAAGGCAAAATCACCAACTGGAAGCAGCTTGGCGGCGCTGATCAGAAAATTGCGGTCGTAACCCGTGAAGCGTCTTCAGGTTCGCGTTACAGCTTTGAAAGTTTGCTTGGGCTTACTCGCGTGCTTAACGGTCGTGAAGTCTCTGACATCAGCCCGAATAATTTGGTGGTGAATAGCAACAGCATGGTGAAAACCTTGGTCAATCACAACAAACAAGCGATTGGGTTTATTTCAATGGGTTCGGTCGACCGCTCAGTAAAAGCGATGAGCTTTGAAGGGGTGGCGCCAAGTAATAAGAGCATTGCTAGTGGCGAGTATCAGCTTTCAAGACCGTTTATGATTTTGTATCTGGATGACAAAATTGGCGATCAGGAAAAAGCTTTTCTTGAATATTTGCACTCAGATAAAGCCAAACAACTGATCGCCGAATACGGTTATATCGCAGTGAAGAAATAGCCGCATTTGCAGCTGTGAAGTACAAAAAAGAGAGCCATTAGGCTCTCTTTGTGTTGGTTAGGGATTCAGTCCGAAACGGAACTTAAAAGTGCAATTGAATCACAGAAACCACTACCGCGGCAGGGCGGCGAATGCCTTCAATTTCAACGCGAATTTCACGTTCTACTTCCAAGCCTTTTTTAATCGGCGTCACTTTAGATAGTGTGCTGACTGCGCGTAAACGGCTGCCTGATTTCACCGGGTAAGGGAAGCGCACTTGGTTTAAGCCGATATTGACCACCATTTTGGCAGTCGGAAACAATGCGTTGTCTGGATTCACGCTATCGGTCAATTTAGGCAACAGAGCGAGAGTCAAAAAGCCATGGGCGATCGTGGTTTTAAACGGCGACTCTTCTTCAGCACGTTCAGGATCGGTGTGGATCCATTGCATGTCTTCAGTCACTTGACCAAATTGATTAATACGTTGTTGGTCAACCATCACCCAGTCACCGGTATGGATGACTTCGCCAAGCTGCATTTGCAACTCTTGATAGACTTTCTGCGCTTCAGGTTTTAGTACGATCGGCTCAGGTTGTTTGGCTTCACGAACTGTATCTTCATTGACCGCAGGAAGTTGGAAACCGCGTAATTTATCAAATAGTTCACGGCGATTGGCCTTATTTAGGAACTCGTCCCAATATTGGCGCATCGCAGGCGACATCCACTGCATCAACTCAGATTGATGGCGGGAATTTGATTCATTACGATGTTTAAAAAGATCCGCAACTTTCATACAAACCTCAGAAAATAGTCTTAACCAGTTTCGGTAATGTATTAATTTTGAAGTACTTCACAGTTGTGTGCAATGTTTTTCGGGCGTACATGCGTTATCTGAAACGTATATTTATTATATATTTCAATATGTTGCTAATAAAATAATGTTTTATTAGAATTTGAGAAATTAGAGGTATTACCCAAATTTTAGGGCGAATTTTTCGAATTTTTTCTCAGATCCAACTGTTTAGTTAATCGCCAGTTGAACATTAGAGGGGTATTTAGTGCTTTACAAGCCACATGCCAAAATCTATTATTGTGCCCGCTGCGGAGAGATGGCTGAGTGGTTGAAAGCACCGGTCTTGAAAACCGGCATACGTTAATAGCGTATCTAGGGTTCAAATCCCTATCTCTCCGCCACTATT
>NZ_FNDD01000034.1 GCF_900100015.1 Vibrio xiamenensis | reverse complement strand
GGTTTGTTTATGTCGCTGCCGCTCGACTTGCATGTGTTAGGCCTGCCGCCAGCGTTCAATCTGAGCCATGATCAAACTCTTCAATTAAAAGTTTTTTGTGGCTCAATGAATACTGATTACATTCTCTATTCTTTCGAATAGAAGACTGTGAATTGACTGTGCCGATACCACTCTTATAAAAGAAAGTATCGATTGGTCACTCAGTTCATTGAAACCAATTTGATTCCGAAGAATCTAATTTGATTATCATCAACGAGTGCCCACACAGATTGATAGGTTTATATTGTTAAAGAGCTTCCGATTTATCGAGCATTGCTCGTTATCGGGGATGCGTATAATACGCTTAGTTTCGATTGAGTCAAGAGTTAATTTCAACTTTTTCAAAACTTCGCTTGGCTTATTTAAAAAACTTTCGTTCCTTCCCAAGCGGTGAGGCGGAATTATAGGGATCCAAAAACAAAGCGCAACCCTTTTTCTAAAAATTAATTTCAATCGATTAAAATCAAACCAACTCCACGAAAATAGAATAAAATTTCAACATTTGAGACTCGTCACATCAATCTGTTGGAAAAACAAGAAGCATATACGTAATATCGCTGTGTCTATTTTGTTAAAAGACAACCGATATTCTCTATTACTTAACTAGTTGTATTCAGATATGAGTTCAAATAAATCGACCTTATTGATTATCGCTCTTGCAGTGCTTGGCGGAATCATATTTTCACAGATAGTTGTATCTCCAGCTATCTCTTATGTTGTGGGTGTCATTATCACCGCGTTACTACTGAAGTTCGTCGCTAATTCACCATTAAAGGACAACCAACCAGCACCTTCTACAAAAACCCTTTATGTTGGTAACTTGCCTTACAAAGCAAACGAATCTCACGTCAAAGATCTCTTCGCTCAATATGGCGAAGTCTTCGCTGTTCGTTTAATGAAAGACAAGCGGACGGGAAAACGTCGAGGGTTTGGTTTCGTCGTGATGGCTTCTGCAGACGCTCAGGGCGCTATTGATGCGTTAAATGACAATGAATATATGCAGCGCACACTTAAAGTACGTGTTGCTAACGAACCTAAAAAAGGGGAATCTCTAGAGTCTGAATTGGATTAAAGCCCAACGACTCTAAATGCTCATTCAGTGCACTTTCTTGCCAAGGAAGTGCACTGCTTAAAATAGTGTAACGCTCGCCCCTGCTTCTACCCGCCTCTAACTTCAACAGCTCTTTCACTCGACGCGCAATCGCTTTTCCTGAATCGACCAACGTAACGTCCCCGCCCAGTGCTAACGCGATCTCCTGTTTTATCAGAGGGAAATGGGTACATCCCAACACCGCAACATCGATTTTGCCAATTAAGGGCGCAAGCAAATTACGCAACTCATCAAGATTCACTGGTATGCCCCGGAGCTTTTCTTCCGCCATATCCACCAACCTTGTAGAGCCGAGCATTTCAACGTTTTTGTTATTTGAAAAATCGCGAATCAGATCTTGAGTATATTGGCGAGTGACGGTTGCTGGGGTAGCAATCAAACCGACAGCTTTATTAGCCAATGAAGAAGCAGGCTTTATTGCCGGGACGACACCGACGACAGGAATATTCAACTTAGCACGTAAGGTTGGTAAAACAATTGTGCTAGCGGTATTACAAGCAATAACCACGATGTCGACGGAATAATTATTTAGACAAGATTGAACGCACGCATCGACTCGCTTAATTAATGTATTTTGCTCAAGCTCTCCGTAGGGATACGCTTGGTTATCAAAAATATAAATATAATTAAGTTGAGGAAGTAAAGCGTGTATTTCTTTATAAACCGATAGACCTCCGACACCAGAATCGAAAATGAGCACGGTTTTATTATTAGGTTCTTGCACTGTTATTATTCCGCCAAAGAAGACGCTGTGATCATACTCTTCGACGTAATTTTGGCAATCGCTGCTGTTTTATCTCTGTGTCAATATCCACACCGATTCCAAACTCGCAGAAAAGAATAAGCCGCCTGATGGCGGCTTAGGGTTAGAACTGATATTCGGCAGTTGCGTAAACATTACGTCCTTGAGCGAGATAGTAGTTACCGCTCGAACCAAGTCCCGTGGCATAAGACTCATTAAAGGCGTTACTAACTTTAACACCAACACTTAAATGCGTAGTGAAATGATAGCGTGTCGCAAGATCAACCGTACTGTAGGAATCAAGTTTGTCGTTATTCTTGTCTTTACGATCACCGACATAATTCGCCGCTAAGGATAAATCAAGCGAGGAAAGCTTATAGCTCAATAACCAACTAAAGTTTCGCTTGCCTCTTCTCTCTAGTTGCGCACCCGTTTCTTTGTTGATTGGATCTTTCCACTCTGCAGACACTTTATGTTCAACAGGTCCTGTCTCAAAGCTTGCCGCCAATTCGACACCTTTAATCTCAGCCTTATCAACATTCGATGGAATCCATGTTCCATCCACTTCAGCCCAATCAATCAGGTTTTCAATATCGGTCTTATAGGCCGATAATTCCCAATCTACCCAACTCAAATACCCACGGAGTCCAATTTCATTGGATACAGATTCTTCTGGCTCTAAGTCAGGATTACCCTGTCCCGGCCAATAGAGATCATTAAATGTTGGAGCCTTAAAACCTGAGCCTGAATTCGCTACAACTTGAAGAGAGTCTGATACTTGATAGCCCAAACCCAAATTCCAAGTGGTGTGCCCACCAAACGAACTATCGTCATCATGACGTACACTGGCTTCCGCTGAAAAAGCATCAATATCGATTAGAGAAGTCGCAAATGCCGCTTTATTATCTTTGTTGGTGTCCTCATATTCGCTGGTATTGGTACCACCACGATTTGCTGTCTCTTTGGTGTAATCCAAACCAAGATTTATAGCTATCCAATCGCTAGGAGTAACAGTATTCAACCAGGTCACATTGTTACGACGAGTGAACAGTGCACTTTTTCCAGACGCGCCATCTGCGTCGCCATCCCAAGCTTCGCTATGGGTAGTCGATATCGTCAACTTACTACTATAGCTCTCAGCTTGGAAATTGAGCCCACCGCTTAACGTGTAAAAATCGTTGTTGCTTTCTTGTTTGACGCCACCATATTGGCCAGCATATTGATTATCCGACTCTTGTTTGTACGCACTCGCATTAACACTCCATCGCTCATTAACATCGTGCTTAACACTGCCAAAAAAGCTGGTTGTATCGTAACCATGTTTATCGCCGTCAGGAGCACCTTGATAGACTGTATAGCCGTCACTTTGCTCTTTGGCCGCGACAAAAGAGCCATAGGTATGCTCATTAATTTGACCAGAGGAGTGCCAACCCAATAGCTGATGATCGTTTTCTCCATATCCCACTACCGCTTTATGTAATGATTGGCCATTACCAGCGGTCGTAATACTGATCACCCCACCCAATGCGTCTGAGCCATAAACTGCGGCGCGAGGGCCGCGAATGACTTCTATCTTTTCGATAGCAAAAGCGGGAATGAGTCCAATCGAAGCACCACCTGAGGTTGCAGAATTGATCTTAACGCCATCAATCAGAACTAAAGTGTGCTGAGTAGCAGTGCCACGTAGATAAATTGAAGTATCCTGAGCTTTACCACCCAGCGAATTAATTTCAACACCAGGCAATGTACGTAAAACATCTAGTGCACTGTCTGCTTGCATCAACTCAATATCTTCACGAGTAATAATACTGACCGAAGCCAAAACCGAAGACTGAGTTTGTTCAACTCGGTTTGCCGTTACCACCACAGTTTCATCGCTGCTCTGCGCATAAGAGATAGAGGCGTGCGACGTCAGCGACGCCAAAGCAATCGCTAAAATTGTTTTATTCATTGTTTTATCCTAAATCGCGTAAGTCCTACCAAGTCGCCGCATTGCGGGGTCATTAACTTGGCCGCTGGCAGGTCTTCGGACTCAAGAGCTCAGTGATCATGGATATCAACACCATATTAGGTGGACATCTACACAACCTACTCCCCCAACTTCCCACATCTGATATGCAGTGTTCACGGGGTTTCGTTCTCTTTTACCGCTGCGCGTCAGTTCTGGATTTGCACCAGATTCCCTTTTCAGCCATCTATACTTCTAAAGTGGCACCAGCTTGGCGCTGATAGTAGTCAGCAATGGAACCAATGTCTAGTTAAGAATCGACTAAGATCGAGTTTAGCGGTGCAGAAAAAAGCCGCAAATATTGAACAACACTGGACATCAGAGTGGGATTGAATAAAATCTGCGCTCTTTGTTTAAAATGCACCGTAAAAGGTAGAACCATGGCTTCTCTTGATGTAAATCCCCAACACTACGCTCAGCAACTGGCTGAAAAAACCGAACGTCTTAACCAGATGTTTGCGCCATATGACGCGCCGGAGTTGGAAGTTTTTCCATCTGATGAGCAACACTACCGCATGCGCGCTGAGTTTCGTGTCTGGCATGAAGGTGATGAGCTTTACTACATCATGTTCAATCAACAAACCCGTGAAAAATACCGTGTTGATCAATTTCCAGCCGCGAGTCGCTTAATCAACGACTTAATGCCACTATTGATTGAAGCAATGAAAGACAACGACACCTTGCGTCGCAAACTGTTTCAAGTCGACTTTTTATCCACCTTAAGTGGTGAAGTATTGGTTTCACTGCTGTATCACCGCCAATTGGACGATGCCTGGATTGAACAAGCGAAAGCCCTTAAACAGCGTTTAAACGACGAAGGCTTTAATCTCAATTTGATTGGTCGCGCTCGAAAAATGAAAATTGTCCTCGACCGTGATTATGTAATTGAAAAACTCGATGTGCACGGCAGCAGTTACATTTACCAGCAAGTAGAAAACAGCTTTACGCAACCAAACGGTAAAGTGGCAGAGAAGATGTTGGAATGGGCAGTGGATTGCACTCAAGATAGTCAAGGTGACTTGTTGGAACTCTACTGCGGTAACGGCAACTTTTCTTTGGCGTTGTCGCAAAACTTTGAGCGCGTACTTGCCACTGAGTTAGCCAAACCATCGGTGGAATCGGCGCAATACAATATCGCGGCGAATAAAATTGAGAACGTGCAAATTCTGCGTTTATCTGCTGAAGAGTTTACCCAAGCAATTGAAGGCAAACGCGAGTTTCGCCGCCTAAAAGACGCTGGCGTTGACTTAAACAGTTACAACTGCAACACCATTTTTGTCGATCCGCCACGTTCTGGCATGGATATCGACACCTGTAAAATGGTGCAAGGCTACGAGCGCATTTTGTACATCTCGTGCAACCCAGAAACGCTGCTGGAAAACTTAGAAGTGCTTGCAACCACTCACCGTATTACGCGCTTTGCGCTGTTTGACCAATTCCCATATACCCACCACATGGAAGCGGGTGTATTGCTAGAGCGCACCAAATAAGGGCCAAATTAACTTTAGAGAATTAAATATTAAGGACTGGGTACGGCCTGGGGTACGGGGAAAGTTAAAACACTCTAAACTTCGGGCTAACCACAGTAAGACATAACATCTTGATGTCAAAACAGCTACTGCTTACAACTAACAGTGGAATAGGCTTCTTTTCTGGTGGTCTAACTCAATTTAGCTCTAGCTGATAGTATGGTATTTTGAAGTAGCTCAACTGTTTCAATTACGTTTCGTCCACCTGCGACTAATCGGTGTAAATCCTCGAAATTAACTTTCACATAATTGTTTTTCCGAGGATTAAAAATAACACCTGACTTCCAAGGCAAAGCCTCTGGATTAGCCAATGAATATGTGAAGTCAAGAAGCCAATAGAGCAGGATTTGACGATAATCGCCTGCTGAAAAATTCTTGCTCGTACATTTCACTTCAACCAAGCAATCATCAACACAAAAGTCGCCTTGACTAGAAGAAATCCATTCCAACCCTGCAATAGGCGGAGCAATAATGACTTCCTTCCCTTTAGCCAGTTCACGTAATCCCAATGCTAAATTATCAGCCACCAATTGAATTAGTACTTTATCTTCATTTGTAATTTGGCTAGGTATTTGTGCATCAAAAAAACGAGACTGTCTTTTTAAGGCGATATCAACATAATCCTCTTCCAGTGGCTCTTGATTTTTAAGTAAGAACTCTGCTCTAGCACAAGCTATCTCATAAAGCATTGAAGGGGTTAAACTCATTTTGCTCAGTGCGATTTCTGAAACTGCATCAATGCCTTCTAGCTCCATTCTCGTTTGATTTAGCCCTGCGACCATACCAGGGACCAAGCCAGGAAAAAGAATTTCTGAAATACCAGGAATATCTCTCGCAACTGTGCGTGGATCAGTAAATGGAAGTCTTAAAAACCGCATGAGGTTGACCACCCCTTATAAAGCTCAGAAAATGTTTTCGATTCTTCACTCTCAAAGCCTAGCGCCCAAGCATGTTCGATTTTCTTCTTCACTCGTCCCCTAAAATGATTCCCTTCATCCCCAAATTGATATGACGCCAGCCAGAACATTCGCTGCAATTCTTCATGACTAGTATCATAGCTGTTACTCGCCGATAAAAATCGAGAGCGGCTTTTCCAGTGTCGCCAACAATCCACACTAGCTCGTTTAATAGTGACGAACTCTGAACTGTTAAATCGGTCTTGAACAAAAATGGATCGTTTTGGTGTTTCTTTAAACCTGATAGCCCTCATGAAATGTAGGCAATTAGCCTCTGGTAACAATAGGTGCTCACATTTCTGTATGACATCATCCAAGCTAAAATCAATCGTTGAATGAATTGTGGTGAATCTCTCGTCAGCTCTTATCTTGGCAATTCCTCGCATAATCTTTGACCAAGAAGCTCTAAAAGCATTTAAATTGCTAGGTTTTAGCAAAGTTTGACATAACTGGGCAGCTGCGTGAGGGCTTTGGAACTCCAGTGTTCGGCTGATTTGCGCAACCAAATATGAATCGGGCTGGCTTTTAAAAGTCTCAGCTTGCAAGAGGCTAACAACATCTATTTCATTGACCGCCTTCTGAAGCTCTTCATATTCTGCGTGAGGGTCATCTGTGTATGGATCAAAATACAGATCTATTTCTTTAAGCTTACCCGCCTGCTCGTCATCAGAGCTAAGCTGGGCTGTCACGAAATTTTTATAGTGTAGAGAGCTTAAAAAAGTCGTTTTGGTACGGTTTAGAGACAATCCATAGTCCGCAAGGTACCTGGACAATGAAGATAAAGCTTTATAAGCATCTGATTGGCTACTTGCAATAAGAGTATAGTCATCAACATATCTATGCCAAACCATACCAGATGCAGTGAGTAACTCATCAATCGCATGCATCAATACTTCAGCTAAGACACGAGAACACTGTCCTCCGACAGGAAGCCCAAATGATCTTCCCGAGCTCATTTGATTTAGTATCCTGTCTAATTGGGCAGAAACTGTAGAGTGCGCTGAAAACAAATCCCCTATTAGGTTTTCCAAGCGATGGTGATAAATATGCTCATAGAAGCCCGACACATCAGTTTGAACTACCACTGATTTACTTTCGGTTAATAAAGGTTCATTAAGTGTTGCAGCTTTATAGGAGTACCATGAGTGCTCTTGCAAGAATAATCGACTACCTTCATTGGAGTGTCGATATGAATGAGCTCCGTCATATCTACGAGGGGCTAGTTTTTCAGAGATGGCAATTGCAAGGCCATTTATGTATACATTCCAAAACGGATGTATCTTAGTTGTAATTCGGAATCCACTGGTTCCGCTAGGTACAAGCAACCTTTCATGGAAGATCGACAGTGAATCGATCATCTGCCTTGCTTTATTTTTCCCCGCCTTATCGAAGGCTTGAAATAGATTATAAGCGACCTCTGCAATATCTTCATTGCAATCAGAGATAAACCTGTTATCTAAGTCAAAAGGAAGAGTGTCATTATCGCCATGAGCACCAATTTCTCTAGCTGCCTTTTTAAAGTGCTCTAAGGTTACTTCACTAGCCATCTCACTACCTTTAATATTTGTACGCACAACGGCATAAATACCAGTCAGTTAATCTGACTGGTATTACCTTATACTGGGCCTTCAGGATAAACGATTAGGTGGTCACCTCTACAGCAGTTTTTGCGGCCACCTCTGCTCCCACTAGTGTCTGAACTTCACTATATAAATCCACTTCAACTTCAGGAACTGATAGCGAAATTACCAGGGCGTACCTTGCTTTCGAACCATAGCGTTCATGGGCCTTTCGGGTTTTCCACCAGCCACTAGCAGGATACACCGCAATCTTTCCTCGAGCAGCGAGATCTGCTGCACTACCACGCCAAATATCTTTGTGAATCGAGCCCCTATGGCGTTGCTGCTTTCCTAACAACCAATTGCTGTCTTCTAATGATTCAGGCTTTTCACCTTCAGCCTTAGCATTGATTCTTCGCATGAATTGCTGATCTGACTCCCCTTGGTGCTTAACGTCAAATCTCAACTGATGACTCGCATAACTGTATTTATTTAATACATTACGGCTCGATGGATTTGGCTCAACGAAGTATGAAAGGGTGATTGTGAGCTCTACATCAGCCTCACCGATTTTTTGCAGCTCATCAACGGGCCAAGGCAAATCGTGTAATTGCATATCCTTGGTCTTGGTATCTCCAGACTTTGGTTTTGTATAAGGCTGCAGTTCATCCTGAATCACCAACGACAAAGAGTTACTTGCACTATTTAGAGCTTTCTCCAGGTCAGGAACACCAAAGCCAACTTTGCGTACCAGCTTGGCCATATCGGATTTTTTCGTATTGCCATCACTGCGTTCAGCAGAAATCAACGAATACATTTCATCCGTCCAATCGGCGGAATGAACGGTTAATGCTCTGACCGTTTCAGGCCACAGCTCAGGGTACTTAGACTTAATCTGAGCAGTAAATCTGGCAGCTAAGGCAGTAGCAGCACTGGTAGCATTTGCACATCGAAAATGTCTTTGAGAGAAGTCATGATTGGTTGTGAGCAGTTCTAAATCTTGCATTCCAGCACAACCGACTTCATCTTGACCAACATTCCCCCCTTCAAACACAACATCTGGCTTAATCGGAGTATTTTTCCTTTCCCATTCAAGGGAAGTTGTCGAATAAGGTGATAGACCACCTTTTGGTGCTAATGGTTGATAGTCGCTTGACTCTGTAATGACATCCTTCTCGGTATATGCACCAACAGTTAACACATTCCAGGCTTGAGCAGGATCATGGACATCGCTTAGATAATTAAGCTCTGGGTACACTACACTCCCAACAGGCTCCGTATTCCCTGCACAGACAGTGAACAATCGAGGAAACTCACCTTCACCAAGAAAGTCTACCGCAAGCATATCCATTGCACTTGACCACGATGACGGCCTACCTCTGTCCGTCCCTTTCCCCGATGACAATGACATCGAATATATACGTGAACGCTCAGGTTTATAGTTTTCTATTTCTGAAACCGCATTTTCGGTCACTATCCCCAGAGGCTTACCAGCATTATCACCATTGAACCTAATGGTTTTAACTGACTCTAACCGGTGGGTAACCGTTTCAATATCTGTCGAGCTTAACCTATCGGCCAAATCTCCCCACATAGCTAAGCCAGCCATACTTGTACCATGACCTATCACATCAGTAGGATCACTATCATCTGTTATCGTTCTTTGGTCTCCTAAATCGGCAAAAGAGGACAGCAATGGATGATCTACGTTCACTCCGGAGTCAATTATGCAAATATATGGGGAATTATCTGTATACGTATGATTTAGGCGATGGAGAAGCTCATCAGACCATTCTCGTTGCTCAACAGGCTCCATTGCATCAAAAAATTCAGCCGTAACTTTCGGGTAACGAATCTCTGCCACCCTAAAAAGAAGAGTTGCATTTTCTTCAAGCTTTCTTTGGCTAGCCTTTACTTGAATAACGGTATGTTCAGGAAAACGAAGCTTATGCTCAGACACTTCGATTTCAGCAATATTCGCTAATCGGGAAAAATCTGAGAGTATTTCAAGGTAGTGGTTATGGGTTTGACGGCTCTTCCTCGGTGTCGCTAACCATACTTCCCACCAAACATCCGCTTCTTTGTCTTCAGGTAGAAGACTGATATCATCAGCCCAGATAGCAGAGAAAGCAGCACGCTTGATAGATTTAATTGAATCAATAAGTTTTTGATGATCAGCCGCATCACCATTCTGCTTTGTTTTGTATCCTTCGTAATCATTCAGCTTTTTTTGGTAGAAGCTTAACTTTCCTTCCGGCACAAAAGCTGTCGCAAGAGTCGTTTGCTGTCCATCCTGCTCCACTGTTTTTACATTGTGTAGCACAATGCCTTGAGGATCATTGGCAAGGCTCTGAACGGCCATTTCAACGTCAGGAAAGCTTTCAAACTCAACCTGGATACCAACCCCCATAGTGAGCTCCGATACAGGAATGCTCTGCTTTAGGTCCGTCAACTCAGTAGCAACATTTTGAATTTCTTGACGTAACTTACTGCTGTGAGAAGCTCTGTTTTTTGCAGGGATTACTATTTTAGAACCGCCACCTCGAGTAGGAGACGTAAATTCGTGAGAGCTGCCGGAAGAATTAAAAAAGAAGTGAGGTTTATTAAATTCGTTTCGAGCCATTCAAGTTCCTTCTTACTCCATAAAGTGCTGACTGATGCTTTTTCTATCCTCAATGGCCTGCTGAAGCATTGTGGTGGTAATCGAGTTATAGTCATGAATAAGCATTTCTTTAATTGCATCATTTGCAGCTAAAGTTATCTCTGCATTACTCAAGCCTTCTGCAATTGCAGGAAGTCGCTTCCAAGAAAAATTCTTCGCTACATACGACTGTAATCGAGTGCGGAACAACTTGATGATTTCATCTTCTGAAGGGAGCTCGTACTTAATTACATCATCAAAACGGCGAAACAGTGCATGGTCTAACGCTTCAATATGGTTAGTAGCACAGACGATGACACTATTGGAGTCATCTTGCTCAATCATTTGCAAAAAGCTATTCAGGATACGCCTAGCTTCGCCAACATCGTTTCCTGAGCCACGGTGTGAGCCTAGAGCATCAAACTCATCAAAAAAGTACACCCCCCTAACTTCTCGGATAGTATCGAATATTTGGCGTAACTTAGCAGAAGACTCACCAAGATACTTGGTAATAACAGCATCAAGGCGAACCTCAAATAAAGGGAAGTTTAGTTCCCCAGCTAAAACCGACGCCGTGAACGTTTTTCCCGTACCGGGCTTTCCAGCCAATAAGAGCTTTCTACGTGGCGAAAGACCATGGTTTTTCAGTGTAGTAAGGTGCTTTTGCTCTTTCACCAACCTCTCTAGCCTACCTTTAACAGAACCAGATATGATTAAGTCAGCAAAACGCAATCTCGGGTGAGTTGTAACCAATAAACCTGATGTGTCTTTAACGCCAGTTGCTATCGACACTGGTAGGTTTTTTGCGCTGTTCTTCTTGGCCTTTTCAACTAACCCTTTGAGCTCTTGAGCAAGCTTCCCATGACCATTTCTCGCCTCATGAGCGGCAACCTGAAGCGCAACAGATAAGAACCTGTCGTCATCTTTATCGATATGTGATTGCATCAAAGCTTTAATTTGAGTCGAACTAGCCATGGGGAATTTCTAAAATTAGGTAAAATGATTACGTAGTAATCATACATTGAAATTTAAATTTCTTCTATCAATGAAAGTATTACAGCTCACATCAACGGCAGATTTTCTCCAATACACACACCAATCTTCAATATCACTTTCTAGCTTTTGACTTAACAAATTTCTGGAAAAAAGTTACTTAGGTTTTCTATTTATTCCAATGCCTTTTGACCGTTGCAATTCCAATCCCTAGTTCTTGAGCCACTTTAGCCTGAGATTTACCCATCGCTTTTTGAGCCTGCACGGCTGCCGTCGTTTTATGAGCTTTCGGTCTCCCAAGCTTTTTACCCTGTGCTTTGGCTCGCTCAATCCCCTCTCTGGTTCGTTCGCGAATCCGGTTACGCTCAAACTCAGCAAAAGCTGAAAACATTTGCAACATCAACTTACCTTCGGCACTGGACAGATCGGCCACTGGCAGATCCAGACAAACGATTTTGATACCCTGATGTGTAAGAACATTGACCGTGTTCTGCACATCGATGTTATCTCGCCCTAAGCGGTCTAGTTTGAGAACCACCAGCATATCGCCCGATTCCATCTGATGGTTAATCAGAGTTTTAAACTGCTGGCGCTTCATCGCTTCGACCGAACCAGAGACAGTTTCACTAACGACACGCGAATCAGCGACGTCATAACCTTTCTGGCGAATAGCAATAATTTGGTTCTCGGTGGTTTGCTCGGTAGTGGACACACGACAGTAAGCAAATATACGCATTGATGACTCACTTTATGTATTGGTATCAAATATAGGGGTATCATAAACAAACAGAATCATAAACTAAATACCCTAATTTGATGATACCCACAAAGTTAAATAAAAGCTGGTATCAATATACGACTGTTTTTTGATACCAGCTTTGCAACTATCAGATTAAACTCCCTGCTCTCTAGCCGCAGCTAACATTCTTTGCAAGAGAGCTGCATCAGACTCACTAGGTTCTGGTTTCGGTTTTGCTAACTTACGCAATAACTCGGCTTGCTTATAATCAGGAACATCGCCATAACTGTAAAAACTGGTCAGTACACTTTCATGCCCTAAATTTTGGCTCCATGCCTTGAACTCTTCAGGTGTTCGGCAAAGCCGCTCACCCAATCGCACCAAGGTATTTCGGAAGCTATGAGGATTGAAGTAAGGCAACCCAGCAGCTTCAAAGGCTTGAGCAAAAGCTTTGCGGATTGGGGTCGCGTTGCTCCAGTGCTCTTCAAGTAAACCAACAGCCTCAAACTGCTGATTAGCGTTATGTGCCAACTTGGTTTTAGGAAACAACGGCGAATTTTGCTTGTACCCTAGCTCCTGTACCAAATAATCAATCCATTCAGTCAAAATCTTCAATGGCAGCTCGCCAACAGGGAAAAAGTAGGTTGTAAATGTTTTGCTGAACTTTGTATTCACATCCCTTGCGTCCTGGTAAAAACTTTGTTCAACCAGATCAATATGTTTTATCTTTGCTGAAGCAACGGCTCCGTCTCTGGCTCCTGTTGAGATAACGAATGCCATTACAGCTCTATCACGCATTTCAATGGCCGTCGAGCAAGGCATACCCTCCAAGGTTTGCTTGATCTGTTCTATCGTTGCCACATTTCTTTTGCGCTTTGCATTAGCGATACGGGTATCTTTTTCAGACAAGTTGAAATACTCAATATCGCTGTAATTGATTTTTGCTCGGTACCCTTTCTGCGTAACCAAATATTGGAAGAACGACTTCAAATGACGAGTTGCTGTCAGTACGGTTGCCTTGCTTAATACCTCACCTGTTGCAATGGACTTTTTGCCAAGAAGGTCCTTCTTAAAACCAATAGCGTGCTTCGCCCTAAACTTCCTAAAGTCAAGATAACCAGTATATTCCTCAAAGCGATTAACTGACTTAAGAACACCATCAATAGTTGAGTCATCTAAGCGCTTGGCTTCCTTGAGGTATTTCGTAAATTCATAAACAATTCGTGCATTATTTGTACTATTATTTTTCATCATTAAATACCCCATCGAAAGGACAATTTAAGAGGTTTTGTCCTCTTAGGATTAAGTGTTTTTCAGCTATCGGTAATTTACCCTTGAGTTCAAGCCAAATGTCATTCACATTTCGCCACGAAACATACTTATTCATTCGACATCCGCACTCTTCACACTCGCCTGTCATGTGAGCCATTCCTGCAGGTTTAGCAATAAAAAGCACTGACTCAATACTTGGCTTCATTGGTTGCTTGCATCGAAAACAGCACATCTCATGATCTTCACAGTCGAACATAATTGCTTTGCGTTTTTGCTTTAAGTAGACCTTCAAATCTGCACCATGAATTAAAAGTGGGCGCTTTTCATCAACAATAGGTAAACCAACCTTGAGCCAGTTACGAACCGTTTTCGGATGAACTCCCAATGTGTCACTGATGTCAATAACGGTGTAGTTTCGATGGCTTTTGATGCGACTAGGATTATTCCGACTACTCATCATTACCTCCTTTCGATAGAGCTATACATTCACTAACCCAAAAATCTACATCCCTTTCCACCCAGCCAACGGCACGCCCCCCTAGTGAAATGGATTTGGGAAACAGTCCTTTCGACATGCGTAAATATATGGTGCTTCGTGATAAACCAGTTCGCTGCTTTACTTCAGGTAACCGCATGATTTTGTTGGACATAAAAAAACCTCTTGGTCCGTTATAAGATGACCAAGAGGTTATTGGAATTACACTAAGCGAAATCCCTATAGGGAAAACCAAAATCCCTATAGGGATTTTATTTTCGTCTCCGCTCTACAGCATCGGGAACTTGATCTAAGTGTCTTTTGATCGTATCAAATTTCATAGGCGTACCATTTAATTCAAGCATTTTCTCTATCGGAGACGTACTGCCTTTATCTAATGGGTCGATATCCATATGGTTACAAAATGCACCGATGATAGTTAATAAAGTACCTCTCTCCCTTGGGGACAGACTTTTTTCATCCTGTGATGAAGGAATAGGCTCATCTTCTAACGACTGAATAAAACGTGTAACTTCGCCCGTTTTAATCACTAGTTCATACTCGTGATCCCATAAAGAGCTAGCACTAACTGCTTGTTGAAGTACCCTTGGTTTTAAGCTTATATGTGCAGAATCGTCTTCATCACCTTCAACTCCATTTTTACTTTGAACAGGTGCTTGTTGATCGTGAGAAACACTAGGTTTATGCAATGCTTGCAGTTTATATATTTGGTCGCCATTCTTAACATAGAACCCTGAAATAATGGGAATTTTCACCTCTGACTCTGGGTAAAGTAGCTGTGATATCTCATATTGCTCTGCGCCAACCATCGCTAAATCATAAACGCCTTTGACCTTATACCAATCTTTAGATTCATCCTTAATCCAGTATTCCTTTGATATTTGATACCGAACACCGACTGGTACATTCACTCTCATATTTTTAGAAAAATTTTTGTGCTTAGGAGTGATTGTTTTATATCTAATATCTTCAGCTCGGATAAGTGAAACTTTTCTAACTGGAGTATCGTTTAAAAAGTTAATAGACAAGGTCAAATGCCCATCAATGGCAAAACGATACAAATCTTTAATGTCTACCTGTTCACCCAATAAAGTTGACATTGTTTTGGCTGCTTCATCCAAAGACAGCCATCTTTTTAATTTCGATAACTTACTAATCATACAAATTCAACTTACCCTAACGCAGATTGCTTTGTTACTAGAGGAACAACGTTTGTAATAGTCAATTCTTGTAGTTTATCCCCCCATGCCTGCAGCACTGTTAGTTGCTCATTAAGATAGTCATGGTGGTTATAAACCCGTAGCATACCGGGAAGCTGGTGGCCTACGGTTTTTTCAATGGCAATAATATCCAGTCCCATCTCGCTACATCGGCTAATAAAGGTTCGTCGCAAGTCATGGGGAGAAAAATGCTCCACTCCAGAAGGTAGGTTTCGCTTAATAAGAGAACGTACAGCGGATGCTTCTTGGATTTTATCTAACGTCAATTGAGGCCAAACAAGCTGCCACTTTTTAGGAACGCTCTCGCGCTGTTCTTGTAGTAGCTCAATAAGGTAATGACTTAACGGCACCTTACGGCTATCGATACTCTTCGTATGTCGATCTTCGGAACTTGCTGGCAACGTCCAAACACCATCTTCAATATCCAGCTCGCTCCAACGCATCTCAAGCACCGCACTAATCCGTTGTCCACACCCAAGGAGAAAGCGGATTAAACGAATATTAGCTCTATCGGTACGCCACTCACTCAAGCTGGATAATAATGCCTTAATCTCGGCAAAGCTGAGGTTTCTCTTTGTAACTTTGGAGCCACCACCAACGTCTTTCGCCTTTAGTTGTGGTGCAGGATGAGTGACTAGCATGTTCAATGCTAAAGCATGATTAATGACTTGATTAATGATCTTATGGCACGCACCAATTGCACCAGCCATTCGATATCCATCTTTATCTACCTTGGCATCAAACACTCTGTTCAGGTCAACAATGCCTAAATCAGCCAGCTTAATACTGCCGATATATGGTTTTATATCTCGTAAGTAGATTGTTCTCGATTGCTCACCACGCAACTGCTTAGACAGGCGTTTTTCATCAAAACTAATAAAGGCATCATCAAAAGTTTTCGCCTCATCCAGCTCTCGCCGCTCTCGTGCTAACTCAGCCTTTGGATTTTTATTGTTTTCCAGCCAGTTTCGATAACGACCAGCTTCCTTTCTGGCTTGATCCAATGTCATCCCAATTTCGGGCTTTGCCTTGACGTATCGTCCCATGGAAATTTTTTCGTGTTTCTTGCCAATTTGAAAACGAAATGTCCACGTCATTGTTCCAGTCGGGCGAACTCGAATATTAAGCCCTTCAATTATCTTATCTGGAATTAAGTACTCTTTGTCTCGTGGTTTCAGTGCTTGCAGTGTGGCGTTGCTGCTAATTCGCTTATTCATGACTAGCTACTCCCTGTCACGCCGGGTACGGCTTGGGGTACGGCAAAATGTAAGATTCAATAGTAAGACTTAAGACATTAATAGACAATAAAAAGAAAGCAACAGTATAAAAACAATAGGTTACAGCACACTAATAGATTTCATTAGACACAATAAAACTAAAGCTTTTATTTACCCACCATATGGAAGCGGGTGTGATGCTGGAAAGAAAAGCGTAGTAGACATAAAAAAACCACCGTATTAATGGTGGCTTTAAGAAAAACGAGCCAAAAGGCTCGTTTTTTGTTTTAGTCTCTGCGGCCAATGTAGCCCATTCGATAGCCTACCCATAACAGCAGTAACAACGAGACCATGATCGAGAAGAAATTCGAACCTGCCTCTGGGTATTGCGCTTTAAGAAATGCGGAGTGACCAAACGCTCCGACAAAGAAACACGCTAATCCAACCAAAGGAATGTCCTCTGAAACCGGATGACGAAGATATTCTTGATACAGTGCTTGCACTGCAAGAACCAAAGCGATCAGCGGAAAAATAGAGAAGGAAATTTCGCTCATCGTTAACCATGACAATAACGCATCACCACACATACCAGCGATCAACGCCAAAATAAGAGTCTTTCTTTCTGAACCACGTTCTACTTGGTTGTTTTCGTTCGACATTAATCTAATCCACCTTTTATACGATTACGATGACGTTCACGTTCTTTTCTATACCAGTGAGCCCCTTTCGCGATCATTCGTAACTGTATGATTAAGCGCTCCGCCAATTCATCGCGTTCACGGCGCTCTAAATCCAGCACTTCTGCACCTGAACTAAACACTAGGGTGACGGACGCTTCTGCTTGCGCATAAGCCTCTTCCCTTGTCACACCCGTGGTAATCAAATATTCACTTAATTCGGCAACAAAATGCTGAATTTCTCGTGCAACTGCAGCGCGAAATTCAGCCGATGTTCCAGAGCGCTCGCGCAGTAACAAACGAAATACGTTGGGGCTACTCTCGATGAATTCCATAAAAGTTTCAACCGACGTTCGAATTACACTGCCTTCTTTGACAATTCTCTGCCGAGCTTGACGCATCAACTGACGAAGCAATAAACCACCTTCATCAACCATGGTTAATCCCAGTTCATCCATGTCTTTAAAATGGCGATAAAACGATGTTGGCGCAATCCCCGCTTCTCGAGCGACTTCCCGTAAGCTTAAATTGGAAAAGCTGCGATCGGCGCTCAGTTGACTGAATGCCGCATCAATAAGCGAACGACGAGTTTTTTCTTTTTGTTGAGCGCGGATTCCCATGGACTTCATTTCATTGTTGTATTCGGATTTAGCACTAATATACCGCGATTCCCGACAGGAAATAAGCGTAAAACATAAAGCTTCTAATCCGACTCTCAATTAAAACCAGTTTGGCCATTTTTTCAATCGCTCACGCGCAATCCGTCTGATAATCCATCGCTTTTTTCAACTTCGCTACAAACTCCGTGATCCCCTCCACTGTCTGCCATGCCGTTCATTTACCATAATGGTATATCAGTTAAAATCTCGCTACAGCAATGTTACAACCTATAACAAGGATTAAATTATGACGCAGACCAACCATTTTGATGTCATCGTAATTGGTAGTGGTCCAGGCGGCGAAGGCGCAGCTATGGGTCTAACCAAAGCTGGTCTTAATGTCGCAGTGATAGAAAAAGAGAGCAGCATCGGTGGTGGTTGTACTCACTGGGGCACCATTCCTTCCAAAGCTCTGCGTCATGCCGTTAGCCGTATTATTGAATTTAATAGCAATCCGCTGTTTAGTAAAAATCAACCTAACGTTCACGCCACATTTTCGGACATTTTGAGTCACGCCAAATCGGTCATCGACAAGCAAACCCGCTTGCGCCAAGGCTTTTACGACCGCAATCAATGTACGCTTATATTTGGAACCGCGGTGTTCACCGACACTCATACCGTTGCAGTAACCAAATCTGACGCCACCGTTGAGCACTACACCGCTGATAAGTTTGTGATTGCGACGGGCTCTCGTCCTTATCACCCGAAAGATGTCGATTTCACTCATGATCGCGTTTACGACAGCGATTCGATTTTGAGCCTCAAACACGACCCGCGTCATATCATCATTTATGGTGCAGGTGTGATCGGTTGTGAGTATGCCTCAATCTTTCGCGGCCTTGGCGTGAAAACCGATTTGGTCAATACTCGCGACCGCCTGCTGTCATTTTTGGATAATGAAGTTTCCGATGCCCTTTCCTACCATTTCTGGAATAACGGCGTAGTCATTCGTAATGATGAAACTTACGAGAAAGTCGAAGGCACCGATGATGGCGTGATTGTGCATTTGCAATCAGGCAAGAAAATGAAAGCCGATTGCTTGCTCTACGCCAATGGACGCACCGGTAATACCGATAAGCTCAATTTAGAAGCGGTGGGCTTAGCTTCTGACTCGCGTGGACAAGTCAAAGTCAACACCAACTATCAAACCGAAGTCGATCATATTTATGCGGTCGGCGATGTGATTGGCTATCCAAGCCTTGCCAGCGCCGCGTATGACCAAGGGCGTTTTGTTGCTCAAGCGATAGCTCAAGGTCAAGCGCAAGGTTTCTTGATTGAAGACATTCCAACTGGCATTTATACCATTCCGGAAATCAGTTCAGTGGGTAAAACCGAACAAGAGCTAACTGCAGCCAAAGTGCCTTATGAAGTGGGTCGTTCTTCGTTTAAACACCTAGCTCGCGCGCAAATTGCCGGCAAAGATGTTGGTAGCCTCAAGCTGCTGTTCCATCGTGAAACCAAAGAAATTCTTGGTATTCACTGCTTTGGTGAACGCGCCGCCGAGATCATTCATATCGGCCAGGCGATCATGGAACAAAAAGGCGAAGCCAATACCATCGAATATTTCGTCAACACGACCTTTAACTATCCAACCATGGCAGAAGCGTATCGCGTTGCTGCCCTTAACGGTTTGAATCGACTGTTTTAGTCACCCGTTAAGCACAAAAATGCCGCCAATATTGGCGGCATTTTTATTTCAGCAAATTCTCGCAACAACGATCAAATTAGATAAAGCGGCCTTGATGCCACTGACGCCACATCACCCACGCCAAACTAAGACCACGCATCGCCATAAAGCTTAACATCGCCAGCCACAGTGCATGGTTGCCCCAACTCGAACAGGCGTAGTAAACAATAAAGAAACAGCTCGCTGCCACCACCATTCCATTGCGCATTTCGCGGCCTTTGGTCGCGCCAATAAACACGCCATCGAGCAGAAAGCACCACATCGAAACTAACGGCATCGCCACTAGCCAAGGCAAGTAAACTTTCGCCTGCTGCTGAACAACGGGAATATCGGTGATCAGTTTGATCAGCCACTCACCGGCAAATGCAAAAACCAGCGCCAATAACGTACAAATAACCACACCCCAAAAGCTGGTGCCTAGCATCGATACGCTGAGCTCGCTGCGATTTTTTGCCCCAATAGCTTTACCGACCAAGGCCTCCATGGCGTAAGCAAAGCCATCCATACCGTAGGAAATGATCATTAAAAAGCTCATTAGAACGGCGTTGGCAGCGACGATATCATCGCCAAAACTGGCGCCTTGAAATGTCATAAAGCTAAATGCCGCTTGCAAGCATAGCGAGCGTAAAAAGATATCGCGATTAAGCTTAATAAAACGTCCAATGTCGTTTGCCATATCGCGAATAACCGCCGCTAGAGCTGGCATAGCTTGGCGTCGCCAGGTGTTGATAACACAACATAGTGCAAACGCCATCGCGGTGTAATCGGAGATAACCGATGCCAGCGCAGCACCTTGCACTTTCCAATCCAGCCCGACAACAAACCACACATCCAGTAGGATATTGGTGAGATTGGAAATGATCACCATCCACATTGGCGCACGGCTATTTTGTGTGCCAAGCAGCCAACCAAGTAGCACAAAATTACTCAGCGCCGCTGGCGCGCTCCAAGCACGAATCGCGAAATATTGGTGACCATAAAACTTCACATCTTGGCTGGCATCGCTCCAAGAGAAAACCCTATCAGCCAGCCAAGGTTTCAGCAATAAAAACACCAGCGCAAAGCCAAGTGCCATCGCCAAACCTTGAATTAACACTAATGCAAGTTGCTTGAGGTTATCTGCACCATAGGCTTGCGCGGTTAAGCCAGTGGTCGACATGCGCAGAAATCCTAATAGCCAGAATGTCACGCTAAGCATGGTACTGCCCAAAGCCACACCGCCAAGATAATAAGCATGCTCAAGGTGACCAATGACGGCTGCATCGACCAAGCCAAGCAAAGGAACGGTAATGTTGGAAAGCACCATAGGGATCGCCAGCATAAGGACTTTCTTATGCATGGCACGATCGAGAAGGGTTGGAAGGACTTGCACAGCAACACTCAGTTGATTAAACCAATCAAGAGTGTAACTGGATCACCATCGAAGCTGAACTAAAACTGGCGTGAGCCTTTGTTTTAATGAAGGAAACCGCCTTAAGCAACGCTGCCATAAGCGCCAACGTTCACATTGGCGATCCAGCGGTGAGAAACTTTGGCTCCAACGTACCCACGGCAAATAATTCAGCAAAGCTTGATGAGGCTGAGCAAAACCATGAGCATAAGATTCAGAGCCCAATTTCTGGCCGTAGCGGTTACCACATAAATCCCCCGCCACCACAAAGCAGCCGCAGGCGTTCTCAAACTGGTGTCCGAGCGCTTGAACAAACTTCGCCACTTGCGACTGAGTGCAATCAAGCAAAGCATGCTCACACACGATGAGCAGCGGGGTATTTTGCGGAACCTCAACCTGCTCAAGCCAAGTGAGATCTTCCACACTACCGCAGACATGTTTGTAACGTTCGCTACGATGAAACAGCTTTTGCCGCCAGATAAGATGTTCGGTGACGTCGAGTTCAATCCAGTGACACCGGCCGTTATCAACACGGTAAAAACGTGTATCAAGCCCAGCGCCAACATTAATCACCCATGCATCGGGATGGCGAGCAATAAAATCACTGATTTTTTCGTCACATAAACGCGTCAAGGTGACATGCAACAGCTGTTTTTGCGCCACATCACCAGATAAACAATCGGGAGCAAGATAACAGCGCTGGCAAGCATTGGCTGCAATAGGATCGTAAACAAGCCCATTATCTAATAGGCTCTCTTGACTCCGTAACCACATAGGTTTGAGCAAATTCGCCGGGATCTGATAGTGCGCTTTATCAGCAGTAACGCGATTAGGATTTTGAGAAGTGACCATTATCATCTTCCTCCATCGAACATGAAAAGATGATAATGGTTATCGTTTGAAGAGACAAGTTATTGAGAATAGATATCAATAACTATTTTTATCACATCCAATCTGTATTACGAATAATACCGACGGCCAAGCCTTCGATTGTCAGGTGTTGACTGGTTAAGTCGACTTTAATCGGCGCAAACTCTTGGTTTTCTGCGTGAAGCAACACGGTCGAACCTTTACGTTCAAGGCGCTTAACCGTTACGTCGTCGTCGACGCGGGCCACAACTACTTGGCCGTCACGTACATCTTGAGTTTTATGTACTGCTAGAAGGTCGCCATCCATAATGCCGATGTCTTTCATACTTTCACCTTGAACGCGAAGTAAGAAGTCAGCTTGAGGCTTGAACATAGAAGCATCAACTTGATAGTGTGCTTCGACATGCTCTTGAGCCAAAATCGGTTCACCAGCCGCGACTTGACCAATCAGAGGTAAACCCTGGTCTTCATTAGCTGCGTTATCGAGGAGAATACGAATGCCACGTGAGGCACCAGGGATAATTTCGATTACTTGTTTTCTAGCCAGCGCTTTAAGGTGCTCTTCCGCCGCGTTAGCGGAACGGAAACCAAGTTCACGTGCGATCTCAGCACGAGTTGGTGGCATACCTGTATCATCGATCTTGCTTCTGATAAGGTCGAACACTTGTTGCTGGCGGGGCGTTAAAGGCTTCATAGTTTACCTGTCTTTTTATACAGTCAACTGTGAGTATATCCAGTAATCGATGAAATGCAACGCCAATTGCTTGTTTTTTAGGTATTCTTACCGCCACTCCACTTCAGGTAAGCAAGTACTTGCCTATCTCCCAGCACTTTTATTCATGCGATGGTTGATATTTGCGCACAAAGAACCTACATCCAATTCAGTAACTTAGGAATAAAAGCGGCGAAATGATGTAAATTTGCCGTGTTCCTCCATAAATAAGAAGTAAAAGGTTAGACCAGTTTCTGGTATTCTTGCTCGCTAAAAATGTCTGCTTGCAACCACAATATTACAGTGGTCAACCCTGCGTTTTAACGCATTCAAGCGTATTAACTAATTTTGAGGCTAAAAAGCTTTATGTCTTCCGGACACGCATTCTCTCGCTCGCTATTGAAACTGCCGGTTTCTTTATTAGTGAAAGGCACCACCATTCCATCTAATCCGATCGATGACCATCAGATCGACGTGACCAAGCCGATTGTGTACGCGATGCCATTTCGCTCCAATGTCGATTTGCTGGCTCTGCAGCAGCAAGTGGTTAAGCTCGGTCTTCCCGATCCACTCTCGCCACTAGAAATCGATGGCAAGCAATACCCACGCTATGTGTTCACCTCGTCGCGCCCAACCGTGATGGGCAATGACCACGACGTACCGCAAGAGTCGATCAGCCAATTTTCGGAATTATTAGAGCTACATAAGTTCAATAGCGACCTCGACATTCAAATGATGCCGGCGACCGTGCTTTGGGGACGAAAACCGGGGAAAGAATCGGAACAAAAACCCTATCTCAAACCGCTCAATGGTCCACAAAAAGCCAAAGCGGTGCTCTTCTCCGGTCGTGATTGTTTAGTGCGTCTAAGCTCATTGGTTTCTCTGCGTTATATGGCGGATGCCCATGGCACAGATCAGGCGATTGCCCATAAGCTCGCGCGCGTTGCAAGAATTCACTTTTCCAGGCAAAAACTGGCGGCATCTGGTCCGAACCTGCCAAGTCGCCAAGCGCTGTTTAACCGCTTAATCAAATCTAAAGCGATTGAAAAAGTGATCGCCGATGAAGCCCGTGCACGCAAAGTCGAGGTGAGTAAAGTCACCAAAGAAGCGCACGATATCATGGACGAAATTGCCGCGGATTTCTCGTATTCACTAGTGAAAAAAGGTGACCGCTTATTAGGCTGGCTATGGAATCGCATCTACCATGGCCTACACATTCATAATGCCACTGCGGTGCGTAAGCTCGCGCAAGACGGCCACGAAATTGTCTATGTGCCGTGTCACCGTAGCCATATGGACTACCTGCTGCTTTCATATGTGCTGTATCACGAAGGTATGGTACCGCCACATATCGCGGCCGGTATTAACCTTAACTTCTTCCCTGCTGGGCCGATTTTCCGCCGTGGTGGTGCATTCTTTATTCGCCGCAGTTTTAAAGGTAATAAGCTCTACTCGACTATCTTTCGCGAATACTTGGCTGAACTCTTTGCTAAAGGCTACTCAGTTGAGTACTTCAGTGAAGGTGGCCGTTCACGCACTGGACGTTTGTTGAGTGCTAAAACTGGGATGTTGGCGATGACGATTCAAGCCATGCTACGCGGCTTAAATCGTCCGGTCACCCTAGTGCCGGTTTACATCGGTTACGAACACGTGATGGAAGTGAGCACTTACGCGAAAGAACTCCGTGGTAAGCGCAAAGAGAAAGAAAACGCGGGTTTGGTGCTGCGCACGATTCGTAAGCTACGTAACTTTGGGCTTGGCTATGTGAACTTTGGTGAACCGATTCCGCTCAATCATTATCTCAACGAACACGCGCCAGAGTGGACACAAGACATTGACCCGATGGGTGCCAGCAAACCCCAATGGTTAACGCCGGTGGTCAACTCGCTGGCCAACAAGATGATGACTCATATTAACGATGCTGCCGCCGCCAACGCCCTGACCTTATGCGCCACTGCGCTGCTTGCATCACGTCAACGCGCTTTGTCTCGCGATAGCTTAATTAAGCAAATTGAAAGCTACCTGTCACTGCTGCGTAATGTGCGTTATTCCAACACTTATACGGTGCCGAATAAAACCGCCGAAGAGTTAGTGGATCACGCCATTTCACTGGATAAGTTTGTGGTTGAATCGGACATTATGGGCGACATCATCTCGCTTGACCGTAACCAGTCGATTCTGATGACTTACTATCGCAACAACATTATCCATCTGTTTGCGATTCCTTCGCTGATAGCGCAAATTCTGATTCGTCAGCAATCGGCAACACTTGGTGATATTCAAGCGACGGTAGCGCGCATCTTCCCGTTCCTAAAACAAGAGCTGTTCCTTGGCCTAGAGCAAGAGAACTTGGATGAGATGGTGAGTGCATACTTAGCTGAACTTGATGAGCAGGGCATCATCAGTATCGAAGGCGAACAAGTGGCGATTAACCAATCCAATACTCAAGTGCTGATGCTGTTGGGTAGAACGATTTCGGAAACCTTACAACGCTACGCCATCACCCTCAATCTGCTTGCCTCTAGCCCAGAAGTGGGTAAAGCGGATCTTGAGAAGATGAGCCAAGAAATCGCTCAGCGTCTTGGCCGCTTGCATGGTATTAACGCACCGGAATTCTTTGATAAAGGCGTGTTCTCAGCCATGTTTACGACATTGAAACAGCAAGGTTATCTCGATAGCGATGGCAATGTGAATCAAGACAAGAGCGCGCTATTGGCGCAGCAGCTGTATGGTCTGCTCTACCCCGAAGTGCGCCTCACGATTCAAGAAAGTATCTGCCGCGCGGGTGAAACCTGCGACGGATTAGAAAGTTAATCACGTTGAAACACAAAAAAGGCATCCTTATGGATGCCTTTTCTTTTCAAGCTTAATCAGGTTCACTACCAAGCTGCCTGTGCCAATAACTTACCAAAACGCCAGCAGTAAACCACCAGCAATCGCCATTCCGACGTAATTGTTATTGAGGAAGGCTTGGAAACACAAGTTGCGCTCACGGTGGCGAATTAAGTGCTGCTGAAACACAAACAGCGCCGCGGCAACAAGCAGACACCAGTAATAGCTTGCTCCCAACTGATAAAACGATCCCAGAGCCATCAGCATCACTAGCGTGACCAACTGCAAGGCGCCGATGATCATTTTATCGAAGCGACCAAATAAAATAGCCGTCGATTTGATACCGATTTTTAAATCGTCGTCGCGGTCGACCATTGCATATTGAGTATCGTAAGCCACCGTCCATAATGCGTTGATAACAAAAACAAACCATACCATCGCAGGCACTTCATTCGCCTGCGCCGCCCAAGCCATAGGAATCGACCAACTAAACGCCAAGCCTAGAAAGATCTGCGGCAGATGAGTATAACGCTTCATAAACGGGTAGATGAATGCCAGTACGATCCCGGCAAACGACAACTTGATCGTCAGCGGATTCATGGTTAACACCAGCAAAAACGAGATGCTCCCTAGCACTAAAAATAGCGCCATTGCCTCTTTGGCGGTAACCAATCCAGCAGGCAGTGGCCTCTGCTCGGTGCGCTTAACAAAGCCATCCACTTTACGATCAGCAAAGTCATTAATCACACACCCCGCCGCACGCATCAGTACAACACCGGCAACAAATACCAGTAACACTTTGAAATCAGGTAAACCTTGGGCGGCTAAAATTAACGCCCAGAGCGTTGGCCAAAGTAACAAAAGTGTGCCAATTGGCCGATCCATTCGCGCCAACTGCCAATACGCTTTTGCTTTTTCCACTATC
The DNA here is from genome assembly GCF_900100015.1 of Vibrio xiamenensis. Classification (GTDB taxonomy): domain Bacteria; phylum Pseudomonadota; class Gammaproteobacteria; order Enterobacterales; family Vibrionaceae; genus Vibrio; species Vibrio xiamenensis. The sequence continues at coordinate 36,066 of NZ_FNDD01000034.1, read as the reverse complement.
ATTGTGAAGCGTTCTCCTGTGAGTAAAACGGGGCTTCGGGCAGAAACAGTTCCGCCACCAGCATGGGTTTATGATTCATCCATAATCGTGAGCGACGGGCCATTAATAGACCGTACTCAGTGGCGACACATCCAACCTGCAGCGCATCGCGCCTAACATTATCAGCATTAAAAACCGTTAATCCGAGGGGAATGTCACCTTGCTGAGTTAAATCAACATCTTGCTCGATTAAAGATGAGTTTGGAATCAAGGTTCGACCTAACACCCAAGCGCGGTCATCACCGTGCAGTACCACTTTACGCAGTAAACAGCGTTCATCACTCAACAAAATTCGCTCATGCTCGGCCAATTCATCCTTTGGTATGAACTGATTATGGAGTAACTCCACACTGAGTTGTTGGCACTGTTTGGCTAATAAACGTGATAAAGAGCCATTTTCCAGCATCCATTTTTTGGCCATTTCAGAGGGAAAGTTAAACTTATCAGGTGATTGCCAATCAATGTTTTGCAATGCAGAAAGAAAATGAGTTATTGATTGGTTCATACTAGTATTCAATTATTGGCTTTATCACTACACTAAAGCATGATGCTTTGGTTATCCCACGATATCAAATGGTTGGTGCATTATGATGAGGGTCAGAAGCGCCATTGTAACAAGACTCAAGTGATTCGAATATCGCGAACCAACAAAAGACAAGACAGAAATATGCTGAAACGCTACATAGTCCAAATAATTATCGCATTAAGTGCGCTTATCGCACTTCCTTCCCTTGCGGCAGAAGAAGGGCAAGACAAGTTAGCGTATTTCACGCTGGAACCGGATTTAACCACCAACTTCTATACCAAAGGCAAGCAGCTCGGCTACATTCAAGTTCGAATCGACATTATGGTCGCCAGAGAAGCCGACTTACCACTGATTGAACGTCATCAGCCGTTGATCCGCGATGCTGTGGTTGAAATGTTAGGTAAACAAAGTGAAGACACCATCAAATCGCTGGCGGGTCGCGAAGACTTGCGTAAAAACTTGGTGCAGTACCTAAACAGCATTTTACTGCCTGAAACCGGTAAAACCGTCATTGCCGATTTGCTGTTTACCAAATATCTCTACCAATAAACCATCACGCAGAAAAAAGGCGGCTCGTTAAGCCGCCTTTTCTCATCAAGCGCTTTTCCAGCGCTCGGCATCAACTAGGCCAAGTACCACACCTGCGACTAAACCAACTAAGTGGGCCGTATTGGCAATCGCCATAAACGGCTGGAAAAAGCCCAGCGCTAGCCACACCAACATAAAGCCGATCAGCGTTTTAGGCATCATGACGCCAAGATTTGGCGCTCGAACACTGAGCATCCATGAGTAGCCGACTAAGCCGTAAACTACACCAGACAAACCACCAAAGTTTGCACCTTCAACCCAGTACTGACCCGCACCAGATAGCGCCGCAGAAACTAAAAAGATCTTAATGAGTGTCGCTGAACCGATTTTTTTCTCAACATCGCCGCCAAACTGCCACCACCACAGCAAGTTAAACACAATATGCATTACCGAAAAATGCAGAAACGCATGTGTTACCCAGCGCCATAGCTGCCATTTCTGCTCAGCAAAAGCAGGAAAATGCAGCGCATTGAAGATAGCATTTCCAGAGCCAAGTTGAGCCAGAGCGAAAATCACACCACACACGAGCATAACTGCGATAGTGAACGGCCCGGCTTTGGCTTTTACCATGGCTAGCAAACTGGGTGAATGATAGCGAAATGAGCTTTTACGACTGTCGGCCACACTCCATGATGCAGCCTGATAACGCGCAGCGGTTGGGTCGTTGAGAAAGTGTTTGAGCTCCGCTTCCACCTCGACCTGATGCTGCCCATCCTTAAGCCATAATGAAAACTGACCACTCCCCTCCGCCATCATCTGAATATCTATTTGGCGCGAGGCCATATAGTCGATAAAAGCTTGTGCCATTCGCGGGTTATTTAGGGCGATCAGTCTAATCATAATTCTCTCTACTGGTTGGTTTCGACAGGCAAGTTGGCACGGTGCCAGGCCTCAAAGCCGCCATCGACACTGTACACTTGCTCAAATCCTTGGTTAACAAGGTATTGAGCGGCACCTTGACTACTGATCCCGTGATAACACATCACTAAGACCGGTTGCTCGAATTCTACTTCATTCATAAAGCTCACCATGGTGTCGTTAGTGAGATGAAAGGCAGACTGTGCATGTGCTAGCGCAAAAGCTTGTGGGTCACGAATGTCCACCAAACGTGCTTCACCTTGCTCCAATAGCGCCTGAGCGGCATTAACATCAATGTGCTTGAACTGCTCCATATTTACTTTCTCTTTATCGTTGTCATTCATGTTGGCATTGTAACCTATCCCAAGGGCGACGTGTAAAGCGCCACCTTCAGGTTATCCACCACAGGTTACTTTTCCATCGTTTGTGGATAAAGCTGTGGATTACGTTGATAAAGTGGTTATGAAAAAGAAGATCCACAAGATGTAGTGTTGATCCTGATTTATATGTGTGTAAATTAAAAACTATCCCCATGACAAATAACGCCATAATCCCTTTATTCACCCCGCTTTCTGACAGCTAGCAAAGAAATTTGTCACAGAGTTATACACAGGACGCTGCACCATGTTTGATCACCATTTTTGCGCAAATATAAAAAAACCGAGATCATCAGATCTCGGTTTTTTGTCATTGGATCGAGGGGCAAATCGATTAGAATTCGCCAACCGCCAATTTCAATTTCTTCATCGCATTCTTTTCAAGCTGACGAATACGTTCTGCGGAGACACCGTATGTTTCCGCCAAATCTTGCAAGGTGGACTTCTGATCATCCAACCAACGAGAACGCACAATATGCTGACTACGGTCATCTAGGCTCGACAAAGCTAAGTTCAAGCGATTATTAGTGTGCTCTTCCCAGTTCTGCGCTTCAAGATTCTCCGCCACATCTGAGGCTTTATCTTGCAAGTACAGCATTGGTGCTGAATAAGACGGGCTTGAATCTTCATCATCACTGCTCGACATATCAAATGCGGCATCTTGTGCAGCAAGACGGGATTCCATCTCACGCACTTCTGAAGGCTCAACGCCTAACTCACGTGCAACAGTTTCGATTTCACCGTTGTTAAACCAGCCGAGACGTTTTTTCGACTTACGCAAGTTGAAGAACAATTTACGCTGCGCTTTGGTGGTCGCAATCTTAACGATACGCCAGTTGCGCAATACATATTCATGAATTTCGGCTTTGATCCAATGCACAGCAAAAGAAACCAAACGCACACCCACTTCCGGGTTGAAACGTTTTACCGCTTTCATTAGACCAATGTTGCCTTCTTGAACTAGGTCGGCCATAGGAAGACCATAACCAGAATAGCCACGAGCGACATGCACAACAAAACGCAGGTGCGATAGGATCAAGCCTTTCGCGGCCTCGATTTCGCCGTCGTAGTACAGTCTCTCCGCCAGTTCACGTTCTTCTTCAGCAGTCAGCATTGCGTAGCTGTTTACTGAGCGAATATAGCTGTCTAGGCTATCTTGTGTTACTACGGCCATTGGATACGCTTGGTTAGTCATTCAATTCCTCATCAAATTTGATATGGAGTACTTTTTATAACTGATCCATCTTGAACTCAAAATGAACAAGTTGCAAGCAAGGCAGCCATTATCCACAGCTGCCACCGCAATACAACCTACCAAAGTATACGGTAGCAGTTACGATTTTCAATAGTATGACATTGAGCCATTAAACAGGTTCAATTTCTTTTAAATGTCGCTGAGCTGAGACCTTAGCCGCCAAGCAACCGATGAAGGTGCCAAGCATTAACAGCAGCAGAGTTTCATCCCAACCAAGGCCGATGAGACGGAATTGGCTATCGTAAAGAGCGGCCAGCGACTCAACACTGCTGTTGAGCAGAACGGTAACAATCGCAGTGAAGATCCACGCTGCTAACGCGCCAAGTAACCCAAACCACATGCCGGAATACAGATAAGGACGCAAAATATACGCATCGGTCGCGCCAATCAGCTTCATGGTTTGAATCGCTTCTTTATCGGCTAAAACGTTAAATCTCAACGTATTACCGACAATCAAGAACACCGAACACAACATCAATAGCGAAAGAATCGTCACGATAGTGCTAACCAAAGTACGAATCGCATCAAGGCGCGTCATCCAATCTTCGTCCATACGCACATCTGTGATGACATTGTTCTCTCGCAGCTGACGCGCCAGAGACTGCACTGAATGTTTATCATCAGACGCGGGAGTAATAATCAGCACCGGCGGCAACGCATAGTTATCGAGCAACGAAATCGCCTGATCAAAACCAGAATATTCGCTTAGCTCAGCCAGTCCTTGCTGTGACGAGATATACTGCACCGCTTTAATCTCTTGGTTGGCTTCGAGTTCATCTTTAAGCACCATGATTTTCGCTTCTGGGGTGCGCTCTGCGATATAAGCGCTAATTTGCGAAGGTCCGGTGACATCATCCGATACCGCCGCGACGTTTTTGCCCATCAGGTACAAACATGCAGGCAGCGCGAGCGCCATCGAAATCACGGCTAAAGTCAGTAAATTACCCAGCGGACGTGACCATAAAGCTTTAAACGACGCTTTGGCTTGCTTGTAGTGCACCGTAAAAAAGCCGTCGTTCTTTTTTACTCGCGTCGATGCCGCTTGAGGCTTGGTTTTCTTTTTGGTTTTCACTTTATTGCGCGTATTAGCATTAACGGCCATAGTCTTGAACCTCACTTAAAAAACCTTGGTTCAATTCAAGATGACGATATTGCGGACGCGTGTTAACCAGCTCAATATCGTGGGTCGCCAAAATGATGCTCACACCAGCGCGATTAAATTCTTCAAACAATTTCAACACTAAATTAGACAGTTCAGGGTCAAGGTTACCAGTTGGCTCATCAGCCAGTAGTAAGGTTGGACGATTCACGACAGCGCGCGCAATACCGACACGTTGCTGTTCACCACCAGAGAGCTGGCTTGGCAAACAGCGCGCTTTATCCAAAAGCCCGGTCTTATCCAGCGCAGCACTGACACGGCGTTTAATCTCTTCTTCAGAAAAAGATTCAATCCGCATGGGCAGCGCGACGTTTTCGTAAACGCTGCGATCCATCAACAAACGATGATCTTGGAACACAATGCCGATATTACGGCGTAGAAAAGGAATGTCTTTGGTTGGGATTCGAGTGATGTCGTGATCATTAAAGCTGATTTTGCCATCGGTTGGACGCTCTATTGCGCAGATAAGTTTTAGTAATGTGCTTTTTCCCGCACCAGAATGGCCACCCAAAAATACCATTTCGCCACTGCGAAGATGAAAATCGACTTTTTGTAGAGCCTGACGTCCACCTCGGTAAGCCTTACTGACTTGCTGAAACTTTATCACCCATCAATCCTCTTCTATGAGCTGGTTTAAAGGGGCCGAAGCCCCTGTTTATTAGTCTTCTCGGCTAAATAGCGCTTCAATAAATTCTTGCGTTTCAAATGGACGCAAATCGTTGATGCCTTCACCAACACCAATAAAACGAATTGGAATCTGGAACTGGTCAGCAATGGCAAAAATCACCCCACCTTTCGCAGTACCATCGAGTTTGGTCAATGTGATACCTGTTATTGGCGCAACATCGCTAAACAGTTTGGCTTGGCTAATGGCGTTTTGTCCGGTTCCGGCATCAAGCGTCAACATAATTTCATGCGGCGCAGAATCGTCGATCTTTTTCATCACGCGAACGATTTTGCGCAGTTCTTCCATTAAATTGCTCTTGTTTTGCAAACGACCGGCAGTATCAGCGATCACCACATCAACGCCGCGCGCTTTCGCCGCTTCAATCGCATCGTAGATAACCGAAGCACTATCAGCACCAGTGTGCTGAGCGATAACCGGCACGTTATTGCGTTCGCCCCACACTTGCAGCTGCTCTACCGCTGCCGCGCGGAACGTATCGCCCGCCGCCAAAATCACTTTCTTACCTTGTGACTGGAACTGCTTGGCCAATTTACCAATCGTGGTGGTTTTACCCACACCGTTAACACCAACCATCAAAATCACATACGGCGTTTTACTGGTGTCGACTTCAAGTGGCTGTTCCACTTGTTTTAAGATGTCGGCCATCTCGTCTTTTAACAGACCGTAAAGCGCTTCACCGTCTTTTAACTCTTGATGCGACGCTTTCTCGGTTAAGTTTTCAATGATCTTCATTGTGGTGTCCATACCGACATCCGCAATGAGCAGCTGCTCTTCTAACTCTTCAAACAGGTCATCATTGATTTTTTTGCCTTTGAACAAACCAAAGAAACCGGCACCAATATTGGCTTTGGTACGCGCAAGGCTGCGCTTCAAACGGGCGAAAAAGCTTTCGGTCGGTTTCTCTTGCTCTTGCACTCGCGACGCTTGTGGCAACTCTTCTGCTTCTGCTTCTGCTTCTGCTTCTGCTTCTGCTTCTGCTTCTGCTAGAACAGTTTCGTCGGCTGGCTGTGGTTCTGCGAGCGATGATTGCTGTGTTGTTTCTTCTGCTGGCTCAGGCTGCGCTTCATCACCAACAACTTCTGATTGTAATTCTTCTTGCTCTTCGGCAGCGGACTTGGCTTGCTCTTCCTCGCCAAAACCAAGCCAGGAAAGTAAACCGCGCTTCTTTTTTTCCGTCATCAGGGAATATCCTAGATCTACTGAATTAATGCTTTCTGGCTCTTTTCCAAGGGATTATCCCTGTTCGTGAAAAGAGGAATGACAAAGTCATGAAAAGTTTTTTGTAAAGTGGGCTCGGTTATTTGCTCGTCTGCCATATGTATTCGTCGAATAACATGCGAAAGATGCATCCCCAAGCCGTTAGCGTTACACTCTGTCACCAATCCATATCTGAACTGTCCTCAGGGAACACAGACTGTGTTATCACCTGGGCAACGGATTATAGTATCACTTAATTTGCGGTCAAAAAATCTATGGTAAGACGTCCACAGCAAAAAGCCTCACAAAAACGTGCTTCAAGTGGCTTTATTCGCATTATTAGCGGCTTATGGCGCGGAAGAAAACTTCCGGTTCACGATGCCGAAGGGCTACGCCCCACCACAGATAGAGTCAAAGAGACGCTGTTTAACTGGCTTGCTCAAGATATACCAGGCGCCAAGTGTTTGGATGTTTTTGCCGGCTCTGGCGGTTTAGGCTTTGAAGCTGCATCACGCCAAGCGCAAAAAGTCACACTTTTAGAGCTCAACCCGGCGGCATTTAAAGTGCTGGAAAAAAATAGCCAAGCGCTCAATGCGACCAATCTAGAAGTGCTCCACACTGACGCTCTGCAGTTTTTGCAAAAACCGGGCAGCCAATACGATGTGGTCTTTATCGACCCGCCATTTCGCAAAGGCTTGCTTCCAGATACGTTAACCTTACTTGAGCAACATGGCTGGTTGGCAGACAACGCGCTGATTTATATTGAAACAGAAAAGGAATTGACTTTAGAGGCGATTCCGCAAAACTGGCACCTTCATCGAGAGAAGAATGCTGGCCAAGTCAGCTATCGTTTATATGCAAGGACAAGTTCATGAAAGGGTTGTTAATCCTCGCTAAAGCCGCCATCGCATTTGTGTGGCTGGTGCTGATCATTAACATTGTGATGCCGTTTCCCGGAAAAGCCGCAATTGCGCTGTACATCATGACCGCATTTTTATTTATTATGCACGGTTTACAAGCTCTGATTTTTATTGGCGCGTTCGGTGACAAAATCACCATGAGCCGCTGGGAAAAATGGTCGATTTTAGTGTTTGGCATTTTTGCGCTGCTGGATATTCGCCGCAAACACATGAGCTAATTCTAAAATCAGCCAGCGAACTCAAAAAGCCGCATTCAATGCGGCTTTTTTATGCCTCGCGATTGGCGCTCGGGCCAAGCGTTTCCATTGGATCAGCTTGCTCGCCATCGCGACTAAGCTCAGCGCGCGTTTTGGGCAGACAATGTGGATAGTTGTGCTGCACAAAGCGAATCATCTCTTCACGGACGTAACAGCGCAGATCCCACGCAACTGGCGAGTTTTTTGCTGTCATCAGCAAACGAATCGTCATGGTATGGTCACTGCAATCACTGACTTGAAAGGCTTTTGCTTCACCATCCCACATGTCAGTTTGTTCAAGGATATGGTCGAAATGGCGGCGCAGCGGTTCAAGCGGCATGGTGTAATCGGTGTAGAGAAATACTGAGCCCAAAATCTGCGCGGTAGAACGAGTCCAGTTCTGAAACGAGTTCTCGGTGAAATAAGTGATTGGTAGAATCAATCTGCGCATATCCCAAATGCGCACTACCACGTAAGTAAGATTGATCTCTTCAATCCAGCCCCACTCACCTTCCACCACCACCGCATCGTCGATTTTGATTGGCTGAGTAAACGCTATCTGAATACCTGCAAATAAATTCGACAAGGTTTTTTGCAACGCAAAACCGATGATAATACCAGCAACCCCGGCACCGGTGAGAATGGTGGTGCCATATTGGCGAACGCTATCGAAGCTCAGCAAAATCATCGCCGAGGCGATCACCACAATCACGACAATGGCGATTTTTTTCACGTACATGATTTGGGTGCGCGCTTTACGGGCTTTGAGGTTATCCGCCATCGAAATATCATAGCGTTTGAACAGCACGTCCTCGACCACATGGGTGAGGCGAATCACAATCAGCGATATCGATACCACAATCAAAATCTGCAGAATTTGCCGAATCAGGGCAATTTTGTCGGCCGAAAGTACCAACCAGCCCGCGCAGGCGTGAAGAATGATACAGGGGATAAACAGTAGAATACTGCCTTTAAGGTGCTTTTGCAGGGATTCAAACAGGAAACGATCGCCACGTCGGGCATTGAATTTCAACACGCCAGACAGGACAAAACGAAACATCATGCCGACAAAAAACGCTATCGCAATTAAGGATAGCGTCGCAATCAACGGATAAGTTGCGAAGTAATATTCAGGGTGTAGTTTCATTCTTACAGCCTACACCACTGAATAAAAAACGATCAACCCGCCATATAGCTTTTCACCCCGTCAAGGAACATCTGGGTGGAGATCATCACCAATAACAAGCCCATTAAACGCTCAATTGCCTTCAGGCCACGTTCGCCCAAAATACGATGGAAAAAGCCGTAGAACATCAAAATAACGAAGGTGCCAAACCAGGCTAATAACACCGATGCTGAAAGCTCTAACATGCGGTCAGGGTATTGGTTCGATAGCAGTAGCAGCGCAGCAATCACCGAAGGTCCGGCGATCATCGGGATGGCTAGAGGCACGATAAACGGCTCTTCACCCGCCGCCAATCCTGTGATGCTTCCTGCGCTTGGAAATATCATTTTTATCGCAATGATAAACAGGATCACGCCACCCGAAATACTTAACGTTTCAGGTTGCACATGTAAGAAATTAAGGATGCTTTGTCCAGCATATAAGAACATCAGCAAAATCGCTAATGCACATAGAAGTTCGCGGATTAAGACTTTACGACGCCGCTTGGGATCTAAATGCTTTAAGATCGATAAAACAATCGGCAAATTGCCAAGCGGGTCCATGATCAAAAACAACATGGTCGCGGCAGAAAAGATTTCCATAGCTAAAAAGGCCTCCACAGGCAATCACTTTACAGGTTGTCACAGTAGATATTCCTTATCTCGCCTAAATGATGACGGTTATAAACCAAACCGATTGAGACGCCGCCGTGTTCCTTATCGCGGGGGATACACAAGACCATAGAATAGAACACGATTCAACTAATGAGTGATAGGTGGATTCAAAAATATTTAAATAACTGATAAGAAGGGATTTTTAAATGGCTCAAATGACATGTTAGGAAATGACTAAAGCACCAACAGAGCCAGACAACTGCGAAACTTTCACGTCGCGAACACATCACCAACGCTCAACTTCGCACCAGCTCAATGGCGACTAGGCAGGAAACGGCTTAGTGCTCATGGTCATGGTCATGGTCACACACTTTCGCTTGGTTCATGGTCCATTTGTTTTCGACTTCAATAATCTTCTGATTTTCTTTAAAAAAATCAAACAAGCTATCAAAGTCAAAGCCTTGCAGTTTGCAGGTTCGAAAACGGGCATCAAGACCATATTGCTCAGTGATGAATTGGCGTAATTCGAGTTCCGCCATGGGTGTGGCCTTAAGCAAGTTAAGAATTTTGTGGGCGTGAATTTGTTCAGACATACGTTCCTCGCTGCGTTTGCTGATATGGGTGAATCGAGCTACTCAGCATACGCCACTCTCAGCGTAGAAACTTTGATGCTAGATAAGCACTGATGCCGTAATAAGAGAATGCGCCAACAAATAACTGCCTGAGATCCAATATCGTCCGCCACGGAATGAGCGCTTGTGATCGTAAATTGCAAGCAGAGCCGCCGACAACGCTAATACTATGGTGCCCGCCATACCGAGCGCATTGGCGCAAGTCGGTGTGAGTAACCACACTTGCCCAGCTGCCCAGTTAAGCTGCAACAGCATCATGCCCATAATTGCGACAGGGAAAATTAAACGGTCGATCAAAGGGAGGAACAGGAAGAACGCCACAATACCACCAGCCAGTAACATAGAGGGCACCCACCACACAATATCGCCAGACAACAGCAGCCAGAACGACTTGCTATAGCTGAGCTGGGCGAGAAGAAAAGCCACAAATGTGAGGCGCAGATGACGTTTAAACAAATACAGGGTGTCGGCAACCATCGAGATAATCAGACCAACAGCAATCCATACGCCAGACGTCATTTGTGACTCTGGACGATGAACTAACATAACGATCAGCAAAATTAAGCTCAACGCGTGAAATACAGCAGCCTGAATTTTTTGATTACGCTCATTAGCCGAAATGCTAATAAAACCAGAAAGCGCGACGGACAGCCAGCTCCACATGCAAACACCTCTTGTTATTTCCGCCGCCAGTTTAGGCGCACCGAATGATAAGTCCAGCAGACGACATGAAAACTTCGATCTTGATTAGGGTTATTTATCCTATAAAACACTTCTCGCGCAAGGGTTATAGAGACTTTTAATCTAAATCAATGCCTTTTTATTTCGCTGTTTGTGTAGAGCCCGAAAATCCAAAGCCACGTAGCTCTCTGCATGAAAACACCAACAAAATGCAATATCAAAAAACAAAGCAACCGTTTGCTTTTTAATATTAAAAGTCAAAATTAGATATTTAAAACATATAAAATCAATAATTTACTTAAATTTATCCACATAAAACCGGACTTCCATGTCGATGATAAATAAACACTCTGGTAGCACCCTTGATGAAGAAAAAAAACCTTCAGCGCTTATACGACCAGCCATACGACGTAAAAAATCTTTTATCGTCACCAATAAAATTGAAAATAAGCAGAAAAACTGACACCAACCACCATTGACCCCCATAAAAACAACAAACTTCTTTTGTATACTTTTTAAAACAAAATAAATTAAAATAAATTCAATAACTTAAAACAATATCGAGCATAATAAAACCATTAAGAACAATATATAAACACTGCAAATGTCCATGTTTAAACACCTAAAAATAGGCTGTTTTGCCAATTTAAAGTAAGACTTTTAAGTCGTTCAAAAATAATGCTTGATCAAAGACCAATAAACCTGATAGTCTAAAAAGCATGAAGTTGAACATCACCAATATAGGAGCAGTGTTATGATTACATCTTCACAAAAACAAGGACTTGTAATGATCGCAGTAGTAGTCGGTTTGATGACACTGCCGTTGATGTACTAGTCAAAAAAACAATAAATAAAAAGGGACGCACTGCGTCCCTTTTTATTTATTACTTTTGTGCCCCCAGCGCTCAATACTTCAAGCCAACGCGAAGCTCATTCAGCTGTAACTCGCCTTCATCGTATTAGAAATGTTCCGCTAACATGTCCCAATGGACGTAGTAAAAAGCCAATGCTGCGAGTGTACTCAACACCATTAAAGACACGGCAACGCGCCAAATAAATCGTCCACTTCTCGGCGTAAGCTCTTTTTCACATTCATCGCAAGCCTGTATAAAGGCGCGGCGATCATCGAGCTTGTAATTATCTTCATGTACGGTTTTGTTGCGGATTGTCGCAATGAAACGTAGCTTAGCGATCACATCGTGAGGTAGGCGCTCTTCGCAACTGGTGATGAGCTGGTGAAGCCCTCGACCTTGGGCGTGATATTGAACTCTGAGTAAGTTTTCAAGTTTACGCGTCCTCAATACCACTTTTTCAATATCAGACATAGCTTTCCTCCATCCCATTGTTAGTCTAGGGGCTGTTGGTGGATTCCTCTATATCTACCCCGATTTAATTCCGACTGACAAGTCAATTTATGCAAATTAATCAACCACTAAGATAGAGGTCACACTCTCTGCATCAACAAACAAGTGACATGACTCGAAGTTTGACGCTTGAACCAGATATCACTCGCAAAGCACTGGACAGCTAACGGAATAAACTGAGGAAAAACATACAATAGCGACTCACTAAGGAGGTTGCTATGTCACTGTCTACTACCATGCCATTATCGATTTATTTGGCGATCGCGATGCTAATCGCCTTGGCTGCATGGGCCTGTAGCCGTCTATATCAGCAACATCAACAAGGGCGTAACGCGGTCGAAAAAACCGCTGACATTACGATACTGGATAAGCAAGCCATCGATTCGACATGCCAAAATGAACAGCAGGAATATTGGATTTGGGTTAAGAAAGGTCAGTTTGGGCCCAAACGTGAATTCCAAGTCGGTATTCACTATTTTCAGGCCCTAAACCCAGGCGATAGAGGCGTTTTGACTTATCGCGGCGATAAATTCGTACATTTTGCTTTAAAGCGTTAAGGCAACAACCAACTTGTTTTGGTACTGCGGCTCACCAGCCAGCTGACACACAGTGCTCCAGCGCCACTTAAAACCACCCACAATGGGATTACCCATACCGGATGTCCCTGATACCAACCATAAGCTTTCATTGGCCAGAGGAAAATCGGATGCAGTAGGTAGATACCTAAACTGTGTTTGCTGATAAAGCTGATAATGCGCTGGGTACGCTCAGAAAAAACATTACCAACATGTTTACAGCACATAAAGATCATGCTGGCGGCCAGCACCACGTTAATGGTTTTGTAAGAGAGCCAACGTCCAACGGTATAATGATCGGCTTCTATGCTGTTCATCACCACCATAAATACGGTCCACACCAGCGCTGCAGAACCTAACAAAATGAAAGTGGTAATGATCCAACCTTTAAGCGGCACCTTTTTATACAAAAGATAGCCAAGCGTTAAGTAGCCCGTATACAGCCACAATTCGTGGCTCCATGGCCCGTCAATACGAAATAGGTAACAGGCAGTTGTCACCAACCACACGGCCGTGAATGCGACAATCGCCGAAGTGTCGAGGCGCTGAACCATTAACTGCAAAAACGGCACCACGAAATAGAGAGGAATAAAGTAGTAGAAGAAACCGAGGTGGTAATAGGTCGCATGCTCAGGGCTATGCTTTAGCACCTCTTTACTCACTTCTGGGTCATAGCCCTGCGCTGTCCAGCCCGACAAATAAGCATAAAACAGCGACCACACTAAGAACGGGATCAACACTTTCCCAAGCCTGCGCCGAACATAGTAAGAGGCGTTGAATGGCCTGTCATCACTGAGCATCAACGCGCCCGAGATCAGAATAAACACTGGCACCGCCCAGCGCGTGACACTGTTGACGCTCACCGCAGTCACCCAGTGGTCGAATGGAATAACGCCCAAGCCATCTCGATAAGGTGCGAGAACGTGAATGGCAATCACCGCAACGGCCGCCACGCAGCGTAACAAGTCAAAAAACAGCACCCTTTCTCTCATATCACCTTATCCTTGTTGCAAATTCTCGGCGACTATAGCACGCACCAAAAACCCCTCTGTTAATTTTTAACAAGTTGTTTTACAAGCTATCGTCAGCGACAAAGGAAGAAAAGATCTTGAGTCCAGTTTGCGCTCATTTAAATGATAGTGCACTCAACTTCTCTCAATTGAGACACCGTCCGGAATCCAATTCGGTCTAGAATAAGGCTCCCTTCTCTGTGAGATGGGTTCGCCTTAATGTCCAGCAAGTCTGTGTTGATACGAAGGTTTTTCCCTTTTCGCTTTCGTGACTGAAGAGACTTTTGCTGACCAATTTGTTGCTCCATTTTCCTTACTTTTAGGAGCAATAAAAAGGCTGACTGCATTGCAGTCAGCCTATCTTTTTTACCCTTTGGATTAAGCCTCAGCTTGAGTGAGTTTGGGCAATTTCAGCGAAATCAGTGTGGTCGCAAGCAGCAACGCCACCGAAATCCATAAGCACCCCACCAGCCCATAAAGCTGAAAAATCCATCCTGAAAGCAAAGTCCCGATCAAGCGCCCCATCGCATTGGCCATATAATAAAAGCCGACATCCAATGACACACCGTCATCTTTGGCATAGCTGACAATCAGATAAGAGTGCAGTGATGAGTTCACCGCGAAGATGGCGCCAAACAGCATCAATCCGGCCACAATCACCAGTTGCGGTTGCCATTGCATTTGAACCGCATAGGCAATCGCGCCGCACACCAAGGTCAGTAAGCCAGCCCAGTAGAACGCTGCATGACCATCGGGAGTTCGTCCACTCGCCTTACCGGTAATCTTGGGCGCAAAACCTTGCACTACGCCATAAGCGATGATCCAGCACGCTAGAAAACCGCCAACCCAAAGATAATCCCAACCAAAAACACTGCCGAGATAAATCGGTAGTGCCACCACAAACCAGACATCACGCGCGCCGAACAAACACATACGTGCCGCCGACAGAATATTGATCGGCGGGGATTTGGAAAACAATTGTGAAAACTTTGGCTTAGATTTGGCTTTACCGATATCGCCATCAAGGCTAATCAGACTGCCAACAAACACGCAGCTCAATACCAGCGCCATCACCAGCATTGCGGCTTGAAAGCCAATCCACGACAGCAATAAACCGCCGATAAAGAAGCCGAGCCCTTTCAACGCATTTTTTGAACCTGTCAGCACCGCAACCCAGTGATAGAGGCGTCCTTGTTCACCACTTGGCACTAAGGTTTTAATTGCACTCTTAGCGCTCATCTTGTTGAGATCTTTGGCGATTCCCGATAACGCCTGCGCCGCCATCACCCAAGGTATGGTGAGCCATACATTCGGCAATGCCAGCATCAGCAGCGCCACGACTTGCATCGCCAAGCCAATATTCATGGTGCGATTGAGGCCAAGCCGCGCCCCGAGCCAACCGCCAATTAAATTGGTCACAACGCCAAAAAACTCGTAAAACAAGAACAGCGAAGCAACTTCCAGCGCGCTGTAACCAAGCTGGTGAAAATACAGCACCACCAGCATTCGCAGCGCACCATCGGTGATGGTGAAGTTCCAATAATTGAACGTCACCAACATATATTGCTTCACACTATGGCTTAGATTTGCCAGCATGTTTGACTCCCTCAACATGGTCTTAAGGCATTTGGATCATGGGTGCCCAAAAGCCCTTAACCCTGGTTGGCAACCTTTTGGATGTACTCAAGCTGTACTGGCTTGGTAAACGCACCGGGTCTTAACGCTTGTACTTCGGTGATGATGTTATCCAGTGACCAACCGAGCTCAAGCAGTAGGTGCGCAGCGAGCAATCCTGTGCGACCAGAGCCCCCCATACAGTGCAGCGCGACGTTTTGCTCGTTTTGTAGTGCTTGCTTTAATTGAGAGTTGAATGTCTGCCAAGTTGCCAAAAAAGCCTCATCCGGCGCGCAATCATCTTCAATGGGTGCATGAAACCAAGTAATACCGTGCTGCTTTGCCACTGCGCCGAGATCGGCAACGCCTTTCTCGTCCATTTCACAATCGCTGATTGCAGTCACTATCGTGCTTACGCCCTGCTTCGCCAGTTGCGTCATTGAAGCTTCAAGCGAGGCTTGTTTGGTACCTGGGCACGGCATTAATACCAAAGCGCCTGATTCTAAAGGTAATGTCCATGTTGGATGTAATTCGCTCATGCTAATCCCACCTTCTTCACTAGCTCTGCTGTGCGCGTGGCATAACCCATTTCGTTATCATACCAAGCATAAATTTTAACCATACGCGTTCCCACCACCATGGTTGATAGCGCGTCAACGATGGTTGAACGCTGGTCGCCGCGATAATCAATTGATACCAACGGACGCTCTTCAAAGCCAAGAATGCCTTTTAGTTCGCCTTGTGAAGCCTGCTTTAAAAGTTCATTGACTTCTTGCGCAGTGGTATCGCGTTTGACGTCAAAAATGATGTCGGTTAACGAAGCGTTAGCCAGTGGAACACGTACCGCATGGCCGTTAATTTTGCCTGCTAGCTCAGGGAAAATTTCGACAATCGCGGTCGCAGAGCCGGTTGTGGTTGGAATCAAGCTCATTCCGCATGCACGAGCACGACGCAAATCTTTATGTGGCGCATCCAAGATCGTTTGAGTATTGGTCAAATCATGAATGGTGGTAAACGAAGATTGCTCGATGCCCAATTTTTCGTGAATGACTTTAACCACTGGGGCGATACAGTTGGTGGTGCAGGATGCCGCAGTTACGATGCGATGCACGGCTGGGTCAAAAATTTCATCGTTCACCCCAACCACGATATTGGCGATACCCGGCTCTTTAACCGGCGCAGAAACCACCACACGTTTCACGCCTTGCTCAAGGTATTGATTAAGGAAACTGGTTTTACGGTGCACGCCAGTCGCTTCAATTACCACGTCGCAATCTGACCAATCCACCGCACTGATATCTTTTTGTTGAGTAGTATGAATTGCATGGCCGTTGATAACAATGTGCTCGCCTTGCGCCGTCACGCCATGATGCCAGCGCCCCTGCACGGAATCGAATTCCAACAGATGCGCCAAAGTGTTGGCATCACCAGCAACATCATTGATGCGTACAAATTCAATTTCCGGCCAATCAAACGCAGCACGCATAGCTAAACGTCCGATTCGACCAAACCCATTAATACCGACTTTAATCGCCATAAGTTTCCCTCAATATGTAAAAGTGGCAGAAATCATTGGCAGCACACGGGACGCTCGGCCATCGCATGCAGCCTTTCACTATCTTGTTGATATTCTTTAGTTAAGCAGTTTGACGCTACCAAGTTGTCGATCAGTAATTGCATCCATCCCGGCAGAGATTCAGCGAGACGATAAAATACCCACTGACCTTGACGAACATCGACCAGCACACCACTTGCGCGTAACTGAGCCAAGTGGCGCGATATCTTCGGCTGACTTTGCTCAAGGGCATGGGTCAGCTCTCCAACCGACAAGCATTGCTCTTTGACAATCAACAGCAAGCAGCGAACGCGCGTTTCGTCTGAAAGTAATTTGAAGAACTGATGGGGCAACATAAAAACATACTCATATATGGATATGCGTATATCATAGCGAAGTAAAACCGCATGGCAATCGGCAAACACGAAATGTCACAAAAGTTTAATAACAGGGATGGAAAGGAATGGAGCGCCATCTAACGGCGAAAGTTGTGGCTCCAATGTTGTGCTTCGGTGAGTTTTTTCAACACAATGTGGGTGGGTAATTTGAGTGATTGACAACCGCGGCTCACGCCTTGCCAATCACCGCGTTCAAAACACTCTTCGATCGATAATAAAGTACCAAGCGGCCCTTCTCGCGCCAATAACGCCGATTTAATTGTTTCGGTGAGTGGCAATTGACCGACCAACTGCTCCAACGACAGATCAAGCAGAGCATCAAGAATAGAAAACAGGCCAATGAGAAACGCTTGGTCGTGAAACTCACGAAATGGATTATCACGAGCCATCAGTAAGCAAAACTGGGCGCGCTGCAGCGATAAATCAAACAGTGCAGGCGGCTTAGTCGATGAGATATACGACGCAATCGCCAGTGACACAAAAGTCTTGAGTTTGTCTTGGCCTAAATAGACCAAAGCCTGACGAAAAGAAGAGATCGACACTTCAAGCCGATCTGACATCGCATTAACGAACTTAATCAACTGGTAGGAAACCGCGACATCTTTAGAAACGATGCTTTCTACTTTTTCGAAATCGACCACAGGTTTGCACACTTCTTGAAACAGCTCCATCACCACCATTTGCTCAGGGCTGAAATAGCGTTGCTTCACCAGTAGTGGCTTGCTAAAGAAAAAACCCTGAAAGAAGCTAAAACCTGCCGAGCGGGCGCGAACATATTCTTGCTCGGTTTCGATTTTCTCGGCCAGATATTTGCGCTTGCAACCTTGCCTAAGTCGGCGAGTCACAAATTCACAAGCGGCATCTAACCCCACTTGCTGAATATCAATCTTGATGATCTGCACCAAAGGCAGAAAACGCTCCCACTGCGGTGTATAAACAAAATCATCCAACGCCACGTGGTAGCCACGGTGATGTAATTCTTGCAGCGCCGCAAACAGCTCATCATTTGGCGGGCAACTTTCCAGCACTTCAACCACTATTTCTTTACGCGGCAAACTGAGCGGTAATCGGTTGAGTAGACTTTGGTATGGAAAATTAATAAAGCAGCGCGAACCGCGCATGGCTGGGTTGGTTCCAAGAGAGAGAAAATTTTCGACGATCAAACGGTATGTTGCACGGTTTGGGTCAATGTCGGCAGGGTAAGCGTTGTTCTCACCATTTCGAAATAGGATTTCGTAACCTAACGTTTGGCGCCGGGCGTTAAAAATAGGCTGCCGCGCCACATAGGTATCGTGCATACCTACACAAACCTCGTTTGTTGTGCGACATTGTTACACCGCTCAATACCCATAAAGTGTATATAAAACCGTCACTTGATGGAAAAGCGGTGGAGAAAGATCACAACTGTGTATTTATATAGAGTAATAAGGCGGCAGCTAATAAACAGGATTAAACCATAAGCGCTGCAATCGTGTTCAAAGGTTGATACCAGCATGCTGCTGCCAACCAAGCGGATAAACTAAAGAGTTAATTTTCAACTTGGTTGTGACCATATCGCATAACAAAAGTTCCTACGATTATCGCCAGTGACAAACAAAACGGCTGGTCGATCACGCCCTGCTATATGGTGTGGATTTTTGCTCGACTCTTGTCCATCAAACCCACATACTCTAGGCTGATGTTTTTTGTTACCCAATTAGTTTGTCTATGTCTGAACACCAATCACCATCTTTGCCTGCCTATACTCAAGAGGCACAATTTGCTGACGCCAGCTCCACGCACATTGCGCAGTTTTGGCAGCAACGCAGTGAAGGGATCGCCAAGTCATTCGATAGTACTAAACTCTATTGGGTCAAATTTACTCATCCACAGCACACCAAAGCATTGGTGATTGTGAACGGTCGAATTGAAAGTGCTTGGAAATACCAAGAGCTGTTTCACGATCTGTTTCAGCAAGGTTACGACATCTACTCTTATGACCATCGCGGCCAAGGGCTTTCCGGACGCTTAACCGACGATCCGCAAATCGGTCACATCAATGAATTTAACGATTATGTGCTCGATATGGAGCACATGGTTGAGCTGTTTGATCTGGATAAATACCCCACTCGCCACCTCGTGGCGCATTCGATGGGCGGCACCATTGCGACGCGTTATATCGAAACCCACCCGCAGCACCCGTTTACTGCCATGGCATTAAGTGCGCCGATGTTTGGTATTCACTTGCCTTGGTACCTCAGACCTGTGGCAGCTTTGATAAGCCAACTGTTGACCGCATTTAATCCTAAACCCGTCTATGCACCTGGACATCAAGCGTATTACCCCAAGCCATTCGAGGCTAATCCGCTCAGTCAGTGCCTGCCTCGTTATCAATGGTTTCGCCAGCTATATGAGAACAAACCCGAGCTAAAACTTGGCGGTCCAAGTACGCGCTGGGTGTGGCAATCACTGATGGCGGCCAAGCAGTCCATTCAACTGACTCGACAGATCAAAATCCCGCTGCTACTGATGCAAGCAGGCGAGGAAGCGATTGTGTCTAACGCCGCACAAATCAAATTTATTAAGAAGCTCGCGCGTACCAATCATAAATGTGGTTTTACCATCATTCATGGTGCACGCCATGAATTGTTGTTTGAACAAGACCAATACCGCAATCAAGCGCTGGATACCCTGCTGAGCTTTTTTAACCAACATTCGCAGTAAGATCTCAGTTGGGAAAATAGGAAATCACGATTGGCCTTTTTTACCCTCTTTTTCCTCATTCAATTGCAGTAAACTGAGCGCCAACCCAGATTTTGTTTTTTTGGGCTAAGACGCTCACTCACACAGAGGATGATATGACAGAAGTACGCAACCAGGGCCCTTTCCGTATTGTGGCCTCTGACCTTGATGGCACCCTACTCGCCCCTAACCACCAGCTAAGTGACTTCACCAAACAGACTCTTAAGCAGCTTCATCAGCAAGGCTATACCTTTATTTTTGCGACTGGACGCCACCATGTCGATGTCGCAGGCATTCGCGAACTCGCCGGTATTCCCGCTTATATGATCACTTCTAACGGCGCGCGCGTACACGACCAAAACGACAATTTGATGTACAGCAAAAACGTTCCAGAGCAGTTAGTTCAGCCGGTAATTGATGTCATTCATCAGCAAAACCCAGATATTTTCATTCACATGTACCGCAACGAAAACTGGTTGATTAACCGTGAAGATCAGGTACTGCGTGCATTTCATAATGAATCTGGTTTTAGCTACAAACTGTTTGAGCCAAACGCGGCACCCGTTGCGGGCATTGCCAAAGTGTTTTTCACTCATCCTGACAAAGATCACGAGTGTTTGGCGCGTTTTGAGCAGCAACTTAACCAACAATTTGGCGATCAGCTTAATGTGTCATTCTCAACACCATGGTGTTTGGAAGTGATGGCAGCCGATGTATCAAAAGGCGAAGCGCTCAACGCGGTGGCGAAATCGCTTGGTTTAGAGCTTGAGAACTGCATTGCGTTTGGCGATGGTATGAATGACAAAGAGATGCTAGAAATGGCAGGTAAAGGACTGATTATGGGCACCGCGCATGATCGCTTGATTCAAGCCTTGCCAGAGAATGAAGTGATTGGCAGTCACGCTGACGACGCCGTCGCGCACTATTTGGTTGACCACCTTCTGTAATTAACCGTCAAAGATCACCAAAGGCAGCTTAGGCTGCCTTTTGCTTATTGGTTGTCTTTATTCACAATCGCCTGCCACTCTTGCTCGCTGACTGGCATGATGGATAACCGATTACCTCGCCGCACCAGTGGCATTGACTCGAGTTCGGGCATGGCTTTCATTTCACCCAAGGTAATGATGCGACTCATGGTCGATACGTATTCGATATCCACCATCACCCAACGTGGATTTTCTGGCGTCGACTTGGCATCGTAGTAATCACTTTCGATATCAAATGCAAAATGATCGGGATACGCTTCTTTGACCACACGCGCAATGCCTGCCACTCCAACATGTTTGCATGATGAGTGGTAGATAAGCACGAGATCGCCTATTTTCACCTCATCTCGCAACATATTGCGCGCTTGATAGTTACGTACGCCTTCCCAGCACGCCGTACCACGCACGCGCAGTGTATGAATAGAAAACTCATCGGGTTCGGTTTTAAATAACCAATATGCCATAATACTCGCCATCTAATTCTGGAGTGGAAAGATATAACATGAAGGCACTAAGAAACCCAGCCACATTACTGGTCAGTTTTCTCCTGGTGGCATGCAGCACCACACCGACCAACCCACCAGCAAATCAATCTTTAGTCTCGCTTGATGACAGTGCCGTGCAAGCGCCCACTTTTGTGATGCGTGGCCAAGTGGTGTTAGGTCGAGAGTCGCAATCATTTATGCCCTGTGACAGCCAGCATCAGTATTGGCTCGATGTTTCAGACGATAAGCTGCGCCAGCTAAAACCGCTTATCACCGCGCCCTATGAACCGCTCTACACCGAATTAGTCGGTCACTTAGCAACACCAAGCCACACCGGGCTGGATGCCGATTTTACCGCGCGTTTTGTGGTGGATCATTTCAACTTTGTCAGCGCCGATAATCCTGAACTGTGCAGCCAACCAGCGAAATCAACTCGTGTTGTTGGCCAAGAGCCGTTCTGGTCACTCAAATTTGCCAAACAGCGAGTCACTCTGACCCAAGCCAATCAAAAGCCACAATTGATAACCAGAGAATCCACTCGCATCAGTCAAGATCAACGCTTTTATAAGCTTGATGACGGCTTTTTGCAGTTAGATAAACAAAGCTGCTCCGATGGTATGAGCGACAATCTCTACGGTTGGAGCGCCGAATTCAAACATAACGGTAAAACCTTGCATGGCTGCGCGGCAACCTCGAACTTTGACGCAACTCGCGCTTGGAGTTCCACCTATCAGGCACAGGCGACCGACAGTACTCACTTTACGGTAACTCTGACGCTCAATTCCGATCATTCGGCGACCACCACTTATGGTTACCAGAATGGTGACGCCGATACGGTTGAAAAAGGCTACTGGCAACAACTCAATGACCGTCAAGTTCAAGTCGTGATGACGCACCACCAGCGCCAATATCTACTCTCTGAACGCATCTTTACCCTCGACGCTGATAAGCTCATCGCGGATAAAGAAAAAGTCGGAACCGTGGTGTATGAGATAACCGACGGCGGTTTAACGCTGTTTAAAGCGCAGCAATAAGGATTAGTCGTGGCTTGCTCGATTTGCCAACTTAACCACAACTGCGTGTGCCAGCAGTTGCCCGATTTAAGCCACCTTCCGCTCCAACTGGCGCTGCTGCTGCATGAAAAAGAGTGGCAGCGCGAAACCAACACCGGACGCTGGCTCTCGCAAAGCCTGGCTAATTGTTCACAACATACCTGGCAGCGTTTAGATATCGACGCAGCGTTAGCCGAAAAAATGCATCGCCCCGATCTCAAACCATTTGTGCTGTTTCCCAGCGAGCAGAGTATGAGCGTGCATCAGGCACAGCTAAGCGCTGAACGAGACAATAAAACGCCGCTGTTGATCATTTTGGATGGTACTTGGCAGGAAGCGCAGAAGATGCAGCGTAAAAGCGCGTGGCTAAAAGCGTTGCCGCAAGTGCATTTGAATGTCACACAAGAATCAGACTACACTCTAAGGCGCAATCAGCAACCTGGGCATTTGTGCACTCTAGAAGTAGGGGCAGGATTGCTCGACGAGTTAGGCTACGCCGACTCAGGAACACAGCTTAGGGAGTTTTTACGCCACTATTTAGCCGTGTTTCAGGCTGACAAAAGCGGCCACCAATTCAGTCAATAATCGTGTCAAATCGATAATCACCTTAAACCAATGCCAGCAACTCATCCAAGCGTGCGATTTCGACATCGGGCAACACTCGCGCTTTATGGGCACTATGTAGCGTCAGGTCTTGATCGTTAAACCAACACGCCATCAAACCATTGTTTTTCGCGCCGAGAACATCGGTGCGCAAATGATCGCCAACATGCAAGATGTGCTGCGAAGCAATACCTAAATGCTGCTGCGCTTTGACAAATAAATCGGCTTCTGGTTTGGAGCGGCCATCTGGGCCAGCTTTTAGCACCACTTGAAAATACTCACTTAAGCCAATTCTATCTGGATCGACATTACCATTAGTAATGCCTACCAGCGGTAACTGCTTGGCAAGCTTCGCCATCACCACATGAGTTTGCTCTGGAACGCTAAAGTCACTGCGCATCTGCAGCACTCTCTCAATAGCTTGCTCGGCGACATCATTAGCCTTTTGCTCTCGATAACCTAACTGGATTAAACCTTGGCGAATTTGTTCAAAACGCCATTTGGTCACGTCGTGTTTAAGTTCTGGACGTTGAGTCACAAGCTCAACTTTAAGCTGCTGCCACCAGCTGGCTGATCGCGTTGCGGTGGCCGAATGTTCACTATGCAGCCACGCCGCAATATCACGTTCAAGTCGGCGAATCACCGGACGGTTGTCATACAAAGTATCGTCAAGATCAAACGTCATAGCCTGAATCGTATTTAGCTGGCGGTAAAACTGCATTAGTCGCTCCGTTTCTTTTTGGCTCTCGGGTGGGCTTGATCATACGCAGTGGCAAGATGTTGGAAGTCCAAATGGGTATAGATCTGCGTGGTGGAAATGTTTTCGTGCCCGAGCAACTCTTGCACCGCACGCAGGTTGTTGCTCGACTCCAGCATGTGGGTTGCAAATGAGTGGCGCAATTTGTGCGGGCTAATATGGCTAGCGACCGATTGCTTTTGCCCCCACTCGGCCATACGTTTTTGTACATTACGATGGGAAATGCGCACACCAAGCTTAGAGACAAACAGCGCTTTTTCGTCGGCATTGGCAAGTTCACCGCGCACTTTCAACCAATTGGTCACCCATTGCTTGGCTTGTCCGGCAAACGGTACTTTGCGCTCTTTATCACCCTTACCTACAACGCGAATCTCACCAGCAGATAAACTGATGTCGCGCACGTTGATACTGACCATTTCAGCCAGACGTAACCCTGCGCCATAAAGCAGTTCCATCATCGCGCGGTCACGAATCGAAAGCGGATCGTCATCGGTGACTTCAAGTAGTTGCCCAACTTCATCCACATCCAGATTTTTCGGCAGTGGGCGTTTTTTACGCGGTGCAGAAACCCCTTTGGCTGGGTTGGCCGTCATCTCTCCGCGCAGAATCAAAAAATCAAAAAAGCTGCGCAGCGATGAAAGACGAGTGGCAATGCTGCTCGGTTTCATACCTTCGCGCATGCCTTTACTGGCCAGTTGACGAACCCAAGAAGCATCCACTTGCGACCACTCTTTCAGCCCCAACGTCATCAACTGCAGCGCCATGGTTTCAAGTTGCTGCTTGTAGTTACGCTGGGTATGCAAGCTCAGCCCTTTTTCCGCTCTAAGGTATTCATAGAAACGTTCTAAAGGGCGACGTAAGCTGCTAGAGAGAGCGGGAAGAGAGTCGTTCATCGGCATCTTGCCAAGGCAGTGTAACAATCAGGTGCGACAGCACTAGTGCTAAGTGACGCAAAAACAGCGTATCCATGTGCGGCTGGAAATGACCGCCATCATCACTAGAAAACGCCAGCAGCCCCAAGGTTTTGCCTTTGTATAGGGGTAGCACAACGTAGGAGCCCATTTCCGGCGCTGAACTTGTCTCACCGAAAAGCGCATGACGATCGGCTTTACGCAAGCGACCTAAATAAGCGCTTTTGCCGTTAAGGTGATTGGTCGAAAAACGCTGATACGCTTCTTGGCTAAGAAGATAGTTATCATCTGGCGTATCCAGCAAACGCACGTAAGCGCTAAGATTTAAGTCTTTCGCCATCGCTTTGATCGCCGCAAATGCGGGAACCAGAGCCTCACACTTTAGGACTTGCTCTTGCAATGACATAAACTCGTGAAAAGTTTTATCGTTATTGGCAGCTAAAGACATCAACCCTGTGATGTCTTCTTCAAGCTCTTCGATCCGGCGACGTTGACGATTCATCTGTACCAAAGCAAGTGGCACCGCCCCTTGCTCTTGATGTGGCAACGACAAGCGATCAACTAACTCGCGACGATTGAGAAAAAAATCCGGGTGTTCCGCTAAATATTGGGCAACGATTTCCGCGGTTAGCGCGTCTGCTTCAATCTGCGACACTACATATTCCTATTGTGGTTATTTTATAATTAGCAGTTCAATTGACCATCAAAGACATGGGTTGCAGGTCCGGTCATCATCAGTGGTTTGCCTGGTCCTTTCCATTCAATCACCAGACTTCCTCCCGGCAGATGAACCTCTACTTTTTCATCGAGCAAGCCTTGCGAGATACCAATGGCCACAGCCGCACAAGCGCCGCTGCCACAGGCTTGAGTTTCTCCTGCGCCGCGTTCATAAACGCGCAGCTTAATTTCGCCTCGATTCACCACTTGCATAAAGCCCGCGTTGACGCGCTCAGGAAAGCGCTCATGTGATTCAAGAAGTGGCCCCAGGGTTTCGACCTCGGCAGTGGTCACATCATCAACCACAGTCACGACATGCGGATTACCCATGCTGACCGCACCGCAAAACAGCGTTTTGTCTTCTACACGCATGATGTAGGTTTTCTCAGCTTGTTTGGCGCGAAATGGAATCTTACTTGGCTCAAACTCAGGTTTACCCATGTTGACGGTAATCTGGTCATCCTCTTCGATATTGAGGATCATTTTGCCTTTCTTGGTACTGACCGCAATAGTGTATTTGTTGGTTAAGCCCTTCATTCTCACAAACCGGGCAAAACAACGAGCGCCATTACCGCACTGCTCCACTTCACTGCCATCGGCATTAAAAATGCGGTAATGGAAGTCGGTTTCAGGATCGTAAGGCGCTTCAACAATCAACAGCTGATCAAAGCCCACTCCGGTATGACGATCCGCCAAACGGCGGATCAAATCCGGTGAGAAAAAAATGTTCTGAGTAATGCAGTCAACGACCATAAAATCATTACCCAAACCATGCATTTTTGAAAAATGGAAATGCATAATATGCTGATTACTCCGGCAAAATATTTTCAAGTTCCCACAAACTTGGGAGTTCTTCACGACGACGAACTAAATGGCTTTGTTCACCATCCACCATGACTTCCGCCACGCGCGGACGAGTGTTGTAGTTTGATGACATCACAAAACCATAAGCACCAGCTGAGCGCACCGCAAGCAAGTCTCCTTCTTCCAAGCACAGATCACGATCTTTACCAAGGAAGTCACCGGTTTCACAAATAGGCCCCACTAAATCGTAGGTTTTCGCTTCACCCTGACGCGGAGCCACAGGAATGATCTCTTGCCATGCTTGGTAAAGCGCAGGACGCATTAAGTCATTCATCGCCGCATCAATAATGGCAAAGTTTTTATGCTCGGTATGTTTCAGGAACTCAACACGAGTTAATAGCACGCCCGCGTTGGCAGCAATGGCTCGACCCGGTTCAAACACCAACTCTAGGTCTTGATGGTTGTCTAAACGTGCCAATAGCGCTTTTGCGTATTCTGATGGCTGTGGTGGTAATTCATTACGATAAATCACACCAAGACCACCACCGACATCCAAGTGACGAATGTGCACGCCTTGTGCTTTAAGATCATCAATTAGCTTTAACAAACGATCGGTGGCATCGATAAATGGTGCGATATCGGTAAGCTGAGAACCAATGTGGCAATCAATACCATGGATCTCTAAATTAGAAAGGCTTTGCGCGAACTTATACACTTCTGGCGCACGTTCAAAAGCGATACCAAATTTGTTATCACGTAGGCCGGTTGAAATATAAGGGTGAGTATGGGCGTCAACATCAGGGTTAATGCGCAAAGAGATTGGCGCTTTAACGCCCATATCACCTGCAACTTTATTCAAGCGAACCAGCTCAGGTTCCGATTCAACATTGAAACATTTGATTCCCAATTCAAGCGCGCGGCGCATTTCCGCAGGCGTTTTACCCACGCCAGAAAAGACCACTTTCGCAGGGTCGCCACCTGCGGCAATCACTCGCTCCAGCTCACCGCCAGAAACGATGTCAAAGCCAGAACCAATGCGAGCTAACGCGTTAAGCACACCCAAGTTAGAGTTCGCTTTCACGGCATAACACACTAAATGAGGATGATCGCCGACCGATTTATCAAACGCGTGCCAATGACGCTCAAGCGTGGCACGTGAGTAAACGTAGAGAGGAGAGCCGTATTGCTCTGCTAAGCTGGTCAATGTGACGCCTTCAGCCCAAAGCTGACCATCGTCCTGATAGTTAAAGTAATCCAAAGTACGTTTCCTTAATGACTAATCGGTATTTGTGCTGTTCGTTGTTTCATTCTGTTGAGTATCTGCAGGCATGTAAAGCGGCCCTGTTTGACCACAGCCGGATAAACCCACCACAGAGAAGATAAATAGCGCTAATAAAGTCTTTTTCATTGGCCAATTCGTGATTATTCTTTCAATGCCCCCTATAATCGCACCACACTCAGGAAAAGCAATAGGACAGATAAGATGAACGAGACTGAATTTCATCAACTTGCCGATACACAAATGGAATTTATCGAAGAGATGATTGATGACTCTGGTGCTGACATCGATTATGAGGTGACAGGCAATGTGATGACTCTGGATTTTGAAGACCGTAGCCAAGTGATCATTAACCGCCAAGAGCCAATGAAAGAAATTTGGTTAGCGTCAAAATCTGGTGGCTTTCACTTTCAATATGTCGACCAACGCTGGATATGTTCCAAAACCGGGTTGGAGTTAATCGAGATGGTTAAGCAAGAGTGTGAGAAACACGCGAACGAAACCATTGATTGGGCATAAAAAAAGAGCACTGAATGTGCTCTTTTTTTATTGAATATTAAGTCTAAGCATTGGCCGCGCGGTTAAGCTTGTCATAAGAGGTAGCATCACTGCGATATGGCACCACATAGTCATCCCCTTCTTGCGGATGAATAATTTGATAATACTGCGGCAAGTTGAAGTTAATAAAGCTGTCTACCACGCCATCTTCACCACGCATCGATGTATAGAAACTGTTGACGCTGGCGATCATCTCATCTTTCTCACCACTGAATTGGTGGTAAACCTCAACCTGATTACTCTCATCGAGAACGTAGATGTTAAATCCGTGCTCAGAGTCTTCAAAGAAGAACTGAATCAAGCCTTCACTTGCAAAACCATCCACCACATCAGGCAGAGAGAAGTCTTGCTCTTTATCGAGCATCAGCAGCGGCGAACCTTTCAGCTTGTTGCTCGAGATACTGCGATAGAAATCGACAGAATTTTCCAGCTTTTGAACCGACACACCGCGTCGTTCAAAGAACAAGCCAAACATTTGTTGCCCCATGCGCATCGCTTTAAAGCGACGACGCTTAGTTTGCTCAACCGGTTTGAGGCGCAGTTCGATACATTCAGCCAGCAGTTGATACACCATATTACGCATTACACCACGCAGGTTTTTGCTGTAACAGAACACATCCACCGATTCCGGTGGTAGAGCATCTTGGTGCATTTTACCCAGCACGGTTTTCAGCGCATCGAGCATTGCGGTCTCGCCTCTAAAGTGCAGAGTACGCACTTCATGCCAAGAGTTTCGATATACTAAATCGACACTGCCTACCAGACATTTCTGCTCAGGGCCAAAGCTAAAGATGTCGATATTTTTCAAATCGACCTTGTGGGTTTTGTTGCCTAAGTCTGCCGTTGGGTCATTTTCGAAGTTGATAAACATCGCCAACTGGCTGATTTCACAAGGACTTGCAAGAGCCTGCATGGATGGACGACGCTTACGTAGCGAGAAGGTATTACGTAAGTCACTCACCATCTGATAGAACTTATCGATATCAAGATGGGCATCTCGCACCACTGAGTGCAGGTGAGTCGATTCGGTAATTAGGCCATTAAAAAACGCCCACGCGACCAGTTTGCTGAGGTATTCGTTATGCTCAAGCAGAGGCTGACCAATCAAACGGCGTGCTTCTAGTGGCTGTTTATAAAGATACCAGCCCGGTGGATTGCTACGTCCAGGCAAGACTTGAATAAAACTCAGGTCTGGTTCGTGTAAATCGGGAGAAATCTGCGGATTAAGCAGCGTGACTTTACCCGGCAGAACTTCGAATGCAGCGTACAGTTTACGCGCCAGAATGCTGATGTCCTGCGGACTGATCGCCGAGGTAATATCGTTACGGCGCGCAAATTGAATCAGGTTACGGTAGCTCAGCATCAACGCATCAAGCAACGAATGATGGACAATTTTAACTTGTTCAACTTTCCAGTTACGACGGTTATCGAGCTCTTTAAGTAGCGTACTGTCCCAGTTCCAGGTTTTTACCATCTCGGCAAGCGCAGCGCGTCGCCAAGCGACCGAGCCAACACCAGGTTGACGCGACAACTTTTCATGGGTTTTGAGGTAGAAGCAGCGACGAACAAGATCAAGACGAGTGTGATCGCCAATACGCTCAAGATAACGCGTTACTTTTTCAAGCATTAAGTAATAGGTATCCATGCCGTAGAGATCAGGCTCATGGGCAAAGAAACGACGTTTAGTGTCGATACTTAACAGTTGAGTATGCGGATATTCCCAAGAATAGGCTTCAAGCAAAATCGCTTTCAGTACTGATTTGTATGGTGAGTCGATACTTTTATATAGCTGCCATAAATTGGCGCCGAAGTATTCTTCAGCAGGAATTCGATTCAACTTACCAAAATCAATCCATTCACTACAATCGATGTGACCATCACGGCTCATATGGCCGATATATTCGTCGTAACACTCTTCCATTTCAGGTGGCACTATTTGCCACAACAAGCGTTTACCCGCAAGACGTACCGCAGAGCGATAAAATTCATCAAGCAGCAGTAAGTGCTGAGACGAACCACAGTTATCACCCGTCATCTCTTCAGAATGGTTGGTGCGAAAACGCTCCTCATCCATTAAGAAAAAATTGGCTTCAACCCCTTGGCTTTGGGCCCAATCGGTGATCAATAAACACTTATTTGTCAAAAGGCTACGTTCTTCCGCCTGCATTTCAGGGGAAACACATACCCAAATATCAAGATCACTAGAGGTACTTTGACCGATCGATGAGGTACTACCCATCGTATAAAGGCCTAAGATATGAGCACTTCGGCTAGTGGTTAACGGTTTACCGATAACCAATTCAGTATCATCAACAAATTGCTGCTGCACCGCATTGGGTTCAAAACCGCATATGCCGTGAGGAACAAATTCATCGTAATAACCGGGGATAACAGGATGGTTGTAATGAAGCAACGCAGGAATCAAATGGAATACACGTTGACTCTGCAAATCCATCAACGCCAGCGCGCGGTCAATACGCTGCTGGTTGAGATTATCAAGTCTCTGGATGATTGTCTTAGTGTAAGCCTGCAAGGTGAAGTCCTTGATTCAATCTTGTCTCTGCGTTCTGACATCAATGTCTGACACGCGCCTCAAAACGTGATCAATCTAACACTTTTATTTTGATTGGTAAAGATTTGAACGATCCGAATCAAAAATACGCGCCAAATAATTATTCTCTTTGATTTGCGGCATAGTTTGGTACGTAACCATCGATTCTAATAATAGACCATATTCTAAACGAGAACTTAATCACACTATTTCGAATCTTAGCCCGTATTCCTTCATCATTCATTCATCTCCACGATCTACCAGTAATACTTTCCCTTCGAGAATGTTAGGATTAATCTAATGTTTTCAGTGATAGACAGTATTAACAAGATGACCAAAGCAACACCCATTCGAATCGCAACACGTAAAAGCCCTCTCGCTTTATGGCAAGCCCACTATGTTAAAGACGCATTGCAAAGCGCGCACCCGGGTCTTGAAGTCGAACTCGTCACTATGGTGACTAAAGGTGATGTCATTCTCGATACACCATTGGCAAAAGTCGGTGGTAAAGGGCTGTTTGTCAAAGAATTAGAAGTGGCGATGCTCGAAGGTCGCGCCGATCTTGCCGTTCACTCAATGAAAGATGTTCCGGTCGATTTTCCTCAAGGTTTAGGCCTAGTCACCATTTGTGAACGTGAAGACCCACGCGATGCATTTGTTTCTAACCACTACACCAGTATCGATGCTCTGCCTCAAGGAGCAACCGTTGGTACATGCAGTTTACGCCGTCAAAGCCAACTGCAAGCATATCGCCCTGACCTTGTTATCAAAGAGCTACGAGGTAATGTCGGCACTCGGCTCGGAAAACTAGACGCTGGGGAATACGATGCCATCATTCTCGCAGCCGCAGGCTTGAAGCGTTTAGAGCTTGAACAACGTATCGCCAGCTTTATTGAACCGGAACAGTCACTTCCCGCCGTTGGACAAGGCGCGGTGGGTATTGAATGTCGTTTAGATGATGAACGTCTTATCGAGCTGCTTAAGCCTCTAGCACACCAAGACACCGCCGATCGCGTAATATGCGAGCGTGCGATGAACATTACTCTGCAAGGTGGTTGTCAGGTTCCAATCGGTAGCTACGCGGTATTAGAGGGTGACGATCTTTGGTTACGCGCTTTAGTGGGCGAACCTGATGGCTCTCATATCGTGCGCGGTGAAATACGTGGCCCGCGTAGCAACGCAGAATCTATGGGGGTCCAATTAGCGCAGCAGCTTCTCGATGATGGCGCCAAAGCGATATTGGACAAACTCTACCAAGATCACGAGTAATCACTTATGGCCGTGTTGGTAACTCGCCCTGAGAAACAAGGTCAAGCCTTATGCCAACAATTGATGGAAGCTGGTATCACTTGCTTCCATCACTCTTTACTCGACTTTCAACCCGGTTCGCAACTTCCCCAACTGGCAAATGAGCTTTCACGTTTCGATATTATCGTCGCAATCAGTCAGCAAGCCGTCGCATTCACCCAAGATTATCTATCTCAGCATCATATAAGCTGGCCGAAAAGCAGTGACTATCTTGCCATAGGTCATAAAACCGCATCAGAATTGAGCAGAGTCAGCGGACAAAAAGTAAACTATCCGCAAAATAGTGATAGTGAACATTTTCTTAAGCTCGCGCCTCTACAAGATATCAATAAAAAACAAATCGTTATTTTACGCGGAAATGGTGGACGTGAACTCATTTTTGACACACTCCTCGAGCGAGGTGCGATAGTAGAATACAGAGAAGTGTATCAACGGCAATATCGCGAATTTGATGCTGCTCTATTGATACCTCGATGGCAAAACAACCGAGTCGATACCGTGATTATTACCAGTAGCGGCCAATTAGGTTTTTTTGTCTCGAATATAGCCGCCGTTGATCCAACATGGCTTTACTCACTCAAGCTGATTGTGCCTAGCGCGCGAATCGCAGAGGAAGCGACAGCGATGGGCTTTCACTTTGTCACCAATACAGGCAGTGCAGCAAATCCCGATTTATTGGCTACTCTCCAGCCAAATATAGGACGATAATCCATGACAGATAAAAACAACAACGACTCAGAACAAACAAAGAAGCCGACTAATACTCCGGTAGTTGTCGAGCCTTCTGATACCAAAGCGTCAGTGAACGACAAAAAGGGCCAACCTGAAGCGGCCAAAGAAAAACAACAAGGCTCAAGCGATAACAAAAACTCCACCACAGCTAAAACAGCGACGAATCATCATGCACCAGCGCCAAAAGCCAAAGGTGGCAAAATGGCCGCGCTAGCCTTGCTGATTTCGATTGTGTTTGCAGGCGGCGTAACCTATTACGGCATGCAGAAAGATGCTCAATACCAAGCGCGTATTGCGGCGCTAGAATCACAGTTATCGCTGATTAAAAACGACGTCAATACTAAAGTCGATGATGCTAAGCAACAAGCGATCAGTAAAGCAACCGAAGTCACTAACCGAGTAGAAACCGTATTAGAGCAGCAGCAAAAAAGCATCAAGAGCCTACAAATTGCAGTTGCTGACGTAAAAGGCCGCCGACCAAATGATTGGTTACTTGCTGAAGCAGATTACTTGGTAAAACTCGCAGGACGTAAGCTATTTCTGGAACATGACGCGTTTAGCGCCACAAAGTTGATGCAAAGTGCGGATGTGCGTATCGCTGCGCTTAATGACCCATCTCTAGTGCCGTTAAGACAAGCGATGGCTAATGACATCACCAAATTGAAAAATGTTCCACTTATCGACCGCGATGGTTTAGTGCTGCGTTTAGTATCGCTACAGCAGCAAGTAGACGCACTGCCGCTCGCTAATGCTATTTTACCTGACGCCCCTCAGGTCAATGATGAAAAAGTCAGTGAAGAAATTTCAGACTGGCAAACCAACT
This sequence comes from Vibrio xiamenensis, assembly GCF_900100015.1. Taxonomy (GTDB): domain Bacteria; phylum Pseudomonadota; class Gammaproteobacteria; order Enterobacterales; family Vibrionaceae; genus Vibrio; species Vibrio xiamenensis. The sequence goes on along the minus strand of NZ_FNDD01000034.1, from coordinate 2,328 downwards.
TGATGACATCGCTGAAAGACTTCTCGGAAAACTTTATTACTTTCCGTACTCGCGATGGCAACGTGATTCCTTTGCTATCTCCAAAGCAAGATTTCTACCTACGTGAGAACCTAAAAGCTCAGCTTCAAACCGCAATTAAAGGCGTGTATGACGAGCAACAAGACATTTACAACATCGCACTTAAAACCGCTAAACAGTGGTCAACGAACTATCTCAATCAAGATGACACCAAAGTCGCGGAGTTTAATAAGACACTGTCATTACTGCAAAAAGCCAAGATCAGTGTTGAGTACCCAGTTAAACTCGAAACACAAAAACAGTTAAGTGATGTAATTAATGAGCGTTTACGCCGCGAAGTCACAACGCTGACTACGGAGGAAAAATAATGTTTCGTCTTATTTTTCTATTCGTCGTATTGGGCGCTGGCTTATTTGTCGGCACACAATATGCGGGTCAACAAGGCTATGTACTGATTTCGATTGCGGATAAAACCATCGAAATGAGTGTCACCACCTTAGTGATCTTTGTCATCGCCGCTCTTGCGATCTTATTTGGCTTAGAATACGTATTGAAAAAAGCCGCCCACGCCAGTTCAAGAACCTGGAATTGGTTTGGTGTCCGAAAGCAGCGCCGCTCTCGTCGTCTTACCAATGAAGGTATTATCAAGCTAATGGAAGGCGACTATAAGCAGGCTGAGAAAAAAGTCACCAGTTGGTCAAAACATCATGATATGCCTTTACTGTGTTACTTAGTTGCGTCGGAAGCAGCAGCAAGCCAAGGAAAAACCGATCAGCGTGATCATTACTTGGCTCTTGCGGCAGAGCAGCAAGACTCACATCTTGTGGTTGAGTTAACTCGCGCACGTCAGTACATTCGCCAAAGAGAATTCGACCGAGCGCTGAATACTTTAGATGCGCTCAGCGGTGATTATCCAACTAACCATATGCTGCTTTCGTCACTAAAAACGGTATATATAGAGTTAGAACGTTGGGAAGCGCTGATTAGCCTACTGCCAAGACTGTTAAAAGAGAAATGCATTAACGAAGCGCAATATGAAGCATTAACGATTCAAGCGCAGTGCGGTGCCCTTAAACAAGTCGCAGCCAAGCGTGGTGCGGAGGGCGTGATTGAGCATTGGGATCATCTCAGCAAAAAGCTTAAAACCGACCAGACATTAACTGCCTGTTTTGCCGAACAGTTGATTGCCCGTCAGGCCGATAATGAAGCCTTCACGCTAATTAAAGAGACGCTTAAGAAACACCCAAATCATACCGAGCTATACAGCCTTATTGCCAAACTCAATTTGGCTGATGGCCATCCGGCGGTCACTTTCCTCTCTGATGCGTTAAAGCGTGATGGTCAAAATGCCGAAGCCCACAGTGCATTAGCACAACTTTATATGCACGATAAAAAATGGCCACAAGCACAGCAGCACTTAGAACACGCATTGAAGATTCGCTCTAGCGTGTCTGATTACGCTTTGCTTGCCGATGCGCTCGGTAAACAAAACATGACCAAAGCAGCACATGAAGTCTCGCAAAAAGCGCTCACATTAGTTCGCTAATTGTTGAAGTATTACCTGAGTAAAAGTCGGCTTTCATGCCGACTTTTTATGTCCGCAATTCTAGCTAAGATATTCAAGCATCAAGATAACTAGCGCAAGCGATGGTATCGAGAAGTAGGATTTAATGTCTAATAAGAGTTGTCTAGTGAAGTAGTAGCGACTCACAGCATTTCGAGCGAGAACAGGCACCTAATCAAAGGCTTAGTATAAGTAGCGGAGCAGTTGGACAGGCATTCCAGCGGGACTCTACTAATACTTTGTTTTGGCGCGTTACCTTCGGCGTGACAGGCCGCTTTTCTTTCAAGGTAAATAAGCTAGCCCATAGAATTACTGCTTCTGCATTGCTAACCCTTCAACACACGTAAAAAACTCCAGTCTTTCAGTGGGGACACCTAGTCTGAGGCTTAGTATAAGTGGCGGAGCGGTTGGACTGGCAATCCAGCGGAACTCGAACCCTCGAATGCCTACGGCAGCGTGGCAGGCCGCTTTTCTTTCAAGGTCAATAAGCTAACCTACTGAACTATCGCTCAGCATGCTTCGCTTGCTCCAGACATAAAAAAGCCCCAGTCTTTCGACTGAGGCTTAGTATAAGTGGCGGAATGGCCGGGCTTGCGTTCAAGCGGGACTCATTCGACCGAAGGTCGAACCTTCAAATAAGTGGCGGAGCGGACGGGACTCGAACCCGCGACCCCCGGCGTGACAGGCCGGTATTCTAACCAACTGAACTACCGCTCCACTAAATTGGGTCTCTAAATAAAGTCTTA
>NZ_FNDD01000031.1 GCF_900100015.1 Vibrio xiamenensis | reverse complement strand
TATCATGCGGTATTAGCCATCGTTTCCAATGGTTATCCCCCACATCAGGGCAATTTCCCAGGCATTACTCACCCGTCCGCCGCTCGCCGCCCATAAGCGCCCCCGAAGGTTTGTTTATGTCGCTGCCGCTCGACTTGCATGTGTTAGGCCTGCCGCCAGCGTTCAATCTGAGCCATGATCAAACTCTTCAATTAAAAGTTTTTTGTGGCTCAATGAATACTGATTACATTCTCTATTCTTTCGAATAGAAGACTGTGAATTGACTGTGCCGATACCACTCTTCTAAAAGAAAGTATCGATTGGTCACTCAGTTCATTGAAACCAATTTGAAACCGAAGTTTCTAATTTGATTATCATCAACGAGTGCCCACACAGATTGATAGGTTTATATTATTAAAGAGCTTGTTGTGAGGTTACCCTCAAAACGGACGGCTATTTTAGCGAGTAGGCATTCAGTGTCAACCACTTTCTGCAAACTTTTTTAAAGTTATTTACTCTAAAAAATCTCCGTTTGCCCCAGGTCAATTTTCGCTATGGAGCGTTTCCCTGACAGCGAGGCGCATTATAGATATCCAAATTCTATTGGCAACCCTTTTTTAAACATTTTTATGTTTTTTTGGTTGTTCGGTTAGTAAATAAACTAAAACCATCAAAATGACGTATTTCAATTACTGTTTTTGCCAATTTTCGACAAAAAGAGAGACTTTTTTCCAGTTTGTATATTCGACTTCTTTACTGGTATCCGTTTCACCACCTGTCATGGTCATGATCAAACGAATCATCATTTTGTCAAACCAACGGTACTTCGGATAGCGCAATGCCCCAGCAAACACACCAATCAATGCTGGTTGCCATGGGGACTTCTTAAGAAAGGTTTGAATATAAGCGCTGCCCTCTGGGGTATCTTTTCCTTGCTGTTCTTTGCGCGCCGTTAAATTAACGCAAAAGAACGCCGCGTTGTTGTCTTTCAATTCGGCTTTATAACGCTCAATAAACCGATACAGTTTTTTGTTGAGATGCCCATAACGAATAGAAGCCCCCACCAGCACTTTGTCATAACCAGAGAAATCTATCTCTATTGGCATGGTATGTAAGTCAACGTAATCGCACTGATAGTCGTGCAGCTCTTTATCTATGTATTGGAGAATTTTCTTGGTTTGCCCTTCTCGCGTTGAATAAAGCAATAGCGCTTTGTTACTCAAACTGTCTTTCCTCGACTAGCTACGCCAAAACGTCGGCGTAAATAAAATTAATAATGTGAAGATCTCTAAGCGTCCAAACAACATGGACACCACCAGTACCCATTTTGCAGTATCATTGACATCGGCGAAATGCACCGAGACCTCGCCAAGGCCAGGACCCAAGTTATTTAATGTAGCGGCAACCGCTGAGAAAGCGCTTAACTCATCCATTCCTGTAGCGATAAGCCCCAGCATACAGATAACAAATACTAGAGCGTACGCTGAGAAGAACCCCCACACCGCATCGACGACACGCGATGGAAGTGCACTACCACCGATCTTAATGGTATAGACAGCTCGAGGATGAACGAGTCGCTTTATTTCGCGTGAGCCTTGCAGAGTCAACAGCAACACACGAATAACTTTCATGCCTCCGCCAGTTGAACCTGCGCAACCACCAATAAAAGAAGAGAACAGCAGCAGAACCGGCAAAAACAGTGGCCAGTCAGAAAACCCTGTGGTGGTAAACCCTGCGGTTGTCGAGATGGATACAGTCTGAAATAAGGCTTGATCAAACGCTTGATACAGCGAATCGTGCGACTGATGATTCAACAATACCGCAAAACAGATAGCGAAAAGTAATAACTGAATAACGATAAAAGCTCGAAACTCAGGATCTTTCCAATAATATTTCGGATGCACTCCCCCTGAAGCAAATGCCGCAAAGTGAAGTGAGTAGTTGCATGCTGATATCAGTAAGAACACCACTGTGATTAGATTAATCGCATAACTATTAAAATACCCAATGCTTGCATCGTGGGTTGAGAACCCACCAATCGCAATGGTTGAAAAGCTATGGCTAATCGCATCGAATGGCGTCATTCCCGCAGCCCAAAAAGCCAATGCACATGCAACCGTCAAACTAAGGTAAATGTACCACAGCGCTTTCGCCGTTTCGGCAATCCGCGGCGTCATCTTCGTATCTTTAACTGGCCCGGGAATCTCAGCTCGGTAAAGCTGCATACCACCGATGCCAAGTACGGGTAGAATTGCGACCGCCAATACAATGATCCCCATACCACCGAACCACTGAAGAAACTGACGGTAGAACAGTATCGCCTTGGGTAATTCATCCAATCCAACGATCACCGTTGCACCCGTTGTCGTTAACGCCGAAAACGACTCAAAAAACGCATCCGTGATGGAAATATTCGGGTTGTGAGACAGTAAAAAAGGAATCGCACCAGCGCTTCCCAATACCGTCCAAAACAGCACCACAATGAGGAAACCATCACGGGCTTTTAATTCGTGACGAAACCGTCGGTTGGGAAACCAACATATTCCACCACAAGCAAATAAGACAAAGAAAGTCGTGACAAATGCAACCCCAGCCCCATCACGATAGATCAGCGCAACGATAGCAGGCGCCAACATAGAAAGGCTAAACAGGGCGAGCAAAAGCCCGACGATTCGAATAATAGAACGAAATTGCATTATCTTTTAAGGCCGATTTCGCGACCTCTGATCTTCCTAATTGTTATTGTTATCTTCCAGTGACTTAACCATCGCTTTTGCACCACTTTTATTGATGATGGATTGAGTAAAATCCGCCACCAATAACCGTTCTATTTCAATAACTAAAGAAATGGTATCACTGTAATCGGCTTGAACTTCTTGTGCTTTGAACTGAGCAATCAGTGACTGTGCAACGGGCATGAACGCATAGTCTAACTGTAAGCGTAGCTTTGTCGTGATTTTTTTCTCAATAGTTTGAAGCAGCTTGAGAGCTTGCTGAACACCACCACCATAAGCTTTTACCAACCCGCCAGTACCAAGCTTAATTCCACCCGAATAACGGGTCACCACCGCGCTGATTTCTCCAACCCCGGAACCTGAGAGTTGCGCCAAAATCGGTTTTCCAGCCGTACCCGATGGTTCACGGTCATCACTGAATCCCCATAACATCGAGTTTTCTGGCCGACCTGCAACATACCCCCAGCAATTATGCCCCGCATTTAGGTGTTGCTGACGTATCGACTCTATAAACGCTTTCGCCTCATCAACACTCGGCGTGTGCGCTAACTGAGTGATGAACAGGCTCTTCTTGATCTCTTCTTCAAAAATGACCGATTGAGCCGGAATTTTGTAAGGCTGGTTATTCATAACATTCCATTCAACGAGGTTTGTGGTGAGTTTATCACGAGGCAAAGTTAAGTTGTTGTTTATACCTAGCGCACAATGTTAAACACTTGTTTAAAAAATGTATTGAAATTCAACATCCCGCCGTCCACACTAAGAGTACTGGTCTAACCAGAACAACAATTATAACGATTTACCTCTACACAATCCCACATCGTAGGTCATGGAGACAAACAATGATTTACCAAGCCAAAACCCTACAGGTAAAGGAAGTACAAGACGGTATTGCTGAGCTTTGCTTTAACGCACCTCAATCCGTTAACAAGCTTGATCTTGCCACGTTAGAATCTTTAGATGCCGCTCTGGATGAACTGAAAAAGCATTCCGAGATTAAAGGTCTATTAATGACCTCCGACAAAGATAGCTTCATTGTTGGAGCCGATATTACAGAATTCCTAGGTTTATTCGCCAAACCGGAACACGAACTCGACCAATGGTTACAATTTGCCAATCGTATCTTTTCAAAACTTGAAGATTTACCGTTTCCAACTCTTGCCGTAATGCGCGGCCATGCCCTTGGCGGTGGATGTGAGTGTGTACTCGCAACCGATATTCGCATCGGCGATCAAACCACCAGCATAGGTCTACCAGAAACCAAACTAGGTATCATGCCAGGCTTTGGTGGCTGTGTGCGCTTACCTCGCGTGATTGGGGCCGACAGCGCCATGGAAATCATTACTCAAGGTAAAGCTTGCCGCGCAGACGAAGCGTTAAAGATTGGTCTGCTTGATGCGGTTGTCGACAGTGATACCCTGCAATCTTCCGCACTGACTACGCTGTTACTCGCCATCAATGAGAAAATCGACTGGCAAGCGCGCCGCAAACAGAAAACGTCACCTCTTAGTTTGAGCCGTATGGAAGCGATGATGAGCTTTACGATGGCGAAAGGTCTGGTTGCCCAAAAAGCAGGACCACATTACCCAGCGCCGATGACGGCGGTGGTCGCTATCGAAGAAGCCGCTCAATGCTCACGTGATGATGCCCTTACTATTGAGCGTAAGCACTTTGTGAGGTTGGCTAAATCAGAAGAAGCAAAATCCCTTGTCGGCTTATTCTTAAATGATCAGCACATCAAGGCACTGGCGAAGCAATCGGCTAAATCCGCGACAACCTCTACCGAGCGAGCAGCGGTATTGGGCGCAGGTATCATGGGTGGCGGGATTGCTTATCAATCGGCGCTCAAAGGCGTTCCAGTTTTGATGAAAGACATCGCTCAAGGCTCACTCGATTTAGGTATGAGCGAAGCGTCTAAATTACTCAATAAACAACTAGAGCGCGGGCGTATTGATGGCTTTAAAATGTCAGGCATTCTTGCTTCAATCACGCCTAGCTTGCACTACGCCGGTATCGATAGCGCCAACGTTATTGTTGAAGCCGTAGTGGAAAATCCAAAAGTGAAAGCGGCGGTACTGAGTGAAGTCGAAACCTTAGTAGATGAAAACGCGATTTTAGCGTCGAACACATCGACCATTCCAATTAACTTACTGGCCAAATCCCTTAAACGCCCAGAAAACTTCTGCGGTATGCATTTTTTCAACCCAGTACATCGCATGCCTTTAGTTGAAGTGATTCGCGGCGAACACACTTCTGACGACACCATTAACCGCGTGGTCGCCTACGCTGCACAAATGGGTAAATCACCAATCGTAGTTAACGACTGCCCTGGATTCTTCGTCAATCGGGTTTTATTCCCATACTTTGGTGGCTTCAGCATGTTGCTACGTGATGGCGCAGACTTCACTAAAATCGATAAAGTAATGGAACGTAAGTTTGGTTGGCCGATGGGGCCTGCATACTTGCTGGATGTCGTGGGTATTGATACCGCACATCACGCTCAAGATGTTATGGCACAAGGCTTTCCTGAACGCATGGCTAAACCACAACGTGACGTGATTGATGTTCTATTTGATGCCAAGCGTTACGGGCAAAAAAATCAGCTCGGTTTTTACGCTTACACGGCTGACCGTAAAGGAAAACCAAGCAAAAACTTCAGTGAAGAGATCACGCCATTACTGGCGGAGGTTTGTGCTAAACCTCAAGACTTTGATGATCAAACCATCATTGAACGTATGATGATTCCAATGATCAATGAAGTGGTACTGTGTCTTCAAGAAGGCATTATCGCCTCTCCTCAAGAAGCGGATATGGCGCTAGTGTATGGTTTAGGCTTCCCTCCATTTCGCGGCGGCGTATGTCGTTACCTAGATAGCCTTGGTATTGCTCAATATCTCGAAATGTCGAAGCAATACGCTCACCTCGGCGCCATGTATCAAGCTCCACAACTGCTGATCGACATGGCGGCGCAAGGCGCACAGTTCTACCAAGCTCAACAAACCGGTTCTATCTAGGAGGGATACCACATGAACAATGTTGTTGTCGTTGATTGTTTACGTACACCAATGGGTCGCTCCAAAGGCGGAGCGTTTCGCCACACTCGCGCGGAAGATCTTTCCGCGCAACTAATGAAGGGGTTACTTGAGCGCAATCCTCAGGTCGATCCAAGTCAAATTGAAGATATCTACTGGGGCTGTGTCCAGCAAACACTTGAACAAGGTTTTAATATCGCACGTAACGCAGCGCTTTTAGCCGGATTGCCTATTGAAGTGGGCGCCGTCACGGTCAACCGCCTTTGTGGTTCATCAATGCAAGCTCTGCATGATGCCAGCCGTGCAATTATGGTGGGTGATGCGGATATCTGCTTAATCGGTGGGGTTGAGCACATGGGACATGTTCCTATGAGTCACGGCGTCGACTTCCATCCAGGGATGTCAAAAAATGTCGCAAAAGCGGCGGGTATGATGGGTTTAACCGCAGAAATGCTGGGTAAAATGCATGGCATTAGCCGCGAGCAGCAAGATGCTTTCGCGGCGCGTTCTCATGCTCGAGCCCACGCGGCAACCGTCGAAGGGCGATTTAAAAATGAAATCTTGCCAATCGAAGCTCATGGGCCAGATGGCACCCTATTCACGCTAGATTACGACGAAGTAATTCGTCCTGAAACCACAGTGGAAGGTTTGTCGCAGCTGCGCCCAGTGTTTGATCCAGCTAATGGCACGGTTACCGCAGGGACGTCATCGGCGCTGTCAGATGGTGCTTCGGCAATGCTGATTATGAGTGAAGAGAAAGCCAACCAGCTTGGGCTGACCATTCGCGCCAAAATTCGCGCCATGGCGATTGCTGGGTGCGATCCTTCAATCATGGGATATGGTCCAGTGCCAGCAACCCAAAAAGCGCTTAAACGCGCTGGTTTAACCATGGACGATATTGATCTGGTTGAATTGAATGAAGCTTTTGCTGCACAGTCTTTGCCTTGTGCCAAAGACTTAGGCTTATTGGATAAAGTCGATGAAAAAGTGAACCTCAACGGCGGCGCGATTGCACTGGGTCACCCGCTTGGTTGCTCTGGTGCGCGAATTTCGACGACCTTAATCAACCTGATGGAAAGTAAAGACGCCAAATATGGCTTAGCAACCATGTGTATTGGTTTAGGACAAGGTATCGCGACAATTTTCGAGCGTCCTTAACCTACGTTCATTGGTTTTAGATACAAAAAAGCACCGCTTAGCGGTGCTTTTTCTTTAAACGCAGATTATTTTTTCTTCACTGGACGTTGCCAGCCAGAAATTCGACGCTCTGCAGCGCGAGTAATCACCAACTCGTTTTCCGCCACATCTTTAGTCAATGTGGTACCAGCACCTATAGTTGCGCCGTTACCAATTGTCACTGGCGCCACCAGCTGACTATCAGAGCCTACAAACACGTCATCACCAATAATGGTTTTGAACTTATTGGCGCCATCGTAGTTACAGGTAATCGCACCTGCACCAACATTAACACGTTCACCAATTTCAGCGTCACCCAGATACGTTAAGTGGTTGGCTTTTGAACCTTGGCCAAGACGCGCATTTTTCACTTCAACAAAGTTACCCACGTGGGCATCATTGTGCAGCTCAGCACCAGGGCGCAAACGAGTAAACGGACCAACGGTACACTCTTCACCGACCGTCGCACCTTCAATCACGCTATATGGACGAACTAGAGTATTGTCATCGATTTCACAATCTTTAAGAACACAACCAGCACCGATCACTACATTATCACCGAGAGAAACCTTGCCTTCGATAATAACGTTAACATCGATTTCGACGTCTTTACCGCATTGCAATTCACCACGCAGATCAAAACGGGCCGGATCGCGTAGCATCACGCCTTGAGTTAGCAATTTTTCAGCCTGAATGGCTTGATAAGCTCGCTCTAGACGAGCCAATTGAACACGGTTATTCACCCCTTCAACTTCAATTGGGCTCGCTGGATGTACCGCTTGAATTTGACGACCGTCTTGATGCGCCGCAGCAATCACGTCCGTTAAGTAATACTCACCTTGAGCGTTGTTATTGGTTAATCCAGATAACCAACGACGTAAGTCACTGCCTGTTGCGACCATCACGCCAGTGTTAATTTCGCAAATTTGTTGTTGCTCTGGCGATGCATCTTTTTGTTCGACAATAGCAACCACAGAGTCGTTTTCACGCACAATACGACCGTAACCAGTTGGATCATCAAGTACTACCGTCAATAAACCAATGCCGCCTTGTGGCTGAGCATCAATTAGACGTTCAATCGTCTCTTCGGTAATCAGTGGTACGTCGCCGTATAAAATCAGGATTTTTTCGTCATCGGCAAATTTGTCAGCCGCTTGATCAACTGCGTGTCCAGTGCCAAGTTGGTCGGCTTGTAGCACCCAATTTACCGGTTCTTGAGCAAGCTCTTGTTGCATCAAGTCGCCACCGTGACCGTAGACCAAATGAATATTTTGCGCACCTAAGGCAGAACATGTATCGATCACATGCTTGGCCATAGGCTTACCCGCTAAGGTATGAAGAACTTTAGGTTTATTTGAATACATGCGAGTCCCTTTACCCGCAGCAAGAATGACAGCACTAAACTTCATGAAGTAACCTATTTTAAATCAGAGAAATGGTCAAAGATGGTGTTGATTGTAAGCCAATTGACCATGGTTAGTTAACGGACACTACAATAAATTGGGCTTAAGAATGCAAAAAGGCGGTCAAATGACCGCCTTTTGTACTTATTACGTCATTTAATTAACGACGTTTTCTTGTCAACTCGATTACTCGTAGCTGAGCCATGGCTTTAGCCAGTTCACTGGCCGCTTGCGCGAAGTCCATATCACCGTGCTGATTTTGGATTTGCTCCTCAGCGCGGCGTCTGGCTTCTTCTGCCTTCGCTGCGTCTAGATCTTCACCACGAATTGCTGTGTCCGCTAGAACAGTCGCTGTTCCAGGTTGAACTTCAACAATACCACCAGAGACATAAATAAACTCTTCGTGGCCGTGTTGTTTCACAATGCGCACCATACCAGGCTGAATAGCGGTCAGCAGCGGAGTGTGGCCATGGAAAATACCAAGCTCACCTTCGCTACCGGACACCTGAAACGTTTCAACACGGCCAGAGAACAAACGTTTCTCTGCGCTGACGACGTCTAGGTGAAAGGTTATTGCTGCCATATCGCCTCCTAGTTAGCCTTATAGCTTCTTCGCATTCTCTAGCGCGTCTTCGATAGTACCGCAGTACATGAAGGCTTGCTCAGGGACGTCGTCGTACTCACCTGCTAGTAGGCCTTTGAATCCACGTAGAGTATCTTTAAGAGATACGTAGATGCCTGGGTCGCCAGTAAATACTTCTGCTACGTGGTAAGGCTGAGTTAGGAAACGCTCAATCTTACGTGCACGAGATACTACTTGCTTGTCGTCTTCTGACAGCTCGTCCATACCTAGAATTGCAATGATGTCTTTCAGCTCTTTATAGCGCTGAAGCGTCTGTTGCACGTTACGCGCGATGTCGTAGTGCTCTTGACCAACAACCAATGGGTCAAGCTGACGAGACGTTGAATCTAGTGGGTCGATCGCTGGGTACAAACCCATTGCTGCGATGTTACGGTTAAGTACAACCGTTGCATCTAAGTGCGCGAACGTCGTTGCTGGTGATGGGTCAGTCAAGTCATCCGCAGGTACGTATACCGCCTGTACAGACGTGATAGAACCTTGTTTAGTTGACGTGATACGTTCTTGTAGAACACCCATCTCTTCCGCTAGCGTTGGCTGGTAACCTACCGCTGAAGGCATACGACCTAGAAGTGCCGAAACCTCAGTACCCGCAAGGGTGTAACGGTAAATGTTATCGATGAACAACAGTACGTCACGACCTTCGTCACGGAAACGCTCTGCCATTGTTAGACCAGTCAGTGCAACACGTAGACGGTTGCCCGGTGGCTCGTTCATCTGACCGTAAACCATCGCTACTTTTGATTCTTCAGGTTTTTCGATGTTTACAACACCAGCTTCCTGCATTTCGAAGTAGAAATCGTTACCTTCACGAGTACGCTCACCAACACCTGCGAATACAGACAAACCTGAGTGTTGTAGTGCGATGTTGTTGATAAGCTCCATCATGTTAACGGTCTTACCTACACCTGCACCACCGAATAGACCGATTTTACCACCCTTAGCGAATGGACAAATTAGGTCGATTACTTTTACACCTGTTTCAAGTAGAGCAGTCTCGTTTGACTGTTCTTCATAGCTTGGTGCTGCACGGTGGATAGAGTAGCTCTCTTCCGCACCGATCTCACCACGCTCATCAATCGCATCACCAAGTACGTTCATGATACGACCTAGGGTCTTAGTACCTACTGGCACTGAAATTGGAGCACCGGTATTTTCTACTACAATTCCACGACGTAAACCATCTGAGCTACCCATGACGATACAGCGAACAACGCCACCGCCAAGTTGTTGTTGAACTTCAAGAACCAAACGCTCTTTAGAATCGACAACGTTCAGAGCATCGTATACCTGAGGGACATCGCTCTGTGGGAACTCTACGTCGACTACTGCACCGATGATCTGTACGATCTTACCTGTAGCCATCGTTAATCCTCTAACTAATTCGTTTTACCTATGCTTAAACCGCTGATGCGCCGCTTACAATCTCTGACAACTCTTGGGTGATAGCCGCTTGACGCGCCTTGTTGTACACCAGTTCCAAGTCATCAATAAGATTGGTTGCGTTATCAGTTGCCGCCTTCATTGCAATCATTCGAGCTGCTTGCTCACAAGCCAAGTTTTCTACGACACCTTGGTAAACCTGTGACTCTACGTAACGAAGCAATAGAGCATCGAGTAGAGGTTTTGGTTCAGGCTCGTAAATGTAGTCCCACGAATGATCGCGCTGCATTTCTTCGCTATCTGATTTAGGCAAAGGTAGTAATTGATCGATCGTTGGTTGTTGAACCATAGTGTTTACAAACTTGTTTGACACTACGTATAAACGGTCCAATTCACCTTCATCGTATTTCTTCAGCATGACGCTAACCGAGCCGATAAGGTCTTCCAAGCTAGGCGAATCGCCTAATCCTGAAACCTGAGCTGCGACTTTTGCGCCACTGTTGTTGAAAAAAGCGGTCGCTTTTGAACCGATAACAGCTAGTTCAACTTCAGCACCTTTCTCTTTCCAAGACTGCATATCCAACATGGCTTTCTTGAACACGTTAATGTTCAAACCACCACATAGACCGCGGTCAGTAGAAACGATGATGTAACCAACACGTTTAGCTTCACGCTCTTCTAGATACGGATGACGATATTCTAGGTTTGCGTTTGCCACATGACCGATCACTTTACGCATTGTTTCCGCGTATGGACGAGAAGCTTCCATTGCATCTTGAGAACGACGCATTTTTGAAGCTGCTACCATTTCCATCGCTTTCGTAATTTTCTGAGTGCTTTTCACACTACCGATTTTATTACGTATCTCTTTTGCGCCGGCCATCGTTACTCTCCTTTAGTTGGTGGCAGAAACTGCCACCGACCTAATTACCAAGATTGGGTTGCTTTGAAATCGTCAACCAGCTTCTTCAGCTGAGCTTCGATGTCATCGTTGTAAGCACCCGACTTGTCGATCTCAGCTGCTAATTCAGCGTATTGACCGCGAGCATACGATAGTAAAGCCTCTTCGAACGCGAGAACTTGTGACAGTTCTACGTCGGCAAGGTAGCCACGCTCAGCAGCGTAGATAGTTAACGCTTGGTCGAAAACAGACATAGGAGCGTATTGCTTTTGCTTCATAAGCTCTGTCACTTTTTGACCATGGTTAAGCTGCTTCTTGGTCGCTTCATCAAGATCCGATGAGAACTGAGCAAAAGCTGCAAGTTCACGATAAGAAGCTAGTGCAGTACGGATACCACCAGATAGTTTCTTAATGATCTTAGTTTGCGCTGAACCACCTACACGAGATACCGAAATACCTGGGTCAACCGCAGGGCGAACACCAGCATTGAATAGCTCAGTTTGTAGGAAGATCTGACCATCGGTAATCGAGATTACGTTAGTCGGTACGAATGCAGATACGTCACCCGCTTGAGTTTCGATGATAGGTAGCGCAGTCAAAGAACCGGTTTTACCTTTCACTTCACCGTTAGTGAAACGCTCTACATAATCTGCGTTTACACGAGCAGCACGCTCTAGTAGACGAGAGTGTAAGTAGAATACGTCACCCGGGAATGCCTCACGGCCTGGTGGACGTTTAAGTAGTAGAGAGATCTGACGATAAGCAACAGCTTGTTTTGATAGATCATCATAAACAATCAGAGCATCTTCACCGCGATCGCGGAAGTACTCACCCATCGCACAACCTGCGTATGGCGCAAGGTATTGCAGCGCTGCAGATTCAGAAGCAGAAGCAACAACAACGATAGTGTTAGCTAGCGCGCCGTGCTCTTCTAGTTTGCGAACTACGTTAGCGATAGTCGAAGCTTTTTGACCGATTGCTACGTAGATAGAGTAAATACCAGAATCTTTTTGGTTGATGATTGCATCGATCGCCATTGCGGTTTTACCGGTCTGACGGTCACCGATGATAAGCTCACGCTGACCACGACCGATTGGGATCATTGAGTCAACTGACTTATAACCAGTTTGTACAGGTTGATCAACCGATTGACGGTCGATTACACCTGGTGCAATCATTTCAACAGGCGAAGTCAATTTCGCTTCGATTGGACCTTTACCATCGATAGGCTCACCTAGCGTGTTGACTACGCGACCTAGTAGTTCTGGACCAACTGGCACTTCAAGAATGCGACCAGTACCTGTTACTTTCATGCCTTCCTTAAGGTCGGCATATGGGCCCATTACAACCGCACCAACCGAGTCACGCTCAAGGTTAAGTGCTAGTGCATAACGGCCGCCCGGTAATTCAATCATTTCACCTTGCATCACGTCCGCTAGGCCGTGGATGCGGATGATACCATCGCTTACCGATACGATAGTACCTTCATTGCGAGCTTCACTAACAACGTTGAAAGATTCAATACGCTGTTTGATTAGATCGCTAATTTCCGTGGAATTAAGTTGCATGCTCCAATCCCCATTAAGACTGCAATGCATCGCTCAGGCGGTTCAAACGACCACGTGCTGAGTTATCGATGACTAGGTCTCCGGCTCGAATAATCACCCCGCCAAGCAGGGCCTCATCTATACTGCAATTCAGCTTCACTTTGCGTTCAAGACGCTGTTCAAGTTTGGCGCTGATATCTGCTTGTTGCTGTTCTGAAAGCTCAACGGCGGAGATAACCTCGACGTCGATTTCTTTTTCATGTTCTTGTTTTAACAAGAAGAACTGCTTACAAACATCAGGAAGGGCCACTAATCGACCATTCTCAGCCATCACCTTTATAAAGTTTTGGCCATGCGCGTTGACTTGTTCGCCACAAACCGCAACAAATACTTCAGCAACCTTAGTGGCTGAAACGGAACCCGTTAGGAATTCACTCATCTGTTCGTTTTTTGCGACTTCAGCGGCAAAAGAAAGCATCTGACCCCAAAGGTCGAGTTCATTCTTTTCCACAGCAAAGTCAAAGGCTGCTTTAGCATAGGGGCGTGCAATTGTTGTCAAATCAGACATAAGCGCCCCCACCCTTAAAGTTTTGCAGTAATGTTGTCGAGAATATCTTTGTGCGCATCTTTATCGATAGAACGCTCAAGGATTTTCTCAGCACCAGCTACAGCCAGAGTTGCAACTTGCTTACGTAGTTCATCGCGTGCGCGATTACGTTCCGCTTCAAGTTCCGCTTCTGCTTTCGCAAGGATCTTCTGGCGTTCCGCCTTCGCTTCCTCGCGAGCTTCTTCAACAATTTGAGACTTGCGCTTGTTAGCTTGCTCGATGATCTCAGTTGCTGTGCGTTTCGCTTCTTTTAGTTGCTCAGAAGCGTTTGCTTGTGCCAGATCCAAGTCTTTTGCAGCACGTTCTGCTGCTTGTAGACCGTCAGCAATTTTCTTCTGACGTTCTTCGATCGCTTTCATTAGTGGCGGCCATACATATTTCATGCAGAACCACACAAACAGTGCGAACGAGAAAGCTTGACCTAGCAGAGTTGCGTTCATATTCACAACAGCTACCCCTCTATTTGGACTAAGTGTTAATCAGAGACAAATCAGTTTGTCTGACGTAATAAGTGATTAACCTAGCTGACCAACAAATGGGTTCGCAAAAGTGAATAGCAGTGCGATAACGATACCGATCATTGGAACCGCATCGAGAAGACCTGCGATGATGAACATCTTAACTTGTAGCATAGGAGCCATTTCTGGTTGACGAGCTGCACCTTCCAGGAATTTACCACCTAGAAGCGCGAAACCAATCGCAGTACCTAGAGAAGCAAGACCGACGATAATACCTACGGCGATTGCAGAAAAGCTCAGTAAAGTTTCCATTTACTATCTCCAATTTATTTATAGTTGTTGGCTAAATGCCCAAATAAAAAGCTTAAAAATGATTAATGATCACTGTCTTCGTGTGCCATTGACAGATACACAATTGTCAACATCATGAATACGAAGGCTTGAATCAGGATTACCAGAATATGGAAGATTGCCCACGGAAGTGAACCCATCCATTGTAGCCACCATGGCAACATTGCCGCACAAAGAATGAATACAACCTCACCCGCGAACATGTTACCGAATAGACGCATACCAAGTGAAAGAGGCTTAGCCAGAAGCGAAACAACTTCAATCAGTAGGTTAAACGGAATCATGACAGGGTGATTAAATGGATGTAATGCTAATTCTTTAGCGAATCCACCTAGACCTTTCACTTTGATGCTGTAATAAATCATCAACGCGAATACGCCTAGAGCCATAGCCATGGTGATATTCACATCAGCCGAAGGTACCACTTTCAAGTATGGGATACCGAGCCAATGCTCAGCTGGGTAAGGTAAGAAGTCGATCGGAACTAAGTCCATCACGTTCATCAAAAATACCCAACAAAAGATAGTTAGTGCTAAAGGAGCGATCAATGGGTTGCGTCCATGAAAGGTGTCTTTGACGTTCTCCGCGACAAATTCAACGATCATTTCTACAGCACACTGAAGCTTACCCGGTACACCTACTGTTGCCTTCTTCGCTACTGAGCGGAAAATTCCTAAGAAAATCAGCCCTGTGAACAAAGAAAAAAACAGGCTATCGATATGTACGTTCCAGAAACTTGACGCCTCTTCAACTAAACCTAGCGAATGTAAAGAAAGGTTAGTTAAATGGTGTTCAATGTAACCGGACGAAGTTAGCGCTTCACCTGGCGCAGCCATAACTCATCCTATTTTTTGTTGTTAATGAATAGCACTGGCGCAAAGATATTAATACCGAGAGCCAGCAAATAGGTTAGCTTAAGGGGAACGAGTTCCACCTGCATATACATGTAGACTAAGGAAAAGAGTGCCACCGTGATGAGAATCTTCAGTGCCTCTCCGGTGTAGAACGAAGCTGTAATTTTCTTTGCAGCCCGCGCTCCACTAAACAGAAATGCACATGTCGCGAATACGGTATTGGCGATGACAAAAATGCCGCCACCGACCAGCGCTGAAAATCCCCATTCAGCATTCACGGCTAGCGTGGTTCCTATTGCTACTAAAATGACCGCGCTCGACTGGATCATCAACAATCGCTTAGCAAGCTCTCGTCCTGGTCTAGCTAACGCAGCCACCATGTATTCGTACCTCTAGTAATATCCCCATTATTAAAAACTTAAATTGCAGTGGGGAAATTGGCGAAATTATACGGTCAGCTAATTGGATTGCAATCTAATCAGCGTAAAAAGTTACAATTTTGTTTAGTAACCGACAACTTCTCAACAAATAATTGCTTTTAAGAACAATTGATTTAGATCAATTATCTCATTTAGCCTTCGAGCTTGGCAATTAGCTGTTCTAATTTGTGAGGTTCATCAACACTGATTGTCATTTTTGCCTTGCCGCTCTTAGAACGAACAATATTCACTTTTACACCGAGTTTTTCACCCAATTTATGCGAGATTTGTTGCGCATCTAAGTCTTCTGGCTCATTTTTTACGTCAGACTGTGGTTCAAGACACTTTTTGACAATTTTTTCAGTTTGGCGGACGGTAAGTTGCTTTTTGGCAACCATGTGAGCGATTTCAATTTGCTGGTCTTTTTCAAGAACCAACAGTGCTCGAGCATGGCCCATTTCTAGCTGTTTGGAGGCTACTAACGTTTTCACTTGCTCGTCGAGCATGTTCAGACGTAGTAGGTTACTAACGGTCGCACGGGATTTCCCGATCACGTCAGCAACTTGTTGGTGAGTGAGTGTGAACTCATCTTGGAGGCGTTCCAGCGCTTGAGCTTCCTCAATAACATTGAGATCTTCACGCTGAATGTTTTCAATCAAAGCCATCGCGATTGCAGCGCGATCTTCCACAGCTTTGATAATACAAGGCACTTGGCGAAGCCCAGCGTGCCTTGCTGCGCGCCAACGACGTTCACCAGCGATGATTTCATATTTGTCATCAACAGGTCGAACGACGATAGGCTGAATAATACCTTGGGATTCAATCGAAGCAGCCAGCTCTTCAAGCGCTTCGTGCGACATATCTTTACGTGGTTGGTAAACTCCTGGCTTCAAGCTTGATACTGACAGTTCAACTAACTCACCATCAGCAGACAACGCTTGGCTTTGAATCGCCGTTTGCTGTTTTTCACGAGCCACAGAACTTGTAGAAAGCAGAGCATCAAGCCCTTTACCTAAACCACGTTTAGACATGTAGATGAATTCCTTTAGTTAATATTATTAAGCAGCAACTTCTTCACGACGCAGCATTTCACCCGCGAGCGCCAAATAAGATTTCGCACCGGCAGAATACTTGTCGTAATACATTGCTGGTTTACCGTGGCTTGGCGCTTCAGCTAAGCGCACATTACGTGGAATAACGGTACGGTAAACTTTATTGCCGAAGTGTTTTTTAAGCTGCTCAGACACTTCGTTTGATAGTCGGTTGCGTGGATCGTACATAGTACGCAGCAAACCTTCAATTTTAAGATTTTCATTTACCACAGCAGACAGCTTGCTAATGGTGTCCATCAATGCGGTTAAACCTTCCAGAGCGAAATACTCACATTGCATTGGGACCAACACGGAGTCGGCCGCAGCCATCGCATTGATGGTCAGTAAATTCAGCGCTGGTGGACAATCAATAAAAATAAAATCGTAATGCTCACGGGCGCTCGCCAATGCATTTTTCAAGCGAACTTCGCGCGCGAACACTTCCATTAATTTAATTTCAGCGGCCGTTACGTCACCGTTAGCAGGAATCAAATCATAATGGCCAGTGGTTTTTTTGCACACCACTTCTTCAAATGGCACATCTTCAACTAACAACTCATACGCGGTTGCATCGACTTGGTATTTATCGACGCCGCTGGCCATAGTGGCATTACCTTGCGGATCGAGATCGACAACTAAGATCTTACGCTTGGTCGCCGCCATTGATGCCGCTAAGTTAATACACGTTGTTGTTTTTCCAACGCCACCTTTTTGGTTGGCGATTGCTACAATTTTACCCACGATGAACCTCGCTGTTATCCCTTGCGCGATAAGATTACAAGATGGCGCTCACCCTCTAATTGGGGAACGCTCAACGCCTTGATATCGATCACAGAACACCAGTCGGGGAGTAGCGCAATTTCATCGTCAGGCTTTTGACCTTTCAATGCCAGAAACACACCCTCTTTCTCGTCTGGTAAATGATGACACCAATTAACCATATCGACCATTGAAGCAAATGCTCGACTTAGTACACCATGAAATTTGACTGGAGGTTGAAATTCTTCAACTCGACTTTGGACAGGGGTCACATTTTCGATCTTAAGCTCGTGAATCACTTGCTTGATAAATCGAATCCGTTTTCCCAGGCTGTCGAGCAGGGTGAATTGTTTCTGTGGATTCATTATCGCCAACGGTATTCCTGGTAAACCAGGACCTGTGCCCACATCAATAAAGTGCTCACCACGTAAGTGAGTACTGACCACTATACTATCAAGAATATGCTTAACTAACATATCACTTGGGTTGCGCACAGATGTCAGATTATACGCTTTATTCCATTTGTCCAACAATTGGACATAGCCAACGAGTTGGCTTCTTTGCTGATCGGACACTTCTAAATCGGTTTTAGCGATTAATGCATCAAGTTGTTCACGCAGCGCGTTCATTATGCTGCCTCTCCCTTCTTCAGTAGCCCTTGCTTTTTGAGGTGGACTAACAGAATCGAGATGGCTGCAGGCGTGATACCTGAAATACGCGAAGCAATGCCTAAGGTTTCAGGTTTGGCTTCGTTGAGTTTGGCCACCACTTCGTTTGATAACCCTTTTACATCGCGGTAATCAAGATCGAATGGCAACTTAGTGTGTTCATGGCGCAGCGATTTCTCAATCTCGTCATGCTGGCGCTTAATGTAACCTTCGTACTTAACTTGAATTTCAACTTGTTCTGCCGCTTGATCATCAGCCAACGCAGGAGCAAAGGCTTCAAGTTCAACCAGTTGATCGTATGTCATTTCTGGACGACGCAGCAGATCTTCACCACTGGCTTCGCGTACGATTGGAGTTTTGAGTAATCCATTCAATTTCTCAATGCCTTGAGAATTTGGATTAACCCACAAACTGCTCAAACGTTGACGCTCAGCTTCAATGTTTTCGATTTTCTGATTAAAACGCATCCAGCGGTTTTCATCGATCAAACCAAGCTCATGGGCTTTTTCAGTCAAACGTAAATCAGCATTGTCTTCACGCAGTAACAAACGGTATTCCGCACGCGAGGTAAACATGCGGTACGGCTCTTTGGTACCCATGCTAGAAAGATCATCGATTAACACGCCCATGTAGGCCTGATCGCGTCGTGGGCTCCAACCCTCTTTGTCTTGACTGAACAAACTCGCGTTCAGACCCGCCATCAAGCCCTGGGCTGCAGCCTCTTCGTAACCCGTGGTGCCGTTGATTTGTCCCGCAAAGAACAGACCAGACACAAACTTAGTTTCGTAGGTTTGTTTGAGATCGCGAGGATCAAAGAAATCGTATTCAATCGCGTAACCTGGACGAACAATATGCGCGTTTTCAAAACCTTTCATTGATTGAACGATCTTGACTTGAACATCAAATGGCAAGCTGGTGGAGATGCCATTTGGATAAAGTTCGTGAGTATTTAACCCTTCAGGTTCGATAAAGATTTGGTGGCTGTTCTTATCCGCAAAACGCATCACTTTGTCTTCAATTGACGGACAGTAACGCGGACCAATACCTTCAATAACCCCTGAATACATTGGGCTACGATCAAGGTTGTTACGAATCACATCATGAGTTTTCTCATTGGTGTGAGTGATGTAACAAGGAATTTGATGCGGATGATGCTCACGTTTACCCATGAATGAAAACACCGGTGTTGGGTTATCACCATGTTGTGCTTCTAGCTGAGAAAAATCGACACTGCGCGCGTCAATGCGTGGTGGTGTACCGGTTTTCAAGCGATCAACGCGAAACGGTAAAGCACGCAAACGATCAGCAAGAGCGATCGATGGAGGATCGCCTGCGCGGCCTCCTGCGAAGTTTTCTAGGCCAATATGGATCTTTCCACCAAGGAAGGTGCCAACGGTCAATACAACCGCTTTAGAGTGAAATTTAAGGCCCATTTGAGTCACAACTCCACGGACTTGATCATTTTCAACAATCAGATCATCCACTGACTGTTGGAATAACGTCAGATTAGGAGCGTTTTCAAGAGCGTGGCGAACATAAGCTTTGTAAAGAGCGCGATCAGCTTGAGCACGGGTGGCTCGAACTGCCGGGCCTTTCGATGCATTTAATGTTCTGAACTGGATACCAGCGTGATCGATGGCTTCTGCCATCAAACCGCCCATAGCATCAACTTCCTTGACTAAGTGTCCTTTGCCGATGCCACCAATTGCTGGGTTGCATGACATTTGACCTAAAGTATCAATATTGTGAGTCAATAAGAGGGTTTTTTGCCCTGTTCTTGCTGCTGCAAGTGCGGCTTCCGTTCCTGCATGACCGCCACCAACTACGATGACGTCAAATGTTTCGTGGTAAAGCATGAACCGACCTCTGGTATCCAAGCGAGTATGAGATAGATAAAAGAGCGACATTCTACCTTCTTTCCAACACAGAGAAAATCGGTTTTGTATTTTTTAATTTAAGGTCCTGATACTTAATATATATAAGATCTATATAGAGATCTTTTTTATTAGTACTATTATTAGGATCGACGATCTTTGTGGATAACCGAAAAATGATCAACAAGATCATGGATCTGAAATGGATCATATCATGTGATCTGATCCTGATCTAAGCGAGGATTAGCTGGGATCAAAATTGGCACTTATACACAAGGGGTGGTTACCTTCAAAGTTATCATTTGGATAACTATAGGTTAATCACTGGAAAACGATCTATTTATACACAGCTCAATTGGTTAAATAATGAACGGTATTTTTTTCAGTCACCGATTATCCCCAACTTAGTCCCTATCTGATGTATAAAAAAAGCAGCTCTAGGCTGCTTTTTTTTATCATTATGATGATTTAGAACTGCTCAATATGCTCTTTTAACCACGCTTCCGCAGCTTCTTCTGGCAATGCATCGACAGTTACGTCGATGGTTAAGCAATCCGTTATTGGGGTTGCGCCAATATCTTGCAGTAAATCGTAGGCGTGTTTGCCTGCTTCACAGAACGTATCGTAGCTAGAGTCGCCAATCGCGATCACGGCATACTTAACGTTACTCATGCGTGGTGGCGTGTCTTGTAGCGCGGCAATAAAGGGTTGGATATTGTCTGGATAATCCCCCGCTCCATGGGTTGACGTGATGATCAACCAAGTGCCTTGTGCGGGGATCTCTGCCAAATCAGGTTGGTTGTGGATAGTGGTCTCGTGGCCTTGTTCGATGAGGAGATCACTTAAATGATCGCCCACATATTCCGCACCACCTAAAGTGCTGCCGGTAATGATTTGTATCATGCGTTGTCCTTGTTAAGCATCGCTTGTCGTTGAATTATTTGCCGATACAGAATGAAGAGAAAATACGGCCAAGTAAATCGTCAGAGCTGAATTCGCCAGTGATTTCACTTAAATATTGCTGAGCAATACGTAACTCTTCCGCCAATATTTCACCTGCCATATAGCCTTCTAGCTGTTGCTGTCCGGTATCTAAGTGCTGCGCGGCATGCTCAATTGCTTCGAGGTGACGTCGACGTGCCATAAAGCCGCCTTCGCTATTACCAGCAAAGCCCATACACTCTTTAAGATGCGAGCGTAGCGCATCAACACCATCACCGGTTTTCGCGGAAAGGCGAATCAGGGTTGGTGAGTTTACGTGGCAAATACCAAGAGACTCTTTAGTTTGATCAACTTTGTTGCGAATGACCGTCATGCCCATTTCGGGTGGCAAACGATCGACAAAATCTGGCCAAATCTCACGAGGATCGGTGGCGTCTGTGGTGGTGCCATCAACCATAAATAGCACTCGATCCGCTTGAGCGATTTCTTCCCAAGCTCGTTCAATACCAATGCGTTCGACTTCATCAGAAGCGACGCGCAGACCTGCGGTATCGATGATGTGCAATGGCATACCATCAATGTGGATGTGCTCGCGCAGTACGTCGCGAGTGGTGCCGGCGATATCGGTTACAATCGCAGACTCTTTACCTGATAAAGCGTTAAGCAAGCTCGATTTACCTGCGTTAGGACGCCCTGCGATCACCACTTTCATCCCTTCACGTAAAATCGCGCCTTGGTTGGCTTCTTTACGCACTGAGTTGAGGTTATCGATGATGGCTTGTAAATCGCTGGCCACTTTACCGTCAGCCAAAAAGTCGATCTCTTCTTCTGGAAAATCAATCGCCGCTTCAACGTAAATACGCAGATGGATGAGCGATTCCACCAGCTGATTAATTCGGCTGGAAAATGCCCCTTGTAGCGACTGTAGCGCGGACTTGGCAGCTTGCTCAGAACTGGCGTCGATAAGGTCGGCTATCGCTTCAGCTTGGGCTAAATCAAGCTTATCGTTAAGGAATGCCCGTTCAGAGAACTCACCTGGCTTAGCGGTGCGAATACCTTCAATCTTGAGGATGCGATTAATCAACATGTCCATCACGACTGGGCCACCATGACCTTGCAGTTCGAGCACATCTTCACCCGTAAACGAGTTTGGATTAGGGAAGAAAAGTGCGATGCCTTGGTCAAGTTGCATACCGTCTTGCGCTTTAAATGGCAGGTATTCTGCGTAGCGAGGACGTAATTCTTTGCCGGTGACTTCGCGTGCAACGTGTGCCGCGAGCGGGCCTGAAACACGAATGATTCCGACGCCACCACGACCTAATGCGGTCGCTTGAGCAACAATGGTCTCTGTGGTCATAGTTTTGCCTGTGGTTGGTGTATTGAATGCCAACTCTGTGGATTAAATGATTAGCTGAATTGTAATCAGCCAAAAACAAAAAGGCGACCTTTTAGGCCGCCTTTATCAAGTCAATTTGCTTTTACTTCTTGGAGTGTAAGCCTTTTTTCTCTAGTGACTTATAAATCAGAGTTTGCTGAATCAGCGTCACTACGTTCGACACCAACCAGTAAAGTACTAGGCCTGATGGGAAGAACAAGAAGAATGCAGTAAACATCACCGGCATAAAGGTCATGATCTTTTGCTGCATTGGATCCGTTACTGTTGATGGGCTCATTTTTTGGATCATGAACATACTTGCACCCATTAGGATCGGCAAGATGTAGTAAGGGTCTTGCGCTGACAAGTCATGAATCCAACCAAAGAATGGTGAGTGACGAAGCTCAACCGATTCCATCAATGCCCAGTAGAGCGAGATGAAGATTGGCATTTGCAGTACTAGCGGTAGACAGCCACCCAATGGGTTTACTTTCTCTTGCTTGTACAGCGCCATCATCTCTTGGCTCATACGTTGGCGATCATCACCGATACGTTCACGCATTGCAGCCAATTTAGGTTGCAGCATGCGCATTTTGGCCATTGAGGTGTATTGCGCTTTGGTTAGTGGGTACATTGCGCCACGAACGATGAAGGTCAAGCACATGATTGCTACACCCCAGTTACCCACGAAGCTTTGAATGAATGAAAGCAGTGAGTGAAGAGGTTTTGCGATAAACCATAGCCAACCGTAGTCAACTACCAAGTCTAGGTTTGGAGCCACTGCCGCCATTTGGTCTTGCAGTTTAGGTCCAACCCAAAGTGTCGCTTTCATTTCCGCTTGGCTACCATCTGCGATGGTTTTGTTTGGCATGCGCAGACCGATATCGCCAACGTTGCCGATAACGCGAGTGTAAAGGCTAGTACCTGGCTCGTTACGCGGAATCCATGCGGTGGCGAAATAGTGTTGAATCATAGCCGCCCAGCCTTTACCGCTTGGTAGCGGGATAGACAGGTTGCGGTCTTGCATATCGTCAAAGCTGTATTTTTTGTAGCGAGTGTCTTCGCTTGAGTAAGCACCGCCGCGGTAAGTCGGCATAGTGATGCTGCCACCGTCATCGACAACACTTTGACGTAAGTGCGCGTACATACCAACCGTTGCATTGCTGCCTGAGTGGTTAGCTACATCATAAACGACGTCCATTGCGTAGCTGCCACGCTTGAGAACGAAAGTCTTGGTGTAATCAATGCCGTTTGCGCTGTAAGTCATTGGAACGCGAAGTTCATCCTGGCCTTCGTCCAGAGTGAAGCTATCGCCTTGAACTTGGTAGCTAGGACGATTGTTGCTGGTTAAATCGATACCTTGAGCGCCAATCAGACCGCTTTGGGCGATAAATTGGTGGCTAGGTGAATTCTTTAGCAATACAAAAGGAGTATTAGAATCAAGCTCTTCGTCGTATTTGTTTAGTTTTGCAGTAACGACATCACCACCAACTGTGTCAATAGACAGAGTCAATACATCAGTTTTAACGGTAATGGTTTTTGCCGATGCCTGAGTTGCTCCAGGAGCCGGGTCTAAATCATCAGCCAGTGACGGCGCAGGTAGCGAGCTGCTTGATTGAGTCTGTTCAACCGGCTGAGGAGCTGGGTTCTTTGCTGTTTGCCATTGTTGGAAAAGCAGAAAAGAAACCAGTGCTAGCGCGATTAACAGGATATTACGTTGAGAATCCATCGTTATTTATCTCTGTCATGTTTTTGGTTTGGCGGTACTGGGTCATACCCACCTTCATTCAAAGGGTGGCATTTTAATAGACGTTTGCCTGATAACCAACACCCTTTTACAAAACCGTGAGCTTTCAGTGCTTCGATCGCATACCTAGAGCACGTTGGCGTAAAGCGGCAACGTGGACCAATTAGTGGACTAATTAGCCAGCGGTATAAGTAGACTAGCCCGATGGCTAACCACGCGAGGGGCGAGACAGGCGATGCCATAGCTTATCAAACAACTGGAACATTTCTTCATTGCTCAGATCCTGAGCGCTTTTCTTGGCAATGACAACAAAATCTTTGCTTGGAAGTTGATGTTGTTTATTACGAAAGCTCTCGCGGGCCAAACGTTTAAAGCGATTACGGCCAACGGCGGTTTTAATTTGCTTTTTCGGAACGGCTAAACCTAGTCGAGGATGAGATAGGTTGTTATTACGAGCGATGATGGTGAAATGAGGTGAGCCTGCTCGGTGAGCTTGCTGAAAGACATTTTGATAATGTTCGGGAGTTAACAGACGTAACTCCCGATTGAACGCGTACGTATTCAAAATAAACGAGCGATTATTTTGATAGGCGCTTACGGCCTTTTGCACGACGTGCATTAATTACTTTACGACCGTTCTTAGTTGCCATACGAGCACGGAAACCGTGAGTACGTTTGCGCTTTAGAACTGAAGGTTGAAAAGTGCGTTTCATGTTTATTACCTTTACTGATCAGTAGTTTTAGGTCAATGTTAACCCGGCGTGGGCTTCCGTTTACTCTTTTAATTAAAGAGGAAAACACCGACGCCTCTCAACAAAGAGGCGGAATTGTAATCACAGTGACCCTCAGTGTCAATGACTGGAGTCATGAGATATTCCGGCCGGGCGATTATACGGAGTGTGAACGAAATCTCAAGGATCGATCGAGTTTGATCCTCGAACTTTATTCGACTCCAACTTGGCGAAGAAACTTTTGCAAGCGTGGATCTTGCGGGTTGCCGAACAGTTGTTGAGGCGAACCTTGTTCGACAATGTGCCCTTCTGCCATGAAGATCACTCGATCGGCGACCTCTCGAGCAAACTGCATTTCATGGGTGACCACTAGCATGGTTTGGTGCTGCGTGGCTAACTTTTTCATTAGTGCCAGCACTTCTCCAACCCATTCTGGGTCTAACGCTGAAGTTGGTTCATCAAATAGCAACAGTTCTGGTTGTAGTGCCATCGCGCGGCCAATTCCGACTCGTTGCTGCTGACCGCCAGACAGTGACGCTGGATACGCATCACCCTTATCACCTAAACCAATATCGTCCAAAATCTGCTGTGCTTTATCTAAGGCTTGCTGTTTGTTCCAACCGCGCACCGTGATAAGCCCTTCTGCAATATTTTGTCTGGCATTCATGTGAGCAAATAATGCGTAGTTTTGAAACACAAAACCGGTTTTTCGTCTGAGCGCTAATTCTTCGGCTCTGCTGTAACGTTCTACGTCAACACTAATGTCATCAATGGTGATATGACCTTGATCGGCCTTTTCTAAAAAGTTAATGCAGCGCAGCAAAGTAGATTTACCGGTACCACTTGAGCCGATCACCACAATGATCTCACCGCGATTAATCTCTAAATCAATCCCTTTGAGTATTTCACTGTCGCCAAAGCGTTTATGAATGTTGGCTAATTTAATCATCGCACGTACGCCTTATTGAGTTTGGTTTCTGCCCAGGTTTGAATTCGCGTCAAAATCAGCACCACACCCCAATAAATCAGGGCGACCGCTAAGAAAGCCTCAAAAAATCGAAAGCTCGATGAGGCTTCCATTTGCGCTTTGGCCATGATTTCAGCCACGCCTAAAGTAAACGCCAGCGAGGTGGATTTGATCATATCAATGAAATAATTCATTAATGAAGGCAGAGCAACGCGAGTGGCTTGCGGCAGAATGACTCGGCGCATCGCTTGTGGAACCGTCATTCCGACCGACAAACTAGCTTCCATCTGACTGCGGTCGATACCGATGATCGCTGCGCGAATGCTTTCTGCCATATACGCGGCAAAGTGCAGGGTTAACCCAATCACGGCTGCCGAAAAGGCATCTAAGCCAACTAAGATAGGGAAAATTTGTGGCAGCCCATAATAAAGCAGAAATAACTGCACCAGTAGCGGCGTGCCACGAAAGAAGCTGATGTAAAGCTGGCTGATTTGATTCAGCACTGGAATTTGAAAAACACGAATGTTGGCGAGAACCACCGAGAGTATCAACGCAAACACCATGCCCCAACACGCCATTTCCATTGTGGTACTGAGGTATTTAAGCAGGATTGGCATTAAACCCAGCATGTAATCAAAATCAAAACCCATAGCGGTACCTTTTAGAGATAAGAAAAGGTGGAATCGAAATTCCACCTTTATACTGCATCGGCAAACGCAGTGCTTAGAACCTGGTTAGGATGACGATTTATTTGGTGATATCGGCATCAAACCATTTTTCAGAAATTTTAGCCAAAGTGCCGTCTTCACGCATTGCAGCCAGTGCTTGGTTAACTTCTTTTTGTAGGCGTTGACCTTTTTCGTTGTTCACGAATGGCCAAGCATTTTCGATGGTTTCAAACGGTTGACCAGCCAGTTGCAATGGTAAGCCGGTTTCTTTGATAAGTTGCAGTGTGGAGAGTCTATCCATCACAAAGGCATCGGCACGGCCAAGAGCAACATCGTGTTCAATACCTGTGTCGTAGGTTTTAATATTGATCTTGCCTTGCGTATCGTACTTCTTCAGTAGCTGTTCAAAGTTCGATCCTAAGTTTACCGCAACGGTTTTTCCTGCCAGATCATCAAGACCTTTGATTGCATTATTACCTTTGCGTACCGTGATCTGCGCGCCATCAACCACATACGGATCGGCAAATAGGTATTTAGCTTGGCGTTCTTTGGTGATGGTAATTTGGTTAGAAATGGTGTCGATACGGCCGGTTTCTAACAGACCAAATAGACCTGAAAAGTTGGCGGTGACATATTTCACCGTGTAATCGTTACGCTTACCAATCTCGTCCCACAGGTCTACTTCAAAGCCTTGAAGCTTATCTTGTTTAACAAACGTAAATGGAAAATAGCGTCCAGACATGCCTACTTTGACTTCAGTCGCGGCTTGAACACTTGCTGCAGAAAGAGCAATAGCGGCGATCGCCACCTTTAACCAGTTTTTCATAATGTGAATCCT
Source organism: Vibrio xiamenensis (assembly GCF_900100015.1). Classification (GTDB taxonomy): domain Bacteria; phylum Pseudomonadota; class Gammaproteobacteria; order Enterobacterales; family Vibrionaceae; genus Vibrio; species Vibrio xiamenensis. The sequence goes on along the minus strand of NZ_FNDD01000031.1, from coordinate 44,890 downwards.
TATTTTTTATAGTACAGAATTCTACTTTACCTACTGTTAATTAGATAAATAACTAAGTGAGATAACCTAGATGGCTTCGGAATAAGTTTGTATAAGCCATACTCATTTATAGGATAAGTCGTGGATTTTGCGTGGGTAACTTTTTTCATTCACACAGTTATCACCATCAGCAGGATCCGGCCAAAAACACTCAAATGTGGATCAAACTGTGAGTAAAAATAGTACGAGGTGTGCAGATCTCATCTAATCGGGCGAAATCATTGTGAATAACTTAGATCTTATTCACTGGATCAACGATCATTTGCTGGCGATCTTGGTTATCAACAGGTAAGATTGTCGTTCTTTTCCGATCGTCGATTTATTGAGTGGGGGCAACGTGTCATCTTCGCTTTGGTTGCAGTGTCTGCAACAGCTTCAAGAAGAGCTACCAGCAACAGAATTCAGCATGTGGGTTCGTCCGTTACAAGCGGAGCTAAATGACAATACTCTCACCTTGTTTGCACCGAACCGTTTTGTGTTGGATTGGGTGCGCGATAAATACCTCAACAACATTAATCGTCTGTTGCAGGAATATTGTGGCAACGATATTCCTAGCCTGCGTTTTGAAGTCGGCAGCAAGCCAGTTTCTCGCCCAGTAGCAGAGCCAAGACAACAGCGTCAACGTACTCCTGCGGATGTTGCCGCTGAGTCGTCTGCGCCTGCGCAACTACAAGCCCGTAAACCGATCCACAAAACTTGGGATGACGACAGAGAAGCGATGGCAGACATTAACCATCGTTCCAACGTCAACCCTAAACATAAATTCAACAATTTCGTTGAGGGTAAATCCAACCAATTAGGTTTGGCTGCGGCGCGCCAAGTGTCTGATAATCCAGGCGCTGCGTATAATCCGCTGTTTCTCTACGGTGGTACAGGTTTAGGTAAAACACACTTGCTTCACGCGGTGGGCAACGCAATTGTGGATAACAATCCCAATGCCAAAGTCGTTTACATGCACTCTGAACGTTTCGTTCAAGACATGGTGAAAGCACTACAAAACAATGCGATTGAAGAGTTTAAGCGTTACTATCGCAGTGTTGATGCGTTACTTATTGATGATATTCAATTCTTTGCTAACAAAGAGCGTTCTCAAGAAGAGTTTTTCCACACGTTCAACGCATTGCTTGAAGGCAATCAGCAAATCATTTTGACTTCTGACCGTTATCCGAAAGAGATCAACGGCGTAGAAGATCGCTTGAAGTCGCGCTTTGGCTGGGGTTTAACGGTAGCGATTGAACCGCCTGAGCTAGAAACACGCGTGGCGATTTTGATGAAGAAAGCCGAAGATCACCAAATTCATCTTGCTGATGAAGTAGCGTTCTTTATTGCTAAGCGCTTGCGCTCTAACGTTCGTGAGCTTGAAGGCGCACTTAATCGCGTGATTGCCAACGCAAACTTTACTGGCCGACCAATTACGATTGATTTTGTTCGTGAAGCGCTGCGTGATCTGCTTGCGCTGCAAGAGAAGTTGGTGACCATAGATAACATTCAAAAAACCGTCGCTGAATACTACAAGATTAAAGTCGCGGATCTGCTGTCAAAACGTCGTTCGCGTTCTGTTGCACGTCCACGTCAGTTGGCGATGGCACTGTCTAAAGAGTTGACTAACCACAGCTTGCCGGAAATCGGTGATGCCTTTGGTGGTCGCGACCACACCACTGTTCTGCACGCATGTCGTAAAATCGAACAATTGCGTGAAGAAAGCCACGATATTAAAGAAGATTATTCGAACTTGATTCGTACTCTTTCTTCTTAAATCATCGCGTTATGCGTATCCTAAGCACTATACTTATTCACAGCTAATCGTTAAGAGCGCACTATGAAATTTACTATTGAACGTAGTCATCTGTTAAAGCCTTTGCAGCAAGTGTCGGGCGCTTTAGGTGGCCGTCCAAGTTTACCGATTCTCGGTAATTTACTGATTAAAGTCGAAGATAACCAATTGTCGATGACGGCAACTGACTTAGAAGTGGAATTGATCAGTCGTGTGAGCTTAGAGGGTGAATGGGAATCGGGCAGCATTACCGTACCATCACGCAAATTTCTCGATATTTGCCGCGGTTTACCTGACGATGCCGTGATCACGTTTGTTTACGAAGGCGATCGCGTGCAAGTTCGTTCTGGACGCAGTCGTTTTTCTTTGTCGATCTTACCGGCCAATGACTTTCCTAACATTGAAGACTGGCAAAGTGACGTTGAAGTCACCATGACTCAAGCTGACCTGAAAGGTTTGATTGAAAAAACCCAGTTTTCGATGGCAAACCAAGATGTGCGTTATTACCTCAATGGTATGTTGTTTGAAATCGATGGTAGCACTTTGCGCAGCGTCGCAACCGATGGCCACCGTATGGCAGTGGCTCGCACCGAATTAGATGGCGAATTTGCTCAACAGCAAATTATCGTACCGCGCAAAGGTGTACAGGAATTGGTTAAATTGCTTGATGCACCAGAGCAAACCGTGGTTTTGCAAATCGGCAGTTCAAATGTGCGCGCAGAAGTGAACAACTTTGTGTTTACCTCAAAGTTGGTTGATGGCCGTTTCCCGGATTACCGCCGCGTTATGCCACAAAGCACCACTAAAACGTTAATCGCTGGCTGTGATGAACTGCGCCAAGCATTTTCTCGCGCGGCGATTTTGTCGAATGAAAAATTCCGCGGCGTGCGAGTGAATCTCAGCGGTGAAGAGATGTGCATTACTGCTAATAACCCTGAGCAAGAAGAAGCGGAAGAAATGCTTGATGTCAGCTTTGAGGGCGAGCCTATCGAGATCGGCTTTAACGTGAGTTATGTGCTTGATGTGCTGAATACACTGCGTTGCGACAATGTTCGCGTGTCGATGTCGGATGCTAACGCCAGTGCTTTGATTGAAAATTCTGAAGACGATAGCGCCATGTATGTGGTTATGCCAATTCGTTTATAAGCCGAACTTGAATGCCTCTTAACCGCTTAATCATACAGCAGTTTCGTAATATTAAAGCCTGTGATATTGAACTATCATCAGGCTTTAACTTTCTTATCGGCCCGAACGGCAGCGGTAAGACCAGTGTGCTTGAAGCCATTTATATGCTCGGCCATGGGCGTTCGTTTAAAAGTTCGCTAACTGGAAGAGTGATTCAAAATCAATGCGATGAGTTATTTGTCCACGGTAGAATTCGTCAACCGGAAGCAAATAATGACCAAGAAACTGCGCTTTTTTTGAACTCGGATCAATTTGAGTTACCGGTTGGCATTAATAAGCAGCGTGATGGCTCAACAGAGGTTAAAATAGGCGGTCAGTCTGGGCAAAAGTTAGCTCAGCTTGCCAAGGTTATTCCGTTGCAGTTAATTCACCCGGAAGGGTTTGAATTGCTTACCGACGGACCGAAACATCGCCGCGCATTTATTGATTGGGGTGTGTTCCATAGCCAAAGCGCTTTTTATGACGCATGGGGGCGTTTTAAGCGTTTAAATAAGCAGCGTAATGCCCTGCTCAAAACCGCCAGAAGCTATCGTGAGCTTAGCTATTGGGATCAGCAGCTCGCGACTTTGGCCGAGCAAATCAGTGAGTGGCGATCGGAATATGTCGCGCAACTGGGTGGCCAGGCACAAGCCTTGTGCCAAGCATTTTTGCCAGAGTTTGAAATCCAGCTCAAGTATTACCGTGGGTGGGAAAAAGATACCGCCTATAGTGAGTTGCTGGAAAACAATTTCGACCGTGATCAAGCATTGGGTTACACGGTCAGTGGCCCAAACAAGGCAGATTTGAGAATTAAAGTGAACGGAACACCAGTTGAAGATGTTCTGTCACGAGGTCAATTAAAATTGATGGTGTGCGCACTGCGCGTTGCTCAAGGTCAGCACTTGACTCAGCAGACGGGTAAGCAGTGCATCTATTTGATTGATGATTTCGCGTCTGAATTAGATAGCCAACGTCGTAAACGTCTTGCCGATTGTTTAAAAGCGACGGGGGCTCAAGTTTTTGTAAGTTCTATTACCGAGCATCAAATCGCAGACATGCGAGATGATAAAGGCAAGATGTTTCATGTGGAACATGGCACAATAGAACAAGGATAAATAGTGAGAGAGTAGCTCATGTCTGATAATTACGATTCATCGAGTATTAAAGTACTGAAGGGTCTGGACGCAGTACGTAAGCGTCCTGGAATGTACATCGGCGACACTGATGATGGTACCGGTTTGCACCACATGGTTTTTGAGGTGGTGGATAACTCAATAGATGAAGCGTTGGCAGGTCACTGTAAAGACATCGTAGTGACGATCCATGAGGATAACTCAGTATCTGTTTCTGATGATGGTCGTGGTATTCCAACCGAAATGCACTCTGAAGAGAAAGTCTCTGCTGCCGAAGTAATCATGACGGTTCTTCACGCTGGTGGTAAGTTTGACGATAACTCGTACAAGGTTTCTGGTGGTCTGCACGGTGTTGGTGTTTCAGTTGTAAACGCCCTATCTGAAAAAGTTGAGTTAACCATCAAACGCGGTGGTCACATTCACACTCAAACTTATCGCCATGGTGTTCCTGACGCGCCACTTGCTGTGGTCGGCGACACGGCAGACACTGGTACCATGATTCGTTTCTGGCCAAGCGGCGAAACGTTTACTGATACCGAATTCCATTACGAAATTCTAGCTAAGCGTCTACGTGAGCTGTCGTTCCTTAACTCCGGCGTATCGATTAAATTAAGCGATGAGCGTGAAGATGATAAAAACGATCACTTCATGTACGAAGGTGGTATTCAAGCCTTTGTTACTCACCTAAATACCAACAAAACGCCAATTCACGATAAAGTGTTCCACTTTAACTCAGAGCGTGAAGATGGCATCTCGGTTGAAGTGGCAATGCAGTGGAACGATGGTTTCCAAGAAAACATCTACTGTTTCACCAACAACATCCCTCAACGTGATGGTGGTACTCACCTTGCTGGTTTCCGCGGCGCATTGACTCGTACTTTGAATACCTTTATGGACAAAGAAGGTTATTCGAAAAAAGCCAAAGCAGCGACATCGGGTGATGACGCGCGTGAAGGTTTGACTGCGGTTATTTCGGTAAAAGTACCGGATCCAAAATTCTCAAGCCAAACTAAAGACAAATTGGTTTCTTCTGAAGTCAAATCGGCAGTTGAATCTGCGATGGGTGAAAAGCTCTCTGAGTTCTTGGTTGAGCATCCAAATGAAGCAAAAATCGTTTGTTCAAAAATCATCGATGCCGCCCGTGCACGTGAAGCAGCGCGTAAAGCTCGTGAAATGACTCGTCGTAAAGGCGCATTAGATTTAGCAGGTCTACCAGGTAAACTGGCGGATTGCCAAGAGAAAGACCCAGCGCTTTCTGAACTCTACATAGTGGAGGGTGATTCGGCAGGCGGCTCCGCAAAACAAGGCCGTAACCGTAAGAACCAAGCGATTCTACCTCTGAAAGGTAAAATCCTTAACGTAGAAAAAGCGCGTTTCGATAAAATGCTTTCTTCTCAAGAAGTTGCAACCTTAATTACTGCACTTGGTTGTGGTATTGGTCGCGACGAATACAACCCAGAGAAACTGCGTTACCATAACATCATCATCATGACCGATGCGGACGTTGACGGCTCGCACATTCGTACCCTGCTATTGACTTTCTTCTACCGTCAAATGCCAGAACTGATTGAACGCGGCTACATCTATATTGCTCAGCCACCGCTTTACAAAGTGAAGAAAGGTAAACAAGAGCAGTACATCAAAGATGAAGAAGCGATGAACCAATACCAAACGTCTTTGGCTCTGGATAACGCATCTCTATTTGTTAACTCAAGTGCTCCAGCGCTTACTGGCGAAGCTTTGGAAAAACTGGTTCAACAGTACAATTCTGCCGTGAAGCTGGTGGAGCGTATGAGTCGCCGCTACCCATACGCGTTAGTACATGAATTTATGTACGTGCCGCGCCTAACCGCTGAAATGTGTCACGATGCCGCGCAAGTTGAAGCTTGGACTAAGCAAATTGTTGAAAACCTCAATGCTAAAGAAGTGGGCGCGAGCCAATACAGCTATGAAGTTGAACAACACTTAGAGCTAGGTTTGAACTTACCGAAAATCGTGGTTCGCACCCATGGTGTGATGCATGAGTTTGCATTGAGTGTGGATCTGTTTAACTCAAAAGAATACGGCAAACTGGCGGATGTTTCTGAAGCTCTCGATGGTTTGGTTGAAGAAGGCGCTTACGTTCAACGTGGCGAGCGTACTCAACCGGTATCGACCTTTGTTCAAGCCACTGAATGGCTTATCAAAGAATCACGTCGTGGCCTAAGCACTCAGCGCTACAAAGGTTTGGGTGAAATGAACCCGGATCAGCTTTGGGAAACCACTATGGACCCAGAAACTCGTCGCATGATGCAAGTTACAATTGATGATGCAGTTGGCGCTGATCAATTGTTTACGACGTTAATGGGTGATCAAGTTGAGCCGCGTCGTAACTTTATCGAAGAGAACGCTCTGAAAGTGGCTAACCTCGACGTTTAGATGGATGTTCCGATACGGAATTATCGCTAAATAACAGCAAAACACCGCCTTTTTAGGCGGTGTTTTTTTGTTTTTAACTTATTGAAAATTAATTGATTAAAAATTTTTTCACCAAAATTCCTTGAAAGTGTTTTGGACCGTCCTTATATCTAGTTGTGAAGAGGATGCCGAATGGGCCTCTGTAACGCTTGTCCCTGAATCGTTATTTTGAAAATAAGGTTCCCTATTTGCTCAACAGAGAAATAGGACGTGGAAAGCACACAACTTGGAAATACATTCATCGCACTGTCCCCGAGCGCAGGCCAGAGGAAGTCGAGATGAATGCTTGATTCAACCATTACTGAATCGAGACTATTGCTTAATTAAAGAGGATAGAAATTATGCGTAATGTAGATTTTGCACCCCTATACCGTAATGCCATTGGTTTTGACCGTCTACTTAACTTGATGGAAGCGAACAGCGCCAAAAACTCTTCGGCGGGTTACCCTCCATACAACATCGAGCAAAAAGACGAGAATCATTACCGCATCACTATGGCTGTGGCGGGCTTCGCTGAAGACCAACTCGAACTCACCCAGAAAGAAAACATGCTGATCGTACGTGGTGAACGCCAAGAAGAAGAAGGCAAAAACTATGTATATCAAGGTATTGCTGAGCGTGATTTTGAACGTAAATTCCAATTGGCCGACTATGTGAAAGTCACTGGCGCGGCAATGGAAAATGGTCTCCTTCACGTCGATTTGGAACGTGAAATTCCAGAAGCGATGCAACCCCGCAAAATTGCGATTAATGGTCAAAAATTGATTGAAGGTTAACACTTCAGTTACATAAAAAAAGAGCGCCATTGGCGCTCTTTTTTGTTATCGATAACTTAGCGCTGTTGATACGCTTTTTGCACTTCTTCAGCAATAATCGCGATACCTTTTTGCATCATGTCATCATCTTGGACATAGTTCATGCGCAGACACTGATGGGCATGATCCCACTCGTCTTTTTGGCCGATAAAGAAATATTCACCCGGTACGATTAAGACGCCACGCGCTTTAAGGCGTTTATACAATTCCATGGTGGTAATCGGCAGTTCATCAAACCAAAGCCATAAGAAAATCGCCCCTTCGGGTTTATGAATTCGAAAACGCGGATCGGTAATCGCGGCTTGCAGCAGTTCGACCGCCCGTTGCGACTTGTGTTGATAGAAAGGTTTGATCACCTCACTGCTGAGTTTGAGTAAGTCACCCTGCTCTATCATATGGTTGGCGATGGTCGGCCCGACACTGCCAGGAGCCAAACTGATGATGCCGTTCATATTGGTCAGTGCTTGGGTAATCTCTTCACTGGCGATAACAATGCCGCAGCGCACTCCGGGCAATCCTAGTTTAGATAGGCTCATGCACAGAATGGTGTTGTCATTCCAAAATGGTTCGACATCCTCAAAAATAATATTTGGGAAAGGCACGCCGTAGGCGTTGTCGATCAGGAGTGGAATATTATTGGCGCGCGCTAATTCATCCAATTTGCGGATTTCTTCATTGGTGAGCACATTACCGGTTGGATTGGTTGGCCTTGATGCGCAGATCGCCGCCACACTGTCATCAATTTTTAACTGTTCAAAATCAACGTGATATTTGAACTGACGATTGTCTAGTAGCTCGATTTCCGGGTGATAAGAGACAAAGATATCTTCATCAATACCGGCGTCACCATAGCCAATGTATTCCGGTGCTAGGGGCAATAAAATTTTCTTGTGGGAACCATCAGGCTGCTGGCCGGCGAAGAGGTTAAACAGATAAAAGAAACCACTTTGGCTGCCGTTGGTTAGGCTGATATTTTTACTGCTGATGTCCCAGCCATAGGTTTGCTTGAGTAACTGCGCCAATGATGTCACAAAAGCATCTTTGCCTTGTGGTCCATCATAGTTGGCCAGCGCCGCAATCAATTGTCCGTTGCCAAGTAGTGTCTCACTGGCTTGGGTGAAGTAATCTAGCATCGCAGGAATGGCGGCTGGGTTGCCACCTCCGAGCATGATGGCGCCGGGAGTGCGCAGACCATCATTAAGATCATCCATTAACTGAGTAATACCGGAATACTGATTGAATTTTTCACCAAACTTCGAGAACTGCATGACGTTACCTAATATTTTTGTCGGTTTTAACAGGCGGGTTGAGCGTTGCATACGGCGATGCGTCTCTGACCTTACCGCAATCTAGTTAACAGGCAAGCACAAATTTGGGGCAGGCATAAAAACAAAGCCCAACTCCGATGAGTTGGGCTGGTGTTAAAACCTATTGGCGCGAATTATTTCTGCAGTAGTGAAATATCTGCGATTTGTAGGAACAGGTTACGTAGGTTATTAAGCAGAGTTAAGCGGTTGATTTTCAATGCTTCGTCATCTGCCATTACCATCACGTTATCAAAGAATGCATCAACAGGCTCACGCAGATCCGCAAGTTTGCTTAATGCTTCTTGATAGTTACCCGTTGCAAATGCTGGTTCTAACGCTTCAGTCATGACTTCAACGTTTTGAGCCAGAGTTTTCTCAGCATCTTCTTGTAGAAGAGCAAGATCGATGTCAGCTGGTAACTCGCCGTCAAACTTAGCCAGAATGTTACCCACACGTTTGTTGGCCGCGGCAAGAGATTCCGCTGCTTCCAACTCACGGAAGTGTGAAACCGCTTTAACACGCTGGTCAAAATCAGCAGGTTTGGTTGGATGACGCGCCAATACTGCTTGAATGATATCAACGCTGAAACCTTCGTCTTGGTACCAAGCGCGGAAACGACCAAGCATAAACTCAATCACTTCGCTTTCGACATTGTCGTTGGTGAGGCGATCACCGAATAGCGATTTCGCTTTGGCGATAAGGTCAGTCAGATCAAGGTTGTAACCGTACTCAACGATAATACGTAGCACGCCCAGTGATGCACGGCGAAGTGCAAATGGATCTGAGCCTTTTGGCGCTTGGCCAATACCGAAAATACCCACGATAGTATCGAGTTTATCCGCCATCGCAACCGCGGTTGAAACGCCATTTGATGGCAGTTCATCACCGGCGAAACGTGGCATATATTGCTCGTTTAGCGCTAGTGCTACTTGTTCGTTTTCACCGTCATGGCGTGCGTAGTGCATACCCATTACACCTTGAGTGTCGGTAAATTCAAACACCATTGAGGTCATTAGGTCACATTTAGCCAGTAGACCTGCACGCTTAGACAATTCAACATCAGCACCAATTTGCTCAGCGATATAACCTGCCAACTCAGTGATGCGGTCGGTTTTATCTTTGATGGTACCAAGTTGTTTTTGGAAGATCGCGTTATCGAGTTCTGGTAAGCGGTCAATCAACGGACGTTTACGGTCAGTGTTGAAGAAGAACTCAGCATCAGCCAAACGTGGACGAACTACTTTCTCGTTACCTTCAATAACGTGACGAGGCTCTTTCGATTCAATGTTAGAAACGAAGATAAAGTTTGGCAGCAGCTTTTTGTTGTCATCATAAACTGGGAAGTATTTTTGGTCCCCTTTCATGGTGTAAACCAAAGCTTCAGCAGGAACTTTCAAAAATTCTTCTTCGAATTTCGCGGTCAGTACCACCGGCCATTCAACCAGTGACGCGACTTCTTCAACCAAATCATCTTCAAGGTCTGCGACACCACCGACGGCAGCCGCCGCTTTTTGCGCGTCAGCGACAATGATGGCTTTACGTTTTTCGTAATCGGCCATGACTTTACCGCGCTCTTCAAGTAGCGCTGGGTATTGCTGTGCAGAGTCGATAGTAAACTCTTTTTCACCCATAAAACGGTGACCGCGAATCGTACGAGCCGATTGTACGCCAAGGATTTCGCCTTCAATCAGTTCATCACCAAATAAAATGGTCAGAGTTTTTACCGGACGAATAAATTGAGTGTCTTTGTCACCCCAGCGCATCGGTTTTGCGATTGGCAGATTGGCCAGTGCTTTTGCTGCCAATTCAACCACGACGTCTTTAGCGCTTTGGCCTTGCACTTCTTGTTTGAACAGCAGCCATTCACCTTTGTCTGTCACTAGGCGATCTGCTTGTTCAACAGTGATGCCGTTACCACGAGCCCAGCCTTGCGCGGCTTTGGTTGGATTGCCATCAGCGTCAAACGCAACCGCAATCGCAGGACCACGTTTTTCAACCACTTTATCGGCTTGACCTTCAGCAAGGTTAGCCACTTTCAGTGCTAAACGGCGCGGCGCTGCATACCAAGTGATGCCGTCGTTCGCTAGGTCAGCGGTTTTGAGTTCCGCAGCAAAGTTACTTGCAAAAGCTTCAGCCAAAGTACGCAGTTGCGTTGGTGGAAGCTCTTCAGTGCCAAGTTCAATGAGAAATTCTTTTGCCATAATGTCTTGTTCCTCTTATGCCTTGTCTTGTGGCTTTTTACACATAGGGAAGCCAAGAGCTTCACGAGAGGCGTAGTAAGCTTCTGCAACCGACTTCGTCAGGTTACGAATGCGCAGAATGTAGCGTTGACGCTCAGTCACAGAGATCGCTTTACGTGCATCAAGCAAGTTAAATGCGTGACCCGCTTTCAAGATACGTTCGTAGGCAGGTAGTGGCAGAGGTTTTTCAAGCTCAAGCAGTTTCTTACACTCTTTTTCGCATTGATCGAAGAAGGTGAAGAGGAAATCAACATCGGCGTGTTCGAAGTTGTAAGTTGATTGCTCAACTTCGTTTTGGTGGAAAATGTCACCATAGGTCACTTTGCCTAGAGGGCCATCTGTCCAAACCAAATCGTAAACCGAATCGACACCCTGAATATACATTGCTAAACGTTCGATACCGTAAGTGATTTCACCTGTAACAGGTTTACACTCAAGGCCACCCACTTGTTGGAAGTAAGTAAATTGAGTCACTTCCATACCGTTTAGCCATACTTCCCAGCCTAAGCCCCAAGCACCCAAGGTTGGGTTTTCCCAGTTGTCTTCCACGAAACGAATGTCGTGGACTTGTGGGTCAACACCCAGTACTTCAAGCGAGCCAAGGTAGAGTTCTTGGATATTGTCTGGTGATGGTTTGATGATCACCTGGAACTGGTAGTAGTGCTGCAGGCGGTTCGGGTTTTCGCCGTAACGACCATCAGTTGGTCGACGTGATGGCTGAACATAAGCCGCAGCAATTGGCTCTGGGCCAAGAGCGCGTAAACAGGTCATTGGGTGAGAGGTTCCTGCACCTACTTCCATGTCTAGAGGTTGCACTACAGTACAGCCTTGTTGGGCCCAATAATCCTGCAGCGCGAGGATCATACCCTGAAAGGTTTTGATATCGTATTTTTGCATAGTCAGGTTCGCGCGATTCTTCTTTGTGAATGGAGAAAAAATAACGATCAAGTATACCGAGATATTCTGCGTGGGAGTAGGGTTAATCTTGCCTAAATCGTGGTCAATTATTCCTTTTAATGGAAATTATTGCATTTAATCGCTGTTTTCCCTGAATTGGCATTTTGTGATCATGTTTACACTTGAGATTTAGCGCGTAGCTCATTAGAATGGCGTCTATCTTTGGGGAGTAGCCTACTTATTGAGCAGCAGCGAAGTAAGTTCTTTCGTCAACATAATTGGTGCAAAATCACCATGGCGTTTGAGACTCATCACCACTCTTTGGGTGAGTTTGGCAAGACCTTAGATAAGCATCGTCAACCGGGGTGGGGGGCGAGGTTTATCTTTGGTTAAAATAATTATCCCTGCCCCACTGAGTAGGTCGTGAGCGTTATTGCTATTTCTATCTCCACCGTTGCTTTGGCGGAAATCGGAGATAAAACTCAACTTTTGTCGTTAATGCTGGCCAGTTGCTATCGCAAGCCAGTGCCGATTATCGCCGCTATTTTCCTAGCCACTATTTTTAATCACGCTTTAGCTGCGTGGCTTGGTGTCGTAGTCGCCGATTATATTTCACCTGATGTTCTAAAATGGGTCGTCGCGGCCAGCTTTTTTGCTGTGGCGCTGTGGATTTTAGTGCCAGATAAATTAGACGATGAAAGCTGTCCTACCGAGCGTAATCCGTTCTGGGCAAGCTTCATTGCTTTCTTTATCGCTGAAATCGGTGACAAAACTCAAATTGCTACCTCAATTCTTGGTGCGCGTTACGCAGATGCGTTGATTTGGGTGATTGCTGGTACCACTATCGGGATGCTACTTGCCAACGTGCCTGTCGTGTTGATCGGTAAGCTATCAGCCGATAAATTACCACTCAAATGGATTCGTCGCGTTACCTGTGTGCTGTTTATCGGTTTGGCGATAGGCTCTGTTCTGTACGCGTGAGTTAACTCTCGCTTTTACTGAATGATGTCTTGTTATCAAGCATTTACTGTAAACGGCGTGATATTTGCCATATTTGTGTCATCCTTGTCATGGTAACGTCACTGTAAACGGTGGCGGGAGGGCAATATTATGCTGACACGTTATATGGGGATGACCCCGAGAAGTCAAAGTTACTTGTTTACCTTTGGGTTACTGTTAACTTTGTTGGGAATGGCGTTAACCGATATGTGGTTACCTATGGTTGCAGGCGCATTCATTTTGACCGGGCTGACGGTTGAAGCTTGGATTCGTGTTGCCCATATTATTCCGATGCATGAGGAGCTGCGTTCACTGCGAAAACAGGTGGATCAGTTGCAACGGAATCAACGTCAATTTACCGACCAAGAATAGAAAAAGGCTGCCAATTGGCAGCCTTTTTTATTGTTAATTGATGTAAGTAAAGCCTTGCTTAGTCTAGGCCTTTTTTGATTAAGTATTGGTATGGCAAGCTTTCTGTTTGCGAGTCGATAAGCTGGTGATCCATAAAGCGGCAGAAACTTGGAATATCACGAGTTGTCGATGGGTCGTCTGCGGTGATCAAGAGGGTTTCGCCGCTTTTCATATTGCGGATAGTTTTTCTCACCATCATTACTGGCTCAGGACAGCGTAGGCCTTCAGCGGCTAAGACTTGGTTGGCTGATTCGGGATTGAACGTCATGATCACTTCGATATTGCTAAGATAAGACCGTGATCATACTGCTGGAGAAAAAATATTCAATATCCCTTGGCAAAGAGATCATTTTGTTTTAAATTATTTAACAAGTTAGCAACATAAGAGGTAGCGCTGATGTTAACCGTTCTTGATAGATTAACCATCTACTCAGTTCTTTGTATTGTATGCTTCGGCGCTCTATTTGTTGTTCCAGCCTCGGGTTGGTCTCTCATGCCTCTGCTCGGTATGGCGGCCACCATAATCGGGATATGGCTGGAAGTGTTTTGCTGGTCTGGTATTTCAGAAGAGCAAGAACCCTAATCGACCGACACCTCCTTTGTTCGATAGCGCTAGACTATCTTCTCCAATTTTCTTGGGCTTCCCCGCTGTGAAAGGCGGGATTTTTTTGCCTGCTATTTAGATAATCGAGGCACAAAAAAGCCGCCCTGCGGCGGCTTGAAATGCTTATTTGGTTATTTGGATAAGAAGAATTTATACGCCGGGTTTGCTGACTCATCTTTGTATTGATAATCCAGCTCTCGTAGATGGGCAGAAAATTCGCTTAAATCGCTATCGTCCAATTCAAAGGCACACAATACGCGGCCGTAGTCGGCGCCGTGATTGCGGTAGTTGAATAAGCTGATATTCCAGTGGGTGGTGAGAACGCGTAAAAAGCGCAGCAATGCACCAGGATATTCAGGAAATTCAAAACTATACAAACGCTCATTCATAGGTTTTGAAGGTTTACCGCCGATCATATAGCGAATGTGTTGTTTCGCCATTTCATCTTCTGACAAATCGACCACTGGATAACCGCCTTCGCGTAAATCCTTAATGATGCTGTCGAGTTCTTGTTGGCCGTTTTGCAAACGGACACCGACAAAGATATTTGCCAGTTCGTCGTCACCGTAGCGGTAGTTAAACTCTGTTACTGCTCGACCGCCAATCAAGTTACAAAACTCGAGAAACGCCCCTTGTCGTTCTGGAATCGTGACTGCAAGTAAGCCTTCACGTTTTTCACCAAGCTCACAGCGCTCTGAAACGTAGCGTAAGCCGTGGAAATTGGTATTCGCACCTGACAACACGGTTGCCAATTTCTGGTCTTTAAGTTGTTGCTGCTCGGCGTATTTTTTTAGTCCAGCAAGAGCCAAAGCGCCAGATGGCTCAGCGATAGCGCGAGTATCTTCAAAAATATCTTTGACTGCAGCGCAGATTTCATCGCTTGAGACACACACATGGCCATCGAGGTATTTTTGGCACAGACGGAAGGTTTCGTCACCAATACGTTTTACTGCCACGCCATCGGCAAACATGCTGACTTGATCAAGCACTACGGGCTCGCCCGCGTCTAATGCAGCTTTAAGGCAAGCGGAATCTTCAGGCTCAACCGCGATCACTTTGATTTCTGGCATTAACTGTTTGATAAGAACCGCCACGCCAGCCGCAAGGCCACCACCGCCAACCGGAACAAAAATGTAATCTAGGTGGCCGTTTTGCTGCAGCATTTCCATGCCTATGGTGCCCTGCCCGGCGATCACCAATGGATGGTCGAACGGTGGCACAAAGGTATAGCCGTGCAGGGCAGATAAGCGTTCCGCTTCTGCTTTTGCTTCGTCAAAATTACTGCCATGTAGAACCACTTCTCCGCCGAAACTGCGCACAGCATCGACTTTGATGTCTGGAGTAGTTTTAGGCATAACGATAATGGTTTTAATGCCGAGTTTGGTGCCGGATAACGCCATGCCTTGTGCGTGGTTGCCCGCTGAGGCGGCAATAACCCCTGCCGCTTTTTGCTGTTCATCTAAACTCGACACCATATTGTAGGCGCCGCGCAGTTTAAATGAATGCACTGGCTGGCGATCTTCACGTTTTAATTGCACTTGATTGTGAATGCGTTCCGATAGTCTTGGCATGTCTTGAAGTGGCGTAACGCTCGCCACTTCATAGATAGGGGCTCTTAGGATTTGGCGCAGATAATCTGCGCCAGATTGACATTCACTCCCTGATTGTTCGTCGCTCATTTGGCTAGTCCTCTAGCTTAGATTTGTCTCGTACTGCCCCTTTATCCGCGCTGGTGGCCATGCTGGCGTAAGCTTTCAGTGCAAAAGAGACTTCACGCTGACGATCAACCGGTTTCCAGCCGAGCTTATCTTGCTCTGCGCGGCGCTCGGCCATTTCTTGCTCGGACACGTCCAAGCTAATGGTACGATTTGGAATATCGATAGAAATGGTATCGCCATTTTTCACTAAACCAATCGCACCGCCGTTGGCTGCTTCTGGAGAAGCATGACCAATCGAAAGGCCTGATGTACCACCAGAGAATCGACCATCGGTCAAAAGCGCACACTCTTTACCTAAGCCCATTGATTTGAGGTAAGTGGTTGGGTAGAGCATCTCTTGCATACCCGGGCCACCTTTTGGTCCTTCGTAGCGAATTACGACGACATCACCAGCTTTAACTTTACCGCCGAGAATGCCTTCTACCGCATCTTCTTGGCTTTCAAATACCACGGCAGGGCCTTGGAACTTGAGAATGCTTTCATCCACACCTGCGGTTTTAACGATACAGCCATCGAGAGCAATATTACCTTTGAGTACTGCAAGACCACCGTCTTGGCTAAAGGCGTGCTCTTTGGTGCGAATACAACCTTGTTCACGGTCGTCATCCAACGTTTCCCAGCGGCAATCTTGCGAGAAAGCTTGTGTGGTACGAATGCCTGCAGGACCCGCGCGATAGAAATCTTTCACCGCTTGCGACTCAGTTTGCATGATGTCGTATTGAGCCAATTGCTCGTTCCAGTTAAGGCCAAGTACGGTTTTCGCTTGGTTATGTAATAGGCCCGCACGATTCAGTTCGCCTAAAATACCCACGACGCCGCCCGCGCGGTGTACATCTTCCATATGGTATTTTTGAGTTGATGGCGCCACTTTACACAGGTGTGGAATTTGGCGCGACATACGGTCGATGTCGGTCATGTCAAAATTAACTTCTCCTTCCTGCGCTGCGGCAAGCAGGTGAAGTACGGTGTTGGTTGAACCGCCCATGGCAATATCCAGAGCCATCGCATTTTCAAACGCATCTTTGGTTGCAATGTTACGTGGCAACGCGGTTTCATCGTCTTGCTCGTAGTAACGCTTGGTCAGTTCGACGATTCGTTTACCTGCATTAACGAATAGCTCTTTGCGATCGGCGTGAGTTGCCAGCATTGAACCGTTACCCGGCTGCGATAGACCAAGAGCTTCGGTCAAACAGTTCATCGAGTTGGCGGTAAACATACCTGAGCAAGAACCACAAGTTGGGCAAGCTGAGCGCTCGATTTGTTCGCTTTGTGCATCGGAAACTTTTGGATCGGCACCTTGGATCATGGCATCGACTAAGTCGAGTTTGATGATTTGGTCAGAAAGCTTAGTTTTACCCGCTTCCATTGGGCCGCCAGAAACAAAGATCACTGGAATATTGATGCGCATTGCTGCCATCAGCATCCCCGGAGTGATTTTGTCACAGTTAGAAATACACACCATGGCATCGGCGCAGTGAGCGTTCACCATGTATTCGACTGAGTCAGCGATTAGTTCACGTGAAGGCAGCGAGTAGAGCATGCCGCCGTGACCCATTGCGATGCCGTCATCCACGGCAATGGTATTAAATTCTTTGGCAATCCCGCCTGCTTGTTCGATTTCTTGAGCCACTAACTGGCCAAGATCTTTCAGATGTACGTGGCCTGGTACGAATTGGGTGAAGGAGTTCACCACGGCGATAATTGGTTTACCGAAGTCTTCCTCTTTTACACCAGTGGCGCGCCACAGTGCACGAGCCCCCGCCATGTTACGCCCGTGGGTGGTGGTGGCTGAACGATATTTTGGCATTTCCTTATTTCTCCTGATTGCTTATTGCTCGCAGGGACGCTTTGCTCCCCTGCTCCACTTATCTTTAGTGGTGCCTTGGCATCGGCCAAAATAAGCGGTGTGTAATTTTATGCTCGACCAGCAACGTTCGCTGGCCGAATGTAATCTATTGAAGCAGCCTTTAGACTCACTGCTTTGATGACCGTTGGCGGCGCTATTACGCCGTCGAAGTAGTGGTTTTATGCGTAGACTTGTTGCTGCAAGTTGTTGTTTGGCAACTCATCATTGGCGATTTTTATCACTTCAACGCTACGCACATCCCATAACTTTTCAATCTGATTGGTGATGAACGAGATCGGTCTGTCACTGTCGACGATGATTTCAACACTTGCCACTTTGCTGGCATGGTTTTGCGTTGCCGCGACTTGTTTAATGATGAAACCACGATGACGGATGACGCGAAGAACACGTTCTAATAGCACCGGTTTGTCATCGGCTTTGATGTCCAGTAAGTATCTTTCCATATCAGGTGTTCTCCAACATATCGCTGTTTGACGCGCCCGGTGGGACCAATGGCCAAACATTTTCTTCTTCATCAATTAATACATGTAGCAGATAAGCGCTGTCGCTTGCCAACATCTCTTTAAGCGCTGGCTCCACTTCTTCTTTACGGGTGATGGTTTTGCCCGGAATATCAAATGCTTTTGCCAGCATGACGAAATCTGGGTTGTCATCAAGAATGGTTTCACTGTGGCGACCATCAAAGAACAGAGATTGCCATTGACGAACCATGCCTAAGCGTTGGTTATTAAGCAGTACGATTTTAACTGGGATTTTACGGCGCTTAAGTGTGCCAAGTTCTTGAATGTTCATCATAAAAGAACCATCGCCAGTGATCAGTACCGACTGATCTTGCGAACGGGCTACGGCTGCGCCCATTGCTGCAGGTAAGCCAAAGCCCATAGTGCCAAGGCCTGCCGAAGTGATGAAATTTTGCGGCGCACGTGGCTGAATATGCTGGGCTGCCCACATCTGGTGTTGGCCGACATCGGTCGAAACGACCGTGGAGTCTGGCATCATGTCTGAGAGCTGTTTAAGTAGCAGTGGTGCATAAATCAGATCGCCCGGATGGTCATAACGCCATTTGAAGCCGCTACGCAGGCTCTCGCTGTGTGTTACCCAAGGGGTAATGTCTTGAGTCAATTCAAGATGTGGCAGCAAATCTTTGATATCACCGCGCAGTGGTGCGTTGGCACGACGTAACTTATGAATCTCTGCGGCGTCGATATCGATGTGAATTACTTTAGCGTGCGGAGCGAAAGTATCGAGCTTACCAGTCACGCGGTCATCGAAACGCGCGCCGACAACGATCAACAAATCACACTCTTGAACCACTAAGTTGGCGGCTTTGGTGCCGTGCATGCCAAGCATACCCAAATAGTGTGGGTCGTGGCGTTCGATAGTGCCAAGACCTTTTAAGGTACTGACGGCTGGCATCGGGTTTAAGCGCAGAAACTCGCGCACACATTCAGTGGCTTTTGATAACTGAACTCCGCCACCAACATACAGGACCGGGCGTTCACTGGCGGCGAGCAAGCGTTGCGCTTCGGCTAATTCTTGAGAGCTAATTTCAGGAATGTCACACGGTGGAGTAAATTTCGGGAGCACACTAACTGGCGCTGCGGCAAGTTGAACATCTTTGGCTATATCGACTAATACAGGACCCGGACGGCCGGTTTTCGCAACTTCAAACGCTTCGGCTAGCGTTGGTGCAAGTTCATTGATGTCGGTAACGAGATAGCTGTGTTTAGTACAGGAAAGAGACATGCCGATCACATCCATTTCTTGGAAGGCATCGGTACCGATATGAGAGCTGGCGACTTGGCCTGTGATGGCAACAATTGGGATGGAATCGAGCAGTGCGTCGGCTAAACCGGTAACTAGGTTGGTTGCCCCTGGTCCTGAAGTTGCCATGCACACGGCCACTTCTTGACTTGCTCTTGCCATGCCAATAGCAGCCATGGCGGCGCCTTGTTCATGTCGGCAAAGGATGTGTTCAACGCCTCCGTCATAAAGGGCATCGTAGATCGGCATGATTGCGCCGCCTGGATAGCCGAACACTTGCTTGATGCCTTGCTGCTGCAATGCTGTTACGACTAATTCAGCTCCTGTCATCGTAACCTCCCGTGCTTCGCTTATTGCGATGTTGTGTGATATTGCACGTCATGTGCGCTCCCGTTGTGTTCCTGTCAGACTTGATTATTGTGTTATCAAAATGTGCTTCTTGGTTGAGCTCAACTTGTAAAAAAACCCCCGGACTTTTCAGTGCGGGGGTTTCTTTGTGATTCAGTGGTTATCTTTCGCCCACAAGCCCCCGCGTGGTGTCAATAATGACCACGATAATCAGGAGAATCAGTGCGTTTAGGCGAATAGAGAAGTTCATTTCAATATCTTTGTTGTGTTAATTTCTAC
The DNA here is from genome assembly GCF_900100015.1 of Vibrio xiamenensis. Taxonomy (GTDB): domain Bacteria; phylum Pseudomonadota; class Gammaproteobacteria; order Enterobacterales; family Vibrionaceae; genus Vibrio; species Vibrio xiamenensis. Next base: position 25,074 of record NZ_FNDD01000031.1, on the reverse strand, counting down.
GTCACTGCCTGAGAGTAAAAACCAGACATTGTGCGTAAATTTGATACGATTTTGTTTGCGTCTCTAGTGGTATCACACAAATCCGTTACCTGACAAGCAAAAACTCATTCTTTTTTCAGATTCTTTCAACTGTATTACAGGCAAGATTAGAACAATCTTAAGTTCTTGAGCACCTTACTGCTTCCAGTGTGCGATTGTGAAAGAGTATTCAAATATGGGACTAGCCATTATTTATAGTCGCGCCAGTGTTGGCGTTGAGGCACCGCCGGTAACGGTTGAGGTACATATTAGCAATGGGATGCCCGGTTTTACCTTGGTGGGTTTACCGGAAACGACCGTCAAAGAGTCGCGCGATCGGGTGCGCAGTGCGATCATCAATTCGCAATTTGAATTTCCTGCTAAGCGTATTACCGTCAATTTGGCGCCCGCGGACTTACCCAAAGAAGGTGGACGTTTCGATTTACCGATTGCTTTGGGGATTCTCGCCGCATCAGAACAGATTCCGGATACCCTACTTGCTGAGCGTGAGTTTATTGGTGAACTGGCGTTATCAGGGGAATTGCGCTCGGTCAAAGGTGTATTGCCTGCAGCACTTGCGGCCAGTCATGCTCGTCGTTCGCTGGTGGTTCCGCATGATAATGGCGACCAAGCTGCTTTGGTGGGTAAAGAGCGCCATCAGTCGGCGCAGTCGCTGTTGCAAGTGTGCGCGGCGTTATGTGGTCAGCAGGAGTTAGGGCTGCATCAATCGAGCGAACAGCAAGTTCAGGCTCCACCATCACGAGATCTGCAGGATATTATTGGTCAGCAGCAAGGTAAGCGTGCTTTGGAAATCGCGGCGGCAGGCTCTCACAACTTGCTGTTTCTAGGGCCGCCGGGTACTGGTAAAACCATGCTCGCTTCGCGGCTGTGCGATTTGCTCCCGGAAATGGATGAGCAAGAAGCGATGGAAACCGCAGCGGTGGCGTCTTTGATTCAACAAGATATCAATATCTACAACTGGAAACGTCGTCCGTTTCGAGCGCCGCATCACTCCAGTTCGATGGCCGCTTTGGTGGGTGGTGGCAGTGTACCGAGGCCGGGTGAAATATCATTGGCCCATAACGGATTACTGTTTCTTGATGAAATGCCGGAATTTGAACGTAAAGTGCTTGATTCACTGCGCGAGCCGCTGGAATCTGGCGAAATCATCATTTCTCGCGCACAAGGCAAAACGCGTTTTCCGGCTCGCTTTCAATTGATTGGGGCATTAAACCCTAGCCCCACCGGCTATTACGAAGGCAACCAAGCGCGAACGAACCCTCAAATGATTCTGCGCTATTTAAGCCGCCTTTCGGGGCCGTTGCTCGACAGGTTTGATATGTCGCTGGAAATCCCAGCTCTTCCCAAAGGAACGTTAGCACAGGGTGGTGAGCGCGGAGAAACCACCCAAACGGTGAAACAACGTGTTTTAGCTGCCAGGCAAACCATGCTTACGCGCAGTGGTAAAGTCAATGCACTGCTTAGCAGCCAAGAGATTGAACGCTATTGTCCGCTGGATAAACAAGATGCGCGCTTTTTAGAAAATGCCCTGCATCAACTCGGGCTGTCGATTCGCGCGTATCATCGCATTATTAAGGTTGCCCGTACCATTGCCGATTTAGCGGGTGAGTCCGATATTCAAAAATCCCATCTTGCTGAAGCCTTGGGTTATCGCGCGATGGACCGATTGCTACGCCAGTTGACTGCGCAATCGGTATGACCCAGCTCTAAAATTTAAAGTTAACCCCAAGCGCTACCAAATAGCTGTCTTCTTCATAAAATTTGATGTTGGAGTCGGTGGCGTTATAGCCAGCAAATGAGACGATCGACCACAATGGTGTTACCGAGTATTCATAAGCCAAAAACAACTTCAGTTGTTCGTCTGAGCGTTTGGTATCAAATACCGGGTGGTTGGCGGAGTAATCCCGCTGGCTGTAGCCTAAAGTTAGGCCAATGCGTTGCTGGGGTAGAAACTGAAATATCGACAGTTCACCGCCATACGAGCGAAATGACATTGCCTCGCCATCGGCGGTGCTATCGATGAATTCCAAAGATGGGCTGACAAAGGTCATGGTTGGAAAACGCAGCGCAGCACTACCCTTAATGTATACCGCCGTGCTATCACGCCCAAGTAGGCGCTGCTGCTGTTCGCTCAGGCCTAAGTACTCACCGGAATGCTCGCTGTGAACGTCTTTTTGAGTATAAGCGGTGTCAATTGAGAAGACAGACCCGAACAGCTTGTTTACTTTGAGGCGAAAGGCATTGCCATTGACATCAGTATCATGGCGCTTACTACCGGTGACAAACGGGTCTTTCCACGCTTCCCCATTTAACACGGTTGGTAGGTAGGAAACATCGACGACCATACCATCAGGAAAGGCTTCTTTATAACCAATCTCTGCGGCCAGTGTCCCTACCGCGACGTCATCACGTGATGTACCGATGTAGACTTGTTTTTCTAAACTGCTGCCAAATGTGTACTTAAGATTTCCAAGCGGTGCGGCAAAGCTTTTACTATCGCTAGATGCTGATTGGTTAAAATCGGTGAGAATCGGGTTGGTTCCAGTATTGAGTTGGGATTTTTGTTGAGCGTATCCAGCCAGAACCGATAACTCTCCGCTTAGCCCGCCGTGATCGGCGAGCTCTGCCCAGCTCGGTGAGCTGCACAGGCAAAGCAGTAACCCGACATGGTGCTTTCTCATGGTGTTTTCCTTTTTGTGTATCAGTTTGACTACTCTGACCATTCCATCAGCGATTCCAAACTGGGGATTCATTTGTATAATGACCCGCTCAATTATTATCCGAACTTCGTGTTGTAAATATGTTGGCGTACTTGTTACTCATTCTTAACGTTTTTCTTGTGATTATTAATTCGGCATTGTGTTCGATTGTTATTTGTTTGATCGCGATCGTAAAAATACTGCTTCCTAGTGACAAACTTAAAGCGTTCGCAACGCGATTTGCCAATAAGATCATGTGGATATGGGCAACGGTAAACAGCTGGATATTAAAAACCTCCAACTCGGTCGATTGGCAAATCGAAGGTATTGAAGGACTGAGTAAAGAGTCTTGGTACCTGCTGATTTGCAATCATTTGAGTTGGACGGATATCGTAGTCCTTTGTTGCGTGTTTAAAGATCGCATTCCGATGCCAAAATTTTTCCTCAAGCAGCAACTGTTGTACGTACCTTTTATCGGTATGGCTTGTTGGGCATTGGATATGCCATTTATGCGTCGTTATTCACGTGAGTACTTAATTCGTCATCCCGAGAAACGTGGTCAAGATTTAGCGACCACACGGCGTTCATGCGCAAAGTTTGCTTATCAACCAACTACTGTGGTGAATTATGTTGAAGGCACGCGTTTCACTCAGCAAAAACGCGCCAAATCAGCTAGTGGGTACCAACATCTGTTGCAACCTAAGTCGGGTGGCATCGCGTATACGTTAGCGGCGATGGGCGAGCAATTTGATAGCATTTTGGATGTGACCCTCGCCTACCCTAACAATCAGACGTTACCATTTCGCGATCTCTTGATGGGTAAAATGACCTCGATTGTCGTTCATGTGCGCCAACTCCCCGTTGATGAGCGTGTGCAAGGTGATTATTTCAACGATAAGAAATTTAAACGCCAATTTCGCTTATGGCTTGATGAGGTTTGGCAGCAAAAAGATTTACGTCTGCAGCGCGTTCATCACGGTGTCGAAGTGGATGATTCTTTGCTGGAAGCGCACAAATAAAAAAGGAGCCTTTCGGCTCCTTTTTTAATGCGTGACGCCGAGATGGCGGCAGGCTTTATTTTTTCTTCAATAGGAAGTTAACCAGATCAAAGTACTCGTCTTCGGTTTTCAGTGTTTGTGCTTGAACTAGGTATTTATTGTTCACAACCACGCTTGGAACACCTTGTAGGCCCGCATCTTGGAACTGTTTGTCAAAGCGGCGCACCATGGAATCAACCGCAAAGCCGTTAAATGCCGCATCAAATTTCTTACCATCAATACCTTCATCAACGAAGATTTGACGTAGCTCGGCATCATTTTTTGGTGGCTTACGCAGATTGTGAATGCGGTTAAACATCACTGGAATCATTTTGTCTTCAACTTTCAGGGCCACCATAGTCGCGTAAGCTTTGCTCATGGATTTACCCATGTTGCCGCCCATAAACGATACGTGGTTTTTAATGAAAGTCGCATCTGCTGGTAGGTGCTGTTTTAGCTCCTGAATGATAGGTTCAAAGTGATTACAGTGTGGGCAGTAGAAAGAGAAAAACTCAGTTACGGTTGGAGTTTTAGTTTGTTCTAGGCCATCGATCACTTTGTAGTGTTCGCCTTCTTTAAATTGAGCGGCATGAACCGTTAGGCTCAGCATAAGAGTTGCGACAAGGGCAAACAGTTTTTTCATTTCTTTCTCCATTTGATTTTATTATCGGCGATAGCCTACTACCACTGAGGCATTAGTGACAATGGTGTTTCCTCTAATGCAGCCAGCTGTTCTTTAATGGCGAGCACCTGATTTTCCCAATACTTTGGATCATTAAACCAAGGAAATGCAACGGGAAATGCTGGGTCGTGCCACCGTTTTGCTAACCATGCCATATAGTGCACCATTCGTAGACCCCTTAAAGGCTCGATTAGTTTCAATTCGGCGTGATTAAAATCACAAAACTCTTGATACGCTTCCAAAATCACATCGAGCTGCATCAATTTTTCGTGGCGTTCTCCGCTTAATAGCATCCATAGGTCTTGCACGGCATGCCCGTTTCGACTGTCATCGAGATCGACAAACATCGGTCCGTCACGCCACAAAATGTTGCCAGGGTGGCAATCGCCATGTAGGCGAATGATTGAGGAAGACTCTTTTGGCCAATGGTTTTCTAACGCTTTGATTAATAGATCTAAGTCGTTAAAAAATGCTGATTCCAAGTGCAAAGGAATAAAGTTGGAGTTTTGCAGCACATCACGAGGTTGGTACAAATACTCTTGTAACCCAAGGGTTGGTCGATGCGCAAAAGTTGTGCGGCTGCCTACTTTGTGAATACGACCAAGAAAGCGCCCAACACCTTCAAGTTGATCCAAGTTATCGACTTCAAATTGGCGACCACCGACACTGGCAAACAGCGCAAATAAATGGCCATTGTAGTGATGTAAGGTTTGCCCGTTGATCCGCACTGGAGGCGCAACAGGAATCTCGGCGTCAAGCAGCTCGAGAGTAAAGTCGTGCTCTTCCTGAATCTGTTGTTCGCTCCAACGTTGCGGACGATAAAACTTCACTACGTAGCGCTGTTTGTCTTCGTCGCTAAATTGATAGACGCGGTTTTCGTAACTATTGAGCGGCAAAAAACCGGATTCAGCGCGAATACCAACGCTTTCCAGCGCATACCACATAAAATCGGGTGTTAGAGTGTCAAAGTGAAAAGCGGTGTTATTAGTCATAGCAACAAAAGGCTTATTGCTAAGCCTTTTCCGTTGTAAATCGCGTACCGAAGTGATTATAACTTTTTGATAAATCGGCTTTCGACAGCGATCTGAAAATCGTTTGTGCCAGACAGTATAAACTGAATTTTCGCCACAGGTGAGGAGAGATTTTCGGGGGCAACACCAAGGCTCATCGGTAAGCTCAGGACTTCGCCGGGGTTAACGGTGACCACTTGCTTGCCGTACCAAGTTGGCTCGGTAAGCCCAGTGACGCTGAGTTGGTATTGTTGCGGCTGTTGGGTCTTATTGATGATTTTTAACGTGTAGGTGTTGGCGATTTCCCCGGCATTATTGATGTGTGAAAGCTGGTTACGATCGCGCAGGACGCTAAGCCCTGCAGGGTCGACGTTCGCCACTTGAGTAAAGAACAGGCCAATCATAATCAGTAAAATGGCGCCATAACCGAGCAATTTGGGTCTGAGCACTTGAGTTTTATTGCCGGAAAGCTGATGTTCGGTTGTGTAGCTGATGAGGCCTTTGTCATAGCCCATCCTATCCATAGTGTTATCACAAGCATCGATACATGCGCCGCAGTTGATGCATTCATACTGCAAACCATCGCGAATATCGATGCCGGTTGGACAGACCTGAACACACAGATCGCAGTCGATACAATCGCCCAGTCCGAGAGTTTTAGGGTCGGCTTTGCGTGAACGTGGCCCCCGTTGTTCCCCGCGTGTGCGGTTGTAGCCAACAATAAAGGTGTCTTTATCAAACATCGCAGATTGAAAGCGTGCATAGGGGCACATGTGAATACACATGATCGAGCGCATCCAACCCGCGTTGCCATAAGTACAAACCGCAAAAAATAGCACCCAAAATATCGGCCAGAACCCCGCATCTAAGGTGAAGAACTGCACCACTAACTGATTAATCGGCGTAAAGTAGCCGACAAAAGTGAAGCCGGTGATCAGCGCAATCAGCCACCATGCGATGTGTTTGGCGGTTTTACGCAGCGCAAGATTGGCGGTGAGTTTGCCCTCATCTTGCTTGCGGCGTTTATTGGCGCTGCCTTCAAGCTTTTCTTCAAACCAGATATACATAAATGTCCAAACGGTTTGTGGGCAGAGGTATCCGCACCATACGCGGCCTAAAAAGGTGGTGATAAAAAATAGAGCAAAGGCGGCGATGACAAACAGTAGTGCCAGTAGCGTTAGGTCTTGTGGGTAAAGAGTGGTACCGAAGAAGTTAAATTGTTGCTGACCGATATCGAGCAAGATTGCTTGACGATCGCCATAGCGAATCCACGGCAGACCAGCAAACAGAATCAGCAGAAACCAGCCGCCATAGCGGCGCAGTTTTTGGTAACTGCCTTTACTTTCGCGCACATAAATTCGATTGCTGGGATTAAATCGATCGCCGCTTTGTTTGTGGGTCGTTCGTGAGGCTTTTTTATCAAGCTGTTTAACCTCGATTTTATCCTGGCTCATTGAAGGCTCCTTGTGCGGCATTACGGCATGATTTCTATCGTTCATGCTTTGCGATAATGCGGGCTGACTTTGCTCGGTAATGTGTCGTTATCAATAAATTAGTGATCGCTGATATTTATTGAGTATACAGCGGATGAAAATTTTATTTGTTTAAGGCTATCAATCTTTAACAACAAAGCATTGCTAATAATCCGCCGAAAATACGCGTAAAAAAAGCGCCCTAGCCTAGGCGCTTTTTGTGTCAGTCTATGGGTTATTTAATGATGCCGCGGGCGCGTAAAATGGCGGTTTTGAAATCATCTTCTTGGTCTTTTTTCAGACCTGGGATCATTTCATCTTTGGCGCTATTACGCATTTTGAGATGGTAGATCAAAACATCATCGGTGAGCTCTTCAAGTGGTCCGCTGTAACCCGCTTCTTGAGCAAGTTTGATGACAAAAGGAATCAGGTTGAGCTCTTGATCTTTTTGCCACTCAGGGCCAATCAGTTCAAGCAATTCTTCAATTCGATGGCATTGCATTCTTTTCTCCACACTTTTGTTGTGTCTTTATCGATAAAGTATCAGATCGTTTACGGGAAGGTAAGCGTGAAGAGAATAAAAAAGCGCAGTTTCCTGCGCCCTTTAATTTAAGCAGCCTGAACCACTTTCTTCTGAGCGGCCGCTTGAATAGCGTATTGCTCTGCCAAAGTAGCCATTGGCGCTGACTTGTTTGCGACAGGCGAAGTAGCAAAGCCACTACGACGACGCATTGCACTGCGATTTGTGTGTGAGAACCTGACGGATGTTGGTCGCATCTGTTAACCTAACGGGTCAGGCATATCCATTGCCGATGTTACAACCCGAGTAATCATGAGTTGAGCTTCATTATCAAGTGAAGGGTGGCTCTCTGGCTTGCGCCAATCCAAATAATTACTTGGGGATTCCGATATGAAAACATATCAAAATCAAGATTAGCACCATCCGAAAAATTGATCGATATATAATCAACACAAACGCAGAAATTGTACGCAAACTGTCATTGAGTTGAGACTCCCACCGAGATTAGTATGGTATTTTCTCCAAGGAGGTCACTATGTCGCTTTTTAAGAAAACCCTTGCAACTTTCGGTATCGGTTCAGCCAAAGTGGATTCTGTGCTTAAACAGGAAGTCCTCTATCCGGGAAAAAGCGTGAATCTTACGATTCATGTCTACGGTGGTTCGACCGAACAAGATATTGATAACATTGACGTTAAGCTTTGTTGTCGCTACATTCGCGAAGTGTCGATGAATGTCAAAGAGCCCCATACAGGAGGCCCAACACGACGCGCCCACCAAACTTATGCCCTTGCCAATTGGAAACTGCCCTACGCCTTTACAATTCACCCTGGTGAAACTCGCGATTTTGAAGTGGAACTCGATGTGCCATGGAATACGCCTGTCACGATTGGCGATGCCAAAGTGTGGTTGGAAACCGGCCTCGATATCGCCATGGCCGCCGATCCTTCCGATACGGACACGGTGACAGTAAGACCAGATCCGATTATGGATGGCATTTTTACCGCTATGGAAGAGCAAGGTTTACGTATTCGCCAAGTGGAATGTGAAGCGGTGGATGGTTTTGCTCTGCCTTTCGTTCAAGAGTTCGAATTTGTTCCGACCACTGGGCCATATCATGGCCGTTGGCGTGAACTGGAAATCGTGGCTCACCGCAGTGAAGAACATATCAAGTTGTGGTTTGAAATTGACCGTCATCGCGAAGGCATGAAAGGTATGCTAGCGAGCTTGCTCGGCACGGGCAGTTTGCAGCGAGAGTTGGTGATTCCATTGACTGACAGCGGAAAAGAAGCGGGCGAAAAAGTATTGAATTACTTAGATACCTTTTCTTGAATCCGCTTCTAATTGATTCACATTTGTTATTGATTTTTAGCTTACACGTGTAAGCTAAATATGCCATACTCGCCGATGAATCCGCGAAAACCAATCACAGGAGTGATTATGTCGGCACCCTCATCGAGCGAGTATAGCGTCAAAGAAGAAGTGGCGAATGCAATAACCCATGGCCTTGGCATGGTGCTTGGCATCGTTGGTTTGGTCCTGCTTTTGATTAAGGCGGTTGACCATGATGCCGATGCTTTGACCATCACCAGTATGAGCATTTATGGCGGCAGTATCGTGGTGCTGTTTTTAGCCTCGACGCTGTACCATTCTATTCCCTACCAGCGCGCGAAAAAGGCGCTTAAAACCTTTGATCACTGTGCGATCTATTTGCTGATTGCGGGCAGTTACACGCCGTTTTTATTGGTGAGTTTGAGAACGCCGCTGGCGATTGGTTTGATGATCACCATTTGGTCGATTGCGCTGTTTGGAATCATCATGAAACTGGCGTTTATTTACCGCTTTGAGAAGTTATCTCTGGTCACTTATTTGATCATGGGCTGGTTGTCATTGATCGTGATCTATCAATTGGCGGTGCATTTAAATGTTGGTGGATTGACACTATTAGCCGCTGGTGGCGTGGTGTATACCTTAGGGGTGATCTTTTACGTCGCTGAGCGCATCCCATTTAATCATGCGATCTGGCATGGCTTTGTGCTTGCGGGATGCGCGTGTCATTTCCTAGCGATTTACTACTTCGTTGATCCCATTTAGCGGGTGGTAACATCCACCACTTTGGCTGATAAGTAGTATTGATCCGCGGGTTTAGCTGCCAGGCGGATCACGCGTCCTTGGACGGATTGCTCGGGGCGCAAATACGTTTCCGCCATCCGTTTGATCGACTGCCAAACCTCGACAGTTTGGTGGTCAATCTGCTTTCCAGATAGATCCGATAAAGTTAATTCGACCGCAACCAAGATAACCGATTGGCGGCTTTGGTTGGTTAACGAGGTGGGAATGATTAATTCCCCGTCTTCATAGCGCGGCGCACCAAGCAAAATATCCACGCCTGAGTCAGACAGCTGCATGATTGGCTTGGTGGATTTGAGCGACAGTTTGGTGCCAACGTGTTTGTGCGCAACAGGAATGCTAGGCGTTGCTGCAATCGGACTGTTTACGGCATCTTCCGTGTCATGGCCAAGCGGCGTCACTTTATATTCCCAAGTAAAGTCATCATTGAGTTGTACTTGGCGACCATCTTCAAGAGTAATGGTTTGAACCGCAAACGCGCTAGTGCTGGCGAGCAGAGCCGCCAAAGCGAAGCATAATTTCATTGTCTATCCTTAACGACGCCAAAAAGCAGGGAAGAACAGCACCAGTAGGGTCAAAATTTCCAAGCGTCCCATTAACATACCTAGGCTAAGCAACCATTTTGCCGCGTCAGGCAGTGGTGCAAAGTTACCGGTTGGACCAATAATGTTACCCATGCCCGGACCGACGTTAGCGACAGCGGTAATCGAGCCAGAAATACTGGTGACAGGGTCAAGGCCCATCGCACTTAATCCACCTGCAATAGCGATAATCGTAATAAAAAACGTAATACCAAATGCCACAACGGAACGAACGATGTCGTCGTTGACTGGACGATTATTGTATCTCTGTACAAAGACTCCAGATGGATGAATAAGTTTCATCATTTGCTTGTGCAGTAAGGTCATTGCGATTTGAAAACGGAAGATTTTTATTCCGCCAGCGGTTGAGCCAGAACACGCGCCTGCCATCATTAAAAATGCGAACAGAGTGGTCGGTAGCCCGCCCCAAGCGGTGAAATCTTCGAGACCGTAACCTGTGGTGGTAATGACCGAAACGATGTTAAACATCGATACTCGTAGCGCATCCATAAATGGATAGCCGTCATTGAAGGTTAGCCACAGTGCCACCACTAAACTGGTGGTGAGAAATAGGTAAGCGAAGCCACGGACTTGGGCATCTTGGAATAGGATGCTCGGGCGTCGTTTGCGCCCTGCCATGACAAATAGTAAGAACGGTAAGCCGCCCAAAAACATAAATACCGTTGCGACCCAATGAGCGCCTTTGGAAAAGTGGTTCATCGAACCGTCAGAGGTTGAGTAACCTCCAGTCGACAATGTGGTGAACGAATGGTTGATGGCTTCAAATAGCGTCATGCCGGTGAGTAAATAGCCGATCATGCACAGTATGGTGAGGGTCAGATAAACCACGACGATATTTTTGGCGACGGTTTTTGCCCGCGGGCTACTTTTATCCGACCAATCTGACGATTCCGTTTGGAACAGCTTCATTCCACCGACGTTGAGCATCGGCAGCACGGCTACCGCCATTACGATAAACCCAACCCCGCCTAGCCATTGCAATATCGAGCGCCACAGCAAAATGCTCGGCGCCATGTTGTCTAACCCACTTAGCACGGTTGAACCTGTCGTGGTAATGCCGGACATGGTTTCAAAATAAGCGTCGGTGAAACTAATGTGGTTAAGGAACACAAATGGCAGCGCGGCAAAGGCACTGGCAATCGTCCACACGAGGCTGGTGATCATAAACATGTCGCGGACACTGAGCCGAAAATTACTGGTTCGCCCTAAGGTCAAACATAAAAATGCGGCAAAGTGGGTAATCAGCACCGACTCTCCAAACTCAATGAACCCATCGGTACCAGAAAAGAAGGCCACGAGAGTGGGCACATACATAAATAGCGCCAGCTTGGAGAGCACCAAACCGATCACAAACAGTATCGGGCGTAAATTAACCATGACCGTAAAACCTACAAGAAGAACGGGCTTGGTTGGAACAGAGCTTCGACGTCAGGCACGTATTTTTTGTCGACTAAGAACATCACCACGTGGTCGTCTTGTTCAATGACGGTGCGGTCATGAGCAATCAGCACTTCCTCGCCACGCACGATAGCACCAATCGTGGTGCCCGGCGGTAGCTTGATGTCGCCGATTGGGCGGCCAACCACTTTAGAGGTGGTCTCATCACCGTGAGCGATGGCTTCGATGGCTTCTGCTGCGCCGCGGCGCAAAGAAGACACGTTAACGATATCGGCGCGGCGCACGTGGGTCAGCAGCGCTGAAATGGTCGCTTGTTGCGGCGAGATAGCCACATCAATTACACCGCCTTGCACCAAATCCACGTAAGCGCCACGTTGAATCAGTACCATCACTTTTTTGGCGCCCATGCGTTTGGCGAGCATTGCCGACATGATGTTGGTTTCATCTTCGTTGGTCAGGGCGATGAACACGTCAACTTGGTCGATGTTCTCTTCAGTCAGCAGCTCTTGGTCCGCCGCATCACCACAAAATACGATGGTATTTTCTAATTCTTCAGACAGACGCTCTGCACGCTGGTAGCTGCGTTCGATAAGCTTGACGCTGTAAGTGTGCTCAAGACGCTTGGCAAGGCTGGCGCCGATGTTACCGCCGCCGACAATCATGATGCGGCGATATGGTTTTTCAAGGCGTTGTAGTTCGCTCATCACGGAGCGAATGTGATTGCTGGCGGCGACAAAGAATACTTCGTCATCGGCTTCAATAATGGTAGTGCCTTGAGGACGAATTGGACGTCCTTGGCGGAAAATCGCGGCGACGCGAGTGTCGATGTGCGGCATATGCTCACGCAAAGCCGACAGCGCATTACCAACCAAAGGACCGCCGTAGTAGGCTTTGACGGCCACTAGGCTGACTTTTTGATCAGCAAAGCTCACCACCTGTAGCGCACCAGGATATTGGATCAGACGTTCAATATAGCTGGTGACGAGTTCTTCTGGTGCAATCAAATGGTCAACCGGTACCGCGCCTGATTGAAACAGCGCTTCTTTCTCGGCCAAATATTGCGGAGAACGAATTCGCGCGATGCGGTTGGGAGTGTTAAACAGAGAAAACGCTACCTGACACGCCGCCATATTGGTTTCGTCCATATTGGTTACCGCAACCAGCATGTCCGCATCTTGGGCACCCGCTTCGCGCAGCACGTCCGGGTGGCTGGCGTGGCCAATCACAACACGTAAATCATATTTGTCTTGCAGTTCGCGCAGGCGTTCACTGTCTTTATCGACAATGGTGATGTCGTTGTTTTCACCGACTAAGTTTTCTGCCAGTGTTCCCCCGACTTGACCTGCACCAAGAATGATGATTTTCATACCGTTTTCTCTTTTTACCACTGTTTAGGCGCCAGTTCGGCGCCATCGATTGTGTTGTTATGCTTGCTTAATTAATACCGCGTAATAGAAGCCGTCCATATCTTCTTCACCCGGTAAAATTTGGCGGCCTGGATTACTTACTTCTGAGCCGCTCAGCGTTGCGTTGTCAGTACGGGCGAGGAAGTCGGTCACTTGTTGACGGTTTTCCTGCGGCGTAATTGAGCAAGTCGCGTACACCAGTGTGCCACCAGGTTTAAGCTGTTGCCACATGGCATCGAGGATTTCACTTTGCAATTTCGCTAATGATTCAATGTCTTGAGCGCGTCGTAGCCACTTAATATCTGGGTGACGACGAATGACTCCAGTGGCTGAACATGGCGCATCGAGCAAGATACGATCGAATTGTTCACCTTTCCACCATTGATTTGGTGTGCGCGCATCACCGCAAATGACTTCGGCGCTTAGATTCAGGCGTGAAAGGTTTTCATGTACGCGGCGTAGGCGTTGATCGTCGCAGTCAATCGCGACCACTTGGGTATTTTCAGTGTGCTCCAAGATATGAGCCGTTTTCCCACCTGGTGCTGCGCAGCAGTCGAGGATCAGCTCACCATTTTGGGGGGTTAGATAATCCACGGATAATTGCGCTGCGGCATCTTGTACCGATACCCAACCTTGTTCAAAACCCGGTAGCGAGTGAACATCGCATGGCGATAACAGTTTGATGGCATCTTGCGCTTGTGGGTGCAGTTGATATTCAATATCTTGTGCATCGAGCAGCGCAAGATATTGCTCACGAGTATGATGTTGGCGATTCACACGCAGCCACATCGGGGCTTTTTGGTTATTGGCTTCGACGATCGATTGCCACTGTTCTGGGTAGCTGGTTTTGAGTAAGTTCAGTAGCCAACTTGGGTGGCCATATTTGCCGGCATCATGACTGACCGCTTGTTGGTCGAGTTGCTCTTGGTTGCGTTGATAGTTACGCAATACCGCATTGATTAAACCGCGCAGCCGTGGACCTTTAAGATCTTTAGTGCCTTCGACGGTTTCGCCAACCGCTGCGTGCGGTGGAATACGCATAAAGCTAAGTTGATAGATACCAACCAGAATCAAATGGTGAAATACGCGCTGTTTACCTTTTAATGGTTTGTCCATTAGTTGGTTAGCAATGCTTTCTAAGCGAGGTAAGTAACGCAGAGCTCCGTAGCAAATTTCTTGAAGGAGAGCGTGGTCTCGAGGGCGGATGGTTTGTTGAGCCGCGGGTAAAACGTTGGAAAGTGATTGGCCTTTATCTACAACTTGAAAAAGGACATTAGCCGCTGCAGCGCGAACATTCATAAGGTCACCATAAAAACAGGAGGGCATCTCTGCCCTCAAAAAGTTCTAACTATAGGGTTTTAGTCCAGCACTGAGCCGACTTCAAACCAGCTCGATCGAGCATTCAATATATCTTGTACTGGCATGGCTTTTTTGCCTGGGATTTGCAGTTGCTCAAGTACCAATACGCCGTTGCCGGTGGCGACATAGATGCCGCTTTTATCTACCTGAATGATGGTACCTGCAGGCTTGTCACTGCCAAGATCAGCAACACGGCTTTGCCATACTTTGATGCTGTTATCGGCCGCCATAAAATGACTCATTGGCCAAGGATTGAAAGCGCGCACGCAGCGTTCGATGTGCTCAGCATCATCAGACCAATCAATCTTCGCTTCTTCTTTGCTTAGCTTTTTAGCGTAATTGGCGAGGCTGTCGTCTTGTTTGGTGGCGACGGCGTTTCCTTGGGCGATATCGTTTAAGCACTCAATCAAGGCATTTGGGCCAAGGCCGGCCAGCTTTTCGTACATCGATGCACTGGTGTCACTGGCTTCAATCGGCAAAGTGGCGATTTTGAGCATATCGCCAGTATCTAAACCGACATCCATTTGCATGATGGTGACACCGGTTTGTTCATCTCCAGCCCAAATTGAGCGCTGAATTGGCGCCGCACCACGCCAGCGTGGGAGAATCGAACCGTGAACGTTGATACAGCCAAGTTTGGGTGTATCTAATACCACTTTAGGTAGTAATAGGCCGTAAGCAACCACCACCATGAGGTCGGCGTTCAAATCCGCAAGTTGTTGTTTGGCTTCATCAGATTTGAAGTTTTCTGGTTGGTAAACCGCGATATCATGCTCAAGGGCGATATTTTTGACTGGACTGGCAGTCAGTTTTTTGCCGCGGCCGGCTGGACGGTCTGGCTGGGTGTAAACGGCAATCACCTCGTGCTCCGAAGACAACAACGCCGCCAAGTGACGGGCGGCGAAATCGGGAGTACCGGCAAAGACAATTCGTAAAGGCTTGCTCAAGGTAAACTTCCTTTCAAAAATGGGTTAGGCGTGTTTCTCGTTGTAGCGCTTGATTTTCGCTAGCTTATCTTGAATGCGTTTGCGTTTTAGCGGCGATAAGTAGTCGACAAACAACTTGCCTTGTAAGTGGTCGAGTTCATGCTGAATACAGATAGCCAGTAGCTCATCTGCTTCAAGAGTGAATTCGTTACCATCACGATCCTGTGCTTTAACGGTTACGCCAGCGGCACGTGGTACAAGCGCGCGAGCGCCAGGGACTGATAGACAGCCTTCTTCAATACCATCTTCACCGTGTTTTTCGATGATTTCTGGATTGATAAACACTTGTGGCTGATCGCGAGAATCGGACACATCGATGACGACGATACGTTGGTGAATATCGACCTGAGTCGCAGCTAAACCAATACCTTCTTCTTCGTACATGGTTTCAATCATGTCGTCGACGATTTTCTGGATTTCTGGTGTGACGACTTCGACCGGTTTTGCCACCGTACGTAAGCGGTCATCAGGGAATGTTAATACTTGTAATACAGACATATACACTCAAAATGTTGAACTTTGCCGAATGAGGCTGAACTTTGCTGGCTCAATTCTAGACATTTTATAACCCAAATGACAGCATCAAGACGTTTTTTCAGCGCGATTATCGGCCAAGACTGCACTTTATTCTACAAACAACTGTGGACACAAAGCTTGATAAACCGAGAACTTGTCTAGGATTGGGTTATGTTACGACTACCATGTTTTATGCTGAGTGTTGTGATGGTTTGGACACCGAATACCAGCAGTAAAGAGCACCGTATGTCGTCGCTCATCGAGCCTTTGTCCCCCTCTGCAACCAAGTTTAGTTCAGCGAGCAAGCCTGTGGTGGTGTTACGACCACAAGTGAGACGTATTCCCCGCTTTGAGTCTTTATTGGCTGATCGCGTGCCTCAACATCGATACGCAATACATTTGCTGAACGATGCCGAAATCGCCACGCTCCATGCTATTCAACCTCTATCTTCTCAGCGCCACTATTTATCTAACGGCGATCGTCTTCATGCGCCAGTATCCACAACACTCTCTGAGGTTTGGGGAGTGTATCGACAGCGGCAAAGCTTTACTCGCCAAGTTTCTAGCGACAACGTTTCTTCACGCACGGCATTTTTGCTCGTAGCTCAGGCGCGCGTGATTCAAGACCAGCCGCACTGGTTGTCACTTGAGAAGGTTCACCAAGAAGTACGACCAAGTGATGTACTGATGCCACTCGAAACCAGCATTGCGAGCGATGTTGAGACGAATTCCGCCTCTTTACCTAATGCTCAGTTGCTTGGTTCTGTGGTGGGAGAACATTATGTCGCGACTGACCGCTGGCTGGTGATTGATAAAGGCTATCAAGATGGCATGCAGCGCGGCGCGCATTATCGTGTAACCAAAGGCCTATCCGGTACTCAAGCCGTCGGTGAATTACAAGTTATGCGGGTTTACCCACGGATGAGCGTAGCAAAAGTGGTGACGAGCCAGATGCCGATACGTTCTGGTTATCATGCTTGGCCAATGGCTTTTACCCTAGTGGAGAATGCTCAGTGACTCAGGCGCATCTTGAAGCATGGCTGCGTTTATATTTCGCACCGCAACTGGGGCCCAAGTTATTTGCACGCTTATTAGCTCATGATGCGCCGCAGAACTTGGTCGATTATGACGTGCAGACACTTGCGTCGCTTGGGCTAAATTCAGCCCAGATTCAGTTTGTTCACCACGATTATCAAGCTCAAGTGACCAGCTGTTTGGACTGGTTAGCGCTGAGTCCTCAGCATCGTATTGTGACTTTTGATGACAATGATTACCCGCCACTACTGCAGCAGATCAGCGCCGCTCCCAAAGTCTTGTTTGTCAGTGGCAATGTCGCCAGTTTAAGTCAGCCACAAATTGCGATTGTTGGTAGCCGTAACGCCAGTGTTGATGGCTTGCACTCTGCTCGGTATTTTGCCAAACAACTGGCGGCGCAAGGTATTGCGGTCACCAGTGGTTTGGCGCTTGGTGTCGATGGCTATGCGCATGATGGTGCGCTGCAAGCCAAGGGTGAAACCGTTGCGGTGTTAGGCAGTGGGCTAAAACATATTTATCCGTCTAGGCATAAACGCCTTGCGCAGCGCATTGTTGAAAGTGGCGCTTTGGTGTCTGAGTTCCATCCCGACGCTAAGCCGCGTCCTGCGCATTTTCCGCGCCGTAATCGCATCATCTCGGGGTTATCGGTTGGCGTTTTGGTGGTTGAAGCGGCTGAAAAAAGTGGTTCACTGATCACCGCTCGTTATGCTACTGAACAAGACCGTGAAGTTTTTGTCGTTCCCGGCTTGATTGATAACCCGATTGCCCGCGGCAGTAACCAACTTATCCGCCAAGGTGCCTGCTTAGTGCAAAGCGTCGAAGACATCCTGTCTGAAGTGACACATCTGCTTAATTGGTCAAATAAAATTGCTCTTGGGCAGCAAACTCTCAATTTTGCTCAAAATGAAGTGAAAGAAGAATTGCCATTTCCTCTCCTGTTAGCTAACGTAGGAAATAAACCGACACCAGTTGATATTCTTGCCAGCAGGACCAATATACCTGTGCATGAAGTCATGATGCAGCTCCTAGAGCTTGAGCTTTTAGGGCATGTGGCTGCAGTTTCCGGTGGCTATATTCGAAAGGGGAGAGGCTAGCTATGATGATGGACATACTGATGTATTTGTTCGAAACCTACATCCATAGCGATGCAGAGTTACAGGTGGACCAAGATGAACTCGAAGAAGAGTTGCTTCGTGCTGGCTTCCACCAACAAGATATATACAAGGCCCTCCAATGGTTAGAAGATTTAGCCGCATTACAACAAAGTGATGCTCAATCGGCGATTTCAACTAGCGCGGCCACTTCAACACGTATTTACACTGCTAAAGAAATGGAACGTCTCGACATCGAATGTCGTGGTTTTCTTCTGTTCCTTGAGCAAATTAAGGTGTTGACGACAGAAACACGCGAGATGGTGATTGATCGTGTGGTGGGATTGGAAACCAACGAATTTGAGTTGGATGATTTAAAATGGATCATTTTGATGGTGCTGTTTAATGTACCTGGAAATGAAAACGCCTATACGCTAATGGAAGAGCTGCTTTACTCAAAAGAACAAGGTATTTTGCACTAAACCTTGGGCGGTCTTCCCTTCTCAGTCAGCTTAGCGGGCGCCCAGCGCTCGCAGGCCAACCCCTTCATATTCCGTTTTACCTATATTTTTGATGCGTTTGCTGTAGCGTTGTTTTCACATCAAGCGTGGTTGAAATGACATTCGATATTGAAATATGAATAAAAAGACTGACGACAAGCTGTTCTCTGCACAGGAACATGCTTTTGACAACCAACCTTGCCCACAATGTGGTGGCCAATTGCAATTGCGCCATGGCAAGCACGGTCCATTCTTAGGCTGTACTCAATATCCCGCTTGTGAGTACATTCGCCCGTTACACCAGAACGACGGTCATATCGTCAAAGAGTTAGGTGTGCCATGTCCGCAGTGTGGTCATGAATTGGTATTACGCCAAGGGCGCTATGGCATGTTTATCGGTTGTAGCGACTATCCAAATTGTCATCACATCGAGTCTCTTGATGCTCCGGCAGAAGAAAAATCCGCGAGCGAAGAATTTGCCTGCCCTGAATGTGGTAAAGGCCACTTAGTTGAGCGCAAGAACCGGTTTGGTAAAGTGTTTTACGCTTGTGATAATTTTCCTAAGTGCAAATTTGCCGTGAATCAACCTCCTGTCGCAGGTAAGTGCGAAGTGTGCGGTTATCCACTACTGGTAGAGAAAAAGTTAGCCAGTGGCGGGAAACGCCAGTGTGCGGATCGTAAGTGTCATCACATTCAAGGCGACAAGTCATAGCTTGATTGCTTGGTGAACATTTCATTGTGAACATTGCTTTGCGAACTTTGTTTTACGAACAGTAAGAAAAAAACGGCGCCTTAGGCGCCGTTTTGTCTTAGATGTTGTGTTGGTATTTATTTTTATGACTGCTGAGTCAGTTGATGAATCGCTGGATACGCGCTTTCATCTAACACTTTCGCGAGTTCAATGAGCTTTTGGGTTAGTGCAGGCTGATTGCTCGCACAAACGTTAATGTGCCCCATTTTACGCCCGGCACGTTTCTCTTTTCCGTACCAGTGCACGTGAACTCCGGCTGTATCGAGCAGAGATTCAGGTACGCTGTCTTGACCAAGAATATTGATCATCGAGGTTGGTCGAATTTGCTCAGTGCTGCCAAGCGGCAAACCACAAACGGCACGGAGATGGTTTTCAAACTGA
This sequence comes from Vibrio xiamenensis, assembly GCF_900100015.1. GTDB lineage: Bacteria > Pseudomonadota > Gammaproteobacteria > Enterobacterales > Vibrionaceae > Vibrio > Vibrio xiamenensis. The sequence continues at coordinate 5,462 of NZ_FNDD01000031.1, read as the reverse complement.
CAAGTTTCAGCGCCTTGCTGAGTCCAGTGCCCGGAGTTATGCACTCGAGGTGCAATTTCATTGACCAGCAATTCACCATCAAGATCAAAGAACTCCAGAGCTAACACGCCAACATAATCAAGGCTGTTCGCGACCGCGCTGAACATCTGTTTGGCTTGTTGCTGTAAAGCTTGGTCGTCAATCGCTGTTGATAAACTCAGCACGCCATTGACGTGAATGTTTTCCGCGAGTGGATATACCGCGATTTGACCGTCTTTGCCTCGCGCACCGACCAAGGAAACTTCACGTTGGAATGGTACAAATTGCTCGGCAACGATCGCTTGCGTTGGTGTTTGTGCAATACACTCAGCCATTTCCTGCCAGATGGTTTCAACTTGGCCGAGTGATTTTAAGCGCCACTGGCCTTTGCCGTCATAGCCGCCCAGCGCACTTTTCAACACCATAGGAATGCCGACAGTTTCAATCGCTGCTTCAAAGTCGGCGCGGGTTTCAATGATTGCGTACTTAGCGTTTTTTACCCCAGCATTGTCCAATAGCGCTTTTTCAATACGGCGGTCACCGCCAGCTTTGATTGCATCCGTCGTAGGCAGAAATTTTCCGCTACGTTCACATTCATCAAGTACGTCATGAGGAATGTGCTCGAATTCTGCGGTAATCACATCAGCAGCGGCAATAGCACTTGCTAAGCCTTGACCGATCACCGCTTTGGTCAGTGGATGAACGACCGTTTCGCTAGTGACATCAAAAGCGCTGATTTCTATATTTAAAGGTGCACCAGCCAATGCCATCATTCGCGCTAGTTGACCCGCTCCTAGGACTAACACATGCATGGATTAGTCCTCTTGTGGATTTGGATTAGCGAGTACGGTTTCAGTCTGTTCTGCACGAAATGCTTCGACTTTCGCCATGATCGCTTCATCGTGAGTACCAAGAATTTGCGCCGCTAGAATGCCCGCGTTGGCGGCGCCTGCTTCGCCAATGGCAAGCGTGCCGACCGCAATTCCTTTTGGCATTTGAACAATCGACAGTAAAGAATCCATGCCTTTTAACGCACGTGATTGAACTGGAACACCAAGAACTGGCAAGCTGGTAAAAGCTGCTGCCATGCCGGGTAAATGCGCAGCACCGCCAGCACCGGCGATGATCACTTTAATCCCACGTTGTTTTGCGCCAGAAGCGTAATCGGCAAGGAGTTGCGGGGTGCGATGAGCAGACACGACTTTGGTTTCGTAATCGATCCCAAATTTATCTAGCATGTCTGCGGCCAGTTTCATGGTTGGCCAATCTGATTTTGAACCCATAATAATACCGACTTTCATCTCGAACTCCTTCAGGCTGCAATTGGGTGAGCTGATAATTTGTGGGCATTATACGGAGATTTTATTTTCAAGCAAACGTTTGCGCAACGCGAAAACTCCGGCTGGAAAAATTTCTAACTAAATAGCTTTAGTCTCAAGCTTGGAATCTTTGTACACTTAGCAAAAAATCAGCCGCAATAATAAAAAGGAAGTGTAAGTGAATAACTTTGAACAGGCGCTTAGCGCTCTTATGCAAGGTGAAGTCATTGCTTATCCAACCGAAGGAGTATTTGGTGTCGGGTGTGACCCGGATAATCCAGAGGCCATTCAAAAGTTACTTGCCATCAAGCAGCGCCCGGTCGAGAAAGGGTTAATTTTAATCGCTGCCAATTATCAGCAGTTATTACCTTACATCGATGAATCGCAACTCAGTCCGCAGCAACTTGAAACCGTTCATGCCACATGGCCTGGCCCTGTGACTTGGATTATGCCGTGCAGCGATAAAGTTTCATCTTGGGTCAGTGGCCAGTTTGACTCTATTGCCGTGCGTGTTACTGATCATCCGCTGGTGCAAAAAATGTGTCTGGCGTTTGGTAAGCCGCTGACCTCGACCAGTGCCAACCTTACGGGGTTGCCACCGTGCATGACTACCGAGCAGGTTCATCAGCAGTTAGGTGACAAGTTAGTGGCGGTTCTCGAAGGTCAAACCGGTGGCCGAGATAAGCCAAGTGAAATTCGCGATGCCAAAACCGGGCAGATTTTACGTCAAGGGTAATTAAGTCAAAAAGGAACAGTAGATGTCAGCAATAGATAAACACGCCGTTAAGCAGTTCTTAATGGAACTGCAAGATTCGATTTGTCAGCAGTTAGAGCAAGCGGATGGAAAAGCCGTGTTTGTAGAAGATGCTTGGCATCGTGAAGAAAGTGAACGCTTAGGTGGTGGTGGTCGTACTCGAGTGATGCGTGGCGGCGATGTGTTTGAGCAAGGTGGCGTGAATTTTTCCCATGTCACGGGGAAATCGATGCCAGCATCGGCGACAGCGCACCGCCCTGAATTGGCTGGTCGCCGATTCGAAGCTATGGGGGTGTCTTTAGTGATGCATCCCAATAACCCTTATGTACCTACTTCGCACGCGAATGTACGCTTTTTTATTGCTGAAAAAGACGGAGAAGCGCCAATTTGGTGGTTTGGTGGTGGCTTTGACCTCACGCCGTTTTATCCGTTTGAGCAAGATTGCCAAGATTGGCACGCGACAGCGAAAGCACTGTGCGCGCCATTCGGAGAAGAAGTGTATGCGGAGCATAAAGCTTGGTGTGACCGTTACTTCTATTTGCCTCACCGAGAGGAAACTCGCGGTATTGGTGGGCTGTTTTTTGATGATTTAAACCACTGGGAATTTAACAAGTGTTTTGACTACATTAAAGCAGTAGGTGAAGGGTACACTCAGGCGTACTTACCGATTGTCGAAAAACGTAAAAACACGACCTTTGGGGACCGTGAGCGTCAATTCCAGCTCTATCGCCGTGGTCGTTATGTTGAGTTTAATCTGGTTTATGACCGAGGCACGCTATTTGGTTTGCAAAGCGGCGGTCGAACAGAATCCATCTTAATGTCGATGCCGCCACTTGCTCGCTGGGAGTATGATTACCAAGTGGAACCCGGCACGCCTGAAGCGTCTTTGTATCAAGATTACTTACGTCCAAGAGATTGGTAACGCTTTCTTCGTTATAGAGTTAGTGATAGGGTCAAACAAGGGAGTTGGCCCTATTGGTTTGTTGTTTGAGGTAATGTTATGAATTCACGAATTGATCGTTATGCGGTGTTTGGCAATCCTATTGGACACAGTAAGTCGCCGTTTATTCATACCTTATTTGCACGTCAAACCAATCAACACCTCACCTACACGGCAGAATGCCCACCAATCGACGGCTTTGTTAATGCGGCGCGTGAGTTTTTTGCCGCAGACGGACGCGGTTGTAATGTTACGGTGCCATTTAAAGAGCAAGCGTATCAGTTTGCAGATCGTTTAACCGAACGCGCTCAATTAGCCGGTGCGGTAAATACTCTTAAGAAGCTTGATGACGGACTGATCATTGGTGATAACACCGATGGAGAAGGTTTGGTTCAAGATCTGTTGCAATATCAAGTACCGCTCAAAGGCGCTAAAATTCTCTTGATTGGTGCTGGTGGTGCGGCGCGCGGTGTCATTAAACCGCTGCTTGAACAAGGGCCAAAGCAAATCATCATCACTAATCGTACGTTTGAAAAAGCCGTGCAGCTCGAGCAGGTGTTCCAAGACTATGGCACAGTGAAAGCGCAACAGATGTCGAGTATTGATAGTAGCTTTGATGTGGTGATTAACTCTACATCTGCTAGTCTGAACGGAGAATTACCGCAGATCTCCAGCGCGATTATCAGCTCAGATACCGTCGCCTATGACATGATGTATGGAAAAGGTAGAACGGCGTTTAACCAGTGGGCGATCGACCACGGTGCGATGCGCGCTTATGATGGATTAGGCATGTTGGTCGGCCAAGCGGCAGAAAGTTTTATGCTGTGGCGCGGTCTGCGTCCAGGTACGAAACAAATCTTGCGTGAATTAAGAAAGAATTTGGAAGGCTAATATGAACCAGTCTATTTTATTTCCTGACATCCAGAGTTGGGATGAGGAAAATCGGCGGGTTATTTTCTCGGCACAACAAGGTGGCGCTTTGATTGAATGTAGCGTTAGCAGTGATGAGCTTGAGATTATCTCTGGTTATGCGATTAAAAATGGCGAGCAAGCGCTCGCCGTATTTGATGATTGTCGTTTTGATATGGAAGAACTTGCCGAACAACTTATCGAAGATGAGCTGTTTAGTGAAGACGGCAAAATTGTTATCGGCAGCTGATGTCTTCGACATGGTTTAAGAAGTCGTCTTTATTCTCTACATAATTATCAGCAGATTTTTGTAAAAACAGCCGCTCTTTTTCACTTAAAGGGCGAGCTTGTTTCACTGGGCTTCCTATATAGAGATAACCACTCGTTAGTGTTTTCCCAGGCGGAACTAAGCTCCCTGCCCCAATCATTACCTCTTCTTCTATTACTGCACCGTCAAGAACAATCGAGCCCATACCTACTAATACTCGGTTCCCTATCGTGCAGCCATGCAACATGACCTTGTGGCCTATGGTCACATCATTACCAATAATAAGAGGATAACCTGCCGGGTTCTCGGGGTTTTTATGAGTGACATGCAATACGCTGCCATCTTGAATGTTGCTACGCTCACCGATTCGAATATGATTTACATCGCCACGAGCAGCGACAAGAGGCCAGATGCTAGAGTGGTCGCCAATGTGGATATCGCCAACCAGTACAGAACTACTATCTATATAGACGTGTTGACCTAGTTGCGGAGATATACCTTTATAACTTCGTAGAGTACTCATTATCTTTCCTTGTTTATTTTGCTGTACGTGGAGAATTTTACCCCTGAATTGTGGGTAAAAGTGACCATTTTGAATAGAAACTGGCCAAACGGAAAAAAAAACAAAAAAAACGTTAAAAAGGGGTTGCCAATGTGAGCTCGATCTCTATAATGCCCCCTCGCTGACACGGGAAGAGTTCAAAAAACTCAAACCAGTCAGAGGCCAAAAAAAGAATAGCGAAATAAACAAAAAAGTGTTTGACACCTTGATTTATCTCGTTAAAATGGCCGCCTCTTCCGAAGTGACTCCGGTCACAAAGAAGAACGCTCTTTAACAATATAAACCTATCAATCTGTGTGGGCACTCGTTGATGATAATCATAGCTTCTTAGGAAGCACAATGGTTTCAATGAACTGAGTGACCAATCGATATTTTCTTTTATAAGAGTGGTATCGGCACAGTCAATTCACAGTCTTCTATTCGAAAGAATAGAGAATGTAATCAGTATTCATTGAGCCACAAAAAACTTTTAATTGAAGAGTTTGATCATGGCTCAGATTGAACGCTGGCGGCAGGCCTAACACATGCAAGTCGAGCGGCAGCGACATAAACAAACCTTCGGGGGCGTCTATGGGCGGCGAGCGGCGGACGGGTGAGTAATGCCTGGGAAATTGCCCTGATGTGGGGGATAACCATTGGAAACGATGGCTAATACCGCATGATAGCTTCGGCTCAAAGAGGGGGACCTTCGG
>NZ_FNDD01000030.1:36587-76265 GCF_900100015.1 Vibrio xiamenensis | reverse complement strand
GCAGCCGGTACAGGTCCAACTACAGCCCCTGTCGTCACCCATTCACCAGCTTTTAAAGCGTAACCTCGCTTTTGCAAATGATTCGCGAGCCAAGTTATCGAATTGAGCGGATCTCCCATTACGTTCTTACCTAAATTTTCACCCACTTTCTTATCATTCATATATCCGGTTACCATAACATTTGCCAGTTCTATATTTTGCCAATCTTTTATAGGAGGGCCATAAACAAAACCGAAGTTACCCCCATGATCTGCTGCAAACTGAGGTAAACCAGATTTAACCGGGCCTTGGGTATATCGCGTACCAACAGGTTCTATCGCTAAATGCATGCTACCGATTGCTGCTTTTACCTCTTCTTTACTATAAGGCTCTTGTCGAGACGGTAGTGTTTCAGCCATTCTAAAAGCAAATTCAAACTCAAAGCCGTACAGTGTTGGAGAACCATTGTTTATGGTCTGGGGTTCCGGATGTGCCCATTGTGAGAATAGTGGTCCTGAAACTGGCTCACTAACACCAGCCTTTTTCATGAGATCGTCACTGGTAATCGCAATTTTCCAGCCTATAAGAGGAATGCCAATATTTTTAATAATTTGGTCTTGAACAATATAACCTTCTTCTAATGTGTTCGGTTTTACCATGTTTGGTAATTCAATCAGTTCATTCTGCTTTCTGGCTGAAATAAGTAGTTTTGCGGCTTCCTCTGCCTGTGATTTGGTAATTGGTTTTTTCTGGTTTCCAACCAAAACTTCATCCGCATTTGAGATATTAAAAATTAAAATGCATATGGATGCCAAAATCATTTGTTTCTTCATAGAATTACCGACTAATTAATACTAAATTTAGTATAAGTATATTCCAAACGCAGACGACCTGAAATCAATCATAAGTATCGCTAGTGATAATTTTTGATGAAAATAGAGGGAAATGGAATGCGTTTTTTTAGACACTGGATTTTGTAAGTGAATAACCACTGAATAATTAGATACATATGTATCTAATGAATGGTCAACGTTAGACATATTGATCCATTAACAGAATTTGGACAAAAACCATTTAGAGTTACCACCTAATTTAGAAAACCACGGATAAATTTTAGTATGGAAAACCTCAAACTGCCTAGCAAAACTAAATAGCTGTTCCTAAATATAAATAAATCTCTCAATTTTAGAAAAAGAAAGGAACTAGGTACCGTTTGGGCGATCTGATCAGTTTCAAAATATATAAAATCTATAACTGCGACCGAATTCTCATGATTCTAATATTACCTGACCCTCCGTATCGCTAAAAAGGTTCGTAAGACTAAGAATAAAGCCTATTGCCGCCACTTGAACGCCATATTGCTTCATTCACAATGGTATTCCATCACCAATATATCCAATTCTGGCTACTGTCCGCTCTTCCATAAGACTCTGAATTAACGGGGAGATAGAATGCGGTATTGACGACTTTATTAACGCTTGAGCCCCCAAAGTCTTGGATATCAGCGTTTACCTTGGAGTACCAACCTTATTGGTACTTAAGACAGTAGAGTAAGTATTCGCTAACTTTTTCTTGATCAAGTTTCATTTCTTCGTGAACGAAATGCCGCAACTTTCATTCTGTTACCGCAAAGAGCCATACTACACCAACGTCGGCGATGGGATTTAGTTGTATCCAAAAACATTAAAGTACAATCATGGGCTTCACACTGACGAACATATTTAAGCTCAGGATGACAAATCAAATCTGCGACAGAAGCGGCAATCGGTTCAAGTAAGCTTTCGACGCTATTATCTCGTCTACGTTTAACCAGAAGAAAGCTGTTTAATGTGTTGTCCCACTGTAAATAGGTTTTTGGGCTGCCCTTATCTAGCAAATGATTAATGAAGTCCGTATTGCCAGCTTCACCGTCAATCGCGGCCTTTATGACTTCTCGAGCAACTTTTCTGAGGTCTTTCGCTTTTTCAACAAGCCCTAGAGGTATCTCTAGATTTTCTTCAGGCAAGCATCCAGCTAACTTAAGCCATTTTACTGTACTTTTATTATCAATTAGGTGGTCTTGGTGTTCATCGAACATGCCGTATTCGCTGTTAACGAAGTCTAACGCCAAATTGTTCGCTAAAAACTGAGGCTGATTCATAGTCATAAAATTAATTGTAACCATTAAAAAATTAATTGACAGGTTACCAAAAAAGACCGTAACCTTCAAACTTACACTTTAGCGGTTACATGGGAAGTGATTATGAACACTGAATCAAATACACAACACGTACACTATCGTTATGAACAAGTCGACAATGTAAATATTTTTTATCGAGAAGCGGGTGAGCCGACTAATCCAAGTATCGTGTTATTACACGGATTTGCGGCTTCATCGTATATGTATCGCGATATCATTCCGGCATTGGCTGAAAACTATCATGTCATCGCTCCGGATCTTCCGTCATTTGGTTTTACACAAGCGCCGGGTCAAACGCAGTACACGTACACATTCGAAAACATTGCTAAGACGATGGAAAAGTTTGTGCAACAGTTGGAAATCAACCGGTATGCCCTAATGGTTCATGACTATGGTGCGCCGATTGGCTGGCGTATGGCAGCGGCCAATCCAGACGCTGTGACAGCGCTGATTTCCCAAAATGGTAACGCGTATGAAGAAGGCTTAGCGGAAGGGTGGAACGCGATTAAAGACTATTGGCAAAACCCAACACCTGACAATCGTGCTGTGCTTAAAGATTTCCCAACACCAGAGGAAATTAAGTCGCAATATCTGACCGGAGTAAGCGATAAGAGCTTAGTGTCACCGGATGGTTATACCTTGGAAGGTATGCACGTACAGAAACCTGGTAATGCAGACATTCAGCTAGATCTAGTACTCGATTATGCATCCAATGTTGAAAACTATCCGCGTTTTCAGGCTTATTTCCGTAAGTATCAACCTGCATTGCTTGCAGTCTGGGGGTCTAACGATCCTTATTTCCTGCCTGCTGGTGCTGAAGCTTGGAAACGTGATCTCCCTAATGCGGATATTCGATTCTTTGATACCGGGCATTTCGCACTGGAAACGCACGCCGATGAGATTACGCCAATCATATTAGAGTTCTTAGCGCAAAGCGTTAAGTAATTTAAAACCATTGAGTTAGGTGGTGTCTAGAGAACTAATGGGGAGCAATCAGGCTCCCCATTAATATTATTGGCGATGATCCCACTTTTCTTTTAATCACCGAGATTTGATTGTGAGCTCGGCTCGTAAGCCAGCCGTGAAGCCTAAACAAGGATATCACCGCGCAACATATTACGGCTCTATAGATAGAAGGGCAGACACGGATAATTCGATATTAGGCGATAGAAAACATCAAGCATGCTCTAAAGAATAAATACATCATGAGAAAAGTGATACATTTTAATAAGGGCTATGAGTATGTGGCGCAAGCAATAGCGGGTCGGCGGGAACGCTCTTGTTTCTATGGCATCGGATATGACAGCTTTTGCTGCTGAGACTTTCGATGAAAAAACGTTTACGGAGTCCATTCGTCACATAATAACCAACGTCTTAGATTAAAAAAACGATGCCAATAAAATCTATCTGTTCCAAGCTAACTAAACACTGAGATTCTGCGGACCATACTAATTCAATGGCATACACCACTATTAGAAATAGGTAAGTCAAAGAGTAGAAAGAGAAACATCTTCCGAAATTTTGGCTAACAATTTTTGGGGCACAAATGATTCAGCTCAGATCAAGCTGAATCGAAGATGGACATCTCTGAATTACGAGCTATAGAAGATTCTTGATTTTCGAATTACTCCTAGTATTGCACCTAGACTGCCTGATCACATCTGAGCGGCCAAATTTTTTCGGGCACTACAGATTAAAACACATCGTTCAGCCTTAAGGGCTTATTATAGCTCTCCGAACCTATCATCAATTTTTCTTAACTGTTGCGGTGTATAATCCAGCACATATTAAACATAAGCCACCTGTTAAATTAAAAGCTTTAGTGAATTTCACAGAATTAAATAGTTGGCTGGCCTTAGATGCTAGTAATGAGTAAAAAGTAACATTTATCAAAGCGAGACATAAGAAAGTTAATGCTAAAATGGAAAATTGATAAGCAATAAGATCTAGCTCATCATTATGAGTAAAGATGTTGTATGCTGCCCAAATATTGCCTACAAAGCAGAGAAAAACAACAAACTGCATAAGGTGGTAAAGTGGGAAATTCCATAGTTTTTCAACCCACGCAGGTTGATCATTAATTAACTTTTCGACACAACTGATTTTGCTATCTACTGATTTGTTCATTTTAATTGGAGCCATTTTAATTGTTATTAAGTTCATAAAGCACATTTCTTCACTCTAATAAAGAAACGAGCTTTACGAAGTCAACTATCTTTGTAAGGCTATTGTATCTTGTAAATCACCATTCCCCAATCAGCTTATTACCTCTTTTTTTGCAGCATTCAAATTGGGACCAGTATATTTTTAGATATTGCTCATCGTTGGTGTGGACGCTACTTTCAACTATCGATGTGCCGGTGCTTTGAGCCAAAGTGCCACAGGTCAAACCGGATTTTGGTACTACATCCGTCCAACGAGATGTTGAGTTAGACATAGCAGGTACAGCCCAAGATTTATTGGTGCTGCTTTTATTTGGGAAGCTATCGACGGTAATGTGGTTGTCCGGGGATTCAGTGGCAATATGGACTGCTCGATACGCGAGTGTCGATGCAGCTTTGTAAGGCGATGCTTGATTCACATACCCTATGCGAGGGTAAAGCTCGCCATAAACATCGAGGTTGTTCACCGGACCTAATATCGTAGGTGTATTGGACCAAGCGCGGACCGCTTCAGACAACCCCCACCGCCATTCAAAGCCATCAAGCATGCTATCGTAGTAAACAGACAAAGGTAACGCGGGGTTATTACACCAACCCAAACTGCCAAATATCGCGCCATACAGTTGGTCATACAGCGTAATGCCAGCGTTGCCGTGCACCCCAACATCGCTAAACCGCAACGTCGAGGTTTTCGCCGGGTTCGATGCACCTTGTCCGTTGTTACCAGTATTGTTTGATTCCACCTCATACCTAAAACCAAACACAGATAACACGGTTTCGAGCCCTTCTTTAAAGGCGCCATTGAAAAGCGATGTATAGCCCAAAGGCGTATCAGACTGAGACCGCCTTACCTCAACTAGGAGTGATGGAGACCAATGTTTTACTTTCAAAGAGAAGTTAACGCTACAGCTGCTAAACAAAGAGCATTTTAGCCACAAGCAGCCACCGGAGAGTTGCCAATCAACACACTGCAGTTTCGTAGACTCAAGCAAGATATCGTCAATTGGCATATCAGCGATGTCACCCAGACTCGCCGCGTGAGAAATAGGTAATGGCGCCGATACACAAAGAAGCGCGGCCAGAGTTAACTTGCTCGTTATCGCCTTACTCGTAGCCATATCGCGACACATACTGTTCATAAAACTGAATGGCCTTTTCAGGACCCATACCATAAGCTACATAGCGATCATTAATCACTATCGCCGGAACCTTCGAGATCCCAAGGCGCACCGCTTTGTTTATCGAGGCATAACCATCCATTACGCCAACAATATGTTGGTCAATGCCCCCACTTTGCACAAAGTCTTCAAGAAACGTTTTCGCTTCAGCTTCGTTGTCGGGTAATTGGCTCGATATGCTTTTCTCAGTCATAGATAACTGATCGACTCGATGCACATTGAAAGCTTTGATAGAGCGGTTAGCCGGCACAATGTAATCCGTCGAAGAATCGACAAATACATCAAGCTTAAGGCCACCAGCACTAACGCTGGCGGCAGTCGATATGGAAAGGAGAAACACACTAAGCCGCTTCATCGTATACCCCTGTATATTCAATAAATGGGTAACGAATTGGTTCAATACCGCGGATACGGTCAAGCTGAACAGCTTTGATAAACGCAGCATGCCAAAGTTCTGTCGTCTTATAGCGTTTCGACAATATCGCCATTTCTTCTTTTTCTTCACCATCGGTACCAGCCATAGCCAGACACTCAGAAGGCTGTATTACACGAAATAGCGCGTTGAAGTTGGACCCAAATAGGCACCCTTCGGTATATGATTTTTCCTGCTTCTTAGCGCTTTGCGCCATGAGCTCCTGCTCTTCGGTTAATGTTTTGTATTGTTGAAGCTCTTTAAGTGCTTTCGGCGTTGGTAACAACATCATCACCCACTCGATCATCTCCAGCATTTTTTCTGCTTCAGCAGGGAAGTCCTTCAAGTTCTGCGTTGCAAACCAAGCGAATCCATTCAATTTACGCCAAAGTTTCACGACTTTAACGATGTACAAAATGATCAGGTTGTTCGTGGTTACAAGGTGGGATTCGTCAGTGATCTTGATTAGTAAGCGCCCTGACATTTGATATTTTTCAGCCAGACCATTTAAGCGCTGCAGCAAAGCAACGTAAACGATGGCCAACAATGTTTCATTGCCTGGTTTGGCGAGCGTAGCTAAGTCGATGATAGTGACATCCACATCCGGGAAGACCTCACCGCTTGGCGTAGAGTTTAGAAGTTCCCCTTCAAAACCCTCTGTGTAGAGCTCGAGCGCCGCGGCCATCTTATTCAGGCGAATACGGCCATCTTCGAGCAATCTTGTATTACTCTTATCTGCAGCGATTTCAAATAGCTCGTCGGCAACAGATTGGACGTTAGGAAATTCGTTGTTGATATAGCCTTTCTTACCAACATTGAGCAGGGCTTTGCGTAAATACCGTCTGTCCGCTTGGTTGTATTGTGCAACTTCCGCTTCTTCACCGCCGGTCGCCATCATAAACGCGAGCAGTTCCATCTCCCCTAACCGGTCTTTTTGCTCATCTTCATCATCGGTATCGGTGTCGCGCACTTTATCAAGCGCCGCAGCCAAACGTGATTTCTCGAGCTCGTCGGATACCTCTTGCTTAAAGGCATCGAGAATGTTCGTGGATGTTGTAAATTCAAAATTGTTAGCGGCCTGCAGATCATCGTCAGAGACCAGACCATCAAACACGATTTTTTGTGCATCCGCTTGCCGGTTGTGGTTAGCAATGCGTTGTTCCTCATCTGATAACGTGATCTTTCCGTCTTCCACCAAGAGTGGTAGATCGGAGAATGGCGCCATAGATGGACAGAATTCGCCTTTTGCTGGATTTGATGGCTTTAGCGTAACGTTATTCATACTAAGCCCATGATGACGCAAGAACTCAGCAATTAAGCGGAAGGAGCCACCAGCCTCAATGATATACAAGCGAGGCCTTTTAATTGCCACTAGCAACAGAGTCAGGTACACCAGTGTCGCTGACTTACCCGCACCCGTTGAACCAGTGACCAGCATATGGGCGTTAGCTTGCCGGTCGGACTTTCTAAAAAAGTCATTCGTGAGTACTGACCCAGATCGGTTGAACATGATCAGTAACGGGTTCCCGGTGCCGACTTCCCGGCCATAAAACACCGAAAGGTTGACCATATCATGGAGGTACATCGGAATTAGGCACTGCTTAGCCCGAGGCACAGTCGCGTCAAAACACATTGGCAAGTGGTATATAAATGCGTTTGAAGACAGTGGATCGAAGTAATCTTTTTCAACGATAGGTGTGATGTTCGACCGGAGCAGCGCCGAGTTAACCGTATCAACGCGATCATCCAGCGTTTCAAGATCGTTTGCCCTTACATAAAATGACAACGAGCTCATGGTCGGACGGACGGTTTTTTCAGATAGAAAAGCCTCATGATATTCCAGTGACTCACGCATCGTTGCGTTTTCGCTGCCGATCGACGATTGAGAGACCATGGACTTAGCGCCCATGATATTGCGGATATAGTCTTTGCTACAGAACACCGAAGTAATACACATCATGGTTCCCGATGGCATCGAGTCTGTAAAACAGGTTGAACTTGCCCCATTACTCAGCTCGCCAGTCAGTTGGCCGACTGATAAGCCACCATTAACCGAAGAAGTACGAACGAGTTTGTGGTGTGTTTTGCCAATCTGGTAGGTATTGGTTTTAGCGTTATATTTCGGCTTGTTAAGGAAAATTGACGCGGGAATGTCCAATGGCAATTCGCCTTCGTCGTTTCGCTTAGGCGTAATTGAATCAAAGAATTCTTTAGCACTTTGACCTTCTGGCTTGTCATTGAACAGCTTCACCAACCAGTTAAAGAAATCAAAGTCATCGTTTTCAAGAAGCTCAATACCGCTACTTTTCAGGTTGTCCTTTAATGCCTTAGCTTTGCGGACCAGCTCTAGTTTGTTTTTCTCCGCACCGCGCTTACGTAACTCTTTACCTTTTAGTTTGCGGTAGAAAACGATCTTGGTTCGCTCGATACCACCCTGAAATGGTTGCAACGTCACGGTGGAATCCTCAAATAGCCCACCTTCTTTCGACATCGCTTCGAAGTTCTTACGCAATATACCGTTGATGATGGTGTCTGAGGCTTCGCATTCCCGCGCATATTGGTCTGCATACATATAAGCTTCGTCAGCCCAAGACGCTAAATCCGAGTCTTTCCAACGAAACTGCTGTAATACCCACTCACCTTCTTCTTGGTCGCGCTCATCAAAGGTTGAGGCCAAAGCACGTTCGATCGCCTCCCCTTTGTTGTTCATGAACTCAACCGATCGGCCTTCTGAAGGAATTGGCTTCACATCGAAAACCACCGCGCAGTTCATACAATCATCGAAGATAAATACATTCGTTTCCGGATCGAAATCCAGATAAGGCATGTAACTACCGATACTCAAATCATTGTTTTGAAACAGCGCAGCGTGTTCACCATTGGTTGCCGGTTTTGTACCTTTTGGCTTATTCGGATCGAGATAGTAAGCAGCTGTCGCTCTCACGCTATACACCAGCTGCTCAAAAATATTCATTTCTTTTTTTTGCATCGCTTATTTGTCTGCCTTTACTGGGTACATAGATGAGTTAGAGAGGTTTCGCTCGCTTGGTAGTGCGTATTCATCACGCTCATAAAGCTTGAACTCAGAGAAGTACCCAGGAATCGGTACCCTGTCTGTGCTGCTCAGCTTAGGCGGTACATAAAAGTGAATGGTTGGGTTATCTAAGAATTGATAGTTTGGCCGCGGCGTGTTGTGCAACGTGTAAAAATCAACTTCAGCACGTTCATGCTCCGTCGAAGGACGCCACAACACTTTTTCCCAATTCGTACTTGGGTTCGACTCTCCCGCTTCTTGAGCGTGATAGATATCCTCTGTCTTTACGCCAGATTTAGGAATATGACTGCCGTTAGTACAGCCGCCAAGAAACACTAAACTAATCAAGTTCAGAGCGATAATGCGATTGCGCGTTGTTCGAATAATCATAATTTAGCTTTCTTCCTAGTGGGTCGTAATCGATATTAAGTTGGCGGGTTACGTGGACATTGACGATCTGCGTGTTTGGCACGGTCACTGCGATAAAGGCTTCAGAATAGAGATCATCAATAACCTCACCAGCTGCAGTAACGCCTTCTCTCACCATCTCACCAGCGGCGTATTTGCCAAGGCTTCCAGTGATAACTGAAGTGGCCGTGCTATCAACGAGGTTTGTATAAACATCGGCTTGCTTGTCAGCATAAGCGCCACCAGCCGTTGCCAAACCGACCGTTGCAGCTTTCATACTCATATACTCGGCTAAATCATCGCTTACTGTCCCTGCGATACATGGTGAACCTTCTTCATCGGTGAGGTACCCAAGCGTGTCATCAAGACCAATAAGTGTGTTTGTGCGGTTTGTTATGGTCTGAATGGTTCCGTCTGCAAAGGTATAGGTCATGCCAGTGACATAACCCTTTACGCAAGAATTGGTATAATCACCCTTGGCGTACCCATAAAATTCCATACCCGCGAGACCGCGAATAGAAAGACCGTTCGTTGCCAAAGCCTTAGAAGACACTTTGACTGAGAAGGGATATGGATCTTTAACTTCACCACCAATGGGTACCAAGCCAATCAAACTCGTCAGCAATCGCCCATCGATAAATTTGGCGCCAACGTTCGCAGTGGCAAATGGAATTGGCAGGATCTTCAATTCTGCCCCTTTACCGCCTTCCTGATCACCTTCTGCAGTGACATCTTTCAGCGGTGATTGCCCAACGATTTCTGGCAGTTTCATTTCTCGTTCGTTGGTTTTCGAATTAATAACGTATTGCGCATCGATAGGTTCTATCCACACCATCGAGTTTCGGCTTGTGTGTGTCTGCTCGTTCGCGTTTGAATCTAGGCCATCAAGAGACGTTAACCCGCTTGGTCTCGCGCTGCCCGGCAATTTAACGGTCGGTTGAACTCCGTCGATCAGAGTTTTATCTATGGGTTTGCCAACATAACTATCGATGACTTCTAACGGACTAATATTCGTAGATTTATCGGCGGTTTCCTTGCCAAAGGTTTTTTCTAAATTTGTTTTATAGTCACTCACATTTAAAGCGAGCTCTACAGGCTGGCCCGAGCCAAACAGGTTTATGTCGTCAACAACGCTAGTATCTTCGTCTTTGTCGTACGTTATGATTGTTTGACCCGTTTTAGGCTCAGTACCAGCATTTGTCCCGGCTTTCTCCGCGATCATCCTCTGAATTTTGTCTTCTAAGCTTTCTTCAAGCTCTACTTTGGTCTTCTCGCGTTCCGCCTCAAGAAGTCGATTCACTTCTGTTGGTGTCATACGCGTATTAACTTCACCTAGCAGATGTTGGTACTTGGCATTCTGATCATGAAACTCGACTTCATTAACCACATCCGGTTTGTGCTTCTCTTCATAAGCAGACTTAAACCCGGAGTTACTGATCGGAGCTAATTCGTCGTCCTGAAAGATGTTGTAAACAATGAAGGCGCAGCCGATGACTGATACGCCTGCAATCACCTTTAAAAAGTTATTGTTTGAGTTCATTGATTAGCACCCCTTCGCCGCACCAAATGCACTTAATACACTCGGCTCAGATGACAATGCAGATAAGAACGGTACGTCTGTGATGATGACAAGCGTCGAATAGCTTCCCGCTGTACCCAATGGGTAAACCGTTTCTGGGTAGGTTGTGCTGAAAATGTGCTGAATTCGAAGATGCGTCAGGTTGATGAACTGTTTGCCTGCTGTTTTGTTCTCTAGTAGCAAGCTTGTCGCGTAGCGACCATCGTTCGTTTTGAACGTATCAGCAATAGCAATCTTGAATCGATCGAGTGAACAAAAGCCAAATAAATTAGTCAGGTCCACACCATCTACCGATTTAACTTGAGTAACCCCTGCAGGGATACCCGGTTTAAGTCTTGGCGGTACCCAGTATTGCTGAAGAACGAATCGCGCAAGCGCAACGTTTGTTATTGGCCCACTAGTCATAAAACTTGGGATATTTTGCGTAGTCACAGACTCCGCAGATTGAACAGGTGCGCTATTGGCCAAAACAATGCGAGCGAATTGAGGGTTATTCTCTAAGTTGGCTTTCGCTGTAAGGTTCAACATGATGAATTGGCCACTATTGACCAGTTCAAGGCGTATCGCTGTCGATGCTAATTCATCACGCGCTGTGAAATATACGGCGCCGTTAACCGGAACTATTTCAACTTGATCGGAAAGGTGTTGTGGTACTTGTACTCGCGCATGGTCTGGTAGAGAAACGATCTTCTGAACCCCCACAGTCAAAACAAGGTCGATAGGTTTCTTGTCCCATACGAATACTTCTTGGTTTGCTGCAGCCAAGGTACTTACAAACAATAAAATTGAAGCTAATAAAATTCTCAACGCTTCCCCCTTATTCAACAACGATTTGTACTGGCTCTGCGTAGTAACCAGCGATTAGGAAGTTATGAGTGGACGCTGGGCATCCAACGTTGGTGCTTTGACCTTGAATTACGCGGTATTTAAACGAAATCGGCGTTTTATGTAGTGCTGAACCTTTCCAATACTCGGAATGGTCAATTGGCAGATCTACAACCCATGAATTGCCAAGCTTGTACGTGTTCTTATCTGAGAATGCTTTACTTGGAATGATACGGGCGTAGCGCGATTGGCCGAAGTAGTGACCCTTACGAACGAAATTTTCCATACGTTGCTTTAGCTCTGAGTAAAACTCAGGCGTCATAGTGCAACGATAGTCATTAACCAGTTGGATAGGCGTTAAGTGGTCAATTCTTGATGTTACATTGGCACTCACCGAAACTTTCTCGTCGGTTTCTTCCCAGTTATTTAGGAGTTCGTGCACGATACGTGCAAAACCATAAACCTGATCTCTATCGCGCTCACCCCACTTGCGTTGGTGTGAAATCGATGTGTCCGATGGAATATCAACGGTTACTCGATCTGGTATCGATGCGATCGAGCCATTCAGCCGATAAAGCACAAACGAATTAATGACCAACAAAGCAAAGAGCATGGCGATCACTTTGTCTCTCGCTGAAATTTTGTTACGAGGCAGAAAACTTAAACTCATTTTTTCAGTTCTTTTTTGATGAATCGTGAAGTGCCAAATACTGTGTCTTGAACGAACAAGTCACCATATGTCTGCGGGTACGAGTCGGGATTGAACGCTTCATACTTCAAGGCAAGTTTCTTCAAGGAAATTGTGGCGAGATGAAACGCGAAAATTAGGGCCAAATTCGCCAAACCAAATAGAGCAAAAAATGCAGGCAGGACAAATAGAAAAAGCCCGTAAACAGCAAAAGCTTTAGGCAGGTACCCAACACTTGAAAGCCGGCAAAAAAGCCGTTCGAAATGCCTCATAGACAAGTCGTTTGGCAGTGAACGCTTTAGTTTTGAAAACTTATCTAGGTAAGATTTTGCTCGCCAAATTACCCAAACGATGCCAAACACAATCGCGATGATGCGAAATCCTGGGATGATTTGAGATAAGTGGTACCCAACCCAAAGTGCTTCAACGATGCATGCAATCAAAATCACTAGAATTTCGATCATGGTCGCTGACTTCACAATCGTCGGGGAGTAAGCAATCTCATCGAGAGGTTTACCACTAGCCATATCACTGCCTCACTTTGCTATAAGCTCTACAAGTTACTCACGAAACAATCGTTGTAATTTGACCAGTGATATAGAACACCGAGGTGATGCCAACGGCACCCATGGCGAGCGCTGCTAACAATGTTCCCGCGGTACCACGGCCAGTAAATACCTGAACCAACGCCCAGATGACACCAACAATGGAAATCAGCAATACAATAAGTGCCGCGGCCAATGTTCCTGATTTCGATGCCTGAACTAGAATTGCCTCTAACACCAAGAAACCATTGGTTTCATTTGCGCTCACATCCAGAGAAGGTGCAGCGGGGATCGTATAAGCTTGGCTGGCGCCGGCATAAAGCAGCGCAGTAAGCGAAGTAAGTGCCTTTGCACTCTTGTTTTTTATTGAAGTAATCATATTTCTCACACTAAGAGTTGGGTAAAACAAAAAATGCCACAATGGTGATCAATGCAGTGACGCGAAACGCTGATACGAATACCTTCACCCCCAAGCTACCGCCGGTCGTAAATGTAATGACAACGCCAATTGCCAACCAAATGGCCAAAAACAAAACCGCTACGTAAAACAGCGATGAGATTGCCACTTGCATGTATGTCACCATCCCACTGCCCATCACTGACTCAAGAGTCGGTATAAGGCATTCGCTTGTTCCTAAGCACATTACTTTCTGCCCTCTTCGAGCTTCTGGTAGATTTCAGGGGATATTTGCGGTTGTAGTGGCGCCTGCAAATAGAGCTCTATCCCTTCCAAAATCTGCTGGATCTTCGCTTTGGAATGTACGGTTTCAAATCTAAAACGAAGTGTTGGATCTGCTTGGTACGCCGCGCTATCCAACGCCCGTAGTGCCTGAGTAAGGTGGTTTTGCGCATTCAATAAATGAGCGCGTTCTTCGTAAGCGCCAGCACTCGAAGCGGCACTAAACATCAAGCAGCCCAAACCGATTATTCGAACTGTCCCAAATTTCATCTTTGTTCCTCGATAGACTGGGTAGCTCATACTAAGGTGCGGGGTTTTCCAATTCGATATAGGTAGGTTTTTTTAGGGTGGCACGACGATCGAAGGGAGATAGCTCGTATGTTCGATGGGAATTTTTTGGGGAATTACAGGCCTGAGGATTCTAAAAATTGGCCTTATTGATAGATTGCATTGTAATTAACGGCCAAAAAAACGCCCGTTATTTGAGAAAATGGCTTTTCGTAGGGGCGATAATCTACTTCGACAGCCACTTGGTACGACTTTCATTGCAAAATATTTGTACCGCAAAAGGCTTCAAGTCACTACATGGATGGAGTGGAGCAAAACTAACGAGAATCAGTGAGGCATAACTGAGAGTCACCACACCAATTGCCCTGTTATCGCACTTTATGAGTGCATGGCAGGGCAATTTTTTCAAAAAAGTACCACAAAGATTTGAACCAGTTAGTGGTTATAAAGCGATGATTCGCATAAAGTTTAAAGTAAATAAATAATACCCTGATCTGATCATAGATTTCTAATTCAGTTCATTCAATTAATACCACAAAGCCTATCCCATTTGTTGATTTTTATTATTTGTTGACAACGCTATCCATAAATCGTTTTCCGTCTTGGAGAACCGACTTATATATAATAAACGCTTCCGTATCGTGGAAATCAACATTACGCATATTATCATCCACAAGATAAAGACCAGAGCCTGGTGTGGACATTATTATAGGCGAGTGGGATGCAATAATAAACTGACAGCCTAACTTCGACAAATCTACGATCCTTTTTACAAAAGTTAGCTGTTTTGCTGGTGATAGTGAAGCTTCTGGTTCATCTAAAATATATAGACCTTTACTATTAAACCTATGATTAAAAAGACTTTCCATGGCTTCACCATGGGATTTCTTATGCAAATCACTCCCACCATAATAAGTCTTTATCTCTGGGTCAAAACTAGGTTCTGAATCTAATCTTCTTATTTCTGTTGAAACATTATAAAAAGATTCGGCTCTATAGAAATAAATATCATTTGGTTTTTTATAACCCCGAGATAGAATTATTTTTTCATAAAAATCCGAATGAGTATTCTCTGTGTTAAAATTATAGTTTCTACCACCACCTTCTGGATTACAACCAAATCCAATAGCAATAGCTTCTAGAAAAGTAGATTTACCGCAACCATTCTCTCCAACAAAAATTGTTATCTTATCTTTGAAGTCGAAGGGACACAATTTACTTTCCAAGTTGGAAAGTTCCATCTCTTTCTTTTGTCTAACACCTAAAAGAAATAAATCACTTAACACCTAACACCCCATCAATACGATTTAATGAAAGACCAACACCTATTATGTCTACAATATTATACAATAAAGTACTTGCTGTCATGCTTGCGAAAACTAAATAACCAAAAATTTTCACAAAAGATGAAATGTCACCATTTCCTAATCCTAATTGAAAAACCATGAACACAGATAATGTAAATGAAAAAACCAAACTAAAAATAATACCTATTTTCTCGCTAGCCCATTGAAACTTTTTAGCTCCTAAAACATATGCTCTTGATAGCCTAATCAATTTACTTAAACTCTTATCTTGAGGTTCTCTTGCCATTTTCAAGAATAAGGTCTTATATCTGTCATTTTTTTCTGTGTATTCGGTATGTAAATCAGTCAACCGTATTTTCTGTTTTAAAACAAAAAGTGCCGTTAACACCCAAAAACATGCACTAAAAAAACCCAAATACGGTTCCTCTTTGGAAATAGCAACAAAACAAGACAAAAACATAATAGTATCGGTAATAATACTTGGTAAACTTGATAAATTCAGTGGGGTCAACCAAGTGCATCGCTTGATGAATTGAGAAGGCTTACAGTCACAACGCGGGTACCGTAAGCCCAGAGCTAAAGCGAGTATTGAACATGTTATTTTATTAGAAAATAGCCATAGAGTGCACTCTAACGGCTCTAAAATAATCGTGGGTGGCCGTTATTTATATAAACACATGAAGGTTGCTTGTATGTGGGTGTGGTCGTTGATATTTTTCTAGAAAGTGCTCTCCTGATCGATGAAAAATTGAATAACCAAAAACTCGGCTTTGGATATACTTTTAATGGCTATATGGCGCCTTATAATGTTATCTAATTAATGACTTAGATCACCGATATTAATCATCCACGGAAATCCTATAACGATTGTCTTTAGTTCTAATCTAAACTAATACACTTAAAGAAACGAAGCCCCGCGGTGCGGGGCTTTATTTATAGTGATTCGTCTAGGAATTTTTGTAGCTTTTCAATGATGTCTGGGCTTGCATCAATGATATTGATCGTGGCAGTTCCTTTCTTGGTATCAAACTTCTGTTTAACCCTGAATGCACCTTTATCGGTGTAGCTCGACCTTCTATCCGTATTCGGTGTAAGCAGTGCTTTCGAAATGGCCTGCATTTTCTTATACACTTGGTCATCGCTCAAACCGGAGTAATCAGTTTTGTCGCCCAGTTGTTCTAGGAACTTGTCGGTGGCTTTTTCCTTCGCCAAACCACGCCACATAGGGACCAACTTTTCAACAATCGGTCGGGATACGCTTGTGATTGAATCAAAATACTCATACAGGCTGTATGGGACCTCATCCACTGCGCCAAGGAGTGTCGAAACCCTTGGTGCACTCAAGTTTCGCATCTCAGCAATTTTCGCCGCGCTAAAATTAGTCTTACTTTTCAGGTTAGATAAGTCTTTACCGATTTCCCAAAATGAAATTGATTTATGGTCATTCGCAACTTCTGATCGCTGCTCAATAGTCTCGCTGTCAAACACCTCGACTTGTTTAAGCGCAACAAAAATCTTAAAAGGACGTTCAGCAAGAAAACAAGACACTGAGCGTGAGCTACCATCTACAATAACAATCTTGCCATCTTCAGGAGAAAGAAAACCTTCCGCCTCCATGTACTGACCGTCATCCCTTAAAGTTTTAAGGATGTAATGAAGGTTGTGTTCGTTGAGTGAATCCTGATTTCGCTTGTTCTCTTTAGCAACTCTTGTCGCTGTTCCTATCAGCTTGGCAGGAACGATGGCTAATACGAATTCAACAACCTCATTCTTGATTACACTTTTCTTCGTAATTGAATAGTCATAGAAGACTTCGTCGGTGCCTTTTAGCAGCAAGTCGTAGTAATTATCAACTTTCTTGATTAGCTCTTTTTGCTCTTCCGTAGGATTCTCTCGTTCCTCCGGTTTGGCATTAACCATATCCATGTAATTGTCGAAATCAGCCCCGATTTCACTCAGTGAGGCTTCGATGCCAATGTCCTGGAGTTTGTTTTTTAGTTCGCGAACTCGCTTAATTTGCTCGTTTCTTTTGTCTAAAATTGACTCTTTTTTAGTTGGTTTTTTTTCAGCCACGACTATTTACCCCCGTTTGAGTCGAATTTTTGATGAGCAAGGCTGATAGTTCGCCAAACCGCATTCAACCACTTAGTTGCTTGAGCTTTTGCACGGTTAAATGGAATCAAATCACCCAATTCTTTGCCATATGTAGATTGAGCCATTGAAAAGATTGTATGTTGGTTGTCGGCACAACGTTGATATGCCTCTTCTTCTGGTAAGTGTTCAGAAATCAAATCAGACTCACCAAAAATTTCCGTAAGTTCATTCATCGCTCTTGCGTTATACAATCTTGAAACCGACGAACGAGCATTTTCTTTCCACAAGTTCATGAAAACTTTTGAAAATTGAAGGCGTTCAATGTCGTAACCACGTTCAATCAGTGAAGTGAAAATATCAGGAAATCGTTCAAAGAATTTCAGTGTGCTGTCAAAATCAAATTCTTTCGGCGGGATTGGAGTTAGTAGGCCATCCGATGCACCGATAGATGCACGTAAGACGTTATCCATGTGTGGACCTGCATCTAAGATAATCACATCATATTGGTATTCGACTGGCTTAATTACGCGCTCATAAAGCATTTCGTGAACTTCAATACCTTGCTCTTCAGCGACCTCTGAAAGTTGTTCCGACAAGAAACCATCATCTGTTGTACATGGGATGATGTGCACGTTTTTATTCGAAGTATCTTTGACAATACTCAGTTCGTTTATCAAGTCGAGATCCGTGCTTTCCGATGCCATAAGCGTAATAGCAGACTGGAATAATGCTGCGCTACGGAAATCACCAAGGAAATGCTTGGTTGCCGAACCTTGTGGATCTAAATCGATGATAAGAATGCGCATCTGTTTGGAGATATGATCAACCGACTTTGTTAGACCATCAGCAATCATGCACCCCGAAGTCGATTTACCTACACCACCTTTTAGGTTGATGTTATTCATGACAAATGCACGTTTGCCTAGTGCGCTATAAGGTGGAATTTTGAAGTGGCCGCATAACCAATGAACTTCATCAGGAGTAAGAGCGAACTGATTATTGGCCGCACGACCAAAAGTGACATCTTCACTTTTTTCAATTTTATTCAGTTCATCACGAGCTTTTCGGCTAGATGCAATACGGAAGATACCAGCGATATCTTCGGTATTGTAAGTAATGCCAGTGTTATCGCTTTCGAACATCTCATGAAGTAAATCGCGCTCTTCACGAACTGCTTTGGCTCGCTTTGCTCTTTCTTCTAATTGCATCAATTTCATTATTGTCACCGATTAGTTCATTTGTTTCCTAAATTCCACTTCGTCGCCAAAGTGTCATTTTGTCGTTATGGCGACAATCTAACACTGAGAGTAACAAAAGGTCAATTAAAAACAGGGCGTAACTTTCGTAAACGCCCTGTTCGTCAAAATGTTGTCTCAACGAGGCTTTCGAAATACCGTAATAGCTCGTTGATAACCGATTCAGCATCAGCTGATAATTCGTAGAATTGGCATGAATAGCTGTACCCTTGGTAGCCATCCCCATAGCAATCGAGTACCGCAATTTTGAATTTAACAATCTTCCCAAAAATTTTTAGATTCAAATCGTACTTCTTGTTCTTGCGGAAATTATGCTTTTGAGTCGCGCTTAACTTCACACCGCCTTTTGATATATCAACAACTTCACATTTCAGCTCATCTAAAAAGACGAAGTGTTTCGTATAGTGAATTGAACCAGTTATAGACGCTCTAAAGCGCTTATGACGTCTCCGCTCTCGACCTTGAGGCCCGTTGTTCTCCATAGCTACCTCATACCACTAAATTGAAATGCAGGGCTAAGCCCTGCATTGTTACTATCGAGTTTGTCTCCTTAAGACTGTTAGCCCTAATAAGGCCAACAAACCTAAAGACATTGAGCCACCAGAACCACCGCCACCACTGGTGCTTTGCCCCTCATCGACAATCACGGTTTCCGTGTTATCGGTTTCAGGTGTGGTTTCTGTTTCTGGATCGGGTGTCGTCTCGTATTCATAAGAGAAGAACAATCGCCCATACTCTACCAACACTGGATGAGCCGCTTCGATATCAATCGTAGTGAGTGAAGTAATCGCGTCACTGCTGTATGGAAGACTCAAAGCTGATTCGCCATCTAAGAAGCTATACGAAAGACGAGTCACTAAATCACCATCTTCACGGATCACTAAATCAAACGGCAGTTCGCCTTCTGTTCCCCCAGTACGCTTAACTTCAATCGTGCCATCGGTGCAATTTGCATCGCAATAAATCTCAGCCGCAGCGAGTTTAGCTCTACCTACATCACCTTGTTTGTTTGGCGTATACGAAAGTGAAACCGTGCTCTCTTCACCCAACTCGACTTTACTCGGGTAAGCGAGTGACACAGTAACCGTGCCACCAGCACGAGGAATGTTACTTTCATAGATAGAGAACTCTACAGTTTCCGTGTTTTGCCCCCCAACAAATGACACTACTTTCTCTGCTTCAAAGTCGGCGCCTGCATAAGCACCTTCCCCTTCTAGCTTCACCACAACACTTGCATCGGCGCTTGTATCCGTTCGAGTGACTTCAATTGCTAGAACTTCATCTGACTCACTTAGCGCTGTCGGAGAGTCGGTAATTTCCACAGAGCCCACCGCAACGTTATTGGAATGACGCGTATTGGTAATAAAATTCCAAGTAGAGGTATCACCGACTTGCCCTGAATCGCCAGCATCAACAACACCTTGATGTGGAACATCACGAGGATTTGAATGCAGTGAAGAAAGGCCAAGATTGAAATGCAAAGTTTCTACTGAATCGACACCTTTAACCGTCGATGGATCTCCACAGGCTTCGCCATTGATGGTTAAATTTGGGGAAGAGAAGAAACCGAGTGCAGAAGGCGTATCGATGCCTGAATACATAATGCTGTTATGGCCACCGCATGACGCGGCATAACCAAGCGTATCGTCATAGTTTACCGTTGGCTGCTGACCACGCTCATGGAAAAGACCATCGGTATGACCAAGTTCGTGCGCCACAATGCTCTTTGATTCACACATTGGGTTATTCGGCCACGCAACAGTAGCAAAAAATTGGGTAGATAATGTCTCAGAACCCCATGAATTATTTGGCGCATCCATATACGTAAATTCTTCGGCATTAGGCCTTGTAAAAAAGTTTCCACCGACACCGCAAACTACCCCGTTCCCATACTTTCTATAGTAAGGAATGACATTGACTACTCTATCGAACCCAAACTCCTTCCAATCTGATTTCATTTGTTGAGAGGTTTCTTGGAGTACGCCCCCTTGAGTAGAATTCATCCCGCTGATCATAGACTGATAATCAACGACATTGAGATCTTCAGCATTATATGTTTTGCCATAAAACTCTTGATCGATTAATTCATTCACGTACCTGACAAGAGCCACTTCCTTTTTTAGTTTCACGCAATTGTTGCGCAAACTGATGTTGGCAAATCCAATTTGCTCATCAACCCAACTTGATACCTCTTCCTTGGTCGCATAATTCAAGACATCTTTAGTAACGTAAAATGCAACTCTTTGAATGAACTCTCCCCCTAACGTGTCGTATTCAAAATCACATTCAGGGAAATTTGTTAGTGAGGATGCTGACAGCGCATTTGCTTCCATAGTGCGCAAATACTTTGGCTTACCAAAAGTCATGGCATTAGCAGAGAAGGCAGATAGTGCAACGAACGCGGCAAGAGATAATTTAAAATAAGTGTTCATGATTCAACCCCTAATGAAACTGATTGTATAGTATCTAGTACCATCAAATTAAACAACCTTTTATTATTTTTAATACCTTTTATTATGACTTGGAACACTTTGTTAAAACCAATGCCTTAGCATCAATTTCATTCGGATACTCCCACTGACCATTCCCATCATCATCCTGGGTGTAGTACCTGAAATGAATTTTCCAATCTCCGCTTGCTGAATCGACAGAAGCATATGACTGGACTGAGCCCAGCTTGACGGCCCTAACTCCCCTACCCGTAAAATGTGAAATTGCAGTAAATATTTCAGGTGTGTAGTTTTGAGGGCAATTTGGTTTTCCAACAAGTTGATCCTGCCCATACAAACCAACGGTATCGAAAGTAGACTCCAGCACACTAACCGGATTGCCATCGCTATCTGTGAAGTCTTTAAAATTCAGGTCGCCAATGTCCTCGATGGTATAACCGGCGAAGTTCCAGTCATTAGTAGGCAACGCAGAACCGTCACGCCTTGTAAATGCTTGATGGACATATTCAGTGCCTGGACGGTCGAAATAGAATGTAATCTCAGTGCCTTCTGTACTGCCATTTGGGTAGTAGCCAGCTATACGATTTGCAACGCTGAAATCACCTGAATTTGTTGGAGTAGCACCCGCGGCATCCATAGTAAATTTCAGCCGGCTAACACTGACCGTTCCTGATGGTGACGCGCCGGTATCGACATCCACTACAACTGGCTCAATTGAAATCGTTGAACCCCAAGGCGTGGTGTTATGCTCATAACAAACGTCAGCACTACCATCACACTGAGTGAGCAAACCAGTATCGTAGAGCTCCTGCATATCGGTAGGCCATCTGCTTGCCGAGTTATAATCCTCTACACCAGCAATGTTTTCGATATGGTAGGCAACCGCGGCGGTGTAAATCGAATCAACTTTGTTGACGGTGATTTCAATGGCTCGCACTTCTGAATTGCGCTTTTCTACGAAAAGTTGTGTATCTAACAGGTACGTGACCGCGCCCAGTAAGACAACGATAAGTGGGTAAATTAAACCCATGGCTTACGCCTCCTTAATTAGAATGCCTGCTCCCAACAGCCATACGGTGATGCTTTATACATTCCCGCGACTGGGGACAAATGACGGTCTTGAAGAATGGTTTGGATGTAAGTGAGTTCACGGCCTTTCAAAGAGGAATAAGCGATTGGCGCCTTAGCAGCAAAGTTGGTTGTCGCCGGTTCGTCCGTGAATTCAAACTCGATCTGTTTACTCGTTATGTACTTGGGCTCAATAGTGCGCTTGAGATATTTGAGATCGACCGATTCGATTTTTGAATTTTCCAGTAAATCGGCATCTAAAAATTTACTGTGTACCAAGTCATCAAATGAAACATCCAAATCCAAGCAAGCATCATCAGAACCACTTATCTTCAAACCGTAGTAATCATCAAGTGCTCGGTTAAGTTCGGTTAAAACAAATCGAGAGCTATATTTAGCCCTCGATTTATCGCTTGAATCTCTGATCCCGAGACTGATTGCTCCTACGATTACCGATAAGATTGCGATTCCCCACATAACTTCCAGTAACGTAAAACCTTTCTGTCTCTTCATAGCGTTACTTGTGCGTTGAAGTTACAGAGTCTGCACCGACAGTGATGGTAGAACAGCCATCTAGACCTTCAGTACACGCGTCAGCTGTGTAACGAGCGTAACGGTCGGCATACATATCCGCATCTTCTGCAAGGTTTGTGATTTCAAGGGTATAAGCGCCAGGGTTTCCTGAAACCTGTGTGATGATGTAGTCGCCACCATAGATATTTGTGCCAACACCATCGCCATCAGGACCACAGATAGTGGTTGATAGTGAAGTTTTTTCACACAAGCGTTCAATGGTTGCGTTTCGGTAGTTCAGGTAAACCTGTTTGTAGTCAGCCATTGCAGCGACGACTTGGTTACTCAGTGCAACTTGGGTTGTGACTTTAGAGCTTTTATCAGCACTACCACTACCCGACGTTGCAGCGATACCCAAGACACCGATAATCGCAACCACAATCAGGATTTCGACTAACGTGAAACCGCCTTGTTTACGTTTTCGCTTTAAAGTGAGTTGATTTGTTTTCATTAAAAGTATCCAAAATAGAAAAGGTTAGTGATCGTTGTGGACGATAACTAACCCAGCTTGGATATTTAACAGTGTGAGTACTTAGTTAGGCGGCATTACAGTAGATCTTGCTAATAAGGTTAAATCTCAAAGATGTACATTAAACTAGTCAGAACATAATGAGGCTAAAAGTCGTCTACTGAAGTAGTGGCGATTCAACCGATGCTGCCGCAAACCACCTTAATCACTTAAACCAACGCATAGTAAAAATGCCACGCGTTGCGAATCACTCTTAAACAGTTTGTTAGCCGCCTTGGATTCAAGTACGAAGTGCGACACCTCTGAACATAAAAACAGTGAGATGCGATAATCATGAAGTTTGCTCCCGCCAAGAAGTAAAAAACATGAAAT
Organism: Vibrio xiamenensis; assembly: GCF_900100015.1. Taxonomy (GTDB): domain Bacteria; phylum Pseudomonadota; class Gammaproteobacteria; order Enterobacterales; family Vibrionaceae; genus Vibrio; species Vibrio xiamenensis. The sequence continues at coordinate 52,720 of NZ_FNDD01000030.1, read as the reverse complement.
ACACGCACCTCACTGAGGACGAAAGGTATATGATTTCTGCGCTCAGAAAGCAAGGAATTAGTACCGCTAAAATAGCTAAACAACTGGGTCGTCACAAAGCGACTATCTATCGAGAAATTGAACGCAATTCCCGATACAACAGACACTTTAAAAGGTACTCTTATCAGGCGTGGAGAGCCCAACAAATGGCTCGCAACAGGCTGAGCCGCTCGCGCAGAAATAAGCGTTACAGCGAAATCGACTTCAGGTTACCTGAAGCCTTGCTACGACTGGATTGGAGCCCTGACCAAATCGTCGGATATCTAAGAGTAAGAGGCTATCCAACAATGAGCCACGAGCTCATTTATCAGCATATTTGGAATGACAAAGCTCTCGGTGGAACCCTATGGAAACACCTACGCCAATCCACTAAGAAAAGGCGCAAAAGGTATAACTCAAAAGACAGCCGAGGTCGGCTGGCAGCAAAGCGTCATATTACCGAAAGACCTGCAAAAGCTGAGCATCGAAAAGAGCCTGGTCACTGGGAAATTGATACCGTCGTTGGCCGCGGAACCAAGCACTGTATCGTGACTTTAGTCGACAGAATGACTGGCTACACTTTTATTGGGCAAATGGACGATAGAACAAGCGAGTCGCTCAACGTAAGAATGAGCAAAATCATGACCCGCTCTGACTTACCTTTTAAGACGATAACGGCGGATAACGGCACTGAATTTCATGGTTATGCGCAACTAGAAAAACATCATAACTGTCTGTTTTACTTTGCAAATCCATACCACTCATGGGAGCGAGGCACCAATGAAAACACCAATGGTTTGATACGACAATACTTACCAAAACGAACTTCTATGTCACACGTAACACAGAAGCTCTGCAATGAAATTGCACACAAATTAAATACGCGCCCACGCAAAAGACTTGGGTATAGGACACCAACGGAGTATATTTATGCGCATCTGTAGAAAGTGTCGCACTTCAAACTTGATACTAAGCGCTCATTCCCAACGGTTATTGCTTACTCAACAAGAACTTGCGTAAATCTCTCTCAGCACGCATAACAAACAGAATAAACACCTTGTCGCCGTCTTGCTTATAGAAAACACGGCATGGATTAACGACAACTTCACGATAACTTAAATGTTCTAGTTCGGGTGGAATACGACCTGACTCTGGGAAAGTTTGTAGGCGTTCGACTTTGGAGAAGATCGTTTGTACTAGCTGCTTTGCCGCAACAATATTTTCAAGTGCGATGTATTCAGCGATGTCATTGAGGTCAGATAACGCTGGCTCAGTCCAGATTATTTCAGCCATTTTGACATTTTGTCCTTGGCTTCATAATGACTTACCACTTTACCGTCAGCTAGCGCGCGTTCACCTCGTGCGACACCCTCAAGAATAGCCAAACGATTTTGCATAAACTCGTAATCATCAACATCAACTAGATACGCGGATGGCTTACCATGCTCGGTAATTAACACTGGTTCTTTAGTGTCGTGGAGATCGGCGAGGATCTTAGTTGCTTGACGCTTAAGTGATGTAACTAGTTCTACTTTCATGAGAGCTGCTCCAAAGGAATACTAAAGTGATACTATTCTATCACTTTGAGTATAGCAAGCTCCATGACGGCTAACGCCCAATTAAGTAGTGAGCAACGCCACCACTGAACCTGACCATATCACCTTAAACACAAAACCCAACGATGGAATGAAAAATGCCATGTGTTGGGAATCTGCTTAAATTGTTTGTTATGAGTATTTTATTGGGGATATGGCTCGGTTTGCAAAATAGAGTCTAAGCGACTTTCAACTCTAGCCCTTAGTTTTATGTCCCTAGCGCACTCATCCATAAAATCATTCGCTGCACATATGATGTCATATACAAATGACCTTGTTGCAATGACAACCAAATTTGCATCAATAGTTGGGTTATAAGTATGTCGACCACCATCATGGTAGACATACTTTATGATATCAGGGTCTTTTTCATGCAGTTCCGCATCAGAGCTATACGAATGCAAAAATGCGCACCTTGCAGCATAAACATCTTTACCACGATACTGGTACAATTGCTCTGGGTCACCTTTGAGATAGCGGTTAACCCACTCATGGAAATCGGAGCGTGTTGCTCTGGGTTTATTTTCCTCGCGAGCTAAGCTAGCCATAGTATCAATTGCGATAAAACCCATAGCAATTGATGCTGTAACTACCCCTAATTCATCACATTTCTTAAGTTCAGATATCATTCCGACTAAGGACAGCCAATTATTGTTTTCTTTTTCTGTCATTCAATGCTTCCAAATACTCATAACGCCGCGCTAAGGCGTGACGTAATGCGTGCCATGCTGTGAGCGAAGCGAAACTGGCACGCGTTGCGGAATCGCTCTTGAACGCTTTGTTATGTGCCGGTACTTATTTGTAGAAAACAGCAAGCCAAACTGTGACTTCTTGCGATGAAGTACTTATGACCCGATGTTTTTCGCCAGCTTTAATATTAACGTAATCGCCTTTTGACAACGTGACAATTTGACCAGTTTTGAACTCAATAACGCCTTGTCCTTTAAGTACGATTACCCATTCATTTTCAGCTTGGTCATACCAACCCGTTTCGGGAGAACTTTGACCATGAGAAAGAATACGTTCAATCCGAACTCCTTCTGTTGAAATAATATCCTCGAAAATTTCTTCGGAAATATTCTCCGGAATTTCTGAAAAGAGATTTGGCATAGGCATTTCTCCTGAGGCACTAACGCCCTGTTAAGTAGTGAGGCACGCTATACAAAAGCTTCTGCACTACTCCGTAAACACAAAACTCACTGCAAACCAAAAATGCCACGCGTGCCGAATCTGCTTGAACAGTTTGTTATATGCCGTTGTTCGCGTCGACTAATTCACCAACTTTGACTTCTGAGAAGATGGAATTATTTGACAACCAATTTTCAATAACCAAGCGCTCTTTATCTGTTGGAGAGTCATAACGACCATCAGACATCACAAAACAATCAAACTTCCCGTGATTAGCTCCGCCGCCAAAAATTAAATTTTGACCTTCGACAAGATCTATAAATTCATCGATAAATTGGTCATAATTGATTTCACCTTGTTCCGTTATTCGACAAGTAACTTCAAAGCCATATACTGTAAATTCCCCGCTAAATAATTTCTTTCTTAATCTTCTACTACGATTTTTCGCCATTAAACCTCCTAGGCATATAACGCCGCGTTAAGGCGTGACGTGATGAGTGCCATACTGTGAGCGAAGCGAAACTGGCACGCATTGCGGAATCGCTCTTGAACGCCTTGTTAGTTGCTACTGCGTAAACATTTCGTAGATAGGAAACGCGACCAACACGAATATTATAAATGATGACAAGCTATACAAAACTCCGTGAAAAGTCCCACCACCACCTTTACTGAATGCTAAGTGTTTTGCGATTGAGCATTCGTAAGTATTTGCTACTTTTCTGTAGGCTAGGAAGTACCAAAGTGATACCAACGGCCAGACAATAAATAACAGCGCGCGCCCATTATCCTTACCTGTAAAAGCAGATGATACAAAGGGCAACAACAAACAAAGCAGATAAATCGTAGCCATTTTTCTTAGCTTACTTGTTCTATCGTTATCGTTCATAAACTCCTAAATGCAACTAACGCCCAATTAAGTAGTGAGCAACGCAATACAAAAACGACCGCATTGCGCCTTAAACACAAAACTCACTGTAAATCAAAACTGCCACGCGTTGCGAATCTGCTTAAATTGTTTGTTATGGTGCAGAATCTATATTTGTTCTACACCATTCAGTCCAACTTATATTGCATAATTTTTTTTGATATTTTGAGATGCGGTAATACCAACAACCTCCTATAAAACTACCAAATCCTATCATTGTAATAATATCAATGACCCAATTTTCTGGGGCACTATGCCAAAGCATAATCCACATGAGAAACCCCCACACTAATCCATTTATTAGACTCTGTACTACAAATACCTTCGGTGGCGATAGGAAAACTAAAGGTTTTTCAGCTGATAGCATTCGCTTTGACAATAAATTGGTATTGAACTTTGCTAAATCTCTTGGTACTCCTTGCTCAATCAAGCGCTGTTGGATGAGCTCCTTATTTTCCATTATTGCTTCCTTTTACTGAATGGCTTGATGCGCTATAACGCCCTGTTAAGTAGTGAGGCACGCAATACATTAGCTTCTGGATTGCGCCGTAAGCACAAAGTCCACCTCAAACCAAGAATGCCATGCGTGCCGAATCTGCTTGAACAGTTTGTTATGTGCGATTGCCAATTAATGACAATGCACTGACCCAGCTTTATTGTCCATATGGCAACACTGGCCTTGAGGTGAACTCTTTCGACAGCCACCGCCGTGAGCCAAAGCAGCCTGGCTTACAAATAATGTGACCAATAAAACAACGAGTGTTCTCATGATAAATTCCTTTTAGCTAACACCTAAGGTCATTCTTAGGAACTGAAATAATAGTAACTAAAAGTATTAGATTATGAGATCTTATTCATACTATTTGTTTACGTCGAGCATCTCTAGCACATAACGCCCTGTTAAGTAGTGAGGCACTCTATACAAATGCTTCTGCACTACTCCGTAATCACAAAACTAACCGCAAACCAAAAATGCCACGCGTGCCGAATCTGCTTGAACAGTTTGTTATGTTGTACTGTTTTTTATCCTGACTTCTTTTAAAAAGTTCAAGAACTTCAACCTATGCTGGCATCCTGAACAATAATAATCTAACTGTACTTTAGGATCTGTTAATAAGGTTCTTTGTGAAGAGAATGGATAGCTTTGAGGCAACCCCTCAGGCAAACCAAAATATTCAGGATAATAAGAGTCAAAATCCGCATCGCAAAAATCACAAAGCACAATTTCAGTACCAAATATTTTATATATAAAGTACTCATGCTCATCATTGTGAAGCTCTTCCAGCTCCCTTCTTGAATGACCACAGTCCCAGCACGGAGCAACATCAATGCTTTCCATTACACTATTACAAATAGGACACTTCATCTATTTCTCCGGGAACATAACGCCGCGTTAAGGCGTGACGTAATGCGTGCCATAATGTGAGCGAAGCGAAACTGGCACGCGTTGCGGAATCGCTCTTAAACGCTTTGTTAGCACTATGACGTACACTTAACCAAAACTTCGCACAAAATAAGCCCAAAGGATAATATCCCTAAAAGCATTGGGACACCAACATCAAGCAAAAACCAACGCACTAATTGACTTTTTTGATAATACCAAAAACCTCGCTCAAATCGAACCAAAGCACTTTCTATATAGCCTGATTTTTTATTAATGTCTTCTAATAATCTATTAATGTTATTTAGTGAGTTATTTTCGTTTGGTTCTCCCTGCTTGCTACCTATATATTTTTCTATCTCGATCGTAACTTCACGTTGACATGACCACCAAGAAAGTAGCGTTGAATCTAAATCATTTGAAACATTAGGTTCAAATATATGCTCATCGCCAGCGTAACTTGCATACATAGCAGTTGGGGCTTTTAGACCTGTTAATCTATTTTTATTTGCTTTAAAATCGTCAAAAATTGACCAGAAAAAATGAATTAAAAAGTAACCTAAAGTCGCCAATAAAAAATAATAAAAGTTTTCTATTTTTATATCTTCAAGTTTTACTCCCAAAAAACCGACGTGTTGCCCATTAAACGTTGCTGAGCCAGTAACCATGACCAAACCTAATATTGATGCTACAAGCAAATTCCTTCTGATACGTTGTGTATTTGAATCAAAAGGCTCGATGTTCGGTTTTATTAGAAGTTTTTCATTAAATTCCACGCTATTTCCTAAAAATGAGAGTTAAACTAATAGTGCTAACGCCCTGTTAAGTAGTGAGGCACGCAATACAAAAGCCTCTGCACTGCTCCGTAAACACAAAAGTCACTGCAAACCAAAAATGCCACGCGTGCCGAATCTGCTTGAACAGTTTGTTATACAAAATTTCGCGTGACTTACTTTGAATCTTGACGCCTAATCCACTCTTGAGAAGCATCACCCATTGTTAAACCCACCGAATTTTTCATCCATTGCATGAAATCTCGGTCGAATTTAAATTGCTCACCAAATTTGGATTTAAAATAACGACGAACGTTTTGAGTTGTCTTGTAACTATCTGTAATGACTGTACCGTCATCAATATCATTTTTATGCCAATCAACCTTTTCCATGGTCTGATTTCTCCATTTTGTATAACGCCGCGTTAAGGCGTGACGTGATGCGTGCCATACTGTAAGCGAAGCGAAACTGGCACGCGTTGCGGAATCGCTCTTAAACGCTTGTATGGATAATGACCAAGCCAAAAGGGGAAAGTGAGACCCAGGCTTTAGCGGCAACTAAAGCTTTCTATGTGGCAGTTCGATTAAACGATGGCTCCTCTGTCGAGAGACCGATAACAAACATGAACGCCCCATAGGACTCCAAGCATAAACCTCGAATAGTCGACTGGGTCTCGAACCCGCATTTCGCAAGCAAGAGTTAGCTTATTATGAATACAAACACACTTCAAAACATTAATATCGGTGTTGATACAGGTAAATCACAGCTCGACATTTACATCCGTCCACTCGATCTCTTTTTTACCGTGCCAAACAACGACAAGGGTATCAAACAAGCCTTAACTACCATCAAAAAACACAATCCGCAGCGTATCGTTATCGAAGCGACAGGTCGATTAGAAATGCCGTTTGTTTTAGCTTGTGTTGAAGCCAAATTACCAATCGTTCGAGCAAACCCTGTTCATATCAAACGCTTTGCCGGCGCGATTGGACGGAGAGCCAAAAATGACCGATTAGACGCTGAGCTAATTGCTCACTATGGTGAGGCCATTAAGCCGGAACTCACTATCATTAAAGCGAAAAACATACGTTTAATGAGTGACTTAGTCATTCGACGAAATCAACTTCTATCAATGCAAACGATGGAGAAAAACCGAATGCAAATACTACCCAAGACGCTACATTCGACCATCAAACCAATGCTTACAGCAATGAAAAATCAAATCACAAAGCTAGAAGAAAAACTCGTAAAGCTCATTGAAGATAGTCCTGAGTATCAATCTAAAAATACTATCTTGCAAAGTGTGCCCGGCATAGGAAACATCGCTGCGGCATCGATAATTAGCAACGTACCTGAACTCGGTTACATTACCAACAAGCAAGCAGCTTCACTCATAGGTGTCGCACCAATTACTCGAGAAAGTGGGCGCTACAAAGGTAAGCGGGTTATCCAAGGAGGACGGGCTCAAGTACGAACCGTCTTATACATGGCGATGATGTCAGCCATGCAATGTAATCCCGTTTTTAAGGCGACCTATTCTCGGCTTGTTGAAGCAGGGAAACCTAAAAAAGTCGCTATCATTGCATGTGTGCGAAAGATGGTAGTTATCCTAAATTCGATGCTAAGAGATGGCGTCATGTGGGATGAAAACATAGCTAAAAATTAGCTATTGACGCCATAGTCGTTTGTTAGGCTATGCTCAGTCCGCGCACTCCGATATACCAAAATAAAAGCTTGTAAGTCTTTGGGGATCATTCCGGCATAAGGTCAATTGACCTTTGGCTTCACTCCCGACAGTTAAAGTATAAGTCTTCGATATGAATGTTTTGCCTTTTCGATCTAAAACATCAAGAGTGATTTCATATTTACCAGCAACTATTTCCACATCAGATCTACCACAACTCATTAAGTCGAAGTTTTCAAGTCTCAATATGTATTGATTACCGGACTTTCCATGACAAAGAATTGGACGAGCATCTTTCCCTTTTCCCCAAGAAGCACTTGAATCATCACTGGTATCAATACCAAAGTCGCTGAACTTTAGATTCCAACTCTGCTTTGTTGGTGAAGTTAGAGTAACTTCGAAATCTTTTATTGTCCCTGACTTAGAACCTTCATTAATTACCGTGACTGGTTAATACATTGCGAACCCTCGAGATGGATAGTACATCCAAGCTTTATGGTCAACAAACACATCAATATCTGGCTTGGTATTACTTAATTTAATACCGAGTAAAGCACCAGCGATTGCTCCTGCAATTGAGCCAGTAGCACCAATTCCACCAGCTATCAAAGTCACAGCATTTACATCAATTTCCAAATTAAAAACCCCGATACGTTAGTAATTTTGAATGTTTATCATGAACATAACAACCATAGTGCAATTAGGTATCCTGTATGCTGCCCCTGTATCACATGGCAGAATTTACCAACGCGATCTTCGCCAACATATCCCCTACCCCGGCTGCAGCGACGATAATACATATCAACGTCCACCCAAACACTTTAAACTGCAGTGCCATCTTGTCCATTATTCGTCGATAGCGTACTTGAATGCGCCCAGCAGTCTTTTCAAATAGCTCTACATCTTGCCCGGGAGCTCGCTGCAGGATGGCTGCGACAATCGAGTTTTCTTCAGCATCGAGTAAACCGTCAGCAGTGATCACCGTGTATAAGTCATCACCCCGCGAAACACCTTCATAAAGCGGTTTGACCAGACTCACTGTATACTTATCCTTTGAGCCTTGCGCGAAACTTAACGAGTCAATTATCGGTACCCCAATTTTTCGTAGCAACGCAAGCATACGAAATAGGTTGGCCGACTCTATATAGCGCACGGTTTTATATACCGATAGCCGGTGAGACATTTTGTTTCGCTTAACCCCTATCCAATTCGATATGCTGGTATGCAGTATGTATATCAACACAAGAGCAATACATACAATCACTAAGCCGTAGTGATAAAGAAATGAAGAAATGTAATACCCGGCCTTAGCAATAAACACCCAGTCATCGATACGCCCATTAGCATCTTCATATAACCCCGCGAACGATGGATATTTTGCCGCGCCAATCGCCAAACAAGAAACCAAATACAGTATCATCATAAGATTCTTGGTGAAAAACGCCTTCACAAACCCTTGGCTGACGTTTTCTGGCTGAGATAGTATTTTAGTCGCTTCGTAAATTGTGCCATTGTCATTCGCAACACCAAGCAAATGCGCGGTCGTCGGGCTGAAGAATTCTTCAAAGCATGGTGTTAACGGCAAACCTTCGTTCTCAAGTACCCATACTCGATTCCAGAAATTGGAGACTCGAACAGATGGGTTATTTTTGAGGTCCCGTGCTATATCTATCGTTTTCTGCCCTATTTCAGCGAGCGAATTCCAGTCTTCAAGTACCCGAATTTCTTCGTCGCGCTTAAAGCGGTTCTTTTTGGCCGCGTTACTGCTTCGTAAGCTCTGAAAATTATCAAAGATCTGATCAAACAACTGGCACCTCACCTAACTGCTTAAATCGGTCATAGTAGCCACCTGAATTATCACCTTTGAATAGGTCTTCGTACTTGGCCACATACCCAGAATTCGTCGTCGAGATATCCCCTACTTGCTCAAATGCAACTTCCGGTGAAATAACACCATTAGCAACAAGCAATCGTGCATGGTCAGCAAGCGACTTCCACCCATTACTGACTAAGTGTTTCTTCCAAGCAGTCAGATCACCGCTAAGAATACATTCCTTGCCAAATGAATCGATTTCAATCACTTCCATTACAGGGATACGCCCTTTGATACCCGGCGCCCCTTTTGCATTACATTCAGGGCAACCATCAACATTTCGGAAACGAACCCCCTCGGTGCTATACCCACCAACTCGCATTGCCGCAGACGCAATTTGTTTACGGTCACTATCAGGCTCATCACTAAATGGTATCGAACAATGTGGGCAACTAACGCTCGCCAAGCGTTGACACATCCACACAGTCGCAAACGAGTCACTTGCTACCTGAATTGGGCTTAAACCCAAGAACTTAACCAAGTAGTTATACGCATCCATAGCATTATCAATATGGATTGTTGCCAATAGTAAGTGGCCGTTCATCGCAATCTGACAAGCGGTACTCGCCGTTGCGTTATCACGGATCTCACCAACCAAAACAACATCGTCATCCTGGCGTAACTGGTTTTTCAAGTTCGCGCCCATATTGAATTCTTCATCAGACGGAATGACTTCAACTTGGCGAAAACGCCTATTGACCGTCTCCACTGGATCTTCCAAACAGGTAATCTTTCGTCCTTCTCCGACCAAATCGAGTAGCGCGTGTGCCGTATCCGATTTACCTGAACCAGTAGGGCCGCCAATCAAAATCCCCCCCGCTTTCAGACGCATCTTTAAACGCAATCTTTCGATCAAAGATGGCGGGAAGTTCAATTGGTGAATTTCAAGGGGTTTGGCGTTACGTGGCTTTAATACACGGATAACTGATTCACCATAAGCCTGATTCTTTGTCTCGATACCAAGCGTCAACGGTTGCCAGGACACACGAAAGCGGTACTCATCTTTTAGAACGTGGGCAAAGAAAGCGCCATTCATTATCGACTTGATGTTGAACGTTTTGATGGATGCCCGAGCATGCTTGTAAATGATGTTTGTAACACTCAAGGCATCTTTATAGTTTAAAGAGAAATCAGAGTTAGGGATCAGAAAGCCATCTTCACGGAGCTCTAGCCTCATCCCTTCATGGCTGAGCATCAAGTGTAAATCCGATGCCCCGCGGCGGACGGCGGTTTCTAATATTTCATTCAGTGTCGTTTCAGCCTTCGACGCCGCAGACTCATCTTCCGCAAGTAACGATGCTTCTCTCTGAAAAAGCAGTTCACCATCATGTACTTCATGAACCACCGCATAAGGTGTTAAGAATACTTCTGCATTGGCATCCAAAGATTTTTTAATCAGCGTCACCGCTTCATTACGAGAGCGAGAAAATGGATCGCACGTATAAATCATACCAACTTGGTTGATTACGATATCCTTATTCTCGAACATGAACTCAATGAGTTCTTTCTTCGAAGTAAGCGCACCAATCTCATTTCGTTCTTCAACCAATACATACTTCAAACGATCGGCCAGAAGTTTTAACTCGTGCAGTTGGAATATTTTTTGTTCCGTCATACCCTACCCTCTGTAGCCTAGGCATTTGCTTTCACCCAAGGTATCCACGACACAAACACTTTCATTGCCAATAGAATCAATTTTTAGATCATCAAATTCATGTTCATCGTTCGTGTTCCAGTAGCTGTCACCGATCTTCAGAACTACAATCTGATTACTATCAAGGGAGAAGCGGTACCCGAATGTGACTTCACTTAATCGGGAAGTTGGCTCCGGTAACGAAACCGCTACAGGCGCATTTTTTATAACAATATTTCGTGACACTGTAACATTTTCATTTAGGTCATCTTCGTCTACTGTCTTGCTAAAATCTGGACGAGGAAATTGCGGCAGTGTTCTGACTTGTTCAGGCGATCTTTGTTGCGGAGAACGGTTGTTAACTGCAATAACATTAGTGTCCTTCACTTCTTCATCAAAATTGACTGTAATACCCGCACGACTGGCATGCTCAAGGATATCGCCTTTAAGCGAAGTTTCTTTTCTTAGGGACGCTAGTTTTGCGAACTTACCATTAGATGCATACACAGCATTCGCGACTTCATTCATCTCTTCAGGGATACTGATTTCTTTCGGCGGCGCAGTTCGGTATACGTCTTTGGCGGTTTGCACCTTAGGCTTAAAGTAAGAGAAATTATCAAGTAAACCACTACGCATAGACGCCACGGCTGCGACTGCAATAAGGACAATAACCATTAATATCAGTCGAAATTGGTTAACACTTTTTGTATTAGTCATTTTTTAGTTTTCCTACGATTTTGTATGACGCATTGAGATTGAATAATCCCTTATCGCCATGAGTAATAGAGAGTGAGTTTGCGTAGATTGGCGCCCTGTTTGTTAAAGTGATTAGATCCTGCACCTCTTCGAGTGTCAGCCCATCAACCTTTACCCCGCCAATGATGGCTGTAACGTCAGCCCCTTCGCTCAGGTTACTGATAGTAGCTTGACTGTTTTCGAAATTGCTCAAGGCCGCAGTGAAAGCAAAGAACACTTCTCTTGCGTCCATATATACGCCCTTGTGGTACTCAATATATGCTTCAGGATCGGTTTCCTTAGTGAGCGAAACCGTTGGTACAGCACCAAACTTGTAGTCAGCCCCTTCGATTACATCGAGCTTACTTTTCACGTAACCCATAGAAACACCAGCAACATTTGTGAATGTGCCGTATAGCTCGCCGCGTTCTAATTTCACTGTGGACCATTCAATCCCTTCCACCTCTTCTATCTCTCCAACAAGTCTCAAAGAATCATGCAGTACGAGAGCAAAGGGTTTACCACGATGATGACTTTCATACGCTTCGTTGACGTTCTGGAATACCTTTTTGTAAACCACCTCAACAGGCCTGAAGAACTCAACGGCAAATAAGGACATTGCCGAAAAGCCGAGAACAACAATAAATTTGAGAGCCTTATCTTTAAGAGATATGGTTCTTAATTCATTGAGAATCTGGTTTCTGTTTTGAAGACGGAAATCCTTTGATGCTTCAGTAGATGGTTTCGCGATTAACTTTCCGTTGTATTCAACTAACAAAAATAGATGGCTACTATCTGGTTGCTCATCTAACAGGTTTTGCACATCTTCAATTATCGGTATGCACGTTGAATCTGAGATGATGCAGCCTTCATAATCGCTTAATCGCGCAGTTAAATCGCGAAACAGATCCCCTTCACTCGTCAACGTTATATGCGTTAGAACTGTGTCGTCTTGTACTTCAAGCAGTTCGTAAGTGAGTCCATTCGTACCATCGATGCATTCGATATACAGGTAACCCTTATGACCAAAGATTGGTTTAAGTTGCGACTGAACCATCTCAGCAACCATCAGAATTGGCTGCTTATGCGCACAAAGCGTTACTGAGTCACCGATGATGAAAAAGCGGCAGTGCTCTTCTTCTACCCCTTTAAGCATCTCCAATTTTGTGGTGACTAGATCACGCGTTAGTTCTTTCGAAATACGGGTTGTATTCATAGTCCACCGTTACAAGATTGTTGGGGTGATCAGTACAATCGTGTCCACTGTTTTAGTTTCACCGCTGTTATTACCAAACCATTTATTGCCGAAATTCTTCTCATCACCGGCTGAACTCTTCTTATATTGGTAGGCATTGACGACAAGTGTTTCGCCGTTCTTAATGACGTTAGGTTGAGAGAATATTGATTTTGCATATTCTGGCGTTTTCGTCTGAATACCTTGAACTGTCGTCGTCTCGAAGTCAGTGAGATTTGATAGCTCTGAAGAGATTTGAAGGATGATCTTGTCATCTAAGATTCGCGATAACGTATACATAGAGTAACCAGATTCGGCGACACCTTTTTCAAGGCTTTGCGTAGTGATATCTGTATCCGCATCCGTTTCTGTTTCTACGTTCGATACATAACCCACGGAATCAATGTATTGGAATCGTGTTGGCCGGTTATTCATAGCGGTTACAGGTATGCTATTTGAAACACTCACTTTGCCCTGTTGTTCCAAAGCATTCACCAGTACCGCACTTCCATCTAAGCCACCAAAAGTCGGTGCAAAGCGGAAATAGGAACCGTCTGTTACGCTAACGCCGCCAGAACTTGTCATGTTGATTGAGCCCTGAGTTGCACTCTTAACTAGGTCCCAATTAATACCGCTGCCATTGCTGTGGTAGGACTCGAATGAAATGATCTTGACCATCAGTAATGCTTGTTTGGTCAGAGATTTGTTTTCGGCTTCAACGTAATTACGCACCTGCTTTAACGCAGACGGTCTCGCTCGCACGACCAAACTCGCAGAGGCTTTACTGGCAATAACAGAAGCATTTACGTCACCAGAGATAATTTGCCCTATGGATTTTTCAATGCTTGTCAGATGCTCCAATGACTCACCTGAGATCATTGCGTAATCTTCCAGTAAGCTAGTGATTGAATCACTTGTGTCAGAGTCGCCACTATCACCATCGGTTAGCTCAACTTCAGAATCACCAGAGCTAGAGCCCATTCCGAATTTCATATCACCAATAAGTGTTTCTAATGGGAAAATCTGGCTATCGTACTTACTCCAGATCACTTGCTTATCATCGATTTTATAGGCGATATCGAGCTGAGCCGAGATTGAATCCAATACATCCACTAGTGATGCATTTTCAGCGTTTACGTGGATCGGTGTATTGTGGTCCACATCGCCGTATATAGGATGAATATTCACAAAGCTTCGAAGGTCCGCCATAAGCTGACTTAGTGGCAGCTTGCTACTACCCATATTCAAATTGATATTTGGTCTGATCAACCATGCTGGTCGGTTATCAACTTCTTTAGGTTTGAATAACAACGGTGGTTCATCGACAAACATCGCCCCATCCGTACTCATCATCAACGCACTGATACGATCAATCTCTGCCTTTTGTAACTCAGTTCTTTCTTCATGCTGTAAGTAACCATTCCATCCACAACCGCTAATCGACGCCGCTGCAATAGACAAAGTTAGATATTTCAAAAGTTTCTTATTTTCCATTATTAGCGAGCCCTGAATTCTTAGGTACGAAGTAGATGGTTTTGTTTGATTCTTGGATTTGTGCCATCACGTTGTAGTTTTTAAATAGCCGCGAGAATGCAATTCGAGGGTATGGACCAACGACTAATTCTGTTTCTACAACTGAGATTGGATTGATGTTTACCGCCCAGGATGAGTATTCCGCATATTTTTCTTCAGCCTCAATCGGAGCGTACCCGTAGTGTTTGGCCAGTTCATAAGCGTTATCTTTTAATGTTCCGACTTTAATTTTGAATAGTTCGACTTCATCAAATGGATACTGGTGGATGATTACAGAAGACTGTTTACCCTTTCGTACAAGTCTTGCTTTAAATGAATAGCCAAGACTTTCATCTGTGATTACATCATTTACTTTGCGCAGTAGTTCTTGCTCATTTAAAGCGGTAATGGAAATGTTTTGTGATAGTGGCTGGTTGAAGCGCGTTGCCAGTTGCTGGCTCACATCGTAGTGCACAGACTCAACTTCAAATTTTTGCAACCAGTGCGAAAACACATCCCTTAGGGTTTGCCCTTTATAAGCAGTAAATGATTTTGCTTGCTTGGTTTCGACTGTCTTTGGACTAAGTGCTTTTGCTGTCGGCTTCCCTGTTTGATTTACTAATTCTTGATTGCCTTCGCTCAATTTATTCGTATTGGTTGATGATGATTTTGGCAGAGAAGCTTCGGTACCAGTTTTATTTAGAGTTCTCAGGCTCGTGATTTTCTTGGGCTCTGATCCCTTAGCCAAAACTGTCTGCTTTGTTGAACTGGTTGGTGTATCAACATCGCCAAGTTTGCTAGCTGTTAGAGCCATCACTTCATCAAACTGCTGCTTTACGGTCAGATTCTTTGTGCTCGAAGTTGAATTGCTAGTAGCTGATTTCGAACCTACGGCTTCTTTGTTTGTTGTCTTAATAGCAGTATCCACCTTCGCGGCGGCAACTTTGGTTGTGACAGATTTTGGTTCAAGTTCTAATTTGTTATTTGTCCCATTGTTTGCCATTACTTGTTTCGCCGGGAAATACACATCATATGACGCAGCTCGGTTACTAAGCATCGTACTGGTGGTGGTTGGGTAAATGGTAACTTCATTACCCACGACCAATGGGATATATGGCGTATTCGCATATAAATTGATTAACGCGGTTTGCTTGTTCTGTTTTGCACTCGTGATTAGTTTTGAAGAACGTAATTCGTAGTCTTCTTCTCTAGCAATTGAGTGATGGTAGTAGATAGTTTCTAGACCTAGATAATCAGCTAATAGTAAGGTTTGCTGTCGAAGTGATCCTTTCTCCACACGGAAATTGCTATCTGGTTCCACCACTTCGCTGTTATCAAATACAGCACATCCGCTTAGTGATGCAGCTAATGCGATAGCTATCAGTTTTAATTTCATAATTTATCCTGCAGGTAGTTAACCCCAGAATTAAATCGAATCGAAGACTGCTTTTATATGCTGCGGTAATCAAATAGAGCGGCACTGCTTTTCTTCTCATATCGCAATTGGAGTAAAAGTTACCCATTGGGTAACTATTTTGACGATGCAGCAATGTTACCCACTGGGTAACTTTTTTAGATGGTACGGCAATGTTACCCACTGGGTAACTTTTTTAGACGGTGCAGCAATGTTACCCACTGGGTA
>NZ_FNDD01000030.1:0-36251 GCF_900100015.1 Vibrio xiamenensis | reverse complement strand
TTACCCACTGGGTAACTTTTTAGACGGTGCAGCAATATTACCCACTGGGTAACTTTTTAGACGGTGCAGCAATATTACCCACTGGGTAACTTTTTTAGATGGTACGGCAATGTTACCCACTGGGTAACTTTTTTTAGACGGTGAGACAATGTTACCCACTGGGTAACTTTTTAGACGGTGCGACAATGTTACCCACTGGGTAACTTTTTAGACGGTGCGGCAATGTTACCCACTGGGTAACTTATCAAATTTATGGTGTGGTATAGATACAAAAAAGCCGCATTGCTTAGCGGCTTTAATTTCAATTCAATAGTGCAACACCTTAATTTCTACTCTTCGGTTTTGCTGGCGTCCTTCGGGCGTTGTGTTATCTGCGACAGGTTGAGTTTCACCGACTCCATTTGATGTAATCAAATTTGAATCTATGCCATTGGCAATTAGAAATAATGATACTTGCTGTGCACGTTTTTCTGATAGTAGAAGATTGTCTGGCTCAGAACCAATGCTGTCTGTGTGACCAATAATCTCGATTGACTCAATATTTAACTTATTAATTAAGTTCAAAAGCCGGTTCAATTGTTCGGTATCTCGTAGTGCAAATGCCCCTGAATCAAAAAGCTGTGATCCGTTCGCATCTGAAATTTCGTAGATAGATTCTGTCACGACAGTGGATTCATTCGGGTAAAAATCAGTTGTAGGACGAGGTTTACTTTTGATGTTACGCGTTAGTTTTGAAGGTTGATTTCCAATGTTGAAGAAATACTTGAATCCAACAAGTACATTTCCAGATTCATTGCTTCCGACACCATATGATATGTCCTCATCATTAAAGTAACGATATGACAAAGTTAACTCAGACTTTTCGAATCTGACATACCCACCAGCTTCTAATGACCAACCGGTAACATTACCGTCAGCCAATACTGACTGTTCCGAGTTTATTTCAGCATGATATAAGCCTGGACGCACGAATGCGCCAACTCCATTTCTTGGTGTGGTTCTGAATGCAACACCAAAATCGTACACATGAGTTTTGAAGGTATCTTCTAATGAGCCATCACGATGATTAGCATCAGAAGGCCTGAAATATGAAGCTTCAAGATTTACATTTAGAGTGAGTTCATAACCCAATTTGAAACCAAAAGCATAACCTTTGTTGTCGCACTCTGCGGTGCACTCACCAAAGTTGGTCGTTGAGCCCATTTCTAAACCAACATAAATCGTGTCAGTAACGGAATTAGCGAATGAGAAAGGTGATAGTAGTATGAGCGAAGTAAGTAAAGTACGTTTCATTTGGAAGCCTTGCAGTAGATGATTTTCAAAGCATATAAAATGAAACCGTCTATAACGATCGCGTGAGATTTTGTTTGGGCGGCACAATAGACACTGGTTGATAACATTGGAACAATGTAAGCCAGTTCCAATAATCAAGTCATAAATAATGCAACATCTTGAAAATCTTATCACCGCGCTTCCAAACCAATTGGCCGATGAAAATATTAGAATCCAACTAATGTTAGCAGTCAGCGACAATAGCATTAACTTGCAGTCATTTCGGGAGACTCAAGCTCACCGCAATAATGTAATCGCGTTTAAAAGTCGCGAGCGCTCTATTGGTGATAGATACAATCGTGTTGTAAAGCAGATAGTAAAATTGTCACCATATTACCGACAACTGGAGCAAAGAAATGAAGCGGAGACGATTAGTTGGGTGTTTAAGCAGTTTATGGCTACACCTACCAAATCACATTCCATATGGCTCACTCTCGCAAATTTCTTGCCCCAAAAATATGGCTTCATCAAAGAAGTACATTCTAACTTCTCCAGCTGCATTGATATCAAAGCACACGATAAACAGAAAAAGTTAGAAGCTTCATTAGAAAAGTGGGGAATCAGGTTGGATGATTTAAATCTCTCAGGTAAGCAATTGTTCGGCTTGGCTCAAAAACCGGTCCTATATATCAATAAGAATTATCATGGTGAACTAAGGGCAGCAATCAAAGCGGCCAGAAAATCGTTCTTGCCGGTGAACAATCTTCAAACTATTGCGGACGTACTTCGAATTCCGCATGAAGTAGTAGTGAAGTACGTCGATAGCGAGGGTAGGGGATTACCAATGTGTATTGCAGCTGACTATTTCAATTGTCGCCTTGAAACTAAAAAGAGTACTACCTTCAGTGAAAATATTAACGCAACCATCAATTGAAAGCTCAAACGTGAAAGAATGTTGAAGGCATTCACTTTAGGCAAGATCTCTATTACTTCACTTTTAGAAAAAACCAAGTCGTTGTGATATTTACTTTCTACCATGAAGGCCTCATCGGAAACTTCCTTTAAGTAAAGGCGGTCAAACACAGGTAAATGAAGCCCGGTGCCTACCAGCGGCCTTAACACGATTTCATCGTTTCCTTCGGTCCATATACCGGTATGATGAAAATAGATTTCATCTATTGTCCCTTCAGTTAAATATGTTCCATTTACCGCCAGTCTCAACGACAAACTTACGTCTGTAGATAGGGTACCTTTAGCGGTTGGTATAGCTACTGCGGAATCAAGGTAGTACTTACCCGGACTAACTTGTTCGTAAGCATTATGTATCGGCGAGCTCAACTTATTAAATTCAGGTAGCTGAGCATGTAGAAACTCGACTCGAGATTTGTATGACATATACTCGCCAGCGAGACTACTTAGCCCAACAATCAAGATTGAAGCAAACACCATATCGGTCCATTTGATTCTGTCCAGCAGTCTAAATAGACCATCATGCAGACTTTCTAGATGTACCTTATATTCCACCAGCCACCGCCTTTTTTATCAGGTTAACTTTAGACTCCGTTAAAGTAACTGGGTGTCGATCGTGAAGGTCCGTAACCAAACTTTTAAGCTTCCCACTCTTCTCGAAACGCTCCAGTGTGTTTGCCAATTTGAATTGCTTATTTCTGCGATCGATTACTAAAAGGTGTTCTTGATTGGGTACAACCACAGGATAAATCGTATATCCCGACTGTACGTCAGACCATCTCATTGTTTTCAAAGAACCAATGTTGATAGCAGATATACGGTTTTCCGCGTAATCAACTAAGCGCTCAAATGTAGGCGGTAGAGGTGACACATTGATAGCAATCCGTTTGGCTTCAAAAAATTCTCGCTCCATATTCAGCGTCTTATACGTTTCCTGACTATCCAAAATTTGTTGGCTTAATCCGCTAAGTGCCAGAAATATCAAGGATTGATGCTTGTCGAAATTTTGCACAACACGCAAAGTCTCAATCTTCTTTAGTTCTTGCCCAGCTTCCAAATACAGTTGTGCGTCCAGCATTTCTTGGATTTCCGAGAAGTCGTTTGATTTACGGATATCATGAATTGCAGTTACGGTTTTTGAAACTGTCTCATCATTTAGCTCAACAAATGAATGCTTCAATGTATCTAACGCATTAGCGTCCATATTTAAATTAGCAGTAGGGGAGGGACCTTCAAAAGCATTAACTTGTACTATGGTGATCGTTTTTTCATCAAAATTAAGCTGGTAGTCTATTCGATAGATTTCACCTATCTCCATCTCGTAGTAGGCCAGCTGATCTGATACGTGAAGATTAAAGCCTAGAGAAGAGAGTGTACTCGGCACCTTAAATTCCGGGTTATACACAACATCAACCAACGCATACACATCAACTAGTTCGCCAACACTGACCAGACGCTGAGAGATTCCCAGCTTTCGAAGGTTCTCATCTTTTAATAATGAGCTAGCTAATTCGTAAGTCGTGTAGAGCTCACCTTTAGAATCAAGCAATCCAAGAGCAGAATAAACCGCGGTCTTGTCGATGTTATCCTTTGTTTGACTCAGTAAGTGATTGCCATATTCCTTGAGATCTGTAGTCGGCTGCATCGCTGAGCTATCTGATTTGATTTCTCGGCAAATACGATATGGCCCAGACTCGCCGCAGTCTGAGAATACGTCATTTGGATAAGCCACCGTCATCATGCCAGCGAAATATAGGTGAGCAGGAGACAAGTCAAAACCTTGCTCTGTCATCTCACCAGCAAATCGATATAAAACATCAAACTGTGTTAGCGTACTAGCGACTAGATTTGCAGACATTAAAGAGCAAGATAGTGCTATACAGGTTGAATTGAATTTCATTGAGTTCTCCCCCTTGATGTCGAAACATACCATTCTGTATTGGCACGAAGTATTAGGTGGGAAAGAAATAGGGCGGCAAAGCCGCCATAACTCTAGAATACTTTTTCGAAGTACTCTGACGCGTACCTGATAGATACATAAAGCAGTATTGACGTTGGCAAAATAACGTACAGCGGGTGCATAACTGTAGGGGAGGTAAGATAGATAAACCAAGGCCAACTCATAGAAGGCATGATCATCCTTTTTGCTAGGTTAAACCTCCGAGAGGATTCAGCGCCTAAGTTTGCTTTACGGATCTCTCGTTTAGTGACGCCGATACTGAGCGCATTGATAATCACAAACAAAAAGATAGGGAAAGATAGCAATAGCACTACCGAGCGCAAGATGAGGATTGAAAGCACGAATACCACCGACAATATCAAATCATCCAGTAGCGTAAAGAAACCATCACCACCTAAATTGGCGCCAAGGTTAAACCACTCGAAGAGCCTAAAGATAAACGAGCTCATCGAATCAGTGAAAAACTGCATTATTGTGTATGGTGTAAATCCAAAACCACTATGGTCATTATCGAAGTCGTTCTTCATGTACTCGACTTCAGACAAGTAGACGTTCAAGCTATGCTGAGCTCCCGATTCTGGATAGATGAAAACAATCAGGAACCACTCAATCAATACACTCAATATCACGGAGAATACCGCGACCCTAACGAATAGCTCAAAGATTCTAACAATAAGAAACTTCTTGCCCTCTTCAGTATCGACCTTTTTTGCTTCTTTCTTTTGCTTAGACACGTTACCTACCATCCTCAATGCACAACATTTTCTAACGCAATATCATCTTTACCTTTGTAACCGGCGGTCCAATCGAAATCGACTTGCTTCCACCACTCTCCGCTGTCCGAAGATTTCCTATATCGCTCGTTCATTTCCTTAACGAGTTTGCTTTGCTTAAGTGCGGCAAACTTACAGTTCCGATCGTCTATATATGGGAAGCGAACTTTGTCTAGTCTCGAGCCGTTATGAAGAACAAACGCTTGGCCCTTAGGAAGGTTGATAATTGTAGAGGTAGTAATGAGAGGTACCGGCTTAACTGTCACGCGGTCTTCATTCTTCGCAGTAAATTCAGTGCTACTGATGGTTGTTGCACCAGATACTGCAGTCCTTTCTATGATATTCACCTCACCAAGCTGATCTGTCAGGTATTCAGCAGTGGATGGTGTTTTAACTCGCATCATTATCAAAGTGTTGAAGTTAGCCAAAATGACTTCCGACTTATCCTTACCAACTTTGGCATCCAAATCGAATCTACTTTGTGTATAGCAAGTCATCTTCACGCCAGCACCACCAGCCTTGTTCACCAATGGTAAGAACTCATCACCACACAGTTCGTTAAATTCGTCTGCATGGATATATACCGAAGTCTTCTTATCAGCATCCGCGAGCGGTAGGCCATGGCTATCACCAAACTTATAGATCTCACCAGCCGTAGAAAGTAGGTCAGCAAACATAGTATTACCAACTGCGGAAGCGACTGCAGTATCTTGCATGGCGTCCAAACCAACATAGACCACAGCCTTTTCACGAAGGATCTGCGACCAGCTAATAATCGGTCGATTGTCTTGAAGGTCGTTGTAATCTGGCGCAATTAGCTCCGCGACTTTACCTGATGTCAATTTCTCTAGAAGAGGCAAAAGTGACGCGGTTATCTTTGAGAAGTATGTTGAATCGTAGTGAGTAACGCAGTGCTTAAGGTTATTCAGGTTCTTTAGCAATGTACGGATATGAGTTTGCTGCTGTATTTCGGAATGCTCTTGAAGGTACTGATACAATGCATAACCTTCCGGGCGTAACGCAGCTAAAGCTTTGTCGTGTTGTGGCGGCTTATGATCATTCACCATGAGTTGAATTTCCGACCGCCAGTTCGATAGGGTAGGGACCTTGTTTTCTAATGTAGTCAAAACATGCTTGGCCAACTCAATGAAAAGCTTCTCCATATCCTGGATGTACTCATTGAGTGACACAAAGTTAACACCGCGGTTCATGGAAAATAATGCATTACTGATGATATTGATAAACCGCCACACAAATTCAGCAAATGCGGCGCCATCTCCACTGGTATTGAGTTGTCCTGCTACTCGCGTTGCACATTCTGAAACACGGTTGAAGTCAGCAACACCATTGTACCTTGCCGATATAGATGGGAAACCAAGGTGGAAAACGTAGAATTTTCGGCCTTGCCGTTTAGCTTCAATATGCGCACGAGCAAATAAATCGCCATCACCCTTAGGATCAAATACGACAACCGCAGCTTCAAACTCTTCAGGGTTTTTGATATCCCGCCTAGCGATGTCTTGAGCAATCAACACTTCTGCAGTGCGAGTTTTACCTACTCGCGTTGTCCCAAGTACTAGTGTATGGCCGTTGCGCTCATCAACTTCTTGATAGATATCTTTTTCGTTGACCTCAATGCCATGAATGGCAGCTAAACCACCTAGATCCATATGTGGCCGAACTGGATTGAACTTACTATTGCTCGACGTTACCTTGGCAATAGCCTTGCGAAGTGGATGTATACCAGATTGAAAGAAACTGAGTTGCTGAGTGAATTCCGCTATTCGCTCATTATTTCTTGCCCAATCAACAACCAAGGGTAATTCAAACGCGTCGATTTTATTCTGTGTATCGTGAAGCATTTGTGTGTGTTGCTTCTTCCACGTAAATCCGGTCCCGAGCCACAAGGCCTTATTCGTGCGAGGAATTTGGTCTGAGGAAATACTGTAAGCTCTTGGCGATCTCAAGTTCTTATGGAACTTGCGCACCTTGTTTCCCTTGTAGAGCTCGAGCAATGCACAGCAATAACCTATACCAGCTGCAGGGTAGGCGATAGCTGATGGAAGCATCCAAGGTGCATGAGCCAAAATTGTGGAAGTAGAAAACAAAGTCACCGAGTTATAAAACTCGTATGCAGGCCTAAAGTAATTCTGTGGATGCATGGCTTAATCAATCAATTGTGGTGGCGTGAGTATATGAAAGGGAATAAGAAATGAACGCTGTGACAGTCACTAATTGGGTGGCATGCTTTGATAAGCATATAATTCCGAACGTTAACGACCCCGATTCAATAGAAATTGGACACAGAATTCCGACTACTCTTCTTAGTACGTACCTGAATTTGAGCCCTGAGTTCAATAAAAACGTGCAATTGCCTTGGGCAACGAGATTTATCCTACATTGTTCTTACGCCATTCTGGTCCGAACCTAAATTCAATAAAAGCAATCAATCACCTTGCTTTGTTGTGTTTTAATGGTTTTGTAGGCATATAGATTTGTAAGAACCCCCTTACACTCAACTTGTTAAAGGTACAAGATTGAACCACTTGGAACACTGAAAAGACGGAAATAGTCTATTTTTCGATCTCCCCACAATAAACATTGCTGAAAATCACCAATTGAACTTAGCAGGATAGGCCTTGTTCAATGGTGGATTTAGTAATTGAACCTAACAGCGCAGGCCTTGTGTGGCGGGGGATTTACCAATTGAACTTAGCTGTGCAGACCTTGTGTTAGTGGATTTACCAATTGAACTTAACGGCGCAGGCCTGTGTGGCGGGGGATTTACCAATTGAACTTAGCAGTTCAGACCTTGTGCAATGGTGGGTTTACCAATTGAACTTAGCAGCATAGGCCTTGTGCAATGGTGAACTTACCAATTGAACTTAGCAGTGCAGGCCTTGTGCAATGGTAGATTTACCAATTGAACTTAACGGCGCAGGCCTGTGTGGCGGGGGATTTACCAATTGAACTTAGCAGTACAGGCCCTATGTGGCGGTGGGTTTACCAATTGAACTTAGCAGTGCAGGCCTTGTGCAATGGTAGATTTACCAATTGAACTTAACGGCGCAGGCCTTGTGTGTCGGTAGATTTACCAATTGAACTTAGCAGTGCAAACCTTGTGTAATGGTAGATTTACCAATTGAACTTAACGGCGCAGGCCTTGTGTGTCGGTAGATTTACCAATTGAACTTAGCAGTGCAAACCTTGTGTAATGGTAGATTTACCAATTGAACTTAACGACGCAGGCCCTGTGTGGCGGGGGATTTACCAACTGAACTTAGCAGTGCAGGCCTTGTGCAATGGTGGATTTACCAATTGAACTTAGCAGCGCAAACCTTGTGTAATGGTGGATTTACCAATTGAACCTAGCAGAGCAGACCTTGTGTAATGGTGGATTTACCAATTGAACTTAGCAGCGTAGCCCTTGTGTGGCGGTGGATTTACCAATTGAACTTAACGCCGCAGGCCTTGTGCAATAGTGAATTTACCAACTGAACTTAGCAATAAATAATGTTACACAGTGGGTAATGTCTTATGTGCCTTAAGCATCATGATAGTTGTAGAGGACACACCATATGAAAAGCTCTACAGTACTAATACATGCAAAAACAAGCTTTTACCAATTGAACTTAACACCGGCAGATAAACTCAAGAATACGACACTAAGGCTGTCTAAATGAGCGGCATAGTAAATAATCTTTGATAATCATTACTTTATCTACTTTCAACGAAACCAATCAAATACCTTGGGTTGTGGAATTTGCTCGATCATGATCACATAAACCTAGAACTTAAGATTTTTACTCGGAAAAACCAGTGAAAAGGCTCAAATATCACAAAAAATGATCTTTTTCTGTGGATAACTTGTTCATCTACCATGATCATGCTTCTGTATTTTCATGATCATGCTTCTGAACACATGGTGATCATGCTTCTGTGAATTGAATGATCATGCTTTCGACAAATACCAATTGAATTTTGATTTAAAAAAAATACAAACATTTAATTTCAGTGAGTTAGAAAGCCAAAGATAAAAAAGCTTAACTCGGATCAGCTTTAACATGATTGATCAAAAGATCAGAAAAAAAACAAAAAAGATCTTATTTTTTGATTAAAAAAGAACTTGAAACAAGCGAATACCTTGGCATAGACTGTATTGGTAACTATGTGAATGGACCCTAAAATGTCTTCGAGACCATTGAACTCAACGCTAATTTACGTTGAGAATGAGCAATCTAGGAAAACGCTCGAATATTTAGTAGAAGTATCGAAAAACGAATCTAGCAAAGAGATCTACCGGACGATCATAAACCTTTCGACTATAGCTAACGATAACTACGTTAGTTTTAACGAAGTCGTCGAAAGTGTAGACGTTGGTAAAATTAGTGTCCGTTACCGCTTTAAAGAACTAAAAGAACATTCACTCGTTGATGTAGCTAGTGGCCGTTCTGTTTTTGGTGATGCCGCAAGTAATCGTCTCGAAGTACTTTCAGTAGTACCAATTGGTAAAGCTGATTTTACTAAATTTCAAAAAGGTACTAAAAAGTTAGTAAATGGTCGTAAATCGTCGAAAGTTATCGCGAAAAGACTAAGTGACACTAATACCCCCATTCCTGAGGGGTACCGTGACAACACCATTCACAATGCCTACCAATTCCCGATACCTAATGAGTTCTCTAATGTCATTGCGCCGGGAAACACTATCGTCACTAGAAAAGAGTATTTGTCACCAACAACGGATGGTTCTAAAAAACTCAATTTTGCTCAAGGTGTTTATGGGATCATCAATGACAATGACAAGCTTACACTCAACGTATTGTATCAGCTGACAATAAGCTATATCCAGACGCTACCTAACCATATTCGTGACAACATCGATACTTCAATGAAAGTACCGATCTGGGTAGAGGATATTATGAAGTTGCGTGGCTTCAAAGATACCACTGAGAATAGGGAAGAGGTGTCGCATAGTGTTTTGCGTATTCACGAAACGCTCTACAAAATTTACGCCGGTAATGTAAAGCTCGATGAACTCGATGAATCCCACGATTCAAACGTACTATTCCGCTTTTTGTCCGGTATGCAGGTATTGTCGAAGAACAGCGATGGTCCATCAGACAACGCTTCAGATTTTGATGCCAAAAATAGTGACGTGTCATCGATGCTTAAACGTGATTGGGGATCTGATTTCCCTTTTTCGTGCATAAGCATCACCTGGAACCCCGATTTCTATAAACGATTGTTTTTCGGTAAGTTTGTTTTTTCCTCTAACATATTGGTTAACCAATTAACGGGAACAATCTATAACTTATATTCAACGATTCGTCTGGATTACTTTTCTAATAATAAAGTTCTTTTCAAAGATAGAAGTGAGGTGACATTGTCACTGTTTGAATTGACGTATTTTGTGTGGCCAAATGAAGAAAGTGACGTTATTAGAGAAATTGCAAAAAGTATTATAATCGAGTTAAAGTCTCTTCACCGAAACAAAACAGAGTTTTTGGATTACATTTCCATCAAGGCCGGTCAAGATTGTTCTATCATTGATGCAAATTTGTTTGGCATAAAATTGGAAATGCATATTCCTAGATTAGATTCTCCTCGCTTAGCAAATAACTTACAATCTCCAGTACATATCAAAGTACATGAGCAGGAGCTTATTGAATCTGCAGGTGGTTCTTACAAGGCAAATAGTACCAATAAACCACTCATAGCATCTCCTTTAGAAGGCTTACTTGACCTCACAGAACAAGGGCAATTAAAAGTAAATAGAAGGGTTTTACCAAAATCAGCTAAGCTGCTGCAGTCTAAATTCAAAAATGTAAAGCATGGAAAATACGTTACTCAGTTCGAGGTTGGTGGTCAAAAAATATTGTTCTCTTTGTATAATGACAATGAGGAAAGGCAAGATATTATTAAACTAGTTTCTTTACTATCTAAATCGGACCAGTCGGTCGTAGAGCTATTATTATCTACGTATTCTAGAAAATTATCTATGATGGACGATTTTTCCTATGATCGAATAAAAGAGATTTCCGATGAACTGAAAACTCCCAAAAATGAGCTGATTCTATATTTACAGCCTCGACTAAAATATACGGATAGAATTCTAGCTGATGATATGAAGGAATTGAAAGACTACTTTAAGTAATATCAAGGAATTTACCATGTTCGTTTTTGAAGATTCTAAATGCTGTGGAAGCTTCATTGCGTCAATCCCTACCATTTGGGAACCCAAACCTTACTTAACAGTATATTTTGGAAAGACGCAATTTGACGATCCTGAGTATGTAGCAAAAGAGTTTGCCAAGCTCTTTCTTCAAAAATATTACGGCCAAGTTCGTGGTGCCATGGTACTTAACGTACGCAAGTTCATCGAACGTTTGCAACCGGGGTGCGGTGTCACGGTTAGCGTCAGAAACGTTCGGTCTAAACCAACTATTGTCAGTACTTGGTCCGAGTTAGTCGTCAATGATAGTGACGACTATAAGGCGGTCAGACGTAAAAAGCAGACCTCTTTTAATCCAGATGATAAGTTAGAAAAGCTCCACTCAGCCAGTATCGATGCTGCATTTATCCGCGCCTCTACCACATTCTCCTTACTCGACGAATCAGTCCGCCACTTGGAATTTGATTTAGATGTCATCCGCTAGTAGCACAAAAGCTGATATTGATTCAAATTCATGCACTTGAGTTCCAATCCGGTATATTGAAGCATCTTAGTGGTTGACGTTCCGATTATCACTGCACATAATTAACTGTATATATGTACAGTATAAAGTGATCGCAGATGGCAGTTGTAAGCTCATTCGAAAGCCCAGCACAAGAATATGCTGCATTGAACAGTTTGAATTTGCACAATTTGATTGTCGGAGCCCACCAGCATTCGATCTTTTTTACAAAGATTGAAGGAAATGGCCTTAACCGAGTTGGCCTATTCCATGGTGATATCCTTGTCGCTGAACGAGCATATGGCAAGCTAAACAATGATGATATCGTCATGGCCATCGTGGATGGCGAGTTCGTGATTCGAGAATATCGCGATAGCTGTTTATATGCTGATAACACGAAACCAATCCACTGTGATGAAACCGTAGTTATCGAAGCTGTCATAAAGTGCAGCATTCGTTGCTTTCGGAAGTTGATAGCGTAGATTGGCTTTATGTTTGTAGCTTTGTGCGATGTTAACTCTATGTACTCGAATGCAGAACTCGTGTTTCGCCCTGATTTGCGCCATACCAGTGTCGTCGTCGCGAGTAACGGCGATGGAATTGTAGTGGCCGCAAATAGGCAGGCGTTAGAGCTAGGGGTGAAGAAGTTCAAGCCGGTATTTGAATATCGTCATTTATTTGATTCGGGGAAATGTACCCTTTTTTCGAGTAATTATCGTTTGTACGATGCGTTAAGTTCACGCTTCATACAGTGCCTGGACAACAGAGGTTTATTCTCACGCATTGAGAAGTACTCAATCGACGAATTATTTGGAGACATCCCTTCCTGTATAACCGAGCCAAATCAGCTATTTCAATTTGCAAGGCAAGCCAGAAGAGCGGTTTGGGATGAAGTGCGTTTACCAATTGGTGTTGGGATAGGGCGCTCATTTTCTCTCGCGAAATGCGCTAGCTATGTGGGCAAGAAGGTTGCTGGATATCGCGGTATTTGCGTATTAACACCCGAAAGTGAAGAAGACACACTGAAGCTTGTACCAGTGAATGAAGTCTGGAATGTTGGCCGAGCAACGACGACATTACTAAAAAATCGAGGAATATTTACTGCGTTGGATCTTCGGAGAATGCCGCTTGTGGACGCTCGAGGATTAGGAGGCGCGAATCTGCAAAGAACAGTGACTGAATTGCAAGGTAATCGAGTGTTTACGATGGATAGCTTTCCGGATGTAAATACACGAAAAGAAGTCTCATCAAGCATATCTCTTACTGTTCGTGCTAAATCACCAATTGAACTTCACCAGTCCTTAAGTAATCGGATTGCTACTGCAGCTGAAAAGCTTCGCAAATTGGGTTTTACCACGCGACACATGATCCTATTCGCTCGAACAAGTGCTTATGACACTTCGTCACAAGTAAACAATCAAGTGTCAGAATTTTTTGAATATCCGATCGACGATACTCGTGTTCTTATACGTGTCCTGACTGAACGTTTTCATGAGCTATACGAAGAAGGGACCGAGTTCTACAAAATTGGTTGCCGTTTGTTAGGCTTGGAATTATCAAAACAGCAGCAATTTGATCTGTTTGCACCCACTCAGTCATCTGAGTTGATGAAAGTGATGGATTCACTTAATGAAAAATTCGGCACTCATATTGTCACTGTGGCTGCACAAAAAACAGATACCAATGCTGTGATGCTCAGAAACCATCTCTCGCAAAATTACCTCACCGATTGGAAAGACTTACCGATCGTCAGGTGTTGAAGCCAGTATTTACAGCGTTTAGCCTCTATTTTAGTTTTTTACGCCCCATAACAAAGCATAGCCTTAGCGTCGCTGAAACCATAAGCTGGCCTAATAACCTGATATAAATCAATTAGTTAAATTCGGTAGAAAACCATACTCTGCCCCATTTAACGCTTTACTTGATTTTGATAATTGTAGTGACGGAAACTACTTACATATTTAAAAGTAACAGTGGTAGACCACAAATCAGCCTACGGCCACAAGCATTTGGTTACCAGATATATCAGCGTTACTAGACGTATTTGAAGAAATGGCATTGGCTGTTTGATATTGGCGAGTGTCGCTCTTCGCAGTTGAATCCGGGACAGACTCAATCATCCTTAAAATGGCTTTTAATTTCACGATAAATAGACTGAGTGACTACCTCTCGTTTAATTGCGATTAAGACGAGATGGCACGCCGCTCAAGCATACACATAGCACACTAATGTTCCGGCTCACTCAAGAAAGCCTTCACTTATTTGTGATTTCCCAACTCACCACTTTGCCGTTGTCTATAAATACATCGAAATTAGGGGAGGGAACGCCCCAACTTCTATAACGACCAGTTTTCGGTCTTGAATGTTCATATCGCCATATTACATTGACGCTTGACTCATTGTAATCATGAACAACGAAGGTTGGGCGGCCTACTGAATCTATTAATTGTTCTTCTGTCTGCCCTTGCCAAACCAATCCTTTTATTATTTTTTCTACAACTTCTTCATCGCCGTATTTATTAAGTAATTTGTTTTCCTTATGCAAAAAAAACATATTTTCTATAGTTAATGAAACTATATAGATAATAATAAATCCGATTAATGTGAACATAGTCAACTGAAAGTAGATAAGGATAGATACTAAAACAATGTTACCATATCAATAATTGGTAGTAACTGGTAAGGCCTTAATAGACACCAGTTTAACGTTGAAGCGGTAAAACAAACAACGGAAAAAGGTCATTGTTTGATTAATGCCGCCAACCGTTTAGGGACAACTAACGACCGCCTTTATGCTTAATGCTTAGGTAAAACGCTCCGGTCCGACGCCTTCCAAAGCTCAATTAGATGAAAGTGCCTAAATACGCGACATTGATGCTGTAAATGGTTTGCCTAATAAGAATAATACTAAGTAGTGGGGAAAATGCATTGGTGAAGATGACTAGAGCTTTTGACCAGGATGGTCATATTGTATCTATTGATCATGTAAAAAATGGTCAAAACTGTGGATGTACATGCATCGTATGCGGTAGATCGTTATCGGCTAAACAAGGCCTACGTAACGCTCACCATTTTGCTCACATAACTCAATGTAATTGCCATTGGTCCGGTGAAACAGAACTACATCTTTTGGCGAAAGAAGTATTACTGGCAGATAAGCGCCTATCATTCACGTGGTTGTCTCTGGATAACTCTCCCTATAACATCGAACTTCATTTTAGTGATGTACAGCAAGAAGTGACATTGGGCTCAATAAGACCGGATATAATAGGGATAACCACCGATGGTGAAAGCGTGGTTGTAGAAATTTGCGTTACGCACCCATGTGAAGACTCGAAGATCTTCGAATTCCGTAGGCAAGCACAAAATGTTATTGAAGTGTTATTGCCGAAAGAGTTATTAGCGGACGTTGACGTTATGAAAGTTGATTTTGTTAGAGATGCAATCGCTAAATCAGAAAAAAAGTGTTTATCTTTCAATCCTCTTTCTGAATTTTGCAAGTCTATGTATCAATTGAATGCCGACGTTATTAAAGACCAAGGGGCTACCTTAAGAACGATACGAAAAGACATCTCGACTGAGAGCCATAAACTTCAATTACTGAATAACCAGATTGTGGAGCTTGAGATGATCTCTCGAAGTTGGGAGGTAAAAGCTCAAGAGATTAATGAACGGGCAAAAAATTACGCTAACAAACTGTATACTGAAATTCGTTCACAAAAACATGTTAAGCAATATTTTTCTGAGAAATTGAAATATGAAACACTTATCAGTGAGCTAGTGAAAGAACACTCAAACGCCGTCAATAAGGCGAAACGTGACTTGGCAGAGTATGAGACTAAGTTAAAAAAAGATTTTCGTGACCGATTAAAAGCATCAGAACCCCATAGACTTAAACAGCTTCAGGATGAGCTTCTTGAATTTTCTGACGGTACCTTATTGCAAGTTGACCAGTATATCCAAATGATAAGCGAACGGTATGAAAATAGATTCGATGAACTGGAACGAAATTGGATTGTATTAGAGAGAAAGTTAGCTCGACTCAATGAACATGAAGTAAGGCCAGAATTTGTTCAGCCTGATAATAGAAAGTTACCGCCATTAAATCAGTACAAAAAGCTCCGCGGTTAACGTTTATAACGTATGCTAAAACCCAACAAAGCGTAACCCTCCGTCTAGATTGATATTGCCTATAAATACAGGCACATTGCAAATGCACTTTACTGTATCTGAAATAAAGAGCGTTATGGAATCTGGCAACCTCTCAGATAGTGCACTAGCGGCGACACCTTTTGTACACCGAGTATTAGCAGCAGCCCAGTGGAGAAGATGATTACTATCAGAGAATACTATTGGGAGCAATTTGGTCAGTCTATCATGGATACAAAAATCAACGTTCCAAAGAAATGTATAAAGATGAGCTTTAGTGAATTGCTAGTGTTAAAAGATAGATTGTACATGACAATGAAGGATGTAAAGGTAATGCTTGATTTGGTGGATAAAGAGTAACTAGCACTATCTATGAGAGTGGATCTAGCAATATCCTTCTATGTATTACCTATGTAATGCATGTGATATGAAACGTTTATAGCGCTGGGCGTTCTCGCTGCGCTCGGTTTATTCCGTAACTGTCGTTCCTCTCGCGATAACGAGAGTCGCTAATTTGCCTAAGCAAAAGCTGCTCTACATTCTTACCAGTAGCGCGTCTTCATAAAGGCATCTATTAAAATGAGATATGAAACCTTGAGCGTATTGGTGGTTATGTAACTATTAGGCGGTCTATAGGTACTTTAGGGTGAGTTACGATATGCAACGAAAGGCGCTAATAATTTTAGGATTACTATTTTCATTCAGCTGTGTTGCCAATGATGTGGATCTTTACACCAAACGGGCTGAGCAGGGGGATGCCAAGGCGCAATACAATCTAGGCGTGCTGTACACTTTCGGGGAAGGCGTGCTGCAAAATGATAAGGAAGCGGTTCGCTGGTATCAGAAAGGGGCAGAGCAGGGAGATGGCTACGCGCAATTCAATCTAGCGGCGATGTACGGGAATGGGCGGGGGGTACCGAGAAATGTCAACATTGGCTACGCTTGGACAATCTTAGCGGTCTATCATGGTTATGATTACGATTTGAACCAATATCCTTACTCTGTTGATAAAGCAAAAGCGGCTCTACGTTCCTGCGAACAATCACCCAACGCAAAGGCATTCGCTGCGCTCACCAAGACACTCATTCCATCTCAGATAGCTGATAAGTTAAGAGGTAAGGAATTCAGCAATTTTGATGATTTTAGGCGCGCTTTTTGGAAAGAGGTCTCTAAAGATCCAACATTGGCTGGCCAATTCAATCTTTCGAATATAAAGCGGATGAAAGATGGTAAGGCGCCCCGAGCAAGATTCAAAGATACGGTGGGTGGACGCCGTTCATTTGAATTACATCATGTCAAAGAAATTCAACATGGTGGAGATGTCTACAATGTTGATAACATAAGAGTTAATACACCTAGAAACCATATAAACATTCATAAGGGTAAGCGATGAGATTACATGATAGGTTAGAAGACTATACCGAGTCCGAATTTTTGGAGTTACTGAACATTATTATCAGCGCAGAAGGTTCTGATGAATACCAAGATGAATTACTTGAAAACTTTATCGCTACAACAGAGCATCCAGACGGCTCAGATCTAATTTATTACCCTGAAAAACCAGAAGATGGAACGCCAGAGAATATTGTTAGAATCGTTAAAGAATGGCGTCTATCGCAAGGTCTACCTTGGTTTAAGAGTTAAGTCGCTTTTTAACAGGTAACGGTGTCAGTGAAGCAACTAAGTAACATCATCATTTTAAGCGTCCTAGCAGGGTGCAGCTCGACAGCGATCAACAGTCAACAAGCGGCGGTGCAATTTGATGCTCGATACGATGAGTGTGAAGATCTGGGGATTCAAAATGTGGTGGATTTACCAGAAAGTCAATGGTTTGATTCCCTCTCGTTCAGCGACAAAAAGATCGTTGTAGGTTATCTTTATAACCTCAATCAACGAGCATGTACCAAAGAGGCAACGGAAGCACTCAGAGCCGCCCTTAAGCGTGATCCGAATGCTAAAGTCCAAGCCTGCTATCAGGAGTTTTTGGCTCCGATTAGTGAAGGCTTTGGGCAACGAGCGATTGGACTTGATGTGTCCAAGATTTTGGAGATGCAGCGTCAGTTTGATAAGCCATTCAATTTAAGACATATCCTGACCACGGAAAATCTTTACCCTAAACGCAGCTGAGTTTGAACCAAGAAATAGCATTATGTGGAAGCTTACCGAGTATATACGGTTACTCATTGTTGCCATCGGTTGCTCAGGGGTGGCATGGGCATTTTTCTTCTATTTACAGGAGCATATGTTTTTGGGACTACTGCTGTTACTACTCGTAGGCTATGGGACTCAACTCTATCACTTCGTCAAGAACAAGCGAAGCTAAGCGTGTTGGTTAAAAACGGTATTACACAGGTTTAATGCCATGCCATTGCTCAAAGGGTCGCATTAACTCGATGAACGTATCATAAAGAGGGAAAGTGATGTTTCGATGGGTTAGAAAAGCAATGTGTGCCGCTGGGGTTCTCACGACACTAAAAAAGACAGGCGTGGCTCCGGGCTTTGCGCAATCGCTTGTTGACGAACACATGCCGTATTTTGATGCCACGGCTCATGAGTTGCGCCATTTAGCAACCCAGCCGCGCAATATTATTGCGATGATCGGGCTCCTTCACTTGGTGACTAAGGCGTTGCAAGATGTTGATGATGAGAATCTGGTCCTTGATATACTCTCGCTTCAAAAAGCGCTCAGACTCGGGTACGAAATGTTGAAGTATCAGCTCAAAACCCGCCAGAATTGGCTACAGATCGCGCAGGGATACAACATCACCTTGCATCTTTTTCTGCGTGAGAAAATGATGTCTGAGGAAGAACTGATCGAAACATTTGAACCGTCTAAATTGGAATTCGACCACGATTTGCTTGAGAGTTGGCGTTAACACACGGGTCTAAAACATCACGTTGGGCGCGTTATGCGCATCGAGCGCGAGTAAATTTGTGTAGATCTCGGTGGTTTGCTTAAAGCGGTGTCCAAGATGCGCTTGGATCGCAGCTTGGTTAAACCCGTTAAGCACTAAGTGAATGGCGCACGAATGGCGCAAAACTTTGGGGGTTAAGGGAACGGTGAGCCGCAAACCGCGCTCTTGGCCAATCGCTTCAATCTCGGCTAACCAGTTGCGCGCGGTTTGGTCGCTGATCGGCGGCAGCAATTGTCCGGTCTTGCGTTGTTTCAGTTTGAGGCGATCTTTGGTGGTAAACAGGTAGCCTTGTTTGTTGCTGCAATGCGTGACAATGTAACGCTGTAGATCTTGCGCAAAGTGTTCATCGTAGAGCCGCACCAACCGATAATCTTCTTTCTTGCCTTGTCCACTGCGGTTACGCCGCTGTTGCTTTAGCGTTCTCAGCTTAATAAAGCTAAATTCTCGTCCCGTTGGCTCATGGCGCTGCGTTAAGACGCGATTGACGCGCACATCGAGCAGTTCATTAATGCGCGCACCGGTATTGAACAGCGAGAGCATCAACATGCGGTGATGCTCGCTGATCGGCAGTGCCGCCAGTTGGCGAATTTCGGGGGCAAGCAAATACTTGGGGAGATCCACGTCGGGCGTGTCGGTGAACAGTTGGCGGCGAAACGCCAAATGATAGTCCCAATCGGGTTGTGGCATCGAGGGCGTGAGGCTTTGAGCGCGAGGCGCCGCTGGATAAGTCGGTGTCACGGTTGGAAACTCGAATTCCCCTTTCACTGTCTTTGGCTCCTAAACGTATTGGCAGATTTATTGTTGCGGCAATGGGGGTTAAGCGCAAAAGATCTTTTCGCGATCCCATCAGCTTTGGAAAAAACTAAACAGTCAGTATAAAGCCAAAGTGGGGCGAGTGCATCGGAAAAGCGCACGATGGGCGAAACCCAACATATAGTGTCTGTCGTCAGCTGGTTAGCCACTAGATAGGGGAAAAACGGCGAAACGCGCTCAGCTTGGGTGTCTACCTGTATTGCCAAGCTGACCGTTACTGCCGTCATGCTCTGGATGGGGGATCTTGCGGTTACACTTCTAGCTTCTTAGCCTTTTTGGAATGGCTTGGCGAACTTCCCCGATTTGAACTCTAATATTGTTTGGCTGATCGATAGGGTTTAACACATGCAATTGATCTTGCAGATCGTACATAAATTCAGATACCGCTTCATTGTCATCGAGTTTTTTGAGTAGTTGATTCGTATTAGTCTCGGAATACACCTCACCGAAGAGAAAGTCATCTAATGTCGATTGGTTATCCAGTAATTCGCACAGCTTGTGCGATTGATAGAGCACTTCGATAATGTCATTCGCGCCTTTGTTGGCGCTGTAAAAGTCGGCAGCATCCGGTCGACAAAATTCAGCGTATACCTTAAATCCTAGTTCTTTTTTAGAGTGGAAGCCGCCACTCAACGTTGGCTGCTCTAGACCACAAAACTCATTAATCGCATACAAGATAGGCTCTAAACAATCCATCATCAGTGTGGGCTTAAAGATATTAGCAAACACGACATTACTAATCATTATATCCCCAGCTTTGGAATGTCGTGTGCATTGTAAGTTAATGCTAGCCGCGAGCTGTTCGACATTTTGATCAAATAAACGTAAGGGGGAGGATACCGAAGGCGATGGGGCGTTCTGATTTGATGCTGTTTGAACTGAGTCAATAGAATTGAGATGCTCCTTAAGCCAGTGGTATGCACTTTCGAGAGGATGCCCCTTTAAGTCATTAACATCCAGTTTGTACTTGTATAAGGAATAGTCATTACGTGGGGTATTCATTGGGAAGAGTGACTTGTAGAGGGTTGCCCGATCTCTAAAGACGTAGAACTCACCGTAGTCTTTTTCTAACCCGTCTAGCAGTTGTTCAAATTGCTGTCGATGGTCGCGATAGCGTGCAAAGTCTAATGCCGCTTCTTGTTTCGACCACATGAGGTTTTGTTTCTGGACGTTTTGTTTGTGTTGGTAGTGCAAAAAGAGGAGGGTGCCAAAGGTCACGATTGCCGCCAAAACTGTACCCAATGCCCCCACCCAGCTCGCGAGCATAGCGGACTCCATTTCCAGCTTGGTGAAGTCGACGAAAGCAAAATATCCTACAAACAAGCCTAGAAGTAGTGCCCCAACAAACCATAAAAAATCTTTCACCTTGCGTCCCTTCTGTGCCGGTTTGCGCCTTTGCCTAAATGTGCTCAGGTTTTATGAATCGAGGTGACAAACCATATTCTTTTCGTTGAATATTCAGGTATTAAGATAAACAGGTCAATTCGTAACAATGGAAATGTGTCTAAGTGCTCGTTCTACAGGAATGTGGGAAACCGATCAGCTTGGGTGTCTTCCGTATTGCCAAGCTGACCACGTTAGAGGGGAATGGAGACTTCGCTCCGTTTTCAAATGCTCAGTAGCGATCAGTATCCATCAATCGCGGGATGGTAATCGGGCAATTCATAACGCTCAAAGTCGTAGTTCCAATTCAGTCTTATTTTTCCATTAAGCCAGATTATATCGGAGCAGAAAAATGAGCTGATTGAATACTCGTCTGTAGAAGGGAAAAAGCATGAGCGTATCAAATCAACCGCCGCTTCGTATTCCCAGGGCGTGTCGCTGAGAAACTCTATAAATAGAGAGTGCACGGTACACCGTGATGGGTACACGGGCCAAGTTTGGCGATCCCACTCAGTAAAGCCTCGAGCCACGACCTCTTCTTTGCTTAAAATTCTTCCGCCGTGTCCTTCGACAAAGATTTTTTGCACATAGCCATCCTGTAATTCGGCGGTTGCCGTTTGATAACGTAGACCATTCTTGACGGTTATCTGGCTTACTGTCGCTCTAGGATCGACGCTAAACACGAAACTGTGCTTTTGATTTGGGTTGAGTTGCTTCCCACGGTTTCCCATGGCTTTTGTATAAGCATCATTGACGCCGTTGGTGCCCAAGTTAGGGTTCACAATATCGGACTGATGATTATTGTTTCTCTTCGTGGCCTGAAGGGCGTGGTAAGAAGAAAACCCCGCTTGTTGCGCAGCAAGCTCTAATGCTTGGGAGTAATTCACATTAGAATCACGTTGTATATGGCGAGCGGATTTTTGGATTTTCGTTTTGAGGATTTTTGATAGGTTACTAGACATTTTGGATTCCTTGTATTTCTATGATCAGCAAAATCCATCCCTAATTTTGTGACTATCAATATACAAAAAATATTTGTCTGTAATTAAATAGCAAAGAGTTATTTAGTGGTCCTCGAAAGGTATTCGCCGATGGGATGGGCAGGTTTCCACAAAACCAAACCACATTCTAATCAATAATTTGCACAAGTCAAAGGCGTTAGCGAACTTTCTATCTTCTCGCGTTGTCCTCCAGTCTCTATTTAGATCCGGTATCGTTCGGCTCATACCAAAGAAGGTTGCTTTTTATCGCTGATACCATTTGTTGCTTAGTCGGGTTCAAAGCCCAATGGAACGAAAACGTACGCTAAGCTTATTACCCCGTTTGTCCATACGCAGGGATATAGGTAGCGTTTTTGCACTGGGAAAGTCCATTGCTCAAAAAATGCACTTGCATGTGGACTAAATATAGTTCATATTTAGTCTTGTTGTGTTGTGTTGTTTTGGTATTATAGAACTGACGCTACAACGGGACTTGAATAAGAAGAAAAAGAAATCAATAAGTTATTTATCTAAGAGAAAGACGGGTTTTATGCATATGAAACTAAATGACACTATCACCAATACCCAAACGGTGAGCTATTTGAAGAAACACGCGGCAGAATTGCCTCTTGATGAACCGATGGTGATCACCCAAAACGGTTTGCCAAAGTACGTTGTGGAATCTTATGAAGATAAGGTGAAACGCGATGAAGCTATGGCATTGATGAAGTTGATCGCAATGGGTAAGCAGTCGATTAAGACGAACCCACAAACCATCGAGGACGTTGAGGCTTTTCTGTCAGACTACTAAATTGATAGAGGGCTTTGCCTAAATGAATGCAGTAACAGTAAAACAGATTATTTTTGCTCGTACGTTTAATCAAACTATGGGGCAATACATTGATTTTAAGTCACAATGGACTGATAAAGCTGACATTAAGCAGCGTATCGGTAGTGCATTGAACGACTTTCGGGGGCAAGTCAGCGAACAACCCCTTTCTTATGCGCGTATTCCAGAGTTAATCCCTTTTGGCATGCTCAATCTACGCCATGCCATTTTTGATGATATTCGATTCATCTATGATGTAGTTGATAACCCCGATGGTTCGGTTACGCTTGAGATTTTATTGATGCTTTCTACGAAACAGAGCATTGTAAAACAGCTTGAAAATTACTGTTTGTATTCGTTTTATCCCTGATTGGACGATCTAGGTGTGGTGACTGGCTAGCCGCCACATCGATCAAACTCAATATGTTTGAAATGAAAAATAATATTATATGGTAATTTTTTAAGTGAGCTGGGCATTACGTAATCTAACACGTTCTAACTTTGGTCTGCTCGATTTAGAAAAAACGTGCATGCAGTGCGATGATTCTGTCAAAAGTTTGGTAGTAATTTTCCCTTACTGAATTTGACCCACTTAACAGCGGAGAGCTCAGCGAGTACTTCTTGCGTAAAATCTAAACGGCTTTGGCACATGAACACGAACAAGTTACCAGAGTTAGATTCTGCCAAACTTATCATCAATTTTGCGGTATCCAGTCCTAGATCAAATAAGTGGTCAATGACGTAAGTTTGCGGTGATTCGGCATGCTTTAGTATTGAATCCAGTTCGGCGCCATTCACCAAAGTTGCGTTATTCCCTCGTTGAACGAGTTCGTTTGCCAACACTGATTTTCCAGAACCTGGCGCCCCAATAATTCCGATAATGACTGGCCCTGGATGTAAGTCTTGGACCAGTTCAGCCAGAATATCGGTATTTGTCTTAGGGGAAAAAATATTGAACAAGGAAAACCTCAGTGTAAACGCGTTCGACCAACGAAAATAAGCTTCTTTGAGTTCAAACGACTGACTAAATTTGGCTAATAATAACCAAGGTTGAGCAGGATACAAAGTTTCAGGTGGTATGTTTGTGGTGGAGGCCGATGAGAATTTTGAGTTGAGGATGATCTTGGGGTATTAAAAAGGCAGTCTTTAGACTGCCTTTATGGTGTTAAATCAAGAAATCGTCGATTTTGGCGCCATTATCTAACGCTGTTTGAATTGCTGAAGGAGTACGGCCTTGCCCGGTCCATTTCTTCTCAACCCCATCTGCATCAGTATATTTGTATTTAGCAGGGCGTGGTTCGCGCTTAGCTTTGCTCTTAGAAGTAGATTTGTTGCTTAGCGCCGCAATCAGCTCTTCAACATCGACACCTTGTTCTGCGATATCTTTAGCGATTGCTTCAAGCTTACTATTGCGCTCTGCTTCTTGTGCGTCGATTTTTTCCTGCTCTTCACGGCGCTCTTCAATCACGGTAGTAAAGCGAGAATATGCTTCTTCTAATTGTTCAAGAGTCAAATCACGAGCAAAAGCACGTAGGCTACGTAGGTTTAACAGAGTTTTAGCTAATTCAGTCATGGTATGTCTCACTCGATGAAAAATCGAAATAAAATTAATAATGTGTTCGAAAGATATAATTTATAGCAAAGAAAAAATTTATTTCCAGATAAATATTAGTTAGATGCAATTAAGTGTATTAAGTTTGATGTGTTTACTAAGTATCAAAAGAATAGAAATAATTTAACATATAGATCTCTGTTATCAATTATTAAAAATAGTAATCAAATGTTTCTTATTCGGCAAGCTAACTTATAAATAATCACCATATTTATAGGTTGTTTGAAACAATATAAACATGTGATTTTTCCTTATTTATTGAAATTGCTAATCTTAAGGTTCATAAATTTTGATTGAAAGTAGGAAAAAGTAACTATGGAATTGAAGGCGTCAGGATTTAAACGTATGGATAATGGGCATTACTTGTCGGCAGATGGACAGGAGTTCATGAGCATTTGGTCATTCAATCAAAGGTTCCATACCAAACTACCAACCTACGATACCGCAACAAAGCTAACAGTAATTGGCGCTCCTTATATAGAAGTTGCTGCGGAAATTTCAAAGGTGTACGACACTGTAAAAGCATTTAAGGTGAGCGATATTAAGCAGTTTGTGAGAGTAAATCGACCATCGTCAATTTGGTAGAGTATTGAAAGGTAGTCACTATGGCAGACAACCCCAAAGGCCAATAAGCGCAGAAACAAGATGGAGTATTACCATCGGGATTAGTTTCTTATTTCTTGCTTTGTTTGCTGAAGGTTTTTATTTAAGTTTCTTTTGTGGCTGGGGTGGAGTCGCCCTAGTTTATGGATTCTCAAAAGGGTATTTTGAGCGCATTCTTACTGAGCGTGATCGCCAGATTATGTGTGAGAACGCAAAACGATCTTCAGATGATTTCAAAAGAGAACAGGACTACCAGAATTATGTTCGCAGGTATCATGAGTTCAATAATCCAAGTAACGGCAGGAATTAAGAACTAATTTTGTCCTACGCAATGTATAAAAAAAGCCCTCCATTTCGGAGGGCTTTTAGATATTACGCGTTAAAAATTTGGTCGTTCCGGATAAAAATCATTGCTGGTACCCATTCTCCAGAGCCATCGCCGGCCCATATAGAGAAACTTTCATCAGGAATAACAATAGGTGTGTTGTACCCGGTATCACTCATTAGCTTTTGAGTGACTTCTCTTGCAGCATGTAGCGAGACAGTTTCCAATGTTTGTGCGTCAACAGGCGCAGTAAATACATCGATAAACTCAGACTCATATTGCTTGATATCCTCACAACATTTTGTAAATGAAAGGGGAGTCAAGTCATTACCCATGGCCGCTTTTGAGGTATAGCCAAGACTTTCACATTCACCCTGATCGCAGTTTAACAATGCGTCACAGAGTTCTGAAAGCGTAAAACCATCGTATTTGTCGTGAGCTCCACATTGCGCTAGTAGTTCCAGTGATACATACACTTCGACTTGTCGCGATGTAGTGCAAATCACACCGATGTTTTTCGTCTCTACCTCAATCAATGCGGCCATCAACATTTTAATGGTATCGCTGAGTTGTATGATCTCGGAAAGCGAGACAAATTCCGAACCAAACACATCAATTGCATTATTTGTGTTGAATAGGGCATCCTCTGCAATCGCTTGCTGGATATTGCTGTATCTGTGGTGAAACGCGGTCAGTTTATATGACATATTGTTTTCCTTGTATGTAGTAAATGCCAGTCAGTGAGCCGACTAATCTAAGTATCGGCTGTGGTGTTCTTGCATGATTGCCGAAATCCAAGAAAGGATTTCTTGAGCTTCTAGCGCGGTGACAGAGCAGGCCTGTTTCTTGGCAATAGCCTCTAGTCGTAGGATATTTACACCTTCGTACATTTCATCGAATGCTTCTTCTGCAGTACCGGCAAATACATGCTCGTTCCATTCGAATAGAAACTAAGATAGCGAAGGGTTGTCTTGATACAACTTATCAACGATCGCTTCGGAAAGCGGTTGTTTGAGCGGTTGAAAAAGATGGGTTGGGTGTGCGGATGCACGAGAGTTAGTTTGCATGGTGTTGGCCCTTTTTAAAAAGGGCATATCAAACCCAGCAGGGCAGTGATATGCCCTAACAGGGAAATAAGAAAGGTAGAGTGTTAGCCTTTCTTGCTGGTGGCTAGTTTACGGTCGCACCAAGACTCAATTTGTGGGGCATATAATGCCAACAAACCGAGAGCAACAGGTCCTGCGCAAAGTAGTAATACTCCAGTCATGTTATTTCCTATCTTCTTTGTACGTCATACAGTAATACTACTATCGCTTTAGCTGTTCGCCAAGGTTGGCTACCAGTAAACCGCAAAAATATAGGTTAATTACATCAAACGTCAAACCGTTGCTTTCTTGAATGCACAATACAAATGAACCTGTATATGCTGCAGTGCCAAGCTGGGTAAGATGTTCGCCGATTTTACCTTTCTTCGAGCGGAAATAGTGAACTGCTTTTTTGACGTACCGAAGTACTATGTGGATGAGTAGTGAGATTTCAATCATAGGTTCCTTATGTGTAGTAAAAATTGATGACGAGTCATCAATGGAGAAGACCTCCTATCCGTGCTGTGTTGTTTCGATAATAATCGAGGTACGAACACCATTGGGTGTGGAGATCGTGGCTCTTCAAGCTAATATCGTGGCGATACTTGTATGAAGTGCCGGCTTCAGTGTTAATAATCATGAACACTTTTTCGTAACCATAATCCTCTGTTGCATAACTTCGGATACGGCTCAATGCTTGCCAAGCGGCTTTGTCATACTCCTTCTTGTCGATGGGTGAATTTCTTAAAACATCGAGTTCTTTTGCTTCTGCCATTTCAATCACAATCGACTCAATATTCTTTTCCAAATCGTCCATCTTCGGCGTTGCTTTGGCACCATGGTTTAATGGTGAGATAAAACCATCAGCGAGATATTGGCGCACCATCTCGTATGTCATACGCGGTTTTGTTTCTTCGCGTACTTCCTGAGTTGGGATGTTCTCGATAGGCTTTGGAGTGAAGTGGACATATACACGATCTGAAAAGTAATAAGGACCATCAGAAATTCGCAAATATTCATCATTACCTTCATCATCAACATGCAATCGCACGATTAAATCGCGATAGTGCTTTTCCATGAATTGATGTACATCGGATATTTCCAGTTGCTGTGGATCTAGCACAACGACAGAGTCGTCAACGGCGCTGGTACGTGCAGACAGGGTAATGTAAGTGGCCTTCTCCAAATATTTCTGGATTCGGTTTTTTGCGTTTTTACGGATGAGTGAATAGGTCATTGGGAATTCCTTCTATGTAGTAAATCAGCGGTAAGCTGGTCAAAGGGTGAGAATGAAAGTTCTCGATAGGCGTCGCCTCGTTGAAGGTGTTTCTAGCCCTAGAGTTTCAGACTCCATAACAATAAGATATTGAGTGTGAGCCTTGAGTAGGAAAAGTGGTGGACAAGTAAGGTCCGTAATAATTGATATGAGAAATCACACGGATACGTGTAAAGCCCAGTCGTTGGGATGAAGTGGTTTTAGAGCAGCCTGGCCGCGGGAAAGGAGGTGATGCGTCAGCGTTAGCTGTTGACAATAAAAGTCGCATCTAAATTGTCATTTGTAGCCTAAATAGTACTGTTCATCAGGAAATATGCAAGCTTGATAGACAATCAGGTGCGTAAGATAGGGCACCCGTTTAAACGCCTGGCCCTGATAAATGATACTGTTAGGAGGCTCAACTTGATTAGTCAGTAGTTATATTGAGACCAGAGTTGGCAATCGATTAAGAATCTCCTGCCAGTCTGAATTAGTACATGTATGCTAGAGAAGTTCGCTCATCTCAGGCACGCTACTGGCTTGCTCTAGCAAATATTGACACTGTTCTCTAATGAGGGATACACATAGAGTTATGTGTTGACGTTCATCATCATCGATATCTTGGGCTTCGGTTAGTGCTAAGGCTTCGTTAATCGCATTTTTTATAGCACCAACGGTTTCTACAATTACAGTTGCCATTCTTGTTCCTGAATAACCGAGTAAGGCACCAAATTCGGCTAAATCATAGCTTGTGATTGGATTTTGGAAGTTGCCTTTTGGAGGATTTTGAAAATCTTCGTTTTCCCAATTTCCAATCGACATAGCAAAAAATCGTGGGATGCTGGCATCTCGACCTAACTTCCCATTGTCTGAATTACGTTTTGTACCTTCTCGTGCAATGGCCTCGATATTGACTAAGTCATAAAAGGGAGTCAGTTCAAGCCCTTTTGGGGTGACGAAGAAGCTGATGTTTTTGCCATGAGCATCGTAGTTTTGAGTTGCAAGATTGAAGAGCATCCATTGAGCGAGTTTTAAGTTCGTTTTCACGGTATCTGTGGTTTTTACATTGACTAAGCGGGGAAAAGAAACACCGTCACGCATGTACACGCCATCTCCTTCATCACCGTTCTGACGTTCGTATTTATAACCAGGAGGTAAGTCGGTTGCCTGACACCCATCAATAATATGTTTTCGCTGGACGACGTCGCGAG
Organism: Vibrio xiamenensis; assembly: GCF_900100015.1. Lineage (GTDB taxonomy): Bacteria > Pseudomonadota > Gammaproteobacteria > Enterobacterales > Vibrionaceae > Vibrio > Vibrio xiamenensis. The sequence continues at coordinate 7,443 of NZ_FNDD01000030.1, read as the reverse complement.
CTTCGATATAGTCGCGATCAAAGCGCTCTACAATCAATGTTCTGCTTTGCCCAATACGCGTAAGTTCCACGTTAGCGACATCCAGACCTGTTATCTTTGCAAGTGTCATGCAAAAGAACTCATTTACAGCGATACATGGAGCCTTACCACTTTCAAATTTTAGAATGTAGTTCGAGCATAATGTACCTTCGCCAAATCCCCATTCACCATCGCGCTTAAGTAAATTTAGTTTGTTTTGAACACCTGCAACCGATAGGCGTACCTTTCCATCCCAATAGACTAATGGGGCGAGGTTTCTTTCTAGTCTTTCCACTAGCTCCTCACTAGGTACAGGCCTAAAGCTGGTTTGCAAGTGTTCGGAGCCCGGCACTCGAAAAGATAACGCTCCAGATGTTTCAGAACCGATCTTATGAATCAATGCAAATGTATTGTTTTTGGATATGGTTGTGCTTTGAATCATTTCCTCAAAGGCTTCTCCTTCTGGAAGGAGATTTCTGAGATAGTTTTCTATGCTTCTCGGGGTAGCCTGACCATCGAATGGGATATGTGGAGAAATAGGAAAGCCAACGCTTTTCCAAACGTCTTCGTAAATGAATGAGAACTCTGTCTCTGTGCCAATGGGAAGGATTAAACGGCCAATTTTAGTCTTTGTACCAATAAACACATCTAACTGTTGCGACTTATTCATACCAGCCGTCCTCATCACTTCTCAAGCTGTGCTCATTTTGGGATATGGTTTGTTTATGTGTTTGAGCAAACAGACTTAAATCTATGAGGCGTAACGATAGTCCCAACATATCCATGAGCATCAGTACGTTGGCGAAGGTTACGTTGGTATCGCCTTTTTCAATTTTCATGATAGTCCTGCGAGACAAATTGGCGTTTGAGGCCAGGTCATCGATACGCCAACCTCTATCGGTGCGCTTCGATCTAATGGCGTCACCTAGAGTTTCCATACTAAACTCGGTATTTAAGTCTGGCATAGGTTGTGCCTTTACCATTTTGCCTTTTTTCATAAGTTCCTTTTAGTGCACTTTTGGGTTTCTAACGTTTATATAGGAATATAAGTTCACTTTAGATCACTTTTGTGGTTTCTGTATAGGAAACTTATTATAAGTGCAATTAAAGTTACTTATAGGATTTTGTTCGCTAGATTTTTTCCCATTTCTTCTATCGGGATATTTGACTGCCTGAACAGCATGTTTGGTTAGGGCGACATTGAAATGGGCCAAAAGAAGACTTTTTGTGTCGCCATCGTCTGTTGGTGATAGACGTCGACGACGACGCGATAATTACAGAAACTACATCATGCAAGAAGTCAGGCAGGATAAGCCTTAGAGCGAGATTACAGGGCCAGTCTGGTGTGACCGACCCAGCGATCTAGGATTTTAGATTGGGGTTAATGTGATCAAGCTCAGTTAATAGAAGTAAGTAGCCTATAAAATGTTAAATCTGAATACAATAAGTATCATATGGAACAAGCAACATTTGTTTGGTTATATATATTACGGTGCCTTATGGATAATAAAACTCAGGGAGCTTGGGTTGTCAGCCATTCTCAAAAACTGAAGTCTGTACAAAATGCTGATAACGAGTTTGAACAGATTAATTTTGCTGGGAAGTGTGGTGTTTTGCTTTCTAGCATTTCTGCCGACAAACAAGACACAATGTCATTAGAAAGGTTAAAGGCCCTATCTAGAGCTGCTAATGTTAATATCAGGACTGAACTGCCCTCGATACTAGATGAATTAGAAAGACAGAGGCTGATATCAAGAGGCAGTGATGCAATCGAAGTTTTAGGTATGGGTTCTAATAGTGTCCTAGAACACACTTATCGAATATTCGAAGAGTCAGAACCGGAAAATAAAGAAAAAGCTTCGATTGTGTTGGCTGAACAATGCTCCCAAATTCCAATGGTTGAAAGTAGTGCCAAAGAGTTCATCGGTGATACGTTTAGAATCGCTAACAACGAGGTTAATACTCTTTTTCACAATATCGATTGTATAGGCTTGGTAGATAGCGAAGAAACATACTCAAACGAAAAGCTTCTCTTCAACGGAAACTTATTCCGAGGTAAAGACACGAAAAAATTGCACTCGCTAGTTAATTCAATGAGTCAGGAGGAATCAGTAAAAATCAATGAGATCAATGATCTACTTTCAAAAGAAGGTTGTATTGATGCCACAAAGGTGAGGAAAATACTAGGTGAGCCTTTGTATGCAAAAGCTCAATCCATCGGTATCTTCGATGTGAATGCCATTGGTAATGAAAGTGGTCAACATGAGTATGTAACAAAGCCATCGGCCTTCAACAAGTATTCAAATTCAACTGTTGAAGACGCATTCGATTTGGCTAAAGCATTTGTGACTTCCCTTACATACGGAATGCAAAGTAGTTCTAGCAACCGTGGCAGAATTCAGATGATAAATGCACTCTTAGCAAAATTAATTCGGGGAGAATGGATTGGCCCAGCGACTGCTATTGGCCAAGACTATAAGATTCTTGAATTGAAAGGGGTTGTAAAAGTCAGACCTGTGTCGGGTTCTCGTTGCGAAATGAAATTGCTGAAGAAAGAAGTGGGTAAACTAGCGCAAACTGTTATCAATGAAGGAGATGCTAGCACTCATTATCTTGAATCCCTTCCTAGTGCCGCAGTGACATCATACAGCTCTCCGGAGTCTAATAGACAATTGACTCGTCATAGACAAGATGCTGCTATGAAAAGGAATGTTGGAGAACTTTTGAATCAATTGAGGACAGGTAATTTTTGATGGCTAAACAAGATCTTAAAAAAGGTGAGTTGGCAGAAGAACGTCTGAGACTATATTTTCTAAACTTGGGCTATTTTGTTGTCCGTTCCATCAAAGCTGATTTTAAAGGTTTCGATATAACAGATGTAGACCTTTTCCTATACTCAAGGCCCTCTCCAATATCTAGAGAGAGGACCAACGTAGATGTGAAAATGAAACAGCGCCCCCAAGCTTTAGAACGAATTTTTTGGACAAAAGGATTGCAAGATGTTCTTGGTTTAGAAAAGTGCATAGTTGCAACTACAGATAAAAGAAGCCATGTCGGGGAGTTTGGCGCTAAGCATAATGTGCTTGTGCTAGATGGTAACTTTATGGGTAAACTTGATTCTACTGAGAGATATTCTTCTGACAGATTAACCGAAGAAGAACTTCTAGATATGATTGAACTATATTCTGTTGGGGAACTCGGTGGAAATTGGAAAAAGTGCTACGAACAGTCAAAATCTAATTTGCTTTTGAAGCTAAATTTTGATGGGGTTAACCATTATTTAGATATGGTAAAAAGAGTGCTTGAAGAATGCTCTTCAGGTTTTACCAGCCAAGCAACAATTAGGATGTTATATATATATACTTCTTTCTTTTTGATTGCATTAGATTATTCCATTAAAGACTATAGCTACAAAGACCAGCCGGATAGAGTGAGATTAATATCGGATGGTATTCGTTTCGGAGAAAAGGGAAAGGCAAAATCCCTTGAGATAATATCAATGTCTACGGCTTTGTTAAAATCATTTATGGCAAAAGAAGAACATGATTACGGTGCCATTGAACATGAAGTTTTATCCCAATTTGATTCTATACTATCTGACGATATTGCTGAATATTTAGGTAGTACAAAGCAAATGCAAAAATTATTTAGTTTAGCCATGAACTTTGAAAAGCATGGGTATGATAGGCAATTGCAATCTCCTTTAGAATTAGCGCCAGAATTGCAGTCAATCATTGGTCTTTTATGTGATTTCTACAATATAGATAGAAAGAAAATATTAATTAAATTTTCTAATTAAAAGTAATGCTAATATCTATGATATTAGCATTATTTCAACCGAATTATATTATTTATCGAACACATATTAACTCTATGATACTGATAATCATGGAGTTCAATATGATTAAGCTTACTAATCTTCAACAAATCACAACCCTACCAATCACCACCACCTTACAAGAACAAATCAAATCCATACTCACCGAACCATTTCACGATGCAGCAGAAACCCAACAGGCATGGGATGAGCTGCAATGTGAACTCTGGTTTCTCACATCAAAATCCGAACTATCTGCCGTCGTCGTCGACGATATCGAAATGCTAAAACGAGCACTGACCTAAACCGAATTCGAAGACGAGCTGGACTATGGAGCAGTGCTGACCCTGAGCATTGTCGAGGACAGTGGTAAGGGTATCTATCTACTGATGCCTAAGACACTACTCACCGAATTACGCCAATATTTCTCCATTGAGAATGACTAAGGAGGCAGTGATGCAATCCCGAAAATTCAAATTCAATAAACGTCAACTCGACTCACTACCACCGACGCCGCCGTCGAGCAAAAGTAAGGAAACAGGATACACAGACGAGTTGTGTTCTGGCCTTAAGATGATCGTCAACCGCCAAGGCCGGAAGCGTTTCTTGTTCAGGTACACACTGCACGGAACTAAGAAATCCATACAACTAGGCGAGTATCCAGCGCTAGACATCAACACAGCTCGCCAGATTGCCAATGACCATAAACGGGAAATTGCTCTCGGTAATGACCCTAAGGCTATTCGAGACGAAAAGCGCAGCGTCCTTACGTTCCAGGAGTTCTCTGAGCTGCATTACTTACCCTATGCCATGATGATGTGGAGGTAAAACCGAAAATTATGCGACTATTGCTGATAATAAGCCCGCACCACCTACAACAAAGGCTGGTAACAAATGGGAAAAAGTGAAGCGAACACCAGATAGTAAGCGGTAATACAAAAGGGACCATTGATGGTCCCTTTTTGATCAATCTTTGTCATATTTTCCAAATCCGGACTTAACTAAGTAAATATCTCGTTGATACCTATAGCACATCCATATGGCATGAATAAATAAAACAAGTTGGATCCAAGGTACAATTGGAGATGAGTTAAAGACCGATGCACAAAAGTACACTACAAAGTTAATTAGCATTAACGATAGAAGTTTTAACGTCCTGTAATTCACTCTTAATGTATCTAGTTTGCGCCCGTGAGACGCATCTGACATTCCACTTAAAATTGATATGTAGACCATCCCACTAGCAAGTGACCAGTCACCTGACTGAAAGAGTCCAGGCCAAAGTTGTGACCATGACATTATTGGAGATTGAAACATCACCAAGACCTTGATGGCAACCATGAGCCCAAGAGGTAACAATGTATATAGCACATTAGTTCGGGCAAAAACCTCCTCGTCATTGAGAGGTTTTTTTGGGACTACTTTAGTCATCTAAAAGCCTGTTCTGATGTTGAGTTGCCCAATACGGCTTATAGACTTCATGGATCTTGGCATTTTTTACTTTCGTTTCTTTACCATGGCGCCATACTTCATATTGAGAGTGCACCCTCATAGATATCAACCACTGAAACTTACTCTGGTATTCGTTGATAAAGCTCTTATCCAAGATAGGAGCTTCATACTGTAGGGCTGTTTGGTGGTTACGCACCAGCCATTTATCATCACCCTCTTGGACTGGTTTGATGATGCGAACAATTTCTTCACCATTATGCTCATATAGTTTGCTATTGAATATTGCATGAACACTCTTTGATACCTTAAAGTCCATATCGAGATTAACTTTGGATGTTGGGGCATAGCTATCATCGTTGTGTGCACTAACAGAGAATGTTTCACCACGCTTAGTTCTTGAATTACCAAGAGATACTTTCTTTGCCGCTTCTGCAATATCTACATCAGTAATAGCTTGTATCTTCCCTGCAAAAAAATCATCAGCTATTTCCTGTTTGATCTGGTTTGCTTTTATCGCTTCTGCAAAACTCTCATCTGACGCCCAGTCGCTGCGAAATTTATCATTTTGACGCTCCTCTACATTCCTATAGTACGTCGGTGAATCTCCATCTGAATCCCCACTGAACTCTTCTAGCAAGCCTGTAGAACTGCTGGCTAAGAACATTCGGCAAAAGCTAGTAATAACGTTCTTAATACTACCTTCTTTGAGTGATTGGATCTTGAGCCCGTCATACCCGTCAATTTCTAAGTTGTGAACAATAGCTTTCTCGATGACTTCATATGCTTCTATGTAATCAGCCATTGCTCTAAAAACGTTAGAAAGATCTTTTCTCGTTTTTTTATAGTCGTAATAGAACTCAATTGTTGGCGTAGTATTCATTCTGTACTTTTTGATTGTCACATTGGTTGCCTATTATTCCCGTATTTGTTTGTTTTAGTCAAAATAATGCACTGCATGGGAGTGATTATATGTGCCTGTCTTTCCACCCAAACTTAACCCTATTTTCTCGTCGGCGTCGTCGTACTAATCACACTCAACATTTCCCGTCGGCGTCGTCAGTAAAATCATGCGGGTAATCAGGTGATGTGATTTTGCTGGTGGATTTAGGCGTGATTCGAGGCAGGGTTTCTATGTTGATTGTGCAGTGAGATTGCGTCAGACCTTCGCTCATAATCGATTGGTCCGCAGTTCAAGTCTGGGAGGGGCCACCATATTGCATAAGGCTCGTAGAGAAATCTACGGGCCTTTGTCTTTTCTGGTCCGGTCGATATCCGGTCTGCGATTACTTCCGGTAAGCTCTGGTCCATTCGGTCAGCCGAAACACGCCACGTAGTCACCACAGAGTCACACTTCCTGTCTCAGAGTGATATCCACCATCAGAACCTTCTCTCGTCTGTACAACACGAATCAGAGCAGATACATACCACTCAACATCAGAACCGAACCCCAGAAAAACTTCGCGCTGGAACCAACAAAAATATAACCAACATTCTGTCCATTAGGTCCAGTTATTAATATAGATATGGGATGGATAGCTAGTTCAGTGGCGGGAAGGACACCTATGATCCTAAAGCTCCCAGAACTAGCCAGTCAGGAAAAAACAGCAATCAATGATGACCGATTACCCTCAGTGGTAATCGGTCTGTTATCTCTTAAGTGATTTAGGTCAGCAGTAAGCGACACTCAACCACAGCACCAGAAACAGCAGCTAATCACAGGACTGGTATTCATACTCGAACCGGAAAAACCAACGGCACATAGGATTACAGCGCGAATCTGGTATGAGTTAGGGTGTCGAGTTGGGTTAGTCGAATAGGATGTGAATCTAGCTGGTTACTGTCGGGACTGCCATGGCTGTCAGAATTGTCGGCACTGTCATGACCGTCGCAACTGTCAGGACTACAGGGTAAATATATCTACTGCCGCCGCCGTCGGCAAACTGGACGGAAAACCTAAATAGGAAATTTACATTAGGGTTCGTGTCCAGCTCGGTATCTAGCCAAAATCACAGCTAAAGACCGGATAGAGACCGGACCGACGACGCCGTCGCGATAATTACAGAAACTACATCATGCAGGAAGTTAGGCAGGATAAGCCTTAGAGAGAGATTACAGGGCCAGTCTGATGTGACCGACCCAGCGATCTAGGATTTTAG
>NZ_FNDD01000029.1 GCF_900100015.1 Vibrio xiamenensis | reverse complement strand
GCCCTAAGCCTAATCGGCCTAGGGCGGTGAAAATATCAAAGACCCGATATCCTGTTAATCGCAAGGCAGCTCCGCTTAAGTGAACTACATTGCGCATTATGCGGGCTTTTCATTGCTGTCGTCATCATTGAGAAGCCCACTTGCAGTTAAAATCCTAACCACCAGTGGGCGATGGTGATAATGATTGGAATCGTCACCAAGGATGCAAAGGTAGTAACCAGTTGGGCAGTGGCACAAAACGCTTGGCGACCATAAATTTCACCCACTATGGTGTAAATGCTCAGCATAGGTACGGCGGTAATCACCGTAAGCGTTAAGCCCAGCTCAGGTTGATTAGGAAGCAGCCAACTGACCAATGCGAGCGCTAATAAAGGGTGAATCACTAACTTGCCAAGCGTCGTCCAAATCAGTGGCGGCCAGCGGGTTTGTTTGACGACGACGCTTGCAAGCGATCCGCCAATCACAAATAACGCGACAGAAACCGCTGACGGCGCCAACAGCCCAAGCGTAGTTTCAACGACGCTCGGCAATTTGAGCCCAACAATATTGCCCACCACGCCAACCACAATAGCAATCAGCAGCGGGTTACGTACCACACGCTTACCAACGGCGAGCGCTTTTGCGATTAGGTTGGTTTGCGCCGCCGAAGAGTGATAATCCATCAAAATGAAACACAGTGGCATCACAAACATGTTTTCAACGATCAGCGCCATAGCGAAGCCATTAATTGGCGGCGCGTCCATTAATTGGATAATGATTGGATAACCGATAAACGCGCTGTTGGGCACCACAAATCCCGTCATCATGACAGCGCTATCCAAGTTTGGTTGCTTTGCGACTTTGGTTGCGACAATAAAGCCCAGCGTGATTAAACCAACCGAGGCTGCTAAGTAAGCCAACAAATAACGCAGATTAAAAATTTGTGCCAATTCCAAACTCAAAATGGTTTTAACAATCACCGCTGGCAGCGCTACGTACATGACATAGCGCCCCATTTCACTGATTGCTGTAGCCGAAATCAGCCGCGTTTTCGCGCACACATAACCGACCGCTATTATCAAAAATATTGGAATAACAACGGGTAACACTGTAAGCATACCGATTCCTTGTAAAACGGTTGGTGGTTCGAATCGCACCGATCAAAAAGCGGCATGACGACCTTAGGTCGGCAGTGCCGCTTAATATCAAACCGATCTTACGCCAACATGTTTAGCGAAAATACAAAACACAGGCGCTCAATCGAACAATAAAAGTACAATGCTAGTTATCGCAAATCGCAGCCTAAAGTTCAAAGAAAACCCAGCCAATTCAATAAATAATTTATAAATTGCTCAGTTCAATCCTGTACATCACGTTCTTTAACTCGCCACTTTCACTTACTGTGTCCACTTCGATTATGCAAGCGAAGCCTTTTTCTGCGCTCGCGCTTGCGCAGCTAAGCGAATATGAGCATTGGACTCGCCGTAACCTTGATAGTTGACACGTTGTACCACCTCAAAAAATACGCCGAACTGCTCTTTGGTGTAGAAGTGGAAGAAGTGGCCCTCTTCGTTTTGATCATAAAGTACATTGTACTCTCGCAGTTTGGCGAGTAACTCAGGATCAAGCTGAAAGCGCGCATCAAGGTCGCGGTAGTAATTATCGCTAATTGGGAGTACACACTCGCGGCTAACCTTCTTGACGCTGGCGAAAATATCATCGCAGCTAAACGCTATCTGCTGTACTCCAGCACCTTTAGCTTGGTCTACAAAACGTTGCGCTGCCGAATTACGCGCCGACGAAGCGTTAAACGGCATGCGAATGGTTCCGCTGGCATTTTTCGCCACTCGGCTGGTGACCAAGCCATTGATGTCAGTAAGATCTTGGCTTGGCTCGATATCAAAGCCAAACAACGCTTTAAAGAAGAAGGTCGCCGATAGCATGTCGGTGTCGAGCACAGTTTGGCCAATGTGATCAAAAGCCTGCAAACCAGCGCCTTGATGCTGCTCTTGCTGGCCATTTACTGGCACAAAGTCGACCTCGTAAAACGCCGGATTAGCTTGGCTATCGACAAAATAGATCAGTTGATCTCCAACGCCTTTGATTGCGGGAATATTCAGCTCACCTTCGCCAGCCTGATTGCTAAAGCGCTCACAGTCGTAATGTTTGGAGCGTTTGATCATCTGCGCCACGCTGCTGGTACCAAAACCGATCGCACACACCGATACGCCATGGGATAGATAATAGTGATGAGCCTGACTTTGGGGTTCGTGGTTTAATACTAGATTAATGTTGCCTTGGCGCATCAAGTCGACGTGTTTCGATTTGTGTTTGTGAGTCAATTTAAAACCGAGTTGCTCGAACAGATTCATCAACTTAACGCCATCTTCGCCCTCGATAGCAAACTCGACAAACGCCACGTTGTCCAAACTTGGCGTCGGCAACTCAGCTTGTTTGATCTGTTCGCCGAGCCAAATCAGAGAGCGCATACCGTCGGTGGCTTTTTCCTCTGGGCGTGAGGCGCGAAACTCATCATTAAAAATTTCGTGGGAGATGTAATCGTTATAGCCCTTTTGCTGCAAGCACTGCATAAACTCAATAATGGGCATATCGCCTTGACCAGGAAAGCAGCGAAAATGGCGGCTAAAGTTGAGCACATCCATCTGCAAACTTGGCGCATCGGCCAGTTGTACCAGCGCGATTTTATCGGCCGGAATTTCATCACGCAGCAAATCCAGAGTGTTATTACGCGCATACATATGAAAGGTATCAAGCAAAATACCAAGATTGGCGTGGTCGGCGCGCTTAACGATATCCCAAGCATGGTTGTAATCGTGAACATAACGCCCCCATGCTAGCGCTTCGTAACCAATCATAAACTGCTCTTTTTGTGCGAGTTCCGCCAGTTGATGGAGATCCGCCGCGGCGCGCGCGGGATCATCAATGACATGCGGCGAGACATTCGAACAGATCATCAACCGAGATGTACCAAGCTCATGCATCAGCTCAAACTTCTTTTGTGCTTGATAAAAGTTTTGCTCGCGCCATGGTTCTGGCATGGCTTCAAAATTGCGCAGCGGTTGCAACGCAATGATCTCAAGCCCTAAGCTTTCCGCCAATTGGCGCACTTGCCTTGGGGTGAGCTCCGACTGAGTGAGGTCATTTTCAAAAATTTCTACGCCATCAAAACCAGCTTTGGCTGCGGCGTGAAGCTTTTCCGTCAAAGTGCCTGAAATACTGACTGTCGCAATCCCTGTTTTCATTGCTTTCCCCTTATTCATTAATGCTGCTAACCGCTATTCAGACGCACTGATTTCGCTAACTAAATCGACCGATTCAACGCTCTGGCCAGAGAACCACTCATAGGCATCGATGCCTTGATGAATAAACAGCTCAAAACCACTAATAATTGTCAGTGATTGCTGTTTGGCAAAGGCAATAAACTCGGTCACCACTGGGGTGTAGACCGCATCAAACACCCAGCGCTGACCACCAACTTGTTGGGCGCTAAATGCCGCGCCAGGCGTGGTGTAATGCCCAACCGGAGTGGCGTTGACCAAGCCATCACACTCTTTCGCCACTTGATCAAGTTGCTCACTGCTGACCGCGCTGCACGCGACATTAGCGCGTTGTAAATCCGCCACAAGTGCCTGTAAATTGGGTTGATATTCGTCGTAAATATACAGGTGCTCGACGTTAAGCTCGCCAAGACCAAAGGCAATCGCTCGCCCCACCCCGCCCGCGCCTTTCATCAACACTTTACCCGGCGCACTGTCTGCGCAGAGTTTGCGATAAGCGCGCACAAACCCGCTGCAGTCGGTGTTGGTGCCGGACAGCTCCTCACCATCAATCAACACGGTATTCAGCGCGCCAAGACCGGCGCTGGTGTGAAATTTGTCATGAACAATGTTCCAAGCCCACACTTTATACGGGTGCGTGACATTAACGCCGCGATAGCCCTTTTGCTTAAGTTCGATAAGTAAATCGCGCAGCGCTTGTTCATCGCGAAGCTGGCAATCAAACAGATCGTAGCGAGTCTCAATCGCCAATTTTTTTCCCAACAGTTCGTGAAGCTGCGGCGATTTACTTTTTTGAATATGTTGGCCAATTAATCCTAATTTCATCATAAAACCTCTTACTCATGACGATGTTCAGCCTCACGCCACCAGCCGTACATTGGCTAGGCAGCGTGAATGCTGGCTTATTTAACTGATGATTTCGCTCGGGGCTTGTTTACTTGAGACTTCAGTGATTGTTTGCCGCGACGCTGTTTATACCGCTGCCAAATCGGGGTTTGAGATAGGTACACCAATGCGATAGTGACGAACAAAACAATCGAGATTGGGCTGGTAAATATGCCTTGCAGCAAACCCACCACACTGTCTTGTTCTGCCAGCATGGCGCGGCGCCAGTTTTGATCCATCAAACTGCTAAGAATCACGCCCAGAATCACCGGTGCTATTGGGTATTGATAGAGACGCATAAAATAACCTAAGACGCCAAACGCCACCATCCACCACACATCCGTGATCGAGTTATTGATCGCATAAGCCCCCACCACCGAAAGCACTACAATAAGCGGCATCAATATGCCTTTTGGGCAGCTCACTATCTTGCTGAAAATTTTGATGCCACTGAGGCCAAAAATCAGCACGAACACATTCGCTAACGTCAAATTGCCTACTGTGAACCAAAAGATACTCGGGTTTTCCGCCAGCAATAACGGCCCTGGATTTAAGCCGTGAATAAACAGCGCACCAATAAACACCGCCGTGACCGCATCGCCCGGAATGCCAAGGGTCAGCATCGGGATGTAAGCGCCGCCCACTGCCGCATTATTGGCCGATTCCGGAGCTACCAAGCCTTCTTTAGCACCCTCACCAAACGGAACTTCAGGGTTTTTAGTGCTGCGTTTGGCATAGTCGTAAGCCATTAATGAGGCAATGTCACCGCCCGTACCTGGCAATGCGCCAACCACGACCCCCATCAGCGACGATTTGATGCTCAGCGGCAAATAGCGGCGCACATCCATCCAACTGGGAATAATTTTCGTCAGCTTCTGTTTAATGACGGTTTTGTCGATGTTGTGCAGTTGGCTAAGCACTTCCGATAAGCCAAACATACCGATCATTACCGCCACCGGATTGATGCCATCCCACAAGTCGACCATGCCAAAAGTAAACCGTTCTTGTGCCGTCATCGGGTCGAGCCCCACAGTGCCGACTAAAATACCCAGAGCGCCGGTAAACATGCCTTTTGAGAAACTGCCTTTGGACAGCGAACTGATCAGCATGATGCCAAGCATGCCTATCATCAGGTAATCACGGGGCTGAAATTGAATCGCAAAAGTGCTTACCACTGGCGCGGCAAACGACAACACGAAAATGCCAACAAAGCCGCCAATCACCGACATGATGGTGGTTAAACCAATCGCGCGTCCGGCTTCGCCCTTCTCAGCCAGCGGATAGCCGTCCAGCGCCGTTGCAATGGCCGATGGCGCGCCGGGAATATTAAGCAAAATGGCAGTGCGTGACCCACCGTAAACGCCGCCCATATACACGCCAACCATCAGGCACAGCGCGTTATCCAACTCCCACGGAAAGGTAAACGAAATCAAAATCGACACCGCCATGGTGACGGATAAACCGGGGATCGCACCGATGTAAATACCAAGAAAGGTTCCAAGCGCGGTCAGCAACAGGAGGTTCAGCGACGTCCATGAGGTTAAAAAGTAGCTCAGTGCTTCAATCATTGGCCACCTCCATTAAAAAGCGCGCTCAGCCAAGCCAATACTTCACCTTCCGGCACGACGCCTTCAGGAAGAATCACCAAAAATACTAAGCGGAAAATACAGTAGATACCCACCAATGCGACCAACGCCATCGACAGCGCGCGCCACCAACTCTGACGGTAAAAGATGTACACAGCGGCAGTGAGAAACACCAAGGCGCTGATAATAAAACCGATGCTTTCAAGGCTAAGAGCAAACAGAGCAATAAGGCCCATCATCACCATGACATTGATGGGTAAAATGTGTTTGAAAAAGCCTTTAATCGCCTGAGTCACAGGTCGTTTTTGCCAGCTTTGATAGAAATTTAACGCCGAGAAAAATACCATGATCGCGGTGGCGCTAAGCGGAAAAGCCGCTGGAGAACTGAGGGTATGATGGTCTGTGATGTGATATGCCTGATACAGCAATACCAAACTGACCAAAACCATCAGCGCATTGAACACCAGTTCACCCGGTTTTCTGGATGGATTGTCCATGGTTCTACTCCCTAAATAAACCCTGCGTTATGTTGACCACACAGGCGAACTAAACGTGCCTGTGTGATCAGTTAGGCCAAATTAGTTGCCTATTTTTTTGATTTTGAAGTCTTGTGGAGAGTGCTTGGCGATGCCTGAGTCATAAACAATCCACGACGCGACAGAACGAAAACGCTCAAGGTAGTCATCAGCCTGCTGACCTGAAAGACCGAGGTAAGTAAAACCGCGATTAGTGACTAAGGTTTTGAACTCTTCGCTGCTGGCCGATTGGTTAAACGCTTTTGATAACTTATCAACCGCTTGTTGTGGCGTGCCTTTTTTGACAAAAATGCCAAAGAACGAGCTATAAGGCAGTTGCGCAGCTAAGTCTGGATAGAAATCCGTCACCGGTGGCACATTTGGCAATTCTGGGTGCGCGGTTTTATCCATCAAACCCAAGACTTTAAGCTTGCCAGCGCGAATGTATTCTTTAGCTGGGCCATAGGAAGTTGGCATCACATCGATGGCACTACCAAGCAGCGCGGTCATGCCTGGACCGTCACCGTTGTAAGGAATGTTAGTGACTCGAAACGCCTCTTGACCTTGCAAGATAGCCAGCAGAATCGACGGTAAACCACCAGGCCCAGTTGAACCGACTTTGACCTCATTTGGATGTGACTTGGCGTAGTCGATGAACTCTTTAATGTTGTCGTACGGCGCATCATTACGTGCAACGATGATTGAAATGCCCTGCGCCAAAATAGAGATAGGGATCATATCGCTGTAATCGATGTCCGCCAGCCCCATGACTTTGTACATTTGCGGATTTTCCGCACCCATTAATATTGTGTAACCATCTGATTTACGTGCATTGACATACTTCATCGCAATCGCGCCTACGCCACCACTGCGGTTAGTTAAAATCACATCCGTGCCGAGCACTTTTTCTGCCGCTGGCGTCACTGCGCGCATAATGCTGTCGGTTGCCCCGCCAGCGCCCCACTGAATGATGCCTTGAACATTTTTGCTCGGATACTCAGCAGCGCTTGCCATGACAGGCAGAACGGTCAACGCGGTCAACGCTAAACGCTTGAAGTAATTGTGATACATAGTCTGTTCCTATCTTTATTATTTATAAACGTTATTGGCGAAAACTACTCAAGTAACAGCAATCCGGCTCCAGTATTGGAAATCGGTACATGGTAGTTACTGTGCTTGACGGTTAAACGCGGATTCAGCGCGCCACGCATACCAAGCCACATAATCAGCTCAGGTCCTTGCGAACCGGCCTGTTCAACCAAATCGCGAATCGACAAACGGGTTAACGCTTGTGGCTCGTTAACAATTTTGTCCATGCAATAGAGGTCGAATTCTTTGTTGATAAACCCAGCGCGCTGGCCATCGAGTTGGTGCGACATACCACCGGTGCCAAACACCACGACATTGAGGTCTTTGTCATAACTGCGCACCGCATCGCCAATCGCTTTGCCTAAGTCGTAACAGCGTTTTGGTGAGGGCATCGGATGCTGTTCAACATTGATGCACACCGGAATCACTTTAATGTGGTCGTATTGATTGCCCGGCCACATCAGTTGCATTGGCACCGTCAAACCGTGGTCGACTTTCATCTCTTGGCAGATGGTGATATCAAATTCTTGATCGACCAGTTCATTACAGATGTGCCACGCCATTTCCGACTCTCCATGAATGGGTGGAATCGGCTTGATGCCCCAACCTTCATCAGAATTGAAATACTCTTCGGCAACACCGATAGCAAAAGTCGGCTTGCGATCGATGAAAAACTCCAAGCCGTGGTCGTTATAAAAGATGATCGCCACGTCGGGCTTTTTGTCGCTGAGCCACTCTCGCACCGGCGGATAAGCATCAAAAAAAGGTTTCCAGTACGGGGTTTGTTCAATGCCTTCATCGATAGCTCGACCTATCGCTGGAATGTGTGAAGTGGTAATACCGCCTAAAATCGTCGCCATGCTGCTTATCTCCCTGCGTCGACCAGTTTTTGTTTAAACGCTTCGAGGCTGACGCCGGTTTGCAGCGCGCCAATATCTTGCATATTCATGCCCAGTAAGCCGGCGAATTTGGCTAGATAGTAAATGTTGCCGCCCTCAGCGATTAAGGTCAGTAAGTCGCGATTAAGCACCGCCTGTTTTTGTACTTCGCTGAGCTTAAACTTGTCGCAGTAGGCAGCTTCATCAGCTTTAAACGCATCGCGGGCATAAGCTTCGTTAAACGAAAAACACATCTTGTTAAGGCCATACCCTTTGCGCGCCATATTACCGTCGAAAAATACCGTACCGGCAACCGGCACTTCATTTTTTAAATACGCCATCGTCGCCTCTCCTATTGCCAGTACAAAGTATTGGGATTATCGACCAACAACGCTTGTTGCAACTCAGGTGTCGGGGCGATAAGCGGAATCACATCGACCAAATGTCCATCGTCGGGCATATGGGATTTCATATTTGGATGTGGCCAATCGGTACCCCACAGCACTTGGTTTGGAAAGCGCTCAACTAGGTATTTAGCGAACGGCACCACGTCGGAATAATCCGGCGCAGTTTGTGTCAAACGCTCTGGGCAACTGACTTTAGTCCAGATGTGCGGATTGTCGGCAAGCAACTTGGCAAACTTTTGAAAATCAGGATGTTCGACGCCAAGTGCCACATCCGGACGCCCCATATGATCGATAACGATTTGGGTATCGAGTTCGAGCAAAAACGGCGCGATGTCATCAAAGTCGGCGGCTTCAAAATAGACCACGATGTGCCAACCAAGCGGACGAATTTTCTCGGCGATACGCATAAACACCTCTTTCGGTGTGGTATCAACCAAGCGCTTCACAAAGTTAAACCGCACCGCACGCACACCGAGTTGATGCATTTGCTCAAGCTCTTGCTCGCTAATATCGGCAGACACCACCGCCACACCGCGCGCGTTATCGCCCGCCTCAGCCAGCGCATCGAGCAAGGCTGCGTTATCAGTGCCATGGCAAGAAGCCTGAACAATCACATTACGGATAAAGCCAAGAAAATCACGCAATGCAAACAACTGCTGCTTGGATGCATCACACGGGGTGTACTTACGTTTTGGCGAGTATGGGAATAGCTCGCCGGGGCCAAAAACGTGGCAGTGGGCATCGACTGCGCCAACTGGCACGCGAAACTGAGGTTTGCTCGGCTGCGGGTGAAACGGTAAATAATCTTTATCCATGTTTCAGATCCTCTGGTTTTTGTAATCGTTATTATTGGTTCACGTTTTGGTTGTATTCAGTGTTGACTGTTTCTGGTGTTAACTGAGTTTGTTGCTACATGCATGTGCCGCCCAGCACTAGGTCGAACGACCAAATACCACGCCATCAAACAGCTTGCGCGCAGTGCGCAAAATCGCGGCACTGGTTACGCTCTGATCTTGGTCGGTTTCGACGATCACACTGAGCTCGCCGGTCGGATGTTCCACACTTAAAGTCATGCGTGGGCTGATATTGAGTTCGCAGTATTTGGCGGCTGGCGAACCGGGCAATAAGCACGCCGTGGCAACACTCACCGCGCCAAGGACACCGATAGCATCGTGGCAGCGATGAGGAATAAAAGTGCGCGTGTGCAGCGCGCCGCCATGTCTCGACTTACTGACAATGCTCAACTTCGGCACCGACAGCTCACTGACATCACCCAGATTCATCAAAGGCCCGGCTTTTAAGCGCAGCTTTTCCAGCTTGGCACGCAACGCCGTATCGTCTTCAAGCTGTTGCGGCGTTTCATCGCCTTGAATACCGAGCTGCGCAGCATCCACCACCACCACAGGCATTCCATTATCGATAAGGGTGACGCTCAGACCGTCAATCTCATCCACGCTGTTTCCAGTTGGCAGTAGCGCGCCGCAGCTCGACCCTGCGGTATGTTTGAATTCAATTTCAATCGCGCTCGCCTCGCCGGGGACACCATCAATATGTGCAGCGCCTTGATAACTGACTTGGCGATTGGGGGTCGCCACTTTGCACACCGCGTACTGTCCGGTGTTTTCCATATACACGCGCACTGGCGTAATACCGTCTTGCGCCGCAACCAAACCGCGCTCGATGGCAAATGGCCCGACACCGGCGAGAATGTTGCCGCAGTTTTGTTTATCGGTGACCACAGGACGGTCAACGAACACTTGCAGAAACAGGTAATCGACATCGGCGTCATCGCGACTTGAGGGTTTGACCACCGCCACTTTTGATGTCAGCGGATTGGCCCCACCAAGGCCATCGATTTGTTTGCTATCCGGAGAGCCCATAATTTGCAGCAGCAATGCGTCACGCTCTGATTCATTGCCAGGCAGATCGCAAGCGAGGAAATAGCCACCTTTTGAGGTGCCACCTCGCATCCACATGCACGGCACTTGTGAGCTTGGCTTAGACATATTTCAGCCCTTGCTGCTCTAGACGAGCACGCATCTCGTAGATGTCTAAACCCAATTCGCCGTTGGCCAAACGTACGCGTTTTTGCTCTTCACGTAGCTCTCGCGCTTGCGCTTCTTTTAAAACCCAATGCGCTTCTTCACGGCGCACCACACACACGCCATCATCGTCGGCAACAATCACATCGCCAGGATGAACTAACTCATCGGCGCACACTAAAGGCACGTTCACCGAACCCAATGTCGCTTTGATGGTGCCTTGGGCAAAAATATGCTTTGACCACACCGGAAATTGCATCTGTTTAAGGGTCGCGACATCTCGCACGCCGCCATCGATGATCAGTCCGACCACACCGTGTGCTTGAGCAGACGTCGCCAGCAAGTCACCAAAGAAACCGTGATTCGACGGCGAGGTGGGTGCGAATACCAAAATATCGCCGGCTTGGGCTTGTTCCATCGCCACATGCATCATCCAGTTGTCACCTGCCGCGCCAGAGATGGTCAGCGCCGAACCTGCCACCGCCACATCGCTGTAGATGGGGCGCATGTAATCGGCCAGTAAACCTTTACGGCCTTGCGCCTCATGTACCGTCGCCACGCCACACTTTGCTAATCCGGCGATGGTCTCGACGTCAACTCGCTCAATGTTTTGCACCACAATATGTTGTTCAGTCATTGTTCATTCTCCTTGTCGCTTGCGCGTACTGAGCCTTTATTTATTGAATTGGGCATCTTTTCACTTAACTCGGCGTCTATTTACTTAACTGAGCGTCTAAACGACTAAACACGCGGCGCGCATTGCCAGAAAAAATTTGTTCTTTTTCAGCGGTATTAAGCTTAGTGTTGGCGTCGATGTAGCGTTTAGTGTCATCAAAGTAGTGACCGGTTTCAGGGTCTATGCCGCGCACCGCACCAATCATTTCCGACGCAAACAGAATGTTTTTTACCGGCAGAATATCCAGCAGCAAATCAATGCCTTTTTGGTGATAAACGCAGGTGTCGAAATAGATGTTGTTAAGCACCAGTTCTTCAAGCGGCGCTAGGCCCATATCCTGCGCCATACCGCGAAAACGTCCCCAGTGATATGGCACTGCGCCGCCGCCATGCGGAATAATGATCTTGAGTTCAGGGAAATCTTTAAAGACATCGGACATAAACAGCTGGGAAAATGCCGTGGTATCGGCGCCAAGGTAGTGCGAACTGGTGGTATGGAAGCAGTGGTTACAAGCAGCGCTGACATGAATCATCGCTGGCACATCCAGCTCGACCAGTTTTTCATACAACGGATAAAAACTGCGGTCTGCCAGTGACGCGTCTTGCCAAAATCCGCCCGTGGTGTCTGGGTTGAGGTTACAGCCGATAAAACCCATCTCTTCAACACATCGCACCAACTCGGGAATTGATTTGCTGGGTGTGATACCAGGTGACTGTGGCAACTGCGCAACAGGCGCAAAGTTATTTGGATACAGGTCGCATACACGACGAATCAATTCATTTTGATGTTCCGTCCAGTAACGGCTGGTGTATTCATTGCCGATATGGTGTCCCATCCAACTGGCACGCGGAGAAAAGATGGTCATGTCGGTGCCACGCTCGCGCTGCAGACGCAGTTGGTTGTTCTCAATGCTGTCACGAATTTCATCATCGCTGATGTGGATGGTGCCTTTTTCGCCTTTGAAATTAGGGTCGACCTTCAAAGCGGCTTTTTGTGATTCACGATAATCGCCAACTTGAGGCGGCGTGGTGGTGTAGTGTCCATGACAATCAATAATCATTAATTTGCTCCCTTACTTACCCTACTTGGTCATTGGGTCACTCAATGCGTAGGATCACAGTATTCACAAATTAATAACATTCACCATTTCGTTTTATAACAATGGTATTGGTTTTTGATATAGTCATACCACCTTGAACAATAAATATACGCATAGCTATGGATAAGATTCCTAACCTGCGCCACCTTGTCGCCTTTGTGTCTGTGGTAAAAAATGGCAGCATCAGTAAAGCGTCTGAAAGCATCTTTTTATCCCAGCCAGCCATCACCCAAGCTTTGGCCAAAATTGAGAAGCAGCTCAAAACTGCGCTGTTTGAACGCAAGACCAACGGCATGAATTTGACTCGTGAAGGGGAGCTATTTAGCTTTCGAATCGAACGGGCGCTGGACATTCTAAGCCAAGCTATAAAGAAAAATTATCGCCTCGATAAAAGCGTAGCCAGTACCACAACCCCGAGTTTGTTTGCGGTAACCACCACTCAACTTCGCGCTTTAGTCGCAGTCTCCGAAGCGCAAAATTATTCTGCTGCAGGGCGTAATATCGGCGTTTCACAATCGTCGCTTTATCGAGCATGTAAAGATTTGGAAGAGTATTTGGGGACAGTCTTATTTGAAAAGACCAGCCTAGGTGTCAGCCCAAGTAAGGCAGCGCAAAGCCTGGCGCGCGCAATCAAATTGGCGTTTAATGAAATTCATCAGGGCATCGCTGAAATCGACGCCAACAATAACATCAGCTCTGGCAACATCATTGTCGGCAGTTTACCGCTCGCCCGAACCTGCATTTTACCCAGTGCAATCAATGACTTTACTAGCGACTACCCAGATTTCAACATCAGCGTCATCGACGGTTTGTATGAGGACTTGCTCGACCACCTGCGCCGCGGCGAAATCGATGTACTGGTTGGCGCGCTGCGTTTTCCAACCCCCTCTTACGACGTCCACCAAGAGACACTGTTTTTTACCTCTAACGTTATTTTGGCACGTAAAGGACACCCTTTAACCCAGCACAAAACACCAATTTGCTTAACCGATCTGTGCCAATACGGTTGGGTCATTTCTCGCACCAACACCCCGGGACGAACCATGTTCGAACAACTGTTTACCAGTCAATCCCATCCACTACCGGTGCAAATTATTGAGGCCAGTTCGCAGATGTTGGTGCGCGAAATTTTGGTCGGCAGCGATAAATTAACCATGCTACCCAAGCACCAAGTCCATCGCGAATTGAGCGACGATGTGTTTGAGATCATAGATTTTGACACTCAACAGCAACAACGCGCTATCGGCATCACAATTCGTAAAAGCTGGCAAGGTACGACCGCCCAAGAAGCTTTCATTGCGGCGATTCGAAACATCGGCCTTTCTCTGACTAGCCTATAAGAAAAATAGATAGTCCATCCAATTTAGGCTATTCAAAAATTGAATAGCCGTTACTAAATTTCAATTATGCCCTTTGCTAGCAGTTTGTTAGATTCAGTTATGAAAATAAAAAATTAAACATTTTGTTAACACTTTGATACGTACGTTACTCCATTAGCTGCTTCGTCTAAGTGTTGTTAACTGAGTTAGTTTTATTAACTGATGAACCGATTAAAGGGAACCGTATGACAAAGATATCGCGCTTAGCCTTTATTGGTTTTGGCCAGACAGCGGAAACCTTGCTGCAAGTTGGGTTGAATCGCCCTAACCGCATCATCACCGCGTTTGACCCAAATGTGCTTAGCAAGGAAACGTGTAAAGACCAACTTGAGCGATTTATCCGTTTTGGTGTGCAGGGCTGCTTTTCGGTGCAAGACGCTGTGCACAGCGCGCACTTGATTTTGGTGTCGCCAAACAGCCATGAATTAAGCCAGTGGCTTGAAGAGCTTGGTAAGTGCTTAAAACCAGGGCAGATAGTGGCGGATTTACGCGGCGCTGAAGTCGATAAACAGCGGCTAAAAACCCTGGTCGAAACCCATAACGGCGAGTATTTCGCTGGAGAACTGAGGCTCGCCAACGACATGATTGAAGTGCACAGCGAACAAATCAAATCGCTGGGTGAAATTTTCAAATCGCTGGAACTCACGCCGAATAAAATCGAGTTGGTGGATAAATAATCCATAGCGTCAGTAACCATTTCGGTGAGGCAACCACTTAGTTATAACCATCGCGCTATTGCTAACTTGGCCTCACCCAACCACAAGGATTAATTATGAATATTTGTGTTGTAGGCGCCTCAGGCGCGTTTGGAACCAAACATCTCGAAGCCTTAGCCCAGATCGAAGACATTCAAATTAGCGCACTGGTCGCCAGTGAAGCCGATAAAATCGCCGTACTTGGCGAGCAATACCCGCACGCTTTTATCAGCAACAGCCTTGCCGATGCTCTGCAACGAGACGATGTCGACGCGGTGATTCTGGCGACGCCAACCCATCTACACGCCAGTCAAGCGATGGACTGCCTTGAAGCGGGTAAACACGTGTTGGTCGAAATTCCAATGGCGGATAACATCGATGACGCCAGACGCTTAGTTGAGCTACAAAAACAGACCGGTCTGGTGGCGATGGCTGGGCATACTCGCCGCTTTAACCCAAGCCATCAGTGGATTCACAATAAGATTCAAGCCGGTGAACTGCACATTCAGCAGATGGACGTACAAACCTATTTCTTTCGCCGCACCAATACCAATGCCAAAGGCGAGCCACGAACTTGGACCGACCATTTGCTGTGGCATCATGCCTGTCACACCGTTGATCTATTTCAATACCAAACGGGTGAGCAAGCCAGTCAATTGCAAGCTATGCAAGGGCCGATTCACCCCACACTGGGTATCGCAATGGACATGAGTATCGGGCTGAAAGTGCCGTCTGGCGCGCTGTGCACCCTATCTTTATCGTTCAACAACGACGGTCCGTTTGGCACCTTTTTCCGTTATATCTGTGAAGAAGGCACCTACATCGCCCGTTATGACGATCTGTTTGACGGCTACGACAACCCGGTAGATCTCTCTGGTGTTGCAGTCTCAAATAACGGTATCGAGCTAATCGACCGAGAATTTATTCGCGCTATTCGCGAGCAGCAAGAGCCAAATTCTTCCGTCGCTCAATGCCTAGGTGCAATGGAAACCTTGCATCAACTCGAACAACTGCTCAATCACAACGGGTAACCATGATGATCGCCATAGGCCAACTGCGCAGCCGACAAATTGGGCTTGGCTGCATGAACTTATCTCACGCGTACGGACCTGCAAGCAGCAAAGCTCACGCAGATACGTTACTCAATCGCGCCTTGGATTTGGGTTACGATCACTTCGACACCGCCACTCTATATGGCAATGGTGCCAATGAGTCGCTGCTTGGCGCTTCAATCATGCATCGCCGCAACGAATTTCTGCTCGCCAGTAAATGCGGTATGTATCTGGATAACGATGGTAAAAAACACATCAGCGGCGACCCTGCGCTGATCCGCCGCCAATGCGAGGCCAGTTTGCAACGCCTCAACACCGACGTGATTGACCTCTATTACCTGCATCGCTGGGACAAAACCATCGCGATTGAAGAAACGGTCGGTGAACTGTCACGTTTGGTTGAGGAAGGCAAAATCCGCGAAATCGGCCTATCTGAAGTTTCAGCGGAAACCTTAAAGCGCGCCCATCAAATCCATCCGATTGCCGCGGTGCAATCAGAATACTCGCTTTGGACACGTAATCCGGAAATCGCGCTGGTTGATGCCTGCCGTGAACTGGATGTTACGCTGGTGGCATTTAGCCCACTTGGCCGCGCGATGTTGACGGGTTGCCTAACCAGCACTGAAACGCTAGATAGCAACGACATTCGCCGCGCCATGCCGCGTTTTAGCGACGAACATTTTGCGCACAATCACCAGATTATCCAGCAAATTGCTAAACAGCTCGCACAGTGGAACCAAGTCGATAACTTGAATATGAATCTGGCTCAGTTGGCGCTGAGCTGGCTTAACAGCCAAGACCTCAAGCTGGTTTCCATTCCCGGCACCACTAACCTTGACCATCTGGCCGAGAATCTCGCCGCCGACAATCGCCACTTGCCAAGTGAGATTGCCGCGAAATTGAGCGCAACGCTGAATCAAACTACCGTCAGCGGCGCGCGTTACAACCCGCAAACTCAACTGGAAATTGATAGCGAAGAATTCTAACAGCCTGCAGCCACCATGGACTGCAACATAACGTGAACTATACCAATAACGATAAGTACGGATACGAACATGAAAAAACTGACTGCTCTAACCTGTGCATGTGCACTGGGTGCGGCGCTTAGCACCGCCAATGTAAACGCTGCTGACCTCACTTTACGTTTCGGCCACTTCTGGCCAGCTGTCTCGGCGGCGCAGAAAGACATTTTTCAAGCTTGGGCTGACCAAGTCAAAGCGGATTCAGACGGAAAAATTAAAGTCGATATTTACGCCAGTTCAACTCTTGCCAAACCACCTGCGCAGTACGATGCCGTAACCCACCGTATTTTGGATGTCACCGCCACAGTGCAAGGTTATACCGCAAACCGTTTCCCCCTAACCCAAATAGTCGAACTGCCAGGCGTCGTCAAAACCGCAGTTGAAGGATCGTGTGTGATTCAAACTCTCTACGATGAAGGCTTGATTAACTCCGAATACAAAGACACCAAACCACTGTTTTTGTTTACCCACGGTCCTGGCATGCTGCACATCAAAGGCAAAAAAGTCGAAAAGCCCTCTGACCTTGCCAACTTGCGCATTCGTCGCCCAACCTCTGTGGTCGCCAGCTTGCTAGAAAAACTTCAAGCCCTGCCAGTTGGTATGCCAGCGCCAAGCTCTTATCAATCACTGCAACGCGGTGTGATCGACGGTGTAGCGCTGCCATGGGAAGGCGCAACAGTATTTAAAATCAATGAACTGGCGGACAACCACACCGATATTGGCGGCCTGTATTCACTGTCGTTTATCGTCACCATGAATAAGGATGTCTACAACGGTCTTGCGCCAGAACTCAAAGCCGTTATCGACAAAAACTCCGGCATGGCGTGGTCGCTCAAATCCGGTCAATCCTTTGATCAACTCGATGCCAAGGGGCTCGCCGAAGCGAAGAAAATGGGCGACAACATCGTCACCGTCAGCGCAGATGATATTGCCACCGATTGGCAACCAGTACTCGATCAAGTCACTCAAGAATATTTGGACGACCTCGAAGCCAAAGGTTTACCAGCCAAAGCGGTTTACAAACGTGCCATGGAATTAGCCAGCACCAGCTGCGCAAACCCATCTTAATCACTGATTTTATTGACGATAATTCGCTGGGAGTTGTCTTATGCTGATCATTAAACAAAGCATTAATCGCCTTGCTTATATCATGCACATCATCAGCGGCACGCTGTTGGTAGGCATGATGCTGGTCACATTGATCGATGTGGTCACGCGCACCCTATATGGCTTAAGTGATGGCGCGATTGCACTGACCTTTATTGGTGGAGTCGAACTGATTAAATACGGCCTGCTATTTACGGTATTATTTACTCTGCCGCAGTCGGTTGGCGACTCCCAAGTGATTGTCGACTTATTTACCGACACCATGAGTGAGCGCATCAAAACCTATTTGGAGTCATTTTACCTGCTTGGCTTTGCCTTACTTGGTGCTGGCATGACCTATCGCTTTTACATGGCAATTGAAGATGCGATTTTAAGCGGTGAAACCACCCAAGATTTACTCATTCCGATGGCGTGGATTTATCGTATCGTGGTATTTGCCACCAGTATACTAACCCTGCGTTGCCTATTACTGACTTGGGAGCTGATTCACTCTTCCCTACAGCCAAGTGCGCCAATATCTGCCACCACGCAAAGCGCAGAAAGCCACACTCATTCTAACCACCAGCCACATAAAGCGGCGCATCATCCACATAAAGAGGTGCTGTAATGGACGCTTCAATGATTGGCTTTATCTGTATCGTAATCATGTTAATCATGATTGCCTTTCGCGCCCCGATTGCGCTCTCCATGGCGGTAACCGGCTTTATCGGTTTTGCCTCGATTGTGGCCTTTCAACCGGCGGTGGCGATTTTGGATAGCGCACCCTTTGATGCGCTGTCGAACTACAGTTTTAGCCCGATTCCAATGTTTATTTTAATGGGCGTGTTTGCTTCCAAAGCGCGCATGTCTCAAGAGCTGTTTAACGGTGCCAAAACCTTGTTTGGCGCATGGCGCGGTGGTATGGCACTCGCAGCGGTGACCTCATGTGGCATCTTCTCGGCCATTTCTGGTTCATCGTTGGCAACCGCCGCCAGTATGTCACGGGTTGCTCTGCCGGAAATGAAACGCAACGGTTACTCGGTATCGCTCGCCACTGGCACTTTAGCGGCAGGCGGCACCCTCGGCATTATGATTCCACCTTCAATTGCGCTGCTACTGTATGCACTGATCACCGAGCAATCGGTCGGCGATATGTTTATTGCCGGCGTAATCCCAGGTCTACTTGGACTGGCACTGTACTGCGTTGCGATTGCCGTCACGGTGTGGATTTTTCCAAACCTCGCCACTCCGGGCCAAAAAACCTCGCTGGTTGAAAAACTGATCGGTTTAAAAGGCCTACTGCCATTTACGTTGATTTTTGCGTTGATCATCGCTGGAATTTACGCCGGTTTTTTCACCCCAACCGAAGCGGCAGCAATTGGCGCCTCGTTAACCCTATTGATGGCAATTGTTCGCGGCATGACTTGGGCGATGTTTCTTGATGCGATCAACGAAACCTTGTCTATTTCGGCGATGATCTTCTTTATGATCATCGGCGCCGAAATCTTCGGCTTTTTCCTCTCGGTATCACGCATTTCGTATTCGCTGGTCGACTACGTCAATGCGCTGCAACTCTCCCCTTACATGGTGCTGTTTACGGTGTTGCTACTGTTTATTTTGCTCGGTTGCGTAATGGACAGTATCGCCATGTTGCTGCTTACTGTGCCAGTAGTATTTCCACTGATTCAAGCCGCCGGATTCGACCCTATCTGGTTTGGTATTGTCGCAGTGATCACCGTTGAAGTTGGGTTGATTACACCGCCTGTAGGCATGAACGTGTTTGTGATTAAGTCACTCGATAAAGAGCTCAATATTACCGACATCTTTAAAGGTGTGGTGCCGTTTGTCCTCTCTGACGTAGTACGCCTGGGACTGCTGATTGGCTTTCCATCGATTGCGCTAGTCCTACTCAATCACGGATAACAGGAGCCGATAATGAAAACTCTCAACACTCAAGTTGCCATCATTGGCTCTGGACCATCGGGGTTGTTGTTAGGCCAGCTACTGGCCCAACATGGCATCGACAACATTGTTATCGAAAGGAGCAGTGTCGAGCACGTACTGAGCCGCATTCGCGCTGGCATTTTAGAGCAAGGCTTTGTCGATTTACTCCATCAAGCGGGCTGTGCAAAGCGCTTAACCGAACAAGGCATCGAGCATCACGGCATCTATGTCAGCGTTGACGGCCAAAAGCATCATCTCAATCTCAAACTGCTCACTCAAGGAAAAGTGGTGACCTGTTACGGCCAGACCGAAGTCACTCAAGATTTAATCGCAGCTCGAAACGCCAGTGCCCAGCGCAGCTTTTATTCAGCGCCTGTGACTGAGATTCACAACCCAGAACGGGGACAGGCGCATGTGGAATTTGAGCATCAAGGTCAAGCTTATCGCATCCAGTGTGACTTTATCGCAGGTTGTGATGGCTTCCATGGCGTATCTCGTCCAAGTATTCCCAATGACATACGCCGTGAATTTGAGCGCGTCTATCCATTTGGCTGGCTTGGTCTACTTAGCGATACACCGCCAGTGAGCGAAGAGCTGATTTACTGCAAGCATCCACGTGGATTTGCCCTTGCCAGTCAGCGTTCACTTACTCGCTCTCGTTACTATTTACAAGTATCCAACCAAGATAGGGTCGAAGATTGGAGCGACGAACGGTTTTGGCAAGAGCTCAAGCGTCGTTTGCCGGAACAAGACGCGGCGAAGCTGCAAACAGGGCCAAGTATTGAAAAAAGCATTGCGCCACTGCGCTCATTTGTGTGCGAGCCGATGCAATATCGCCAGCTATTTTTGGTTGGCGACGCTGCGCACATTGTACCGCCCACCGGAGCCAAAGGGTTAAATCTCGCAGCGTCCGATGTTGCTGCGTTGTATCAAGTATTAAGTGCTTACTACGATGGTGAGCCGCGTGAAGTATTAGATCAATACTCTCCACTGTGTTTGCGCCGTGTCTGGAATGCCGAGCGTTTCTCCTGGTGGATGACATCCATGCTGCACCATTTTGACCAACAGGAGTCGTGTTCGTTTCTCGATCGCATGAGCGATTCAGAGCTCAATTTTTACTTAGAAAATCAAGCTGGCAAGCAGCTGATTGCTGAGCAATATGTCGGTTTACCCTACGACCAAATAACCCTTTGCAACTCACTTCACGCCGAGAAAACAATAAAATAAAACGGCGCACACAAGGAAGATAGACATGGCCCAAATCATTGGAGGCATCGGTGCCTCCCATTCCCCGACCATTGGTTTTGCCAAAGACAACAACAAAGCCGACGATCCTGGTTGGAAACCGATCTTTACCGGTTTTCAAGTGGTACAAGACTGGGTGAAACAGCAACAAATTGATGTAATGTTTATGATTTTCAATGACCACATTACCTCGTTCTTTTTCGATCACTACTCTCCGTTCGCCCTCGGCGTTGACGACAGCTACCACACCGCCGACGAAGGGGGCGGCCCGCGCCAATATCCGGCGGTTAAAGGCCATTTAGAATTGTCTCGCCATATCGCTAATTCATTGATTGCCGATGAATTCGATTTGTCGATATTTCAAAAAAAGCCCCTTGACCATGGTTGCTTCTCGCCACTGTCGATGATTTCGCCTGATGTTCAAGGCTGGTCGGGAAGCATAGTTCCACTGCAAGTCGGCGTGCTGCAATTTCCTATTCCTAACGCCAAACGCTGTTACAAGCTTGGTAAAAGCCTGCGCAAAGCGATTGAAAGTTTTCCAGACCCGGAACTGCGTGTTGCGATCGTCGCCACTGGCGGATTGTCACATCAAGTCCATGGTGAGCGCTGCGGGTTTAACAACCTTGAGTGGGACCAACGTTTTCTTGATCTTCTTGAACATCAGCCGGAGCAATTGGCTGACATGCGTCTTGCCGAATACGCAGAACTAGGCGGATTGGAAGGGGCCGAGGTGATCATGTGGCTAATTATGCGAGGCGCACTTTCCGATAAAGTGCGTAAAGTTCACAGCGCCAATTATTTACCCTCGATGACCAACATCGCCACCGTTATCTATGAAGACTTAGCGGCAAGCTTTGATGAACAAAGCGCCGAGCGTTATCGACAGCACATTCACGCCGAACTTAAAGGCGCTGAAGCACTGCCGGGCACTTACCCGTTTGGTTTGGAGCTTGCGCATCGAGCCTATCGCCTAAATGACTTTTTGCATCGCTTGATTGAACCTGCGCACCGCGAAAAATTCAGTTCGAATCCGCAAGCGCTATTTGAAGAATTTAAGTTAACAGAGCAAGAGCAAACCATGATCGTTGAGCGCCAGTGGATTGAAATGATTCGTTACGGGGTGATTTTCTTTTTGCTTGAAAAGCTAGGCGCCGTACTTGGCGTACCGAATCCGCATATTTACGCCGCGATGCGCGGCGAAGATATCGATACGTTTCAGCGCACCCGCAATGTCGCGATGAATTATTCGGTTTCCGGCGCAAAGTGATCTACAGGTAAATTAAAACATACTCATGTGATGAGTTTAGAGCTTACACTTAATGCAAAAGAGCCACTTAAATTTAGTGGCTCTTATTTATTTTATAATTTAAATAATAGGTAATATTTAGAAGCGATATTCTGCACCAATTGTCGCTTGTTTAAAGTCAGTATTGGTGTCTGCACCATCATTAATATCATTAGCGTCTAGGTCGACATCATACCAAGCGTATTCCGCATTAATTAAGAAATTGTCGGTCACTTTAAAGCCAACCCCTGCGCCGGCAAATACCGCGGTATCATCTTCATCGCCATTAAATCCGGCAATATCGTAATCTGTGGTATACCATAATTGACCACCTTTCGCATAAAGCTCAACGCGATCACCAATTGGCGCGGTTAGTTTTAGCGCGGCAGTATAACCATCAGTTTCGGCGCTTGCCACACTGCCACCATAAGATCCGAAGTCAATGTAACTGCCTTCGACACCAATATAACGGTTTAATTTAAAACCAATTAAAGCCTGCATGACATCATTGTCGTCATCAAAATCATCTTGGCCATCGACTTTCACATAACCATAGTTACCGCCGACATAGACGCCACTTTCATCGTCGAGTACCGCTGCATGAGAAAGTGTGCTGAATGTCGTTAAAGCCATGGTACCCGCTAGAATTGGAAGGATCTTTTTCATCTTTTTACTCCTAGTGATTTTGAAGGTCATCGCCGCTGAAAATAAATATACTCTCAGCAAAGCAATTAATTATTTTGCTTAAGTTATAAAACTGGCTTACAAAACTCATACCATTTAAATCATTTAAAATAAACATCTTAATTAATGGCTAATTATTCAGTAAGCATCCAACATCAAGCAAAACTCCCTATTAAAACTAACAGTAAAAAACCGACTTTTGTTAATTAAACGTCATCAACAAGTTAACATTTAATTATTTATTTAATCAGACGAATTTAATGTAAATAATACATGGTATTTGAATGATTTTCCGACTCAAATGTTTAATGGCACCAGGGTCATTTTATTTATCTTCTTTTTGTATCCATCATTAACTGAAGAACATCAATTTGCTTGAAATGGCGGTGGTCACCAACACCATCGCGATTTTAATCAACCGTCGACCACTACGTAGAACCCATCTCGCCCCTAGTGAACCACCAATAACTTGGCCAATAAACATCGCGATACCTATTGGCCAAATCAGAGAGCCATCAATAATGAAATAGCTCAGCGCCGCTAAATTGCTACAAAAATTGAGAAGTTTGGCATACGCGGTGGCTTTAACTAAATTGAAACCGCGAAGTAATACCAAAGAAATGGCTAAGAAAGCGCCTGTACCTGGGCCAAAAAATCCGTCATAGAATCCAATTAAAGGCGCTAGCGTCAACGCATAGACGAAGGAGCTAGTCCAAGGTTTGGCGTCTAATTCACCAAGATTCGGAGAAAATAAGAAATACAGCGCGAAGCCAATTAAAAGTACAGGGACAACGGTAGCTAGAAACCGACTATCAAGCCAAGTCAGTAATACGCCGCCCAGTATTGCGCCGATGAAACTGGTGACTATCGTTAATTTGACTTTATGCAGCTCTAACTCACCACAACGAATAAAATGCACCGTTGCCGCTAGCGATCCCCCGACCCCTCCGAGTTTATTGGTCGCAATCGCCGCCACTGGTGGAACACCACATAACAGCAAGGTCGGAATAGTGATAAGTCCTCCTCCACCCGCCAATGCATCGATGCATCCTGCCAGTACCGCTATCGTAAACAGCAATACAATAATGGTTAACGAATAGTCCATAATTCCTTTTCTCCTCAGCATTGACGTTAAATCTATCTGCATAACGCTAATCAATTGTGGAGCAAGGAAATAGTTACAGATCTTAGCTATCTGTTGTATAACAGATTTTTAGTGACTGTTAAGCGAGCGAGAGATGGGCCGACTCCCACTATACCAACAGATTGCCGAGCAACTTAGGCATGCAATTGAATTGGGACATGTCGCACCCGGCGCAAAGTTGCCTTCAATTCGTCAATTAGCCGCCGAATATAAAACCAGTGCGCTAACCGTTATGAATGCTTTGCGTCGCCTCGAAGATCAGCTTTTAGTCACTGCTAAACCTCGTTCTGGTTATTACGTGCGCCGTATTGACAACAAGTGTCCCCGACAGCCAATGATTCACCAACCGCTCAACCACAACAAGCAATATCACCTACAGCAACTCCGCCTTCATGAACGCAGTGGACTAACTCTGTCAAACGGCCATATCGATCTCTATCCCGTAAAGCGCCTCAGCCAAATCATGCGTCAGCAAATATACCGCCACCCAGAGTTACTTGGCGGTTATGTAAGCGGACAAGGCTATTCACCACTGATAGAACAGATTCAACGTCGTGCCTTGGCCTACGGATGCAGTTTTGAGCGAACTGAGCTCCTCATCACCCATGGCGGTTTAGAGTCACTGTCTTTAGCACTACGAGCCATAACCCAGCCAGGTGACAACATTCTCGTCCAAACGCCAACCTACTTTTTCATGTTGGAACTGGCTCGCGAGTTAGGATTGAACTGTATCGAAATTCAAAGTGTTGAACATCTTGATCAGCAATGTATCACTCACCACCCCACTGCTTTGGTTTATACCGCCAATTTTAACAACCCTGATGGCGCGCTACTTACAGACAGCGATAAACAGGCTTTAGTGACGATTGCTGAACGTCACCATGTCGCGGTGATTGAAGATGACGTCTATGGAGATGTGCATTTTGGACGTTCAAGACCAAGGCCACTACGAGCTTTTAGTCCACATGTCATCCTTTGCAGCAGTTTTACAAAAACCTTAGCGCCAGGAATTCGAATTGGCTGGATAGCGGCTAGCGGTTGGCAGGCGCAGATTGCCGCTCTAAAACATTCAATGACCAAAACCACCGCTATATACCCCCAAGCCGCGATTGCAGAGTTTCTCAGTAACGGTGGCTATGATGCTCACCTTCGGCGTCTGACCAGCAAACTGCGTGAATATCGAGACAAAATGCGGCACACAATACTTGAGCACTTTCCAATCGGCACACAAGTATCCATGCCAGAAGGGGGCTATGTCTTATGGGTATCACTACCAAATACAGCTGGCTCAACGCGAGCCCTATTTGAACTCGCCACCAGCCAGTCAATCAGCTTTGTACCCGGCTATCTATTTTCAACCGATTCGCGGTTTGACCACTGTTTAAGAGTCAATTTTGGCTACGGCTTAACACCTCAAATCGAGCAACAAATCCAAGCACTAGCAGCAGTTATACACAGTCAACTTGATGTAAATTGAGCTCAATAACTTCCCTCTCCCATTTCTCTAAACTCCGTAAAAAGCGTGTTTGCGGATTCAAACGGTGACTTTTTGACTAAGCTAACAGAAAGTGATTGATCTTCTGGTACTAATTATGCAGGGTGAACGCTGTTCTCTAATTCGAATGCTTTAGCTGAGAAAATCATGTTTTCAAACACAATTAGAAAGAATAACTTGCTGTTTTCATTGTTGTCGGTGGTGTTTATCGTGCTCGCGGTTAGCATCATTAACGGCCTCTCCGGCTACTTTGTTAACAATGAAACCGCCAAAGTTGAGCGAGTTGTGACTAAGAACCTCGCCTTAGTTCGCTCCAAATTTGAAGCCACGCTATTTATGGATACTTACCTTGCCGACAGCTTGGCAACCGTCGTCACTATTGATCCCAAATTTGCCACGGATAATTGGCAAACCATTGCCGCCAAACTGCTACAAAAAGCCCGCTTTGTGCGCAACGTCGGTCTGGCGCCGAATAATGTCATCAGCAAAGTCTATCCAATTGAGGGCAATGAAGGGGCGATTGGGTTTGATTTTCGTACTCAACCCAATCAACTGCGTACTGTACTGCTAGCCAAGCAAACCCAGCAAGTGATCATTGATGGGCCGTTGACTTTGGTCCAAGGTGGCACCGGGCTGATTGCCCGTTACCCGATTTTCTCTGACTATCCCATAAATCAAACTTATTGGGGGACCGTTAGCGTAGTCATGGATTACGAAAAGCTGCTGGAAGATATTGGGATCAAAGATTTCAGTGGCGCGCAAATTGCCTTGCGTCAACCGTCTGCATCGAACTCAACAGAACGCGTATTTTATGGCGATAACACCATCTTTGAAGGACCCGATGTATTGTACTCGGTGATGCTCCCCAATGGCAGTTGGGAAATGGCGGCCAAATTTAACTTATCGGATATGGAACATATCCAAGATACACGCCTGATTGTCAACTTTTTTGGCTATAGTGTGGCCTTTCTGCTCTACACCATTATGTTTTTGCACTATCGCAACTATCGCCGCGTGCACAAAGCCTCGCTGCATGATGAACTCACTCGCCTACCTAATCGACGCTTTATGCTGTCGCTATTGAATAAGCAGATGAAACCCAGCGATACACCGCAGCCGTTTGCCCTACTGAATATCGACCTCAATGACTTTAAGCGCGTTAATGACGAACTCGGTCATGAAGCGGGAGATGAGCTGCTCAAACATGTCGCAAAGGAACTGCAAGGCTGCGTTCGTAACAGTGACACGGTAGCCAGATTTGGCGGCGATGAATTCATTGTTCAGCTGCAAAATGTCGCTACTGTCGAGAACGTTGAAGTGGTGATTCATAAAATACGTCAAGCGCTTGAAGGGCATGTATTGCATTGGGGTGAAGAGCAGATCCAGCCATCGCTGAGCATCGGCTATACCTTTTACCATGGTCAAAGTACCAATGTGAAACAGCTATTGTCTGAAGCCGATCAAGCCATGTATCAGCAAAAATCTCTATATAAACCCAAAGCGGCTGTTTAGCTTCAGTGCGATAAAGATAAAAAGGGCGTCTCGTCCTTTTTTATCACCTCAATCACATAAAAATGGGTACTGGCATCAATCACATCGCCTACAATCTCAACTAAACATCCACTATGCGGTAACTCTGAACTAGTCACCTGTGACAGACGCAAGTCAGCGCTGGACATTTTTTCCTCATTCTCAGTTTCAAAAATCCCATTCAAGCGTTGAACAGATTAATGATAAGCCCCTAATAATTATCACAATTAAGACACCCCTTTAGAACTACGCGGACTTATTCTATTTGGTAGCAGTGAGTTAATTGGCCTCCCCTGACAGACGGTTAGCTCAATGCTAATCGTGTTTAAGGTCATGTTTTTATTATTAATATTGACCAATATTCACACACTCCCCCTAAGGAGCAACCTTATCCCCCATTTGTCCTAAGGTTGCTCCTTCCCTTTTGCTCTTTTAATCAAAAGATGCGGGTTACTCCTCCTGCGGTTGCGGCGTCACGTCGTCAAACGTGACGTTTTCTGAATCACTTATCTGCCAAGGTGAGTCATAACCCGATTCCCAATTTTCAAAACTCACATGGCTAAAAGTTGCATCCTTAAAGCGGCTAATGTCGGTGACTTTGCTGTTGCGAATCGCAACGTGGTCAAAGACGATATTTTGGTGATAATTGGCCGCATAATCCAAACTGCTGTCACTACCATCGTAAGCATCGCTGTGAATGACCGCTTTCGCCGACGCACTGGCATCAACGTTATCAAGTGTGACGTTTTGCACTGTGATGTCGTGAAAATACGCTGCACTGTCAGCATTGGTATATACGTTGTCTCCTGCGCTGTAACTGAGCGTAAAAATAAAGCCGTTACCTTTACCGCCACGATTGTCGATTTCTACGCCGTTGATCTCATGAGTATTATCCGTGCCGATGTCTTTCATCGCGTTGTCACGAAATACGATATCGCGCGCACCGCCGCCGGTTGCAGGGGTACTTTTCAGGCGCAAGCCGTTATCGGTCATAAACGCAACGTTCTCTTCAGCCAAGATGTCTTCAATCCACGCACCAGTGTGGCTGCCTGCCACTAGCACCCCATGGCCTTCGCGGGTGTAGTTATTAAATACCCAGCCACCTTGCGTTGGGTTGACATCGTCGAGCGAGGAATCGTAATCGGCACCTTGCCCGGCGGCGAAGTTGATGCAGTCATCGCCACTATCAATAAAGTTAGCGAACACCAGAAAATCGGAGCTATTACCAAACTCAACCCCATCGGCGTTGTTGATATCAAAGGTTTGAGTGGTGGTGTAAGCAAACACGGTGTTTTCGTTTTCCAAGAACATGATGCCGTGATATGCCGGGTTATGCAGTGTCAACTCGCCAAAGTATAAGTTGGTGACACCGCGAAACGTGGCAAGGCTGGAGCGGCGATTTGAATACAGGTCTCGGTTGATCTGCTCTTGATATTCGACTGTCGAGACATCGCCATCCCACTCAGGATAAAACTCTTGATAACCCGCCACCATTTGATTTTTGGCCAGTACACCTAAGGTGTAGACTTTTTCGCGGCTGCCGGGCGCGTGATAAGGCAAGGTGTTGCCCGCTTCATCAGCAGTCTCTCCGCTCACTTGCCAACCGCTACCATCCAGCGTACCGCCACCAGTGACGCGAATGTTTTCAAACACACCACGTCGATGATCATAACCATCTTGAGTGTCATTGGTGGTGTTCATATGATCGCTACTGAGCACGTTAAGTAACGATGGCGGACGCCGAGAGTCAGTGGAGTTGGTGCGATAGCTGTAAAGCTGGTAGCCCTGACTGAGCGGATAATCCTCGCTGCTTTGCGAGCCTTGTAAAGTGGCGCCAGTTTCGATTTCAAAGGTCATGTTACTGGCAAGAAATAGCGCCCCGGTGACAAACACTGCGCCATTGCTGTCATCGGCAGGCACCACCACCTTACAGCCGTATGCGGAAGTCGAGCTTGCGGCACAAGCATCTATCGCGCTTTGAATCGCGCTGGTATTGAGGGTGGAACCATCACCAAGGGCACCATAATCGGTGATATCCACCACTTGGCTAAAACTTGCGGTCGTTACGCTTACCACAGGGCTTGGCGTGGATTCTTGACCGTCACTGTGCACCGCCGCCACGCTAAATTGATAACCGGTTGCGGGCGTTAAATCGGTGACTTTGAAGTTTAAATAAGTGGTTTGATGGTGAAAGTTATCGCTGTCTTGTTGCTCAAATACATCGATGTAAGGTTTGGCTGGGTTGAACTCGGTATTGTTGTCGCTAGCAAGGCCAAGCGACTGGCCATTCATATAGACGCGATAGTCGACAATATCGCTGTAATCGTCGGGTTTGTCCCATACCAGAGTGACACTGGTGTCATCATAAGCCAACGTGGGCACATAAGGCGCACTCATTACGCTCGATTCACTGCCAGTATCGGTGCTCGAATCTGGATCGACATCGGCTTGGCAACCGGTCAGTCCTAAACTTGTGGCGGCAAATAATAATACAATCTCGTTTGGCACTTTCATTTATTATCCTTATGAAATATTGTTTTATAAATACAGCACCAATATTTCATACAGAAAAAACCGTAAAAGAACATCGCGTAGATTGGCTTATGATAATAAGCTCTCATCTTGACGACCACTGACGTAAAAGATTGTGATCGCTCAATCATTAACCACATCAAGTTTGAAATAAAAATCTTTTAATACAACAAGATAAAATCAAAACCTTCTCAGTAAAAGGGATGAAGAGTCAAACTAAACAAACGCTATTTTTATGACTCACACTACGGTAATAAAGCATGAAAAAGCCGAGCATTAGCTCGGCTTTGTTTATATCAGATTGAGTTAAATTAAAGATTAGAACTCAACTTTCACATTGGTAAGTGGCACGCTACAGCAAGAAAGAATATATCCTTCTTCAACATCTTCATCGGTAATACCGCCGTTGTGCGCCATTTCGACCTCACCTTCTACGCGTTTGACTTTACAGGTACCACAAATGCCCATCCCGCACGCTTTAGGTATATGAATCCCCGCTTTGGCTGCTGCGGCGTGCACGGTTTCACCCGGCGCCACCAGCGCGCTTTTATCAGTATCGATAAACATCACTTCTAGCAGTTCGCTAGGATGCATGGCTTCCGCGGCTTCTTCGGCGGCTTCCGCGTCTTGCGCTGCTTGCTCTTCAACGGTTTCCGGCGTCGCCCCAAACGACTCTTCATGATAGCGGCGCATATCAAAGCCATGACTTTCCAAAAGCGCTCGAACCGCTTGCATGTAAGGCGCTGGCCCACAGCAAAACACTTCGCGCTCAAGAAAATCAGGCACCATGATCTGCAGCTTGGCACTGTCAAAAAAGCCGCGATAACCAGCCCACTCTTGGCCCGATTCAATTCGCTCGCAAATCAAGTGCAAGTGAAAATTGGAAATTCGCGACGACATAAAATCCAGCTCGTGGCGAAATATGATATCGCGCGGCGTACGCGCGCTATGAACAAACACCATATCGATGTCGGTATTGGTATCGTATGCCCAGCGCGCCATCGACATCACCGGCGTAATACCTACGCCACCGGATAAAAACAGCGCTTTCTCTGACGGATAATCAATACTGTTGAACTGACCGACGGGCCCGTGCGCAGCCAGCTCCATGCCGACATCGAGATTGTCATGCAGCCAGTTAGACACCAACCCGCCAGGTACACGTTTCACGGTGATCGAAAAGCTGTATGGCACCGAAGGAGAGCTGGAAATGGTGTACGAGCGAAACACTTGTTCGCCGTTAATTTCAAGCTCTAAAGTGACAAACTGCCCGGGCTTAAAGAAGAACATAATCGGCTGCTCAGCCATAAAGCAGTAGGTGCGAGTATCCCACGTTTCTTGAATGGCTTTGACACAGCGAACCACGTGACGACCATTACTCCAAGTTTGAGTGGTCACAGGCATGAACGCGTCGTTATTAACAACGGAAATATTGGCGTTGCTCATCTGGCTCGCTCCTATCGAGACGGAGAAAATGCGTGGCTAAGCGAGTTCACACTGAAACCAACACAGTCCTTAACTAATACAATCCTTTGCACACCGATGCTTGTGCTTTGACTTGGTCATCGATATCGGCAAATAGCACTTAATCCGACCGAAACCTGATCCGACCGAAACCAAGTAGAGATTGCGCTTATTGTTCAATGGACGGCGGCGCAGCATTTGTCTTTTCACGACATTAACTTATCCAAAAACTCCCACTTAAAGAATTTTCATCATCGCTTGTTTCAAAGCCTGCGGTTTTATGTCTCAAACAGCATGGTTTTATGTCGCGAACAGAATCGTCAATATCATTACAGATAGGCAGGATATTGGCTCAAACACCTTCCCCATAACCTGTGGTTAGGGGTAAGTCGTTGAAGCACGGACGCCCATTCGGGCAGATACATTGAACACGGGAAGATAGCTCAAATGACACAAAACGATTTGCTTAACCTCAACTACTCCTGCATCGACAGCGCACGAGAAAACATGACCCGCTTACTTGAGGAGCGTGATGCTAATTATTCACTGCCGCAACCTCTATACAACGACCCTTACCTGTTTCGCATCGATATGGAAGAGGTGTTTCAGAAGGAGTGGTTGTTTGTCGGTATGAGCAGTGAGATTCCAACCAAAGGCGACTATTTCACCGTCGAAATCGGCCAAAACCCAGTTCTTATCGTGCGCGCTGCCGATGGCTCGGTAAACGCGTTTCACAACACCTGCCGCCACCGCGGTTCACGTATTTGCCTTGAACATCGTGGCAAAGTCGCCAACTTAGTCTGTCCGTATCACCAATGGACCTATGACACCAAAGGCAACCTGTTGTTTGCAGGCACTGAAATGGGTGACGGCTTTGACATGAAGCAGCACGGCCTTAAAGCGGCACAGTGCAAAGTAGCCGGTGGATTTATCTTTATCTGCCTGTCTGACCAAGCCCCAGAAAATGACTTTGAAGAGTTTCTCGCTACCCTTGAGGAATACATGGAACCCTATGATGTCGACAACACTAAGCTGGCGGTTGAGTCCAACATGTATGAAAAAGCCAACTGGAAGCTGGTGATTGAAAACAACCGCGAGTGCTACCACTGTGCGGGCAGCCACCCAGAACTGCTTAACACCCTGCTTGAATGGGACGACACTAACGACCCACGCGCGCCGCAAGATTTCCTTGATTACTACGCCACCCAAGCCGCGGCGTGGGATGCAGAAAACATTCCTCACCAGCATAAATCGTTTGGTCATCGTAACCGTATTGTGCGCATGCCACTCAAACAAGGCACCGAAGTCATGACCATTGACGGCTCGCAAGGCTGCACCAAATTGCTCGGTCGAATCAAAAACCGTCAGCTTGGCTCGATGCGTATTCTGCATTTACCCAATTCTTGGAACCACATGCAAAGCGATCACTTTATCGTGTTCCGCGTGTTGCCAATTTCTGCGCAAGAAAGCTTGGTGACCACCAAATGGTTTGTGCACAAAGACGCGGTTGAAGGCGTTGACTACGACCCTGAGCGCCTACGCCAAGTGTGGGATGCCACCAATGACCAAGACCGAGTTTTAGGCGAAGAGAACCAACGCGGCATTAACTCACTGAGCTATCAGCCAGGCCCTTACTCCACTACTTACGAGTTTGGCGTGATCAATTTCCTTGATTGGTATTCACAAAGTGTACTCAGCACAATTAGCTCATTCAGCAAAACCAAATAGTGCTGATTATACCCGTCTTACTTGAAGCTGCAGCGGTGTTGGCTATGTTCGTTCACCCCAATCACATAGTTATCTATGCTCATGGGGCCTCACTCACTTGCCGCCTACCTGCAACTCCAAGTACTTTGGGTATAGAAGCGTGCTGATAAATAAAAAGTTGTGTTTTTCACTGTTTGCCTCGCTCTCGCGAGGCTTTTTTATTAGGCTAAGCAGCAAACAGAAATGTCGGCCACCACGCCCGCATTTATCTGCGAGCCATTAACTGCGCCACTTGTGGCAGCACTTCTGCATTGTCTGCAAGTTCTCTATTCGCGCGGTCAAAGGCCGTGAGCTGCTCGCTCGATGCCTTTTGTAACCAGCAAGACAACGCCTGCTGCACTTGCTCAAAATCGGCGCGGGGTGCAACCTCAACGCCAAGTTCGATTAACTTGGCGCTAAAATCCTCTAAATCCACCAAATTAGCGTACATCATAACAACATCCTTATCTTGATACTCAAGCGCTTAAACGACAATATCGCGGCTTACCGATATGATGGCAAGCCGCGATGGTTTTGATGCTAAATTTGTGGGTTAGTTTAACTCTTCGCGCAGTCCGCGATAGAGGCTAAAGCACATCAAAATCAGCACCACAGTAAATGGTAAACCGGTGGTAATCGCGCCAGCTTGCAGCGCGGTTAACGCCTCGTTACCCCCGCCAACCAGCAGCGCACATGCAATCACCCCTTCAACCGATGCCCAGAACAAACGTTGCGGTACGGGCGCATCCAACTTGCCGCCGGCGGTAATGCTGTCAATCACCAGCGAGCCAGAATCCGATGAGGTGACAAAGAACACCAGCACCAACACAATACCCACCACAGAAAGAAAACCGCTCAGTGGTAAATTCTCAAACATTTGGAACATCGCCTGCGCGACATCGCTGATACCGGTTGCCAGTTGACCAATACCGTTGCTGGCTTGCTCCATGGCCGTACCGCCCATCACCGCCATCCATACTATGGTCACGACGGTTGGAATCAGTAGTACTGCAATCACAAACTCACGCACGGTGCGACCTTTGGATACTCGAGCGATAAACATGCCGACAAACGGTGACCAAGAGACCCACCACGCCCAATAAAATACCGTCCAACCGTGAAACCAAGTACTGTCGTCACGGCCAATCCAATTCGACAATGGAATGATGTTTTCCACATAACTGGCGGTAACTGTGCCAAGCGAGGCGAAAATACTCAGCGTTGGACCAACGACAATAAGCAACGCAATCAAAGCTGCGGCAATCACCATGTTGATATTACTGAGTATTTTTACTCCACCGTCCAATCCGCGGGCAACCGAAAACATCGCAATTGCCGTCACCACAATGATAAACCCAACTTGAGTGGTGAGATCATTGGCAACACCAAACAAAAAGTTCAGACCACTGGCGGCTTGTTGAGCCCCAAGGCCAAGTGAGGTCGCCAAGCCGAAAATCGTTGCCAGCACCGCCAAAATATCAATCACGTGACCAATTGGCCCCCAACAACGATTGCCAAGTAAAGGGTAAAATGCAGAGCGAATGGTGAGTGGCAAACCTTTGTTATAAGCGAAAAATGCCAGCGCGAGACCCACAACCGCATAAATAGCCCATGGGTGTAATCCCCAGTGGAACATGGTAGCGCCGAGCGCAAGCTCTCTGCCCGCTTCGGTGCGCGCCGCAACATTAAGCGGTGTGCCATACCAATCGGTGTAATACGCCACCGGCTCGGCCACACTCCAAAACATCAGGCCAATCCCCATGCCCGCAGCAAACAGCATCGAAAACCACGACAGGGTCGAGTAATCTGGCGTCGCGGTTTCACCGCCAAGGCGAATTTTGCCAACCGGTAGAACGATGAGCGCCAAGCAAAACAGCACGAACAGGTTACAGCCGATCATAAACAGCCAGTCAAAATTTTCGATTGACCAGGTTCGCGCCCCCATCAACAGTGTTTTGCTGCCAGCTGGGAACAGCAGGGTCATAACGATAAACAGCAGGATCAAGCCTGCTGAAATACCAAATACCGGATTATGAACATCAAGTCCAAGCAACTTTACGTTATCTTGACCCACCACATAATCGGTAGCATATGGGCCTTTGCGCGGTGCACCGCGGCCAATGGCTTTGTTGTGTAACACGTCTTTCATTAGTGTCTCTCCTGAGATTTTCACCCGGCGTTATTTGCGCGCAGGTGAAAAGAACTTCCTATTGTTTACTTGAAAAAACAGCCTTACTTAAATAAACGGGTTTACCTATAAGAATCATTCAGTTAACTAAATGATTTACTACGATAAATGTCATCCCTCGCAGCGAGAGATGACGAGCGACTCAAAGTGATTTAGCGCGTAAAGCCAACGAGCAACCCAATGCCGTTTAACGCACCACGCCCTCTTCAAGCAGCAAATCAAAGACCGCCTGCGCC
Source organism: Vibrio xiamenensis (assembly GCF_900100015.1). GTDB lineage: Bacteria > Pseudomonadota > Gammaproteobacteria > Enterobacterales > Vibrionaceae > Vibrio > Vibrio xiamenensis. The sequence continues at coordinate 42,429 of NZ_FNDD01000029.1, read as the reverse complement.
ATCTCACCAGCGGGCATATCCCGCAGCACTTGCCCGCTGCTGCTGGCGGATTTTTGGGTCGCGGCTTTAAGGCGATCAGCCGCTGATTTAGCTTTGACCACTTTGAGCCGTTTCGGCCGATTACGCGCCGGGCTCCACTGCCAGTCGAGCGCTTCGCTATCGACCAGCGCAGCATGAATCTGTTCGATGTCAATCTTGGCTCGGCTTCCGCTGCCAAACGCACTTTGCCGCGGCGCGGCGGCGGCCATATCGACGCTGGCGACAAACGGCAATGGCACTTTAAGCTTGCGCCGCTGACCGCGTGGCTGAGCTTGCAATACCTCGGCAAAGCCATTTTCAATACAGAGCACTTGAGCAATCCCACTCACTACAGTGCAGCCTAAACATTCGCCAAGCAGATACGGCAACATGCCCGATGACTCGCCGCGCTCGGCGCGCACGCCAGTGAAAATGATGTCGGGGAGATCGGAGGAAAAATAATGCAACAAGCTATTGAGCACATCGTCGTACTCACCTTGCTCAATCACGCGCAGCGAATCGAGCCCCATGCCAGCATAACTGCGTAGCGCTTGATCATAAGGGTCACCGACATGCAGCACTTGCAATTCAGCGGGGGCTAACTCAAGCCCCATTTCTACCGCTCTGGCATCGGTTGGCGCGCGGCGTGCACGCTCCGAACTGGGATGCTGACCGATGGAAACCAACACACAAACACTCAATTCAGGTTCAGATGGGTTATGCGGCATGACGAGCCTCCTGTTGACGATAGGCTTCAATAAGCGCCACCAGTTCGCGCATGACTTCACTGCTGTCAGCAATGACACTCAGCGCAGCGCGTTTAACCATGTCGCAGCCTAAATCGGTATTGATCGCGATGACTTTATCGCAGCCGCCGATGCCTTGCAGATGTTGCACTGCACCGGAAATGCCAACCGCCACATATACCCTTGCAGTTACCCAAGTGCCGGTTGCGCCGACTTGGCGCTCACGCGGCATATGGCCGTCGTCGACCGCTACGCGGCTCGCTCCTTCCGTGGCGCCGAGCACTTTGGCGGTTTCATGAAACAGCGACCAATCGTGTACGCCGTTGCCAGCGGACAAAATGAATTCCGCTTCGCCAAGGGCGATGGTACTGGGGTCGACATCGATAAAGCCAAGATCGTGGATTTTCGAGTCCAAATCAGGTGTTTTAGCAAGGCTTATTGGCAGCGCTTGATGACGGGTTTCATCAATCGGCATCGCGCACTCTTCCAGCATTAGCAGCACTTTTGGGGTGTCGCGTTCCACATCGAGTAAACCCGCAGCGCCGCGACCAATACAGCGTTTACTGTCGGCGCGCCATACTTGCGTCGCCGGGCGTACGCCAATCCGCGCGCTAAAGCGGCGACCCAACTCATAACCCTCGCCGCTGCCATCGGGAAACAACCAAAAGGTTGCCACCAGCTGCGCTTCCAACTCTTCCAGTAGTGCCACTTTGCGCTCGGGCACATAACCTTGAAACTCAGAACCCGTAATGTGCAGCAGGCGATCCACTCCGGCATCGGCAAAGCGATCTTCGCGATGCTCACCAAACACCACCGCCAATACCGCGCATTCGCCATCCAAATGTTGACTCATTTGCTGCGCTTGACCCAGCAAGTCCAAATCATGGCTCGTCAAACGCCCGCCAATCATATCGGGAACCACCACAATAAATTGGTCCGGATTATACACTTGATATGGCGTGCGCAGCGGTTCTTGGCTCGCAGCCTGACGGCGTACACTGCCAAGATTTATCGGCTGAGACAGATTACTGCGGTCGATACGCTTTAAGCCATTTGGACCGATAAAGCCTTGGCCGTGAACATTGCGGCGCAAAAGCCCAGTTGGACCAAACACCTTGCCGGTATTGCTGGTCAGCGCTTGATGCTCGGGGTGAAGACGGTTACGCGCAATCCATTCAAGGCGTGGGTTACGGCGAATTATGTCACTCATCACTCTCTCCTATGCGTTCGCCGTCTGGCTTGTCGAGTAGTCTGCCGCGCGGCTCGCCACAAGTTCGGCGGTTTTGGCTGCGGGCTGGGTTTTGGGCGTGTTTTTCGCCGTCACCGGCGCTATCTGCACGGTGTCATCTTGGCTATCTTCCACCAGCGCCTCTGCCACCATTTCTGCAATGTCTTTGACTTCAGGGCGCGGTTCGACGACCCCTTCGAGCATCGCGGTGCATTGCTGACAGCCCACCGCGACCATTTCTGCGCCAGTGGCGCGAATGTCGTCCATGCGCATATCGGCAATGCGGCGCTCGCCAGGGATATCGGTAATCGGTGCACCGCCACCGCCGCCGCAGCAACGTGAACGAAAACCACTGCGCTCCATTTCAACCAACTCAATACCAAGTGCGCCAAGTAACTCACGCGGCGAGTCGTATTCACCGTTGTATCGTCCCAAATAACATGGATCGTGATAGGTGACTTTGGCCGTTTTGATTGGATTGAGCGTGATTTTGCCTGCTTTGACTAAACGGTTGATAAAGGTGGTGTGGTGCAGCACTTCATAATTTGGCTTCTCACCGCTTGGGTAAAAATCCGGATATTCGTTTTTCAAACAATGAAATGCGTGCGGATCGGTGGTGACAATTTGCTTAAATTGATAACGGCTAAGCGTTTCGATATTGCGCTTCGCCAAGCGCTGAAATGTAGCGTCATCGCCAAGGCGACGAGCCAAGTCACCACTGTCGAGCTCTTCATCGCCAAGCACGGCAAAGCTGACCTTGGCGCGCTTAAGCACTTTAACAAACGCGCGTAAAATCCGTTGGCTACGCATATCAAACGCGCCGTCAGAGACCCAAAACAGCACCTCGGCTTGCTGAACCTGTTTCATCAGCGCTAACTCTTGGTCCGCCGCCCAGTTCATGCGATGGCTAGGATTCAAACCGCCGGGGTTGTCGGTCACTATCAAATTTTCCAGCACTTCGGCACCTTTATTTGGCGTGGCGCCTTTTTCCAGCGTCAAAAAGCGGCGCATATCGACGATGGCATCGACGTGCTCAATCATCATTGGACACTCTTCAACACAGGCGCGGCAAGTGGTGCATGACCACAGCGTTTCGTTTTTAATCAGCCCTTCGGTGATCACTTTATCGGTGCCGCCGCAGGCGCTGCCAACGCTTTGCCCCGGATACGGACTGCCGGCGTATTTGGCGTCGGTTCCGCCCGCAAGCCCAACCACCATATCTTGGATCAGCTTTTTCGGGTTGAGTGGCTGACCAGCGGCGAACGCCGGGCACATGGCTTCACATTTACCGCACTGCACGCAAGCATCAAAGCCCAGCAGTTGATTCCATTTAAAATCTTTGGGCTTTTCAACGCCGAGTTTTTGCCCGTTTAGGTCGAGCGCTTTCAGCCCAGTCGAGCGACCACCAGCAAAACGTTCTGGGCGGCGATGAAACGCAAGGTGCAAAGCACCGGCAAACGCGTGCTTCATCGGTCCGCCCCATGCCATACCAAACAGTAATTCGCCAAGGCCTATCACCACCCCAAGAGTGAGAATGGCGGTGATGACGCCGTTACCAAAATGCTCTGGCAGTACGCCAGCGCTGGGTAAAGTGAGAATAAAAAACGTCACCGAAAAGGTCAGCAGGCTTTTTGGCAAACGCATCCACGGCCCTTTGGAAAGACGCGCGGGAGGATTGAGGCGGCGCTTGAACACAAAGCCTGCACCAACGGTCATCAGCGCAAGGGATGCGAGCAGCGCGATGCTAAGCCACTGCGCCGTTAAGCCAAACAGATGCACCGCAAGGATCAGCAGCATCGACAGCACAAAGCCACCAGCGGTTGCCACGTGCGTGTGGGACATCATTTTATCGCGCGACACCACGTGGTGCAGGTCGACCAAATAGCGTCTTGGCATCGCCATTAAGCCTTTGACCAAGGCGACAGGCTCAGGTTGACCGGCGCGCCATAGGCGAATACGCCGAACCATACCAAGCACTGCGAGCGCAATCACTGCCACCAGCAGGGTGGGAATTAACCAGTCAAAAATCATTGCCGCCCCTTAACTACAAGTCTTTACACAGGCGCAATGCGTCGTAAATGGCAGCATGAGTGTTACGCTGTGATACGCAGTCACCAAGGCGCCATAAAATCATGCCCTCGCCCGATTCGCTCAGTACCGGCTGTGGTTTGGCGGCAAACAGCGATTCATTATCGATTTGACCACCGTTGCGCGATTGCGCTTTGAGTTGGTAATACAGCGCTTCGTTTGGACGAGTGCCGTTTTCCACCACCACTTGATCGACCACACGCTCTTCTCTTTGTCCGGTGTATTCGTTTTCCAGCACGGCGACCAGTTTGTCACCTTCGCGATAGACTTTCTCCAGCATCAAATCTGGGGTCATAATGACTTCTTTTTCATACAGGCTGCGGTAATAGGTCGGGAAAGTCGTACCGCCGATGCCGATGCCCGGCTTGATGTCGTCAGTCACCAACTCGACCAGCGCGCCTTTAGAGGTTAAATAATCCGCCGCCGACATACCGGAAAACTCGCAAATGGTGTCGTAAATCAGTACGTTTTTGCCCGCTTCAACAGTGCCGTTGAGAATGTCCCAGGTCGAGACCACCAACCCCTCTTTAGCCCCCCAGTTTGGGTTTTGCTCAAGGAAAGGCGTGCCGCCGGTAGCGAGAATACACACATCCGGGTTAAGCTCTGCGATCATCTCAGCGTTAACTGTGGTATTGAGCAGCACTTCGACCCCGAGGCGGTCAACTTCCATCGCCAACCAACGGGTAATGCCCGCCATCTGATCGCGCTGCGGCGCTTTGGCCGCAATGGTGACTTGTCCGCCAAGTTCGCTGTTTTTCTCTAGTAACGTGACTTTGTGGCCGCGCTCAGCAGCAACGCGCGCCGCTTCCAATCCTCCCGGGCCGCCGCCAACGACGACCACATTGCGAATTTGACCTGAGGTCTTTTCGATTTGATGGGGCATGCCCATATATTCACGCGACGTCGCGGCATTTTGAATACACAGCACGTCAAGGCCCATGTATTGACGGTCAATGCAGTAGTTGGCCCCGACACATTGGCGAATTTGGTCAACTTGATTGAGTTTGATTTTGGTGATCAAATGCGGGTCCGCGATATGGGCGCGGGTCATGCCGACAAAATCGACATAGCCTTGTTCTAAAATTCGTTTGGCCTGATTGGGATCTTTGATGTTTTGCGCGTGAATCACCGGCACCGACACCACCTCTTTAATACCCGCGGCAAGGTGAATAAACGGTTCTGGCGGGTAACTCATGTTTGGAATTACGTTTGCCAGTGTATTGTGGGTATCACAACCTGAGCCGACCACGCCAAAATAATCGACCATGCCAGTGGCATCGTAGTAGGCGGCGATCTGTTTCATGTCGTCATGATTAAGACCATCAGGATGGAACTCGTCACCGGCGATACGCATGCCGACCACGAAATCGTCACCCACTGCGGCGCGTACCGCTTTGAGCACTTCCATGCCAAAACGCATACGGTTTTCAAAACTGCCGCCCCACTGGTCGCTGCGTTGGTTAACACGTGGAGACCAGAATTGGTCAATCATATGTTGATGCACGGCTGACAGTTCAACGCCGTCAAGACCGCCCTCTTTAGCGCGCACTGCCGCTTTAGCAAAATCGCCCACCACACGCCAGATGTCCTCTTCCTCGATGACTTTACAGGTGGCGCGGTGCACCGGTTCACGAATGCCTGAAGGCGACATCAAGTTCGGCCAGTTTTCACCGTCCCAACGCGAGCGACGCCCCATGTGGGTAATTTGAATCATGATTCTGCCGCCATGCTTGTGCACCGCATCCGCCAAATTTTGAAAATGCGGAATAATTCGATCGGTGGACAAATTAACCGAGCTCCACCAGCTTTGCGGACTATCAATCGCCACCACGCTGGAGCCACCACAAATGCACAGCCCGCAGCCGCCTTTGGCTTTCTCTTCGTAATATTTGACGTAGCGCTCGGTGGTCATACCGCCATCGGTGGCATAAACTTCGGCGTGCGCGGTACTGACGATGCGATTACGTATGGTCAGCTTGTTGATGTTCAACGGCTGAAACAGAATATCGAACTGCGACATGGTTCACTCCAACTGGTGTAATTAGGGTCTGTTGGTTCTATGCTCATCAGGCCCGGAGCTTGAGGCTTCCTTCTCAAGCTCGAATAAAACAGGGTTACAAATAAAATGTTGTTATTAGCAGGCTTGCGGTTTAATCAAGTGGCGAGACTTCAAAAACGCCGTACTCACACGCCGCTTCTGCGCCGCTTTGAATTTGCTCAGCTTTAGTGCGCACGCTGTAACCTAGGCTTTCGGCGATCTGATCCATGGCGCCAGCAAACCAGCCAGTAAACATGTAATCAACTTTGCGCCCGACCTTGCCGTATTGATAAACAAACGCCGAATGCTCAAGACGAATACGTGCACAGCCTTGTTTTAAATCGAGATTTTCGATAACAAAAAAGCCCCAGCCACGCTGAGAAATACGCGTCATATAGTGTTCAAATACCGCTTCACCGCTGATTCCATGAAGTTCGGCTTCTTTTTCACACCAGTAATACGCCGATTTGTAACCGGCATCGTAAAGCAGCTCAGCGTAGCGCTCAGCGCCGATCTCTTTTTCAATCGCGATGTGGTTGTTGACGAAAAAGTGACGTGGCACATACAGCATCGGTAGTGCGTCGGTGGTCCAAACGCCGGTTTCGTCGTCGACAACAATCGGCATTTCAGGTGCGTGTCCAGCCATAACAATTACTCCATAATTCGGTCAGCTGACCTTGTGATTTGATTTCGCAGTTCGGCGCTATCCTTGCCGAATGTATTGATAACCCATCGATTAGTTAACCAATCGAGGCGCTAGCGAATAGCCATTATTCGCCCCATACGTCGGCTAATACGCGTACCCAGTTTTCACCCATGATTTTGCTGACTTGGCGTTCACTGAAACCGCGACGCAGAAGTGCATCGGTAAGGTTTGGAAACTCACCAAGGGTACGAATGCCTTCAGGGTTAATGATTTCGCCAAACCGAGTTAAGCGGCGAGCATAGCCTTTGTCGTGAGTCAGCCACTCAAAGAAGGCTTCATCTTGGCCTTGCGTAAAGTCGGTACCGATACCGATTTGGTCTTCACCCACCAAGTTGTAGATGTACTCAATCGCTTCAACGTAATCTTCAATTGAGGAATGGATACCGTTTTTCAAAAACGGCGCGAACATGGTGACCCCGACAAAACCGCCGTGATCGGCAATGAATTTGAGGTCTTGATCGGATTTATTGCGCGGATGATCTTTAAGCCCGCTTGGCAAGCAGTGCGAATAACAGACCGGTTTTTTCGACGCCAGAATCACTTCTTGTGAGGTTTTGGCACCAACGTGAGAGAGGTCGCACATCACACCGACACGATTCATTTCGGCAACGATTTCATGACCAAAGCCGGACAGCCCGCCATCGCGTTCATAACACCCGGTGCCAACCAGATTTTGGGTGTTGTAACACATCTGCACAATGCCGATGCCAAGGTCTTTAAACACTTGCACATAGCCGATTTGGTCTTCATAAGCATGCGCATTTTGAAAGCCCATCATCACGCCAGTTTTACCTTGCGCTTTGGCGCGGCGAATATCGTCAGTACAGGTGACTTTTAGAATCAAGTCGCTGTTGTCATCAATCAGTTGGTTCATGGCCGAGATGTTGTTAACGGTATTTTGAAAGCCTTCCCACACCGAAACCGTGCAGTTGGCCGCCGTGATACCGCCGCGGCGCATGTCTTCAAATAGCGCGCGATCCCATTTCGCAATCACCAAACCATCGATTACGATCGACTCTTCATGCAATTCACTTGCGTTCATCTTTTCACCTGTCCTTAGCCTAACTTTCTTGCAGTAAAGTCAGGATAAAAAGAAAGGCTATCGGTCAATGTTCCAAAAGCGTCACCGACAAAACCCAAAGCGTAGTGCGGACAAAAAGCCGATTGCATGCGGTGCACAGCGAGGCAGCCTAAGCGACATCAACAAATCCGTCGAGGAAGAAAACACGAACTAGCAGCCGAGAAATACGGCATATATGGATGGGAAAAACAGCGCAAAAACGACAAAATTGCGCCATAAAAAACGCCGCCTATTCCCTATAGAGAACAGACGGCGCGCACGATCAAAAATTCTTTATCTATTGGTTAAACGGCAACCGAACCATAAGTGGGTTCAAATTGCGCCTCAACCAGGGCTCGAATAGATTTAGACTGATGTGCGGGAGAGGTAAAAGGTTCTGGCATATCTAGCGCGTTGAGGCTGGCCGCCATCGGCACCACCACTCGTTCGCGACTTGCCATGGTGTAACTTTGGCTTTGACCGCTGCGCTCTTCACGCGGCGGAATACCGATGTGCAGGCGATAACATTTGCTAAAGTGCGGCGAAGAAACAAAGCCGCACGCCATCGCAATCTCAATGATCGACATCGACGTTTGTTTAAGCAGCTGGCGCGCGCGAAATAGACGCAGTTTCAAATAGTATTTGGAAGGTGGGCACTGAAGGTATTTTTGAAACAAGCGTTCAAGCTGGCGACGGGACAAACCGACATAGCTGGCAAGCTCGTCAAGCTCGATGGTTTCTTCAATATTGGCTTCCATTAAGGTAATCGCTTCAACCAATTTAGGCTGCGCGGTACCAAGCACATGTCGCAATGGCACACGCTGAAAATCCGATTCACTGCGCACTCGGTCGCAAACAAACATCTCTGAAATACTTGAGCTGAGCTGATGACCAAAATCACGCTTGATCATATACAGCATCATATCCATTGGCACCGAACCGCCGCTGCAGGTCATGCGGTCACGATCCACCACGAACAATAAATTGGTACAGCGCACTTTTGGATACGCCTCTTGCAACGCAGCAATACACTCCCAGTGCGCGCTGCACTGATAACCATCCAGCAGGCCTGCCACCGCCAACAGATATGGACCTGTGCACACCCCTCCTAACTGGGTATGTTTACGGGCCATCGATTGTACCCAAGCCATCTGCTTGCGGGTATAACTGCGTGTGATATTAACGCCACCGACGACAATCAGGGTATCGATATCCGGTACCCCTGCCATGGAACAATCGGGCGTCACATTGACGCCATCACTGGCGGTAACAGGCTCGCCTTCTTCACTAATGGTGTACCAATCATAGAGATCACGACCACTTAGCTGATTAGCCATTCGTAATGGCTCTACCGCTGAAGCTAGCGCGATCAGGGTAAAATTATCCAGCAGTAGAAAACCGACGCGACGTACTTTTCCTTGTACTGCTGACGTTTGAAGCGAATTTGTAAACTCTGACATTGGCACACACCTCTATTATTGTCATTTTTTAAAGGATACCGTTTACACCTACACAACGTTTGCAACCATCCTTGTAACAAAATAGCAATATATGTGCCCTTCTCCGAAAATCGACTTTGAGACAGGGTAAAAATGTCGCAAATAGAACCTTAACTGCCGCGATTGACTCATTTTTGAAGCAAACTTTGATAAAATTTGCAGCCCAAAGCGCTTAATAAACAACAGGTTGCATAAATTAACTTGCTGATAAACTGCTCAAATTTGCACCGTTTTAATTCACTGCAATACTCATCTGGTTAATTTTCAATCAACTCAATAAGTTCAAGCACTCGCGTGCTGTGCTAGAGCGCATATCACGACCACAGATGATTCCTGACTCGCACCAAAATCTATAAAAGTAACTGATTTATATAAATAAAATAAAAATTTATACAATTGCACCACATTAGAGCGTTAACTCAGTTTGATGAGCAAAGCACGCCATTGATCATTCACTCTGTCGCGAACAATTTAAAACCGTGCTTGCCTACTATATGTCTGTCTACTCATCATGTCTGTCTACTCATCGGTGGCATGGTTGCTTACAACCAAACTGGCTAACTTTATATCATCAAGCAACTTCATATCGACAAACTACTTCATATAGATAAGTAACGTTATATCGACAAATAGAGTGCTGCACCGCAACCAACACGACCACGAAAAAAATAACCGAGTGAAAAAAATAGTATTTCATGTGCTGCAACTTCCTCTGTTTTATTATTACTTCTCTCACTAAATCTATTTTTTTTGAAATAGTGATTTAATTTACATAATAAAATTTATTCGCATGATGTTTTATTGCTCTCAACATTTAATCTTGCTCACAATTTCATTATTTATCCGCGTGCGAAAAATCACCAAAATAATAACTCTATCAATGTAGACATTTAAATTTATGCCTTACTCCACAATGAGTTGCAGAGTCAAAGCAAAGTGACGCGGTGCTTTTTTGATCAGTCCACCAATTCTGATTTTAAACCTATCGATATGACAAATATTTTACATCAATAAGTATCATAATTTTTATAAATTGACCTACAATGCATTCGCGAGATTTATTCCCCACTCTCGCAAACCTATATTTATACAGCACAGCGTAGTGAAGTAGTGAGGCAATTTAATGACCCACTTAACCATTCGCAGAAATGGCTTAAACTAGGAAATTTAATAATGGAATTAATAAGAAAAATACGTCGATGGCATAAGCACTTAGCTTTTATATTGGTTGCTTTTACCAGTTTTGCCGCCAGTGCAGAAAACTGTACGGTCACCCCAACATCTGGCAACACCTATTCAATTATTAACCGTGGCTCGGGCCTTGCGCTCGATGTTAATACCTCAGACACCAGTGACGCACCCAACGTCATCACTTATGAATATTGGGGCGGCACCAACCAGCAGTTCGTGCTCACTCAAGACAGCGATGGCTACTGGGTCATCAAATCAAGTTATAACAGTAAAGTGCTGGATGTGTTGAACTCATCGACCTCCAACGGCGCCAACGTATTGGTATACGAAGATTGGGAAGGCGACAACCAACGCTGGTCACTCAAAGCATCGTCATCAGGCGGCTTTAATATCGTGAATAAAAACAGCGAAATGTCGTTAACTGTTGAAGGCTCAGACAACGAAGACAACGTATACCAGAATGAAGATGCGGCGGGCAGTTCACAGCGCTGGTACATCAACCCAATTTCAGGGTCATGTGAAAGTGAATCAGATGATGATTTGGTCGGTTTTGCAGCGCAGTCTGGTGATGATGGTTTGTCTACCACCACAGGTGGCGGTAGCACCACAGCTATCACTGTCACGACTTGCGATGATTTGAGCGATGCGCTTTCTTCATCTAGCGCAGCCGTGATTCAAATCCCCGACGGCACCACCATTGACTGTCACACCTCAGATCGCACTGTAGCGACATGCCCGCTTGACTGCGCAGATTGGGGCGACGATGGTAAAACTTGGTATCGAGTTCCAGTGGGTAGCCAAACCTGTACCGAGCTTGGTAGCGACTCTGATGATACCGTCAACGTGACTCGTAACGAAACCACTTTGACTGTCGGTTCAAACAAAACCTTAGAAGGTCTTGGCAGCAGCTCGACCATTTCAGGAGCAAGTTTGAACATCAATGGTCAAACCAACGTCATTATTCGTAACCTAACCATTAAAGACATCAACCCAGCCTTAGTTGAAGCAGGTGACGGTATTTCAGTTGATGATAGTTCCCACGTTTGGATTGACCATGTCGCGTTTAGCGAAATCAGTGATGGATATGTGGATGTTGGCGATAGCCAAAACGTCACGCTAAGTTGGAACCGCTTCTATGGCTACAACGAGCAAGTGTGTGCCAACCAACACTGGTACACCAACTTAGTTGATAACTCGCAAGTGACCTTCCACCACAACTTCTGGGATACCGCCGCTGGCCGTAACCCGAAAGTGGATGGTGAAGATGCGCGCGTGCACCTATTCAACAACTACTGGAAAGACATCACTTACTTCTCAATTGGTGGTGATGACAGCGCAGAAGTTTTGGTTGAAAACAACTACTTCGAAAACAGCGCTAAACCGCACTGGAATATTGGCGATGCCTACTTTGATGCCTCAGACAACACCTACACTGGCGTCTCAGCCACTGACCAATACAAAGACAGCGGTTCGACTGTGTTTAGTGACATCGATATGTACTCCTACTCACTCGAAGATCCAAGCGAGTTAGGGGATGAAGTTGATGGCGGTACAGGCCCTCAATAACCAACTCCGTTTCGAATGCAAGGCAGCGCACATTGCGCTGCCTTTTTGATCATCCCGCCTCAACAATCTGAATTTTAAATAAATCTTACTTTAGCCTTTGCTAATAAATTTATAAAATGGCGTTCTTGGCACTATCCATTACTCTTTAACTAAGCCAATAAAAACCTATCAGTGATATTTACTCACATTATTCTAATAAACACTCTTTTTTGATTGATTTATGGCCGCTTAGACGGTCAATCGGGAATATTAAGGATGCAAGCATGTTGTTTAGAAAAAAAACCGCGGCCAAGCGGGTAAAATCCGCCGAACGCGTTTCTGCTACTCACTTTATCACCAGCGCTCAGATTTCAGCGCCCAACTTACAAACCTTGGACGTCGATGGCGGTACTGCCATCGTGCTAGCGTTTGTTTCACCGCATTGCGCTTTTGCCGAGGTCAGCAAAAAACTCAAGGCTGCGATGCCCTTTGCAAAACACGTTATCTCGGTGATGACTGCTGGGGAACTCGGCGCTAAAGGCGATAAGCTATATCACGACACACCCAATTCATGGGACGGTATTGTACTGCACAGCTTTTCTGAACGTATTTTTAGCCAGCTGTCGATTCATAGTGTTTCACTGTTTAATCAAGACACACCGAACCAAAGCGATTTGGCAAATGCCTCAACGCAGCGAATCAAAAAAATCCAAACTGAGCTTGAGCGCATTCAGGTGCCGTTTGCTATCGACAGCAAAAATACCCTTGCTCTCACCTACTTTGATGGCGTCACAGGTTGCGAAGACTTTTTTACTCAAGCCCTTTATCGCAGCAAACGCTTCCCGTGTTATTTCATTGGTGGTAGCGCCGGTGGCAAACTCGACTTCCAGCAAGCCGATGTCGCCCTTGACGGCCAAATTCAAAAAGGCAAAGTGCTTCTATGCTTTGCCAAAATCGGCGCAGACTATCGCTACGGTTTAATGAAAAGTCATAACTTTGAACCGACCGGCAAAGGCTTTGATGTGGTGGACTTCAATCCGTTTACCCGCACTTTGCATACTGTCCTCGATGACAATATGAACTTAGTCACGCCCGCACAGTGGTTAGAAAACCACTTTCACTGTTCGTCCTCTGAACTGGCGAACAAACTCAATAAATATTCCTTTGCTATTGATATTGAAGGGGATTTATTCATTCGCTCGGTCGCCAACATTAACCCAGACGGCAGCTTAGCGTTTTTCAGTGATTTCAGCTTTGGCGAGCGACTGCTGTTAGTAAAAGCCAAAGATTTTGCCGAATCGACCACTCGTGACTACAAAACCTTTATGCAAGGCAAACCTAGTAAACCGGTGGCCTTTATCGCCAACGACTGTATTTTGCGCCGCTTAAACAACAGCGATAAACTCAACCAAGTTTCGACCTTTGATGGTGTCTGCTTATCGGGTTTTTCAACCTTTGGGGAATTCCTTGGCGTGCACCAAAACCAAACCATTACCTCTGTAGGCTTTTTTAAAGTCAATGAAGGTCAAAGCTTTAGTGACGACTACGCCGATAATTACCCTTTTCACCTTGCCTCTTTTATCAACTATTATCTGCGTGCGAAATTGGTCAGCGAACAAAAAATCAATGCCCTGCAAGCCAGCGTCATAACCTCAATGAAAGACATTTATCCGCAGTTGCAATCAACCACAGCTCAACTGCAAACCAGCGCTGAACAAGCGTCGCACGCCGCAGGACAGCAAAAAGACCTCGCCAAACAGTTCACTGTGTTTATGGACCAGGTCAATCACCAACAATCTCAGCGTCAGAATTTGCTTGAGGACATGAATAAACTCAAAAACAGTGCCGATCGCATCGTTAACATCGTGCAATCCATCAGTGGTATTGCCGAACAAACCAACTTACTGGCGCTCAATGCCGCCATCGAAGCAGCCCGCGCAGGTGAAGCCGGACGCGGATTTGCAGTCGTCGCCGACGAGGTACGAGCGCTATCCAAACGAACTCAGTCGAGTGTTCAAGAAACCACCCAGACCATTGAGCAAGTGACAGGCTCAATTGATGATATCGCCCAAGGCATCGATAGCATCAACAGCGTGTTAAGTGTGATTGAATCCGAATCGGCGAAGTTTAGCCAAGACCTCACCGTTCTGGCACAAAACTCGCAAAATACCGCATCGATGGCTGAAAGCGACATTGCCCGCGCCGACGCTACCCAGCAAAACATCGAGCATATTGAACAAGAAACCGCACTGATCGACACCTTAAGCCAATTCGCCAAACGCTAAGCGCACGGCTTAAAACAACAAAGCCTCTCTATTGAGAGGCTTTTTCGCTAATGCGGTTTAAGACAAGACTCATTGAGTCTGTCACGATTTAAATCGATAAACGCTTCACGGTATCAACGACTTTTCCGGCGTCTTTTTCGATGTCGTCAATAACGCCTGCGATTTCGTTAGTTTGCTGCTCACCTGTGGCTGATTTTTCGCAGACCACTTTAATTTGCTCGTCTATCTTAGCGGTGATTTCACTGTTTTTATTAATCACAGCGGTAATTTCTGCGGTTGATTCCGAGGTGCGCGCCGCCAATTTACGCACTTCGTCAGCAACCACTGCAAACCCGCGGCCTTGCTCACCAGCACGCGCTGCCTCAATCGCCGCATTCAGAGCAAGTAGATTGGTTTGCTCTGCGATACCGCTAATGGTAGAAATGATCGCTTCAACGCTGCGCGACTGATTATTCAGGTTATCAATCATCAGTGACACTTGCTCTACCGCGCGATTGATCTCAATCGAATTAGACAATAGATTCTCTATCGAACGTTTGCCTTCTCGCGCGCTGGTTTCGGTCTCTTTGGCAATGCTTAGCGACGTATGCGCAGCATCGCGCACTGTCATCGCCTGCTCGACTCGTTCAGTGATATCGCTGGCCATTTTGATAATCCGCACCACTTCGTTTGCGTGGTTATAAACAGGGTTATAAGTCGCCTCAAGCCAGATACGTTTTCCATAACGGTCAACGCGCTGAAATAATCCAGTTTGAAATTTACCTTTCGCAAGTTCTTGCCAAAAATTCGGATTCTTCTCATAGAATTCACTATCGCAAAACATGCGATGATGCTTGCCTTGTATATCGGATAACTTGCTATATCCCATACATTTTAGGAAATTACTATTGGCATCGAGAATGTGGCCATCTGGCGTAAATTCAATCACCGCTAGAGAATGCTCAATGGCGTTTTGCTCTGCGGTTACACGCTCAAGCTGAACTTGTTCTTCGGTCACATCTGACGCCACTTTAACCACTGAAATCACTTTGCCACGACTATCTTGAATCGGTAAATAAGTTGCCGCAAGCCACACGGCTTTGTCGGCTTTATTTTTACGAATAAAACGCCCCTCTTGCGGATGGCCTTTAGCAAGGTTATCCCAAAGCTTTT
The DNA here is from genome assembly GCF_900100015.1 of Vibrio xiamenensis. Classification (GTDB taxonomy): domain Bacteria; phylum Pseudomonadota; class Gammaproteobacteria; order Enterobacterales; family Vibrionaceae; genus Vibrio; species Vibrio xiamenensis. The sequence goes on along the minus strand of NZ_FNDD01000029.1, from coordinate 26,873 downwards.
TATATTCTGGCTTGGCGGTATCTTCTGGAAAACACAACACGCGGTGATGCTCACCTTTCACTTCATCGAGCGAATACCCCATCACATCTAGAAGCAGCTCATTGGCATACACAATGTGCCCGTCCGGAGTAAACTCAATGAACGGTACTTTGGTTTTGATTGACGAATTAAAGGCGTTGAGAAGCAGCAATTGTTGCTCTAATTCCTCAACCCGTTTGGTGAGTTTTTTGCTGTTAAACATGAAATCTCCCGCAAGAATGCATATCCATAAACGCCTGTCCGCTGAAACTAGGTCTTACACAAGAATAGAACAGTCAGCGATTTTTGCTGTGGTGATAAAGTGTTCGCTAATGTACTAATTTTTTTAACAATAAAACAGCAAATAGTTCATTTTTAAATGGATTGATTACATCAAAAGGTTAATAGTGAGCTTGTAACCATTGGCTTATTCTACGCAAATTTGATGCGCTGCATGGATTAAATTCAGATGCAAAGGAACCAAACTGGCGTGATTGTCTCGATAGCCGCCCCCAACCACACAGGCAATAGGACAATCGTGTTGCTTAGCAAGCGCAAACATAAAACAATCTCGTTCAAACAGCGCTTCACTGCTGACGTTTAAATAACCCAATTCGTCGTCTTGATGGATGTCTACGCCTGCATCGTAAAGGATAAAATCGGGCTGATAGAGCGCCACCGCCGTACTCACTGCAGAGGTGAATTGCTGTAAAAATTCGTCGCTGCCGGTCTCTCTCGGCAAAGAAATATCGATGGTGGAATTCGGCTTGCGCGCAGGAAAATTTTTGTCGCAATGAAAAGAGAGCGTAATAATATCTTGGCGATTGGCACATAAGGTCGCAGTGCCATCGCCATGATGCACATCGCTGTCGACAATCAGCACTTTTCCAATATGCGGCAAGCTCAGTGCATGTTGGGCAGCCAACACCAAATCGTTAAACAAGCAAAACCCGCTACCAAAATCATAATGAGCATGGTGATAACCGCCACTTAAGTGGATAGCAACGCCGTGTTCTGCTGCCAACTGCGCGGTTAAACACGTTCCTCCAGCCGACATTAAAGTGCGTTCAATTAAGCGCTCACTCCACGGAAAACCAATGCGACGCATCTTAGCGGCAGGAAGCTCACCGCGAACTAAAGCATCGACATAGTCTGCGTCATGCACGCCTTTTACTGCATCTAGGCTAAGTGGTTGCGGCTCAAAAAACTCAAACTGCCCAGCCCAACTGAGATCGTTTTGCTGTTGCTCGCACACCGCTTGGTAGAGCAAACCATATTTACTGATCGGATAGCGGTGTTTCGCGGGCAAAATCAATTGCGAATATATTGAATGGTAAATCAGTGGAATCATTGCACTCTTCAATCGGTTTAATACTCAAATAGTATTCATATAAATCAGTTAGTTACTACAGATAAGGTTTTGTTCTAATCCTACAGCCAAACTGTGAACCGGGCTTTACCTACGGTTTGCGTTTCGCTTTCAAGCCGCGCAAAATAGACCATAATAAGTGCGAAAAGGAGTCCATTATGAACCGCGTATTTATTACAGGCGCGAATCGAGGCATCGGTTTTAGCCTGACTCAACAATATCTTAAAAAAGGCTGGCATGTACATGCTACCTACCGCGACCTAGATAACTCAGCGGCGCTCATCGACCTTGCCGAACATTCCCCTAATCTCACCTGCCACCAACTTGAGGTTACCGATTATACGGCGCTACCAGCACTCGCATTGCAACTTCCTGCGCTGGATTTGATCATCTGTAACGCTGGCTACTACGGGCCGAAAAATTATGGCTTTGGTCATACTGATGTCGAGGAATGGCGCAAAGTGTTTGAAATCAATGCCATTGCACCGCAAAAATTAATTGAAGCCTTTTATCCGCTACTTGAACAAGGCGAACTAAGGAAAATTGCCTGTATTTCATCCAAAGTCGGTAGCATGACCGAAAATACCGCCGGCGGCGGTTATCTGTATCGCTCATCCAAAGCCGCGCTTAATTCGGTAGTCAAAAGTTTAAGTAATGACCTCAAACCAGTTGGCGTCACCGTACTTGCCCTCCACCCGGGCTGGGTGAAAACCGATATGGGCGGCAAGAATGCAAGCATAGACACTCAAACCTCAGCACTGGGTTTAATCAAGGTTATCGATAGCAGCACACTCGAACAATCCGGACAATTTATTAACTATGACGGCACGCCGCTGCCTTGGTAAGCTTTCATCTTCAAAAAACGGTTATCAATAACAGTGATTAAAAAGCCAGCATATTTCGCTGGCTTTTTAGTATTCGTTATTCAGAGGCTTTTTTGGTGCTTTTTCGTGTGGTGCGCTTGCGCGACTTTCGAAACGCAGGGCGCTCCACTTTAGGCAGCGAACGCAACGACTCAGGCACTGGCGCCTGTTTAACTTGACTGATGAGCTGCTCTATCTGATTTTGCAGTGTTTGAATAAAAGGTTGATAAGCTTGATTCTTTTCTGCCATCGCCTGCAACTGATGCTCCCAATGTGCCGTCATGTCCGGATAGGTTGACTCACTTGGTAGCGCGTGGATTAAGCCCCTTCCCGCTTCACTACTTAAAATAATTTTGCCTTGGCGTTTAAGCAACTGACGCTTAAATAGCGTGTCTAAAATACCAGCGCGAGTTGCTTCAGTGCCGAGACCATCGGTGTCACGCAAAATCTTTTTCAACTCTTTATCAGCAACAAAACGGGCAATCCCGGTCATCGCTTGCAGCAAAGTGGCTTCGGTAAAATGGCGTGGCGGCTCAGTTTTGCGATCTTTAATCTCGCCTTCACGGCAAGTCAACACGCGACCTTTTTCAAGCGGCGGCACCGTATCGACGCCGTCATCATCTTCTTGGTTCTTACCGCCCATCAAGGTCTTCCAACCTGGCGACAATAACTGGCGTCCTTTGGCAATAAAAATGCCGCCCGCAATATCAAACACCAGCTTCGCTTCTGCGTATACCGCCGCAGGATAGAATTGAATTAGATATTGGCGCGCAATCAGGGCATAGATTTTCATCTCATCACCAGACAAAGCGTTGACGGACGCTTGTTTTGGAGTGGGAATGATCGCGTGGTGAGCATCGACTTTTTTATCATTCCACGCTTTGGATTTGAGGCTGAGATTCGCGCCCGAGACTGCGCTTTGCAGCTCTTTGGCATTATTTGCGATCGCACTGGTGACCGCTTGTGCCTGAGCAAAGTGTTCCAGCGGCAGGTAACGACTGTCCGAACGCGGATAAGTGATCAGCTTGTGCTTTTCATACAAAGCCTGGCAGGTATCCAACACGCGTTGAGCACTCATCGCATAGCGTTTTGCCGCATCAATCTGCAGCGCAGAAAGCGAATACGGTAGCGGCGGTGCTTGTTTGGTTTGCTTTTGCTCTGATTCGGTGACCGTCGCCGGTTGATTGGCAATTCGGCTGGCAACATTTTCAACCAATTTACGGCTGAGCACTCGCCCTTCTTCATCTTGCCAAGGCTTACATGCCTCACTCGGTTTCCAGCGCGCTCGAATATCAAAGCTATGCTGCCCATCTTGATAGGGAATCAACGCATCGAGAGTGAAATAGTCGCGCGGAACAAAGTTTTCAATTTCTTCATCGCGGCGAACCACGAGCCCAAGCACTGGCGTTTGCACTCGCCCAACGGAAAGTACGCCTTGATAACCGGCTTTTTGGCCAAGCAAGGTGTAAGCGCGCGACATATTCATGCCATACAACCAATCCGCACGGGAGCGTGCTAAAGCAGACACAGAAAGAGGAATGAAATCGCGGTTGCTGCGCATGTGACTCAGTGCTCGCTTCACCGCTGGCAAGTTTAAATCGCTAATCAGCAAACGTTGAATATTGGCTTTTTTGCTTTGGCTGACTTTGCAGTAATCGATCACTTCGTCGACCAACAACTGCCCTTCGCGGTCTGGGTCGCCCGCATGAATGATTTCACTGGCATCTTTAAGCAGTTTACGCACAACAGTGAGCTGCTTACTGGCCGATTTTCGCGGCCTAAGTTGCCACTGCTGCGGAACGATGGGCAGATCGGCCATATTCCACTTTTTGTAGCGCTCGTCGTAGGCATCGGGCTCAACTTGCTCCAGTAAATGACCGATGCACCAAGTCACAATGTCACCGTTGGCGCAGCGAATAAAGCCTTGATCCTTTTTCTGAGGATTAGGCAAAGCCGCCGCGATGGCGCGACCAAGACTGGGTTTTTCTGCAATAAATAAGCGCGCCATAAAGCCCTGAGCAATAAAACAATAAAGGCCACATTATGCAATGTGGCCTTTAAAAATCAAGATTAACTGTAAATATAAACAGTATTATTCAGCGTCTGTTCCAGCACGTGCCGCTGCTTCTTTGATTAATGGCTGAAGTTCGCCTTTTTGGAACATCTCAATAATGATGTCACAACCGCCGATCAACTCACCTTCAACCCATAGCTGTGGAAATGTTGGCCATTGAGCGTAGATAGGCAATTCAGCGCGAATATCTGGGTTTTGCAGAATATCCACGTACGCAAATTTTTCGCCACAAGCCATCAATGCTTGCGCAGCTTGCGATGAAAAACCGCAACTTGGGAGTTTTGGCGAACCCTTCATGTAAAGAAGGATCGTATTTTCTGCGATTTGCTGTTTAATTTTGTCGATAGTTTCCATTGCTTCCTCGTTACCGGAGTTACTGCCGTATAGCGGGTTATTCTAAACGATCATTGCAGAATAAAAAGCATATAATGTCTAGGGATTTAGAGGATATTGATCAGATTAGATAATTTTTTGTTACGCCCCTTTTAATAAAGTAAAAACTTGCTAAAATGAACCTCAAGTCAGTCAAATGACAACAGAGTGGCCACTACGAGCACTTACAAATAAAAACACTGGAAGCAATCGAAAGAGGTAACTCTTTCTAAAATATGGAGAATCGAGCAATGGCATTTGAATTACCAGCTCTTCCTTACGCGAAAGACGCGCTAGAACCACATATCTCAGCTGAAACTCTTGATTACCACCACGGCAAACACCACAACACTTACGTTGTGAAACTAAACGGCCTGATTCCAGGAACTGAGTTTGAAGGCAAAACTCTAGAAGAGATCATCAAAACTTCTACTGGTGGCGTATTTAACAACGCTGCTCAGATCTGGAACCACACTTTCTACTGGCACTGCCTATCTCCAAACGGTGGCGGCGAACCAACTGGCGCAGTTGCTGACGCAATTAACGCTTCATTCGGTTCTTTCGCAGCGTTTAAAGAGAAGTTCACCGAATCTGCAATCAACAACTTCGGTTCTTCTTGGACTTGGCTAGTGAAAAAAGCCGATGGTTCACTAGACATCGTTAACACGTCAAACGCAGCAACTCCGCTTACTGACGAAAGCGCAACACCAATCCTAACTGTGGATCTTTGGGAACACGCTTACTACATTGACTACCGCAATGTACGTCCAGATTACATGAACGGTTTCTGGGCTCTAGTTAACTGGGATTTCGTTGCTGAGAATTTTGCAAAATAATCTGAGCTAACCAGATTGTGAGAAATCACAAGTTGTTTAAAAAGCCTGCTATCACGCAGGCTTTTTTATTATTTATCTAAAGTTTACCCCTCGCACGCCGTTAAGAAAGCACTAAGCGAGGAGTACTATGCAAGTCCATACATTAGACAAAGCTGCGATCATCAACGAGCTTCAATTCGGCAATGGGATTAACCATGCTGTACATGAAGGGCGTCGGGCCGATTTTGCGCTGATTTTGTCGATGTTTTCTGACGATGTACGAGACAACACCCCGGTTGAAGTGGTTGATGAAGTCATCACTAACGATACCCTGCTCAGGCAACGCTTTGAATTGCAACAACCGCAACCACTGCGTTCCGATCAAAGCTCCTACGCTGTATCTGCTCATCAAGCCAAGCAGTTTCATGACAGTGGCTTATCGGGCGCTAAGCTTATCCACTACCTGACCCCAGAACCACTGGTCTATTTGCCCGAGCAAACCCACGATTTGCCTGAAGAGGTCTATCACAACTTATCTGGCCACCAAAGACGCCGCTTAGCCGACACACAACCACGCCAAGCGATTCCAGCCGATCTTTATAATCAATTAATTAGCGCTCAACGCCATGACCAAATGCGCGTGCAAGTGTGATCTAACACGCCTCCTTTATTCGTATCATTTCATAACCAAGATCAATGTAATTCGAGCTAAAACACTATCCACATTTATGTGAAATAGCCCAAATTATGAACGCAAGGCTGAGTTATCAACACGTAATTTGACCTTATTCACACCTAAGCCACAGCTAATCAACCATGATAGGTGAACCATTTGGAATCAGTTGATTCTACGGGAGGGAGAGATGGACATAAAATATGCTGTGATATTAATCACTTCGGCAGGGTCGAGGTTCGGGGCGACACTGGCAATGCACTTTATTAATTTGGGAGCACGCGTGGTGTTGTGTGACAAAGATGCTCAACGACTGCATACCACTTATCAATGCTGCCGAGCCATTTCTGATCGCGTTTACCAATACCCTTTAGTGGACCACTCTGGTGACGCCATCAATCAGTTGTTTGATGATATCGAACACGACTTACAACAAGCGCCGGATGTGCTGATCAACCATTTCACGCCGAGTGCGATCCCCTCACTGATGGACGATCACTCTGCGGATACTGCTGGGCAAAGCATGTCTTCGCTGGCATCAATGCTGTTTCGCTACAGCCAAGCAACGGCAGAACGGCTGCGTAAACACCACCGTCAAGGCGTGATTGTGAATGTCATCTCGCAAGACAACGCTCCCAATGTGGCTGGATTTGAAAATGCCGCCTCGGTGGTTTCAGGATTTACTCAGAGTTGGGGAAAAGAGCTCAATCCATTCAATATTCGAGTGGGCGCGGTTATTCCCTCTTATGACGATTCGTTGGAAGAACTGCGCTGGGTCGAGTTGCAAGATGAGCTGATTCGTAACATTGAGTATATTGTGAGCAATGACTATTTCAGTGGCCGTGTCATGGCCGCTTAAATTCAGCTACAGACTTACATTCTGCTACAGACTAATAAGAATGCTTTCTGCCGCATCTTCAATTAGGTCAAGCACCAGTTCAAACCCTTGCTCGCCACCGTAGTATGGATCAGGAATTTCATCGATATCTGCGCTGGCGTAACTCATAAATAGCTTCAGCTTGTGCTGCTCAGAGGCAGGGCAACGCGCTTTTAGATCTGCAAGGTTATCGTTATCTGCCGCCAAAATAAGATCAAAGCGCGTGAAGTCTTCATCACTGACTTGCCGAGCACGAATCCCCGCAAACGAATAACCACGCTTTTTACCCGCGGCTTGAGCGCGTTTATCTGGGGGACTTCCTGCGTGATAGCCGATAGTTCCTGCAGAATCTACTTCAACCTCCACACCCATTTGCTGAGCTTTGGCTCGTAAAATCGCCTCTCCAGTCGGTGAACGGCAAATGTTGCCCATACATACCACTAATATTGAAAACGGTTGACGCATAACTTCCCTCTTAGGCTATAAAAATGCTTTACACAATTGTGCGTGTTTTCGCCAAACTCAGCAATTCGTAAAATTGGTATAACAACTAAATTTTCAACCAATCTCAATCGAGAAAAACCCGATAAAGTAAGCTAGAACAGTCTATTAACAACCTTATCAAACGGTTTAATCCTATTTCGTTGATCTAAGATAGTATACCAATATCAAAAGGTGCTTATATTGATTTGGTCAATATAACTACTATCCCAAATAACCAGGAAACAATGTCATGAAAGATAATCAATGCGCCTACTGCATGGAAGGAGAACTGCTCAGTCAATTTGGCATTAAAATCGCTGAGCTTAGCGCTTCAATTGTGGTTCTATTTAAAGAGCAAAGTCATAAAGGACGAGTGATTGTTGCGACAAAAAAACATGTCAGCGAAATGATCCATTTAACCGATCAAGAACGGAATCAATTTTTTGCCGAGGTGAATATGGTAGCCAATGCGCTACACAAAGCGTTTTCACCAGCAAAAATCAACTACGGCGCTTATGGAGATACTGGTGCTCATCTCCATTTCCACTTAGTTCCGAAATACCAAGAGGAATTTGAATGGGGGTCAGTGTTTGCCATGAATCCAGGTAAGGTTTATCTCTCTGAGCAAGAATACAACGATATCGCAAAGGCCATCACAGCCCATCTGCCGATCTAAACGCGATATTCAATAGCAACGACGACTGTCAACGTCGTCGTTGCTTTGCGCTTTAATCAATCCCCATAGGCTCGCCATCCATATAGACATCACTTACCAAAGTAACCTTACCCAGTTTTTACCTTAGCCAGACATAAGTCCGTCAGGATTTTCTTAAATGAAATGAAGTGTGATGCATAATTTTGTGGTTTTCTTGGTCATGCATTAGTTTATAATCCATAAACTATTTCATTATGGTGACTGCTATGGCGCGTTGGTTTACTCACAAAGATTCCAGTCAAATCCAATTGGTGTTAATTAACAAAACGCCTTTGATTTCAACGGCATCGGCAATACTAACCCTAGCTGACGGGCACAAAATCACTTTGGATATGACGCTCAAGTACGCCTATCACCGCCGCGGTGAAAGCAAACATCTTTCGTCCATTCATATCGATGATCTATTTGGTAATGGTGACACCACTCCACATTATCGCAACCAAGGTTATGGCAGCAGTTTAGTTGCAACCTGCCTTAAATTTATTCGCCAACATCAACGCATTAGCAACAATGAAGCGTGCGAAGTAACCGGTAAGATGGTGCCTTGCTGTGATACCTCTCCCCATTCGAGCTCACGCCGCGCCGCGTTTTGGCAAAAAATGGGCATGGATTTAAAGTCCAAGCATCAAGCGGTATCGGAATTCAGTGGCGATCTCAATGACCCTCAGCGCGACCGCTATGCTTGGCGTACCGATTGGCACAGTGCCATCCACAGTGGTTCGAGAACGCTGAATAGTTGTCATAGCCAAGAGCTCAATATTCGCCATCAAGCGCACTTGCCAGCCAATCATTAAATTTTGTCTCGCTGCGCACACATCTTTAAAAGCAAGGCGAGACACATTTTTCACCCTTCATCATCACTTCAACGAAACACAAAAACAAATTCGCTATTGGCGGTGTTTTTTCGTTATCATTCCAGCACATACTATTTATAAAAGGGATGAAAGATGTCAGCTGAAGAGTCCAAACAAGAGCGTCATAAAGCGCGCCAGCAAAAAGTGAAACAAAAAGTCGACGCTAAAATTGCCGCAGCGACGCAAGAAAAAGGCCTACTCCTTATCATTACCGGCAATGGTAAAGGCAAATCGACCTCTGGGTTCGGCACCATTACTCGCGCGGTAGGTCACGGCCTTAAATGCGCTGTCGCGCAATTTATTAAAGGCACATGGGACAACGGCGAGCGCAACGTGCTTGATAAACTCGGCGTGGAATTCCAAGTAATGGCGACAGGCTTTACCTGGGAAACCCAAAACAAGGAAACCGATACTGCCGCCGCTCAAGTGGTATGGAAAGAGTGCCAACGCATGCTCAGCGACGAGTCGATTGACGTTGTACTGTTTGATGAGCTGACTTACATGGTGAACTACGGCTATATCGAACTTGAAGAGGTGTTAGAAGCACTGAACAAACGACCTAAAATGCAATCTGTCATCATTACCGGTCGCGCCGCTCACCGCGAACTGATTGAACTGGCGGACACGGTTTCAGAAGTCAAAAACGTTAAGCATGCTTTCGAATCAGGCGTAAAAGCGCAAAAAGGAATTGATTGGTAAGCCAGTAATTCACGCTCAGGCCACTTGATTCAAAACATAAAAAAGAGGCTCAATCGTGAGCCTCTTTTGTTTTTGTCATTTTTCGCTAGTTAAACAAGCCTTTAAGTAGATTGTTGACCGCATCTTTGGTTTTCTCGTCTTTAATCTTATCGCCAAGCTTTTCATCGAGCTTTTTCAAGCCACGGTCGATCTCTTTATTGGCTTTTTGCTTAAGTACATCATCAAATACCAATTTGTACTTCAATTTTGCCCATGGGCCAGAGATGTTGATCGGAATGGTTAGATCTTTAAGATCGTCAATGTCTTTACCGCCCTGACCTTCCAAAGTACCGACAATTGAGGTATCGATAAGAAAATCGAGAGTTTGATTAAGCGTGTTGGCCGAACCTTCACCATGCACGCGCAAAAGCGGCGATTGCATGCTGAGATTGTTGGTCGAGACTATCCCTTGAGCAAGATTTAGGGTTGCCGTCACCGCACTGAAATCGGTCTTTTGTACCCCTTCTTTATCATCAATGGATTTGCCTTTGATTTTGGCGTAGTTCTTACGAATCAACTGCGCGACATTGATGCCATGTACCGCGCCGTCATTAAACGCAATATCAATTTTGCCATCGAGATTTTTCTGAATTTCATCCACCAGCAAACCTTTACCTTTAAGATTCGCGGTGATGTTCCCTGTTCCCTCAAGAATATCGTTGTCCGCCACATCAACCAGTAACGGTTGGATCTGAACCCCTTTGATCTGCTTACTCACGGTGTAAGTTGCAGGGCGATTGTTGGCATTTAATGTCGCAGAAGCATTCACTGAACCCTGATACAGGTTGGCACTAAAGCTGCTGAGCTTGGCAATGCCTTTATTCACCGCAAATTTCGCCGCGACATTTTGCAGCTTAGCGCCGGATGCTTTGAATTTATCGATGGAGATCTCACCTTGTAAGTCCAAAGTTTTCAATGCTGAAAGATCCGGCTCTTGCGGCGCGCTGGCACTACTTGATGGAGAACTACTTGCTGTGGAACTTGTCGCTTTAGATTGAGCTGGCTGAGCGTCAGTTTTAGAGCTACTGCCACTGCCAAGTAAAGCATCCAGATCGATATTAGCGCTATGCAGACCAAAACGAATTTTCGGAATATCACCGAGCGTCACATTAGCTTGGCCATCAAGTTCAATATCATTGGCCGCTAACTTCTCAAGTTCAACACTCAGTTGATTCTGTTTTAAGTCAAAGCGAATATTTGACGCCATATCAATATTCAGCGGCGATTGTGGCAATGACTCACCATTCACCTTCCCTGATAAACTAAATGACTTAAGCTGCGCGAGCGTCATATCGCTGTCGACTTCAACGCTGCCTTTACCGGATAGATCCAAAGTCATATCCGCCGCTTTGCCTTTAATCGAGTAATTAAGCGCATTGGATTGGTCAAACGCAAAACTCTCCAATTCAAACTTGGCGGAATCAATTTGGTTGCTTGGGTCTTGGTAGCTGGCATCAAGATTGATATTGCGCAGTTCATACTGGCTAAATCCTGGCGCCAGTTTGAAGCCCGCTTCGCCTTTTGCGGCGAACGACTGTTGATTGATTTGCCCTTTAGCGGCGAAGCTCGCGTTGGTCCAAGTATCAAAGGCAAACTCCGACAGATTCAACGCCAAGTCATACAGTTTGGTATGGCTGCCAGCCTGTTTATCATTGATATCCAACATCGCGTTGTTGATCGTCACACCCGCAAGCTCAATGGTCCAGGCTTGTTTCGATTCGGTGGGTTCAGCATTTGCGTCCGTCGAGGCTGGCGCTTTAGCGTCACTCGATTGTTCAGACGATTGCGTATTGGTTTGAGCATCTTGCGCTTTGGTTAACGCATCGATATTTTTATGACCGTCTTTGAGCGTTTCGAGATAAAACTCAGCGCCATCAAGGGTGACGTTACCGATTTGCAGTTTATGGCTAAGTAGTGGCATCACCGAAACATCAACACCCACCGACTCAACTTTGAATAAATTTGGCTCGCTGAAGCCTTGCGGATTTTTGAGCTCTGTTTTACCCAATTCAAAACCCAAGGACGGAAAGAATTGCCAACTGATGTCGCCGTCGATCACCAAATCTAAGCCGGTTTGTTGCTTAGCTTGTTTGACAATCAGGGGTTTGAATTGGTTTGGGTTTACCAACAGCACCAGCGCTGTAATCGCAATAATCACCGCGACAACAAGGCCAGCTAAGAATAGGAACAGTTTCTTCATCGCCTTTCCCTTGTCCAATTAGATTCCTCTAAGAATAGGATTCTAAAACGAAAAATGGCACTCAAAGTGCCATTTATCAGGGAAAAAATAAAGCGACTTGTGCCTAAGCTTTCAAAAGTCTTGCAATGTGAGCTTTAAGAACATCGATCGCGATTCGGTTTTTACCGCCACGAGGAACAATGATGTCAGCATATTGCTTAGAAGGTTCGATGAATTGCATGAACATAGGACGAACCGTGGCTTGGTATTGCTTCAATACCGAGTCCATCGTACGACCACGTTCTTCTACATCACGCTTAACGCGGCGCAGCAAGCAGATATCAAGCGGCGTATCCATAAATACGGTCGCATGCATTAGGTCACGAAGACGAGGATCCGTAAGAAGCAAAATGCCTTCTAAAATGATCACTTTTTTTGGTGTCAGCGTTCTGCTGTTACTGGTTCGAGTATGTTCTGTGTAGCTATACTCGGGAACTTCAACCGCTTCGCCTCTTACCAACGCTTCAAGGTGTTCACACAAAAGATCGTGGTCAAGGGCATTCGGGTGGTCGTAGTTTGTCTTTACACGCTCTTCCATGCTTAAGTGGCTTTGATCGTTGTAATAGCAATCTTCCGTAATCACACCGATTTGATGGTCGCCCACTTTTTCTCGAAGTTCGTTATAGATGGTACTCGCGATGAGACTTTTTCCAGAAGCGGAAGCGCCTGCGATCCCGACTATGACGCACTGACTTTTATCAGACATTATTCTTGCACCCGATGATGTAACTCGATAAACCGCCTGATTATAGGGTCAGAGCCCCGTCGATACTAGTCTGGAATACAGGAAAATGTAAGGTTTTCCTGAAATAGCACAATATCTGCCCATGCAAACGATTACTTGCTTTGAACGGGCAGAAAAACTAATTTCGGCGCAATTGATGGTTATTCAACCATAGTGAACAAAATTGCATCAGGCTTAGCGGTACCATACCAAAACAGTCGACTGGCGACCGATTGAGCCAGTTCGATATAGCGTGCGCTATGTTCAGATTCCGGACGCGCCGCAACGGTCGGACAACCGTTATCAATATCTTGTCGCATATCGATATGCAGAGGAATTTGCGCCAACAGAGACAAGCCGTATTCACTCGCCATCTTCGCCGCGCCCCCTTCGCCAAAAATGTGCTCTTTTTCACCGCAGTGACTACAAATGTGATAACTCATGTTTTCAACAATGCCGACCACAGGAACTTCAACCTTATCAAACATACTGGCGCCTTTACGGGCATCGGCCAGTGCTAGGTCTTGAGGTGTCGTGACGATGACCGCGCCAGTTACGGGAATTTGCTGAGCTAAGGTAAGCTGAATATCACCGGTGCCCGGCGGCATATCAATCACTAAATAGTCTAAGTCTGGCCACTCGGTTTCATTAAGCAATTGCGCCAAGGCTTTGGACGCCATCGGGCCGCGCCAAATCGCCGCTTCTTGTTTATCGACTAAAAAACCGATTGAGTGGCTATAAATGCCATGGGCTTCGACCGGCTGCATCCATTTATTGTCACGCACCTCAGGTTTCGCGTCCTGCTTGCCAATCATCATCGGCACCGAAGGACCATAAACATCCGCATCAAGCAGACCAACTCGAGCGCCACATTTTGCCAACGCCAGCGCCAAGTTCACCGCGGTCGTCGATTTACCGACACCACCTTTTCCCGATGTAACCGCAATGATGTTTTTCACCCCATTCACGCTTTGCTCAACGGGTGTTTCGAGCGCTTTGACATCAATACCCACAGAAAAATCAAACGGCGGCACTTGCTGTTCGCGCTGGGATTTTTCAATCCAATCGGTTAATTGGCTTGGCAAATCTGCACTGGCAAACGGAAAGCGAATTTTAAATTCGCCGCTTGGTTCCACTGTGACGAAATGAGGCTGGCTCGCCCACTCGGCGATCAAATTTGAATGCTGAAACTGGTTCAGCCAATCACAAAAATCTTGCTTGGATGAGAAATGGTGCATACGCCCTCCTTTTATCCCTATGCTAACACTGACATATCCTGACCAGAACCCCAAAAATACTAAGGGATTCGTTGGTTTGACAGCTTGGAGTTGCGACTTGGATCGGGTAATATTGGCATCTATTTTATACCTATCAAGAAAGCGAAAATTAAGTATGGCAAACGATCCAAGAAACTTTCCTTCACGGAAACTGTTGGTAACTTGTGCCCTTCCGTACGCTAATGGTTCGATCCACCTGGGTCATATGCTTGAGCATATCCAAGCGGACATCTGGGTTCGTTATCAGCGTCTTAGAGGCAACACTGTAAATTTCATCTGTGCTGACGATGCGCACGGCACACCGATCATGCTTAAAGCTCAACAGATGGGTATCACTCCAGAGCAAATGATTGCTGCGGTCAGTGAAGAGCACCAAAAAGATTTCGCCGGTTTCGACATCAGCTTTGATAATTACCATAGCACTCATTCCGATGAGAACCGCGAGCTGGCATCACATATCTATCTAGAATTAAAGAAAAATGGCTTTATTTCTAGCCGCACTATCTCGCAACTTTTCGACCCTGAAAAAGAAATGTTCTTGCCAGATCGCTTTGTTAAAGGCACTTGCCCGAAATGTAAGTCAGAAGATCAATATGGCGACAACTGCGATGCGTGTGGCGAGACATACAGCCCGACAGATCTGATCAATCCAAAATCAGCGGTGTCTGGTGCGACGCCAGTGATGAAAGATTCTGAGCACTTCTTCTTTGATCTGCCACAATTTGAAACCATGCTTAAAGAGTGGACTCGTTCAGGTTCTTTGCAAAGCGAAACCGCCAATAAAATGCAAGAGTGGTTTGAGTCAGGCCTGCAACAATGGGATATCTCTCGTGACGCGCCTTACTTTGGCTTTGAAATTCCAGGTGAAACGGGCAAATTCTTCTACGTTTGGCTGGATGCTCCAATTGGCTACATGGGTTCATTCAAAAACCTATGTAACAAACGTAATGACCTAGATTTCGATGAATACTGGAACAAAGACAGCAGCACTGAGCTTTACCACTTTATCGGTAAAGACATTGTCTACTTCCACAGCCTATTCTGGCCTGCGATGCTTGAAGGTTCGGGCTTCCGTAAACCTAACAACGTTTTCGTCCACGGTTACGTCACGGTTAACGGTGCGAAAATGTCAAAATCAAAAGGCACTTTCGTCAAAGCGAGTACTTACCTCGATCACTTAGATCCCGAGTGTCTGCGTTACTACTACGCCGCCAAACTGAACAGCCGTATTGACGACCTTGACCTTAACCTTGAAGACTTCACTCAACGTGTTAACGCCGATGTGGTCAACAAGATCGTTAACCTTGCATCACGTAATGCAGGCTTTATCAGCAAACGTTTTGACGGTCAGCTATCAGCAGATTTTGCAGAGCCAGCACTGTATAACGAATTTGTTGCAGCGGCAGAGCGTATCGCTGAACTGTTTGAAACTCGTGAATTCGGTCGTGCGATTCGTGAAATCACCGCATTGGCAGACAAAGCGAACCAATACGTTGACGAAAAAGCCCCTTGGGTGGTTGCTAAAGAAGAAGGCAAAGACAAAGAGCTACAAGACATCTGTTCTGTCGGTATCAACTTGTTCCGCGTTCTTATCACCTACTTGAAACCAGTCATGCCGGCACTTGCTGCGCGCTCAGAAGCGTTCTTAAATGAAGAGCTGACTTGGGATGGTATCGCTACGCCATTAACTGGCCACGCCATCACTAAGTTTAAGGCTCTGTTCAATCGTATCGATCCGAAAAATATCGAAGCGATGATCGAAGCATCAAAAGAAGATGCGGCGGCTGAAATGGCGGCAAAAGAGCAAGCCGAAGCCAAACTTGCCGGTGAAGAAACCGAACTCAGCAAAGACCCGATTGGCGATGAAATCGAATTTGATGATTTTGCCAAAGTGGATCTGCGCATCGCTAAAATCGTCTCGTGCGAAGAAGTGCCAAAAGCCGACAAGCTATTGAAATTCCAGCTTGATATCGGCGGTGAAATGCGTCAAGTCTTCTCTGGCATCAAAGCCGCATACAAGGCAGAAGACTTAGTGGGCAAATACACCGTAGTGGTAGCAAACCTTAAACCACGTAAGATGAAATTCGGTATGTCTGAAGGCATGATCCTCGCCGCAGGCCCTGGTGGCAGCGAGCTGTGGATTCTTGAGCCACACGAAGGTGCGCAACCTGGTATGCGCGTTATGTAACCCATACTTGCGAAAATTCAAGCCTCGAGGCAGTCATGTCTCGAGGCTTTTTTATTGCCTTCACTTGTTTAGTTCGCAGCGCACCAAAATGGCGCATTTAGTTGGCTTTTATTAGTATAATATATTGGTTTAACTGCAAATAATGAATGGCATGATGCATGCATGTTATTACGTATGGAATGCTCTGAAATGAGTAACACTATCGCAAAAGGAGTGCGTTATGTTCGTTGTTGTCTCTATGCTGCTCTCGTTTGGCATTCTCGGATTATTGCTTTATTTCTCTAAACAACGCCAAACCACACTGCAACGTAAATACGATGTGTTAGTGGTACTTCGAGAAATTCTGTTGCTGTGTCGCCAACACCGCAGCTTAACCCATCATGCTTTAACCCAATCCCCTCAAACCAGCATCAATGCGCTGGAGCAAATTGAGGATCTGATGATCGACAAAAGCAATCACCTCATCGCCACCGCCCAATTTGATAACAAACCTATGTATCGAATTTTGCAGCTTAAGCTCAAAAGTTTGATGAAAGAGTGGCAATGTCGCAGTGTCGCCCGCAACCAGATGATCCATGGCAAAACCATTCGCCATTGTATGTTTTTAATGGATGAAGTGGCGCTGGCTTGGTTGGTGGAGTCCGACCGTGAAGATCTCAGTGATGAATACCACCTCAATTGGCAACAGGTGTTGGATACGATGGAAGTGCTGACGCAGTTACGAATTTCGATTCAAGACGTGGACAGCTACGAAGGCGAACTGCGCATCAAATACCATTGCGATAAAATGCGCCGAAAAATGAACCAACTGTCTTTGATTAGCCCGTTGTCCATCGCGTCACCTAGTTGCTCGGAAGCGATGCTCAAACTGGGTGAAATCTGCGACTGTGAACGCCTCACTATGTCGGCAGAAGAGTTGTACCAACTCACCACTGACTTATCGCTAAGTATTTCCCAAGTTTACGACCAGATGCTTTCTGACTTAACCGAAACTTTGTATTTACCGCTTCCCAAGCCCAACGTAACGCCAGATACGCAGTAAAATACCGTGCACAAAAAAACCACCTTGACGGTGGTTTTTTATTGTTTCAATTGGTCGAAAATTACAGCAGTTTACGCGCAGCTTCGACCACAATTTTAATCGAACGAGTTTCGGCTTCTTTAAGTGTGGTGTGATCCGGCGTCTCTTTCTGAGTACGGTTGATGATAACCCCCGCAACACAGCCCGCACGCAAACCTGAACTTGCACACATGGTCAGCAGCGTTGCTGATTCCATTTCAAAGTTCAATACGCCCATCTCTTGCCACTCTTTCATTGAACCTTGGAAACGGCGTACGACACGGCCACTGAATGTATCGTAACGCTCTTGTCCTGGGTAGAAAGTATCGCTTGATGCAGTGACGCCCATATGTACCCCAGCGCCTGCTTCTTCTACCGCTTCTTTCATGGCTGTCGCGACGGCAAAATCCGCTACAGCCGGAAATTCCATCGGTGCAAAATGCAGACTCGCGCCATCAAGACGAACAGAACCTGTCGTCACAATCATATCACCAACATTGACGTGCGGCTGAATGGCACCGGTTGTACCAACACGCAAGAAAGTGCGAACGCCAAGTTGCGCCAGCTCTTCCACCGCAATCGAGGTTGATGGACCGCCAATACCCGTTGAGCAAACCACAACAGACTTACCATCAAGTTCAGCGCGGTACAAAGTGTATTCACGATGACTGGCAAGAAAGACGGGGTTGTCCATCAGTTCGGCAATTTTCTGCACGCGAGCTGGATCGCCAGGAATGATAGCTAAGGTCGCGCCATTTAAATCGGCTTCGGTTACGCCAAGGTGAAATACTGCTGCTTGAGTCATAGGGGGCTCCTGTTATCGCACGTTCAGGCGTTCATTTTGCCTATTTATACGCACTGGGTACTTAATAGCGTTAAGTATACAATACCTAACTCAACCCCAACAATTAGTGATTCAAATCACAACAAAATAAGCAATGAAATACACATTTTCACATAAAATCGGTTTACATCACATTTTAAGTCAATGCAAACCATGTAGTTGCATATCAATAATCCAAGCTAAATTGAATTATTGAGTATCTGTGTGCTGACCTTGAAAGCGCAATAAACGTAGTGCATTTAGAGTAACTAACGCCGTTGCCCCGCTGTCGGCTAACACCGCCAACCACAACCCGGTGATGCCTAGTAAACTGGTGACCAGAAACACACCTTTTAGCCCCAGCGCTAAACTGACGTTTTGACGAATATTCGCCGATGTTGCACGCGACAACTCAATCACGTTAGCGAGTTCAATCAACCGATTATGCGTCAGGGCAGCATCCGAGGTTTCAAGTGCGACATCACTGCCCCCACCCATTGCGATACCAATGTTCGCCGCTTTCATCGCAGGTGCATCGTTGATCCCATCACCAACCATAGCCACATGCCCATGTTGGCTAAGCGATTTGATGTAATCGACCTTATGTTCTGGCAACAAATTGGCTTGATACTCAAGCCCCAACTCTGCGCTGAGCGCTTTGGCACTACTCGCATTGTCCCCAGTCAGCATCAAGGTTTGAATATCGAGGCGCTTAAGCGCTTGAATGGCCGATTTTGCGTCAGTGCGCACCTTATCTTGCAAGGCGATGGCGCCAATAGCTTGGTCGGCATCATCGATTAAAACAGCGATAGTTTTCGCCTGCGCTTGCCACGTTTCCAACTGCTGCTGATGCTCAGCCTTTAGGCTCGATTCAAGTTTACTCATCGCGAGCAGTTGATAACGCTTGCCGTTAATAACACCTTGAACACCGCTGCCAAGCAGCGCTTGTTTGTCTGTGGCTTGCAGTGATGGTTCAATGGCTTGCTCAGCATAGCTAACTAGCGCTTTGGCCAACGGATGCTTAGAACCTAGTTCAAGCGCCCACGCAATATTCAGCAACTGCTCACGCTTAATATCGCCAAACGCAACCACATCGGTCACTTGAGGCGTACCTTGGGTTAAGGTGCCGGTTTTATCAAACGCCACGCGCTGAATTTTGCCAAGTTGCTCGAGAGCCGCACCGCCCTTGATTAACGCCCCATGACGCGCCGCTGCCGCAAGGCCTGAGGTTATCGCAGCGGGCGTTGAGATGACCAACGCACAAGGGCAAGCAATCAGCAGTGTCGCAAGCCCGCGGTAAACCCAAGTTTCCCAACTCTGAGCGAACAATAATGGCGGAACTACCACGACCAACAATGCCACCAACATCATTAAAGGCGTGTACCAACGGCTGAATTTATCCAAAAAGCGCTCAATCGGCGCTTTGCGTAAATCCGCCTCTTCAATCATGTGCAAAATGCGGTCAATGGCATTTTCGCCCTGTTTGGATGTCACACAGATTTGCACCACGCGATCTGCTACAACCGCGCCAGCCATCACGCTCTCTTCACGACGTTTTTCAACCGGCACCGATTCGCCAGTTAACGCGCTTTCATCAAAACTGGCAAACTCATCAAGTAAATAGCCATCGGCGGGTAAACGATCCCCCGGCGAAACTTCAATAATATCGTTCGGCGCCAAGTCGCTAACCGCGACAGTCATTCGCTTGCCATCGATAATTTTGCTTGCGGTATCAGGCACCAAAGCCATCAGAGCCTGCACGCCGCTGCGCGCTTTAGCCGCGGCGAAACCTTCCAACTCCTCACCAATGAGAAACAGCAGCAAAACCATCCCCGCTTCTGCGGTTTCGCCAAGATACAAGGCACCGAGCGCGGCAACCGTCATCAAGCTTTCGATGGCAAACGGCGTGCCTGATGTGGCTAACTTAAATGCCTTGCTTGCAACCGGATATAACCCGACCAAACAGGTAAGCACAAATATCCAGTGGCTAACCAGCGGCATAGTGGTTTGAGTAACGGCGCCAATTAACATAGCAGCACCAATTGCTAGAATATGACGATACTGGCTCAAGTTTTGACGCCACGAACGGGGGGAATGCTCTGACTGCGCAGATGCCGATGGTGAGGTAAATCCAAAACCACTACGAGTAATGGCATCTTCAATTTGGCTGTTTAAGTTTGCTTGATGGGTTTTGACCACCAATTTTTCGGTGGCAAACAGCACTTGTGTCGACTCCACGCCATCTATCTTACTGACCGCGGTTTCGACTTTACGTGCGCAAGATGGGCAATCCATACCCAGAATTTGCCAAGTGTGAGTCAGGGTCCCCTTAGCGGGTTCCTCGTCATCACTATTGGGATCGCCACTTGAACATGCCGATACGTGTTCAGCACAACCGCATCCTTGGTCAGACATGGTTTGACTTTGCGCTTGTGTATGATGGTCATCGCAACTGCAAGAATGTGAATGTTGATGAGCACTTGGCTGCTCGGAAGGAACCTGATGATGAGAGCAACATGCTTGATGTTTAGTACACATAAATGCGTCTCCTTCTTATTTAACATCCAACTAGCATAGACCTTGGAGCTAACTCCAAGGTCAAGACAAAAATGCATATTTGATGGATATTCAAATTGAGCGACGTGTTTTTGCGACTAGGTCTTTTAAACAACTAGTTTTTGACGACGGCTAAATACTTTGCAACCAATCGATGTTTTTCAACCAATAGGGACATTAAACTGGGTGTTGAAAACAGGTCGACAGACTTTTACCAATCGCACGCAACACGTCACGGCGAGTAATGATACCCACTAGTTTACCGTTATCGACCACAGGATAGACCTTTGGCTTACCGATTTTCATCATATCGGCCAACTCTAAAATCGAGGTATTGGGTGAAACCGATAACACTTCTTTGTGCATGCACTCAGCGACAATGTGAGTGTCTTGGCAGAAGTAGCTGGCTTTAACCAATTTATCGAGCAAATCTTGCTCGGAAAGAAAACCGATGACATTTTCTTTGTCATCGATAACCGGACCACCTAAATGATCCGAACGCATTACTTTATCAAGCGCCGCGCTTAACGACATCTCAGGTCGAAACGTGATCGCTTGATGAGTCATATACTCTTTAACTTTTGGCGATTCCATTACCATCTCCTTATTTAGCACTGCTGTGCTGCTTTTAGAGTAATTGTTGCCCAATTTCTTGGTTTTACTAAATTGGAAATGGTAATTTTTTCAATAGGGTCTCGCTATCAGTCACAGCGACACCAAGTTCGTGACGAAATTACTTATGCCAACGCTTAGCGGCTAACGCATCGCTATCACGAGATTCTACCCAACGGGTTTGCTCTGTGGTGCGCTCTTTTTTCCAAAACGGCGCTTGAGTTTTGAGATAATCCATAATGAATTCACACGCTTCAAATGCTGCGCCGCGGTGAGCACTGGCAACGCCGACCAACACGATTTGATCGCCAATATCCAAATCGCCAACGCGGTGAATTACTTTAACGCCAAGCAGTGGCCAACGTTGCTCAGCTTGATCGCAAATCTCGCTAAGCGACTTTTCGGTCATACCCGGATAGTGTTCAAGCGATAAGCCGATAACATTATCACCAAGGTTCATGTCTCGAACCTTACCGACAAACGTTACCACAGCGCCGGCAGAACTGCCCTGAGCCAATTTTTGATACTCAATATTGAGGTCAAAATCTTCATGTTGAACCGCGACACGAGTATCCATATTAACCTCCCGTAACGGGTGGGAAAAATGCCACTTCATCGCCGTCTTTGAGCTCAGACTCTAAAGGTACGATGGCCTGGTTAACGGCACATAACAGTTTCCCTGCTTCAAGCGCAAGTGACCACTTACCCGGCTGTGAAGCCAAATGTTGTCGTAATGCTTCAGCGCTGGCAAAAGTGTTTTCAACCTCAAGTTCATCGACGCCGACCAGTTCGCGAGTTTGGGCAAAAAATAGAACTTTAATCATGACTCCACCTTAAAGTGTCCCGATTTACCGCCAGTTTTCTCAAGCAAACGCACGCCACTGATGACCATATCTTTTTGCACTGCTTTACACATATCATAGATGGTCAACGCCGCGACAGATGCCGCGGTGAGCGCTTCCATCTCTACGCCAGTTTTCCCCGCCAATTTGCACACTGATTCAATACGCACTTGGTTGGTTTGCGGCAATGCTTCGAGCTGAACTTCCACTTTTGATAAAAGCAGTGGGTGGCACAGAGGAATCAAATCCCAGGTTTTTTTCGCCGCCTGAATACCTGCGATACGCGCGGTCGCAAACACATCACCTTTGTGATGTTTGCCCGATACGATTAATTCCAGCGTCTCGGCGGCCATATCAACGTAAGCTTCTGCACGTGCTTCGCGCACGGTTTCTTGCTTGGCTGAAACATCCACCATATTCGCTTCGCCCGAGGCGTTAATGTGAGTAAGTTGAGTCATCGCCGCAGCCCCTCACAAATGTGGCATAAAGTTACACGGACGATGGCTAGCATCAAGCTGCTGGCGAATAATCTTAGTCCAACCCGTACGGCAAGCGCCGGTCGAACCTGGCATCGCAAAAATCACCGTGTGATTGGCAAAACCCGCAACGGCGCGCGACTGAATCGTCGAAGTGCCAATTTCTTCATACGAGACCAAGCGAAATAGCTCGCCAAACCCTTCCACTTCTTTATCAAACAAAGGCTTAAGCGCTTCTGGTGTGCTGTCTCGAGAGGTAAAACCAGTGCCACCAGTGATCATTACAGCTTGCACACTTTCGTCAGCAATCCACTGCGAAACAATCGCACGAATTTTATACATATCATCGATAACAATTTGTTTATCAACGACCTTATGCCCTGCCTCTTGCGCCTGCTCTGCTAAGTAACGACCCGAGGTATCATTTTCCTCGGTGCGTGTATCCGATACCGTCAGTACTGCGATGTTAGCAGGTTGAAATTTGCTTTCTGCGTGACCCATTTGCTCACCTATTTAATCATTTTCATACATGAACCCTCGCCGTCAAAAGAAGGCAAGCGTATTGAAATAAAGGAATTATCCACCGATCGATGCAAGATGCGGCGTCATGCCGCTGTTGCCGTCATGAAGGAAGTGGCTGACTTTTTTGGTTTGGAGTTGCTGCTCGATACGCGCAATCAATTCTGCTTCTTGATTATCGTGTTGAAGAAGATCGCGCAGCTCTAAGCCTTGCTCACCGAATAGACACAAATGCAGTTTGCCCATTGCCGAGATGCGCAGTCGATTGCAGCTCTCACAAAAGTGTTTTTCGTAGGGCATGATTAAGCCAATTTCGCCTTGATAATCAGGGTGAACAAACACTTGTGCTGGGCCATCATTGGCCGCGCGAACTTTGAGAATCCAACCATCGGCAATCAATTGGTTACGAATGGCAACTCCGGAAACGTGATGGCGCTGAAATAGCTCGTCCATCTCGCCAGTTTGCATCAGCTCAATAAAACGCAGTTGAATCGGTTTATCTTTAATCCACGCCAGAAACTGCGGCAGCTGTTGATGGTTTAAGTCTTTCATCAACACGACGTTAACTTTAACTTGCTCATAGCCGACTTCAAACGCTTTTTCGATCCCCGCCATCACTTGGTGAAACTTATTTTCGCCTGTGATCTGATGGAACATTCGCGGATCCAAACTATCAATACTGACATTGATATGGGTAAGCCCGGCCTGCTTCCAGCTGGCAACGTTTTGCGCCATGCGATAACCATTAGTGGTGGTCGCAACCTTTTGCACCCCTTGGGTAGCCGCGACCGTCTCAATGATTTGAGTGAAATCTTTTCTTAAACTCGGTTCACCGCCAGTGATGCGAACTTTGGACGTTCCACAGTCAGCAAACGCTTTAACCACACGACGGATTTCGTCGAGGTTTAAAAAAGACGAGTTTTTTCTGCCCGAAGGTTTATAACCATCAGGAAGACAATATGTGCATTTGAAGTTACAGACATCTGTAACAGACAGACGTAAGTAATAAAACTTACGATGAAAATTATCTTCGAATTGTTGCGCCACGGAACACCTTTCCAAACACGGGAGGCATACATCATTTCCAATGTAGCCCTTGTGACCAAATGTCACTGGCTTATCACGCATATCGATAATTCAACTTAGCAAAATAAGCTCGGAGTTATGGCAACCAGCCTTTTGACTAGCAGCTGTGAGTAAAATACTGAATAACGGTACGGGTTACTAGACTTGTCACAAAAAAAAGGTACATTTTGCTCAAATTACCCATTATTGAGTATCGATAAAACCGCGATTAAACTAAATTATAGGCGGTTTTAAAAACATAATAAGAACGATTTATGCCTCTATATTCTACCAAAAAAGTCGTCGCGATCGGTGGCGGTCACGGCTTAGGACGCATGCTTGCTGCATTGCAAAGTTTTGGTTCAAATGCCACTGGTATCGTCACAACCACAGATAACGGCGGCTCAACTGGTCGCATTCGAAACTGTCAGGGCGGCATCGCTTGGGGAGACACCCGTAACTGTATCAACCAGCTGATCACCGAACCGTCGATCAGCTCAATGATGTTTGAATACCGTTTTCGCGGCGCCGGTGAACTGAACGGCCACAACTTGGGCAACCTGATGTTAACCGCACTGGATAACTTGTCGGTACGCCCTCTTGATGCCATCAACCTAATTCGCGGCATGCTCAAAGTGGATGTCAATATCCTGCCGATGTCGGAGCATCCATCTGACCTGCGTGCCCTCTCTACCGATGGCAAATGGGTGATGGGTGAAACCAGTGTTGATGAGATGGAGCAAGACCTGCTGCGCCTTGACCTCGACCCTGAAGTCCCAGCAACGCGCGAAGCCGTTACCGCGCTTAATGAAGCCGATTGTATTATCCTTGGCCCAGGCAGTTTTCTGACCAGTGTCATGCCGCCACTGTTGCTACCAGAAATCGGCCAAGCCATTCACAACAATAAAACAGCCAAGTTGGTGTTTGTGGCGAACTTGGCACCGGAATACGGCCCTGCTGGGCGCATGACACCGAGACAAAAACTGCAATGGTGCGAGCGTGCCTGTAAAGCAAGAAAAATCGATTTGGTGTTAGGGGAAAAAGCTCATGCCGAGCTGACTGAATGGAATTGCGTCACTGAAGATTTAGCGTCGCCAAATCGCGCTTGGCGTCATGACCGCCTCAAACTGAAAAACGCGATTGAGCTTTTGCTTAGTGATGGCTAAACCGCCTGAAAACTTGTGAATGGCAATCGCCATTCACTCAGTACGATTTAGCCCAACCACTTAACTGACTAATGGTTTTAGCTGACTAATTGCTTTAATTGACTAATTGCTGATAACGAGATTTCGTGGTTTCAAGCAGTTCAATCATCGGCACGACATAAGTGCTTTCGATATGTGGCTTGCCAGCTTTGGCAGCCGCATCCACTTCTGAAGCATACGCACACAAGCGTTCTGCGCCAAAACTCGCCGCGCTGCTTTTTAATGCATGGCTAATTTCACGCAAATATTGCCCTTTATTCGGGGTTTCGTTTGAACTCAATGAGTCAAGATAGGTATTTAATTCACCTAAAAAAATGTCCAACAATACCGGTACATTTTCAGCACCGATTTCACCGCTCAAGCGGTCGATTTTTTCTTGATTTAAGACTTCCATTAATACCTACTGTTTTTCTTTTACATTCCAGGCTTGTAACTTGCGATAAATCGTCGAAGGACTGACATCCAAATACCCAGCGGCTTTAGGGATGTTGCCCTCACAGGCTTTTATCGCTTGTTCAATCGCGTGTTTTTCAGTCATCCATAATGGAAAAATGTCATGGACCGAGAACGATTCCTTCTCCAACACAGGAACACGTATCTCTCTCTCATGCGGCTTATTCAAAGGCGGTGGCAACATATCAAGGGTGATATCTTTGCCATTGTTTAACACCACTACATTACGCAAAACGTTTTGCAGTTGCCTAACATTACCCGGCCATTCGTAATGAATAAATCGCTCCACAACCTCCGGGGACAAACGGACAAAGTCCTTGCCTTCTTCTTTAGACATAAAGCCTAACAGCGAATATGCAATTTCTGTGACATCCTCGCCGCGTTCACGCAAAGGCGGCAAATGCAATGGAATCACATATAAACGATAGTACAAATCTTCGCGAAAACGTCCTTCTTGCACTTCTTTCCACGGGTCGCGGTTGGTAGCACAAACAAACCGAACATCGACGCTTTTCATCTTAGAGGAGCCGACCTTTTGAAACGTACCGGTCTGTATAAAACGCAGCAGTTTAGTTTGTAGGTCTAAGTCCATTTCACACAGTTCATCCAAAAACAGTGTGCCGCCGTCAGCCAGCTCCGCAGCGCCTTGTCGGTCGGTCGCCGCGCCAGTAAACGCGCCCTTAACGTGGCCGAACAATTCACTTTCAATCAAGTCTTTAGGAATCGCAGCACAGTTGATGGCAATAAACGGTTTGTCTCCCCGTTTACTCGCCGCATGAACCGCTTCTGCGCACACTTCTTTACCGGTGCCACTTTCACCAGTAATGAAGATACTGGCTTTACTCGATGCGGCGGAGTCGATGGTGCGATACACCGCTTGCATGGTGTGACTACTGCCGATAAAGCCTTGGTAAGTCTGATTACCAGGATTGTCCGCTTCGTTTTTCAGCTTGGTCGCTTTACGAATTGCGTTGTTGACCGTG
>NZ_FNDD01000066.1 GCF_900100015.1 Vibrio xiamenensis | reverse complement strand
GGTGGGGCGCTTTGGTACCAGTGCGTTGTCGGCGCATATGATTTGCCTTAATGTCGCGAATATCTTGTTTATGGTGCCGCTGGCGCTCGGGCAAGCGGCCGCGGTGCGGGTCGGTTTTCATTATGGTCGCGGCGCGGCGCAAGATTACAAACGCAGTGGTGATTTGGCTATCGCGTTTGGGGTGGGGTATGCACTGCTGGTATCACTGCCACTGCTGTTTCAACACACTTGGATCATTGGCTTTTTTCTCGATGCCAACGATGCGCAGTTTGAGCAAATATCGGCGCTGACCGGGACACTGTTTGCGGTGATGGCGATGTATCTGCTGTTTGACGGTTTGCAAACCATATTGGCCGGTGCGCTGCGCGGTTTGCATGATACCCGTACGCCGATGTTTTTCTGCTTATTTGGTTATTGGGGCATCGCGTTTGTCGTGGGTTATCTCGCCGCTTATCAACTGGCCATGCAAACACAAGGATTGTGGATCGGTTATGCATTTGGTTTAGCCGTGGTTTGCGGATTGCTATTTTTACGTTGGCGCAGGAAGAACGCCTCGCCGACGTTGGCGACATTATCGTAAAGCCGAACTCGCATCTTGATGCATTTTTGATAGACTGCCAAAACCTTGGATTAAGTCGCGCATTTGCGCCGCAAGTCAGTCAAACAATAAATACAGGACGTTGGTGAAGATAGGCTATGAGCAGTCGTAACAAAGAGCAGCAAGATTACAAAGTGCCGGGGCTAGAGCGAGGACTGGCGATACTCACTCTGTTTGATCAACACACTCGTGCGTTATCAGCCTCTGAGATTGCAAGGCGCTTAAACTTGCCACGTTCGACGGTGTATCGCATTGTGGTGACGTTAGAGTCACTTGGCTTTTTGGAACTGAATAGCGCTAACCATGAGTACAGTTTAGGCCGTGGTGTATTGCGCTTGGGGTTTGAATATTTGGCGTCACTCGAGATGGTGGATTTGTGCCAACCGATCCTTTATCGCTTGGCAGAAACCATCGGCTTTCCGGTCAATCTGGCGATATTAGATGAGCGCAGCGTCGTGTATGTGGCGCGCGCTCTGGTACCCAATTCCTTAACTGGAGCGATGAATGTTGGCTCACGTTTACCTGCCCATGCCACGACCGTTGGACGATTATTGCTATCGGATTACAGCTTAGAGCAGCTTCGCGAGTTATATCCTGAAGAAACACTTGAGGCTTCTTCTGTCAACACACCAAAAACCGTTGAGGCCTTGTACGAGCTTATAAGCGCGTCTAAATCGCAGGATGCTCTGATTGGAGAGAGCTACTTTGAAGATGGCTACACCAGTGTGGCGGCGGTGGTGCGAGATAAAACGGGGCAAATTGTTTCGGTGATCAGCGCTATTATTCCGTCCTCGTCATTAGACGAAACCCAGCGCGATTTTCTTAAAACGCAAGTTGCGTCGAGCGCTCAAGAGCTTTCGGCGCGCTTAAAGTAGTCGCAAAATGGGCATCTGAGAATACGATTTTCTGCTGGCTAAGCTGCGCCTTTTGGCGCGGCTTATCTTGGCGTTACATTTATGAGTTAGGCGAATGATTCGTTCGTCCAACTTTATTTCGCACATCGTATTACGAATCACTAGCCTGCAACGCTTCTAACTCTTGCAGTTGACCGTTTACCTGCGCCCACTCGTAACACGCCTCATAGCATGCCTTGGCGATTTCCGGGATCTCTTCGTAAGCCGCAGGCAAGCGTTCTTCCACCAAGTCATGTAACTCGGCAGCGCGCTCAGAGGCGATGCGCTTGGCTTTGCGCACTTGTTTTTGCAGGGCTTGAATATCCATATCTTCCATTATTCACTCCTTGAATTGACCTTTTGTAAGTTTGAATGCCGACAATGCAAGAGGTTCAAAAACCATGCCTACGCCTGGCTTTGATAAATCAATGGTATAGATAAGAGAAATGGCGACAAACCGACAATTTCGCGTCACGTTGGCGAGTTTGCAACAAAAACGCCGCGCAAAGGCGCGGCGGGGTAATGTGAGCATCAAATGTAATTAAAGCACGGTAACAACTGAGTCTTGAGCCAAACGAGATTTCGGCAATTTCGCATTGTAGTCGCCGCTTTCATCGTGATAACCGATAGCCACTGCCACGTCACAGACGTAGCCATCAAGCTCGTCTTTAAACACTTTACCGATAAGCTCAGAGTCAACGCCTTCCATGGTGGTGGAATGGAGGCCTAAGCGCGCCAACGTGTGCAAAGTGTTCCCCAGTGCGATGTAAGTTTGCGCTTTGGTCCAAGCGCGGTTGTTGCCTTGCTCATCGGTATTGAGTTCAACAAACGCATAAGCGCCGAAACCTTGTTCACGGTCTTCTGCCTTAGTGCGACCGCTGGCGATATCTTGGTCAATGACTTTGGCATAATCATCGCGGTTGTACGCTGGGTTGTAGGCGAACAAAATAATGTGCGATGCATCAAACACGTGTTTTTGGTTGAACTGGAATTTGTTGGCAAACGTTTCATGCATGCGCTGTTTCGCCGCATCACTTTCGATCACAATAAATTTCCATGGCTGTGAATTGATCGAAGAAGGTGAAAGACGTAGCGCTTGATAAATCACGTCTAAGTCTTGCTGTGGAATGCGTTTTGAAGCGTCGTATTTTTTAGTGGTGTAGCGTTTTTCTAAATCGGCGATGATTGGGTGCGTCATGGAAAGTCTCCGTTATCGTTTTCGAGTGGCGTAGCACTCAATATTTATAAGCATGGTAGAGGAATCAACGGGCGCGAAAAAGGGCTTCTCATTTGAATGATTATCAAATATTTTTTGATAATGTAGTGAAATTGAAACTCGATTAAGCGACTAATCGCTTGTAAATTGCTTATTCACTCTCATCATTATCAAAAAATTTTGGACAATTATGTTAGTTGAAGATCTTCAAGTGGTGCTCAAAGTTGCCGAGCTTGGCAGTATAACCGCTGCCGCCAATCATCTTGAGCTGCGCAGTGCCACCGCAAGCGCCGCGGTAAAGCGAGTTGAGCAGGCATTAGGTATCGAATTATTTGTGCGCACCACCCGCCATTTGCGTTTATCCAGCGCTGGCGAGCGCTATTTGCCTCAGTGTGAGCAGGCGCTATTGCTACTAGATAACGCCAAGCACAGCGTGCAAGACTCTAACCGCGCCATCAAAGGTGAGTTGCGCATTTCGTTTTCCTCCGATTTGGGACGTAATCATGTGATGGGATGGATTGATGAAATCATGGAACGCTATACCCAGCTCAGTGTGCGCGCCAATGTCAGCGACAGCAATGTCGATTTTTATCGCGATACCGTGGATATGGCGCTGCGTTACGGTTCGCCGACTGATCACAACCTGTATGGTTTTAAGATTTGTGATGCGCCGGCGCTGGTGTGTGCATCGCCAATGTATTTAGCCGAGCACGGCACGCCAACCCATCCAGACGATCTTAAACATCATAACGGGCTGGTGTATCAGCTTTATGATGGCATACACGATGTGTGGGAACTTTTAGAGGGTGAGCGCAAACACAAAGTGAAAATGCACACCAACCGAATTTCTAATGATGCCGACTTGGTACGGCGCTGGTGCGTGGCAGGAAAAGGCGTGGCGATCAAATCGTGCATTGATATGTCAACGGATTTGCTGGCGGGGAATGTGGTGCCGATTTTGACCCAATATCCGCCCGCCAAACGCGAGCTGTGGCTGGTATGCCCAAGTCGCCAGTCGATAACGCCAGCGATGCGCCTATTGCGTGATGAGTTTCGCGACAAAACCCATGGGATATTGGATCAACTGACGCGACGTGGCCTGCTAGAAAGCCAGCGCTGGAATAAAATTTAGCCTTGATTTGTCTCAGCTTGCGCTGCGGCGTTAGCGCAATCTTCGCTTTGGCTGGTTTCGCCATGAGACTCGGCCGCTTGCTGCTCTAGCGCCAATTTTTCACGCTCGGCTTTGGACACGTAGCGCGGCTTGTTGCTTTTATGCAGCTTGGCGTTTTGCTTCTTGAGTTTTGTTTTCAGAATCTGATTAATTTTCTTTTTGCGGTTCATAACCATACTCACTCGATGATTGAGGCGCGAGAATATAGGGTTTCAGGGCGAAAGACAAACGCTGTTTTGGCTTCGCACGCGTTTAGCGTGATGCTCGTAGTGTGAATCGGCTTCCGATATTTTATTCCTCCATTTTAGTGGTTATCAGGTTATAATCTTTTCAAACCACTCTCTATTGCTAAGGTACTCAATGACTTCTTCAAATTCCGCTCCATTAGCGAAAGATCCCAATGAACGTTTTAATCAATTTTTTAAAGCCGTGGCTGAATCGCATAAAATTTGGTTATTGATCGATGAGCACGGCAGTGTGTTATTTAGTGCCGAAGATGACGATTGTGTGCCAGTTTGGCCAACTGAAGAACACGCTCTGGAATGGGCGACGGGTGAGTGGGAAGGATTTCGCGCTGAACCGATCTCAACCGCCAAATGGAAAAGCCGCTGGACCATGGGCCTTGAAGAAGACGAACTGTCGATCATCGTCTATCCCGATGAGCAGGGCGAGGGCATCGTACTTTACCCCGACGAGTTTGAATTCGAACTGGTTAAGCGCGAAGGCAAGCGCCGTTAATCTTTGCCGCCCAATGGCTTAACATTGCGTCGATAGAATAAACCCCTAATGGCAAACACCATCAGGGGTTTTGTTGTCAGCTCTAAACCACCGCCTAGGGCGGTGGTGATTGTCCCTTGGGGCTATTGCCCGAAGGAAT
>NZ_FNDD01000028.1 GCF_900100015.1 Vibrio xiamenensis | reverse complement strand
AGGAGCAAGACGGTCGAGCTTGTCTATCAAGAGTTATGGGGACTATTACTTGGTTATAACTTGGTGAGAAGAGAAGCCAGTCAAGCGGCAGTAGAACATGGTCGAATGCCCAATGAAATCAGCTTTAAGTACGCTTGTCAGTTCATCGCAAGTCAGCTAAAAGTGATGAGTAAAGCGGTGTCTCCGGGTAATACACCGAAACGTCTAAAAAGTCTGCGTGGAGATTTATCAATCCTATTTATAGACAAACGCCC
Source organism: Vibrio xiamenensis (assembly GCF_900100015.1). Lineage (GTDB taxonomy): Bacteria > Pseudomonadota > Gammaproteobacteria > Enterobacterales > Vibrionaceae > Vibrio > Vibrio xiamenensis. The sequence continues at coordinate 77,912 of NZ_FNDD01000028.1, read as the reverse complement.
TAAGCCTAATCGGCCTAGGGCGGTGAAAATATCAAAGACCCGATATCCTGTTAATCGCAAGGCAGCTCCGCTTAAGTGAACTACATTGCGACGTAAGTCGGGGCTTTCTGTTTTTTGAAACACGAGATTTTTCGCCTAGCCGCGTGCCATTTGATGACACAAATGATGACACAAAAAAGCCCTGCGATTTCTGCAGGGCCTTTAGGGTTGAATATAGAATGACTTAATGTCTGTGCAATCAGTCAATCAATGACCAACTAGGCGATATCGGCAAACGCTTTGGCGACTTTGTCTAGGCTACCTTCGCTAAGGCCAGCTACACACATGCGGCCGCTGGCGATAAGGTAAATCGCGTGCTCTTCACGGAGTTTATCGACTTGCGCTTCACTCATGCCGGTGTAGCTAAACATGCCTTTTTGCTCGATCAGAAAGTCGAAGTTTTTCTCTGGCGCGAGCTGTTTTAAGCGCTGATGCAAACCGGCGCGCATCGCCGCGATACGCTCGCGCATCTCTTCCAACTCACTCAGCCACTGCGCTTTTAGCTCTGAGCCGTTTAGCACGCCAGAAACCAATACCGCACCATATTTAGCTGGGCTTGAGTAGTTGCGACGTACAGTCGCTTTAAGCTGACCAAGCACGCGGCTGGCTTCTTCACTGTCTTGACACACAATCGACAGGCCGCCGACGCGTTCACCATACAGCGAGAAAATTTTCGAGAACGAGTTACTGACCAAAAACGTCGCTTGCGGATTCTGAGCAAGCTTATCAATCACGTAAGCATCTTCACGCACGCCTTCACCGAAACCTTGATACGCCATATCAAAGAATGGAATCAGCTTTTGCGTCAGCACCACATCGATCACTTGGTCCCATTGTGCTGGCGTTAAATCCACACCGGTTGGGTTGTGACAACATGGATGCAGCAACACAATGCTTTGCGCTGGCAAGGTACGCAGAGTATCCAGCATGCCACTGAAGTTGAGCGCTTTGGTGTTGGCGTCAAAATAAGGGTAAGTGTTTACTTCAAAACCTGCGCCTTTAAAAATCGCATGGTGGTTTTCCCAAGTTGGGTCGCTTACCCATACTTGAGAGCCTGGGAAATAGTGATGCAGAAAATCAGCACCGACCATCAATGCGCCCGAACCGCCAAGGGTTTGAATCGTCGCGACACGCTGCTCGGCAAGCGCGCTGTGCTCATCGCCAAACACTAAAGCTTGAGTCGCTTGGCGATACGCAGCCAAACCTTCCATTGGCAGATACACACACGGTGGTTGCTCACTCGCCGCCACTTGATCTTGCACGGTTTGGACTGAGTTCAAACGTGGGATCGCACCTTGACCGTCATAGTAAAGACCGATACTTAGGTTAACTTTTCCTTCACGTTCATCCGCCATGAATTTTTCCATCAGCGATAAAATCGGGTCACCCGCGTAAGATGGCACATGATTAAACACAACTTTCTCCTTGTTTTCTCTATTCTCGACTTGCTTGTTGAGCTGCATTGCTTGAGGTTTAATATCTCGAAATGTTCGAGACTACTTGACGCTATAGCGATCGGCGCGATGGTTTAAGGCAATAATCAGATTCAGAATCAGGCCGCAAACAATCGAAAGCAGCAACTGAGTGATACTCACCACTGACAGCGACACCAACATAATCACTACATCGGTTCCCATCAGTAGCCATCCGGCACGAAGCCCGGTTCGTTCTTGTAAATACAGCGCTAAAATATTTAGCCCGCCTAAACTGGCTTTATGGCGAAACAGCACAATAAACCCAACCCCAAACAAAAAGCCACCAAAAATTGCACCATATAGCGGATTAAGTTGTTCGAGGTGAACAAACTGGGTATGGAGATTGGAAAACAGCGAGACTAACCCTACAGCGGTAAAGGTTTTAGCGGTAAACCACCAGCCCATACGGCGAATCGCGAGATAGTAAAACGGCAGGTTGATGACAAAAAAGACCAAGCCAAACGAGATGTCGAATTTGTAGTGCAGAAACAGCGATAAGCCCGCAGTACCGCCAGTCAGTAAACCCGCTTGTTTGAGGAGCACAACACCAAATGAAACCAAACTGGTACCCAGTAATAAAGCGATGGCATCTTCAAACCAGCGGTGAGTCGTTGGCGTAGCTGCTGGCGCTGCGGTTTGAGTTTCTAGATCAGCCGAGGGCTGGGTTTGGGATATCGAAACTTGCGACATGATATCTATCCTTTTAACTGTCTTTACGGGCTGTGAGCCAATTAAAGCTCAAGCCGATGAAATCCTTTCATCACGAGTCACTCAGTGAGTAGAACTCAATAATAACTCATGATTTGTGCATTATTAATAACATAAAGACGGATGTACGCAATACCCACGCATTAAAAGGGAATTTTATGCATGTATTGATTTTTATACGCACCAAATATGCAAAAAGTCACCAAAATGGTGACTCAATACAGTGCGATCAAATCGAAGCAAGAGTTAAGCGTTGATGCCATTCTCTTTTACGCGGTCTAAAACCACGGAGGTTTTGATATGAGCTATCGCGTGAGTGGTAAAAATGCGGTTAACCAAAGCATTCAAACTATCAAGGTCTGAGACCACGGCTTTGAGGGAATAGTCGGCTTCACCTGTGGTTTTATACGCATCCAGGATTGGCGTTTCGCTTTGAATGAAATCGACAAAACTGGCGACTTTCTGCTGCTCGTGACTTTGCAGTTTTACTTCAATCATCGCCACGATTTCTTGCTGCAGCGCGCGAGGTGCAAGGCGAGCGTGGTAACCCAAAATTAACTGCCCTTGCTCTAGAGCGATTCGACGCCGCGAGCATTGCGATGGTGACAGCCCAACCAAATCACTGAGTTCCTGATTGGTCAAACGGCCATTTTCTTGCAATAGCGTTAATATTTTTACGTCAAATTCATCCACTTGCATGGGTTACTCACTCTATTGGATATCACGTTATTTTACCGATCAAGGCATTCGAGTGTACCAAAGATCGTTACGACTACCAGCGATTTGGTAGAGAATGCTTTATGGAAATCAAAGTGTTTTGTCGATGGCTTTATTTCACTCGATCAAAAAACTTAGCGCGATCAAAAAAGGTGGCTATCAAGCCACCTTTTGATTACTTGCTTATGAGCAGTGATTTGCCGATTGGCAAATCGCTATGCCGAGAGATTAAATCTCTGCACAGCCCCATTCTGGGTAGTGCTTGCGAATATAAGCGTTAAGCTCTTTATCCGCTTGGCTGTAGAGACGCTCGTTGCCTTGTGCATCGCTTGCAGACACCACCATACCAGCACCAACAGTTACGTTCGTGTGACGGTCAATCACGATGAACGCGCCAGTTTGTGGTAGATCTTGGTAGGCATCGACAGCAACTTTGTCAGTCAAAGATACAGTAGCCAGTGCGATTTCGTTAAGATCAAGCGATTCGCTGTTTTCCGCATGTTGCTCAAGCGTGTTAACGTCAACCTTGTGCGCGATGTTTGCAATACGGCCATTGCAAGACTTAGTTGCGAACTTGAAGCTGTACTCTTTGTGAGTACGCATTGGGTTTTCGTCCATCCACACGATATGTGCATCTAGCTTGTTCGTCAGGCTTGGCTCATGACCCGTGTGAACCAACATATCGCCGCGAGATACATCGATCTCATCTTCCAGCGTAATGGTGATCGCTTGGCCAGCGTATGCGTTGTCTAACTCACCGTCATGGGTGTAGATAGAGCGAATGCGTGACGTTTTGCCTGATGGCAGCGCAGTAACTTCATCACCAGGTTGAACCACACCTGATGCTAGCGTGCCGCAGAAACCACGGAAATCTAGGTTTGGACGGTTTACGTATTGCACTGGGAAGCGCATGCGGTCCAAATCTTTATCTTGATCGATTTTCACCGTTTCAAGCAGCTTCATTAGAGTTGCACCTGGGTACCAATCCATTTTCTCGCTTGGCGTCACAACGTTGTCGCCTTTCAGTGCTGAAATTGGCACAAAACGGATGTCGTCGATGTTGAAGTGTTTCGCCATCTCGCGGTAATCCGCTTTGATTTTTTGGTAAACCTCTTGGCTGTAATCCATCAAGTCCATCTTGTTGACGGCAACGATGATGTGCTTAATGCCAAGCAGTGAACAGATGTAGCTGTGACGACGAGTTTGAGTTTGAATGCCGTGACGAGCATCGACCATCACGATCGCCAATTCACACGTCGAAGCGCCGGTTACCATGTTACGCGTGTACTGCTCATGTCCAGGAGTATCGGCGATGATGAATTTGCGCTTGTCGGTAGAGAAATAACGGTAAGCCACATCGATAGTGATGCCTTGCTCACGTTCAGACTGCAGGCCATCAACCAGCAACGCCAAGTCAAACGCTTCATCTGTCGTGTTGAATTTTTGCGAGTCTTTTTCGATCGCTGCCATCTGATCTTCATAAATCAACTTGCTATCGTAAAGCAGACGACCAATCAGAGTTGACTTACCGTCATCGACGTTACCACAGGTTAAGAAACGCAACAGATCCTTGTTTTCATGAACTTTTAAGTAAGCTTCAATGTCTTGAGCTATCAATTCAGATGAATGAGACATTTTCAATTTCCTTTTCTGAAAAAGTGCCGCGCGGCTCTTTCACTATTGAGTTTGGTACAAACGCTCAAGCGCTTGAATAAATTCAGATTTCATATCGAGTGGCAATTGGTTGATGCCAGCCGCCGCTTTACGTCCGCCTCCGGTTGGGAACGAACTGCACAATTCGTCAGCGCCAACTCGGTTATTCAGTGGCGCACGCACGCTCACGGTGTAATCTTGCCCAGATGCATTTAACGTTAATACCGCATGGGCACGATTCGGATATTGGTTGGCCAAATCGTTACCAAACACGCCGCTGATGCGTCTCGCCCATGCTTCACAAGGCAGCTCAAACACAGCTGAAACCTCAGTCGCAGTAAGCGGTTCAAGTGCATCGAGGTGCGCCGCATCTTGCTCATAACCTTGCTTCAATACGTAGTAGGGTGAATTAACATCATCGCGCAACATCAATGGAGACGGGTACGCCACCAACTGCTGAAACAACTCTGCCGGTGGAATGTGTAAGTCTTTCACGCTCGCGCCGTAACCGTTGTAGTTAATTAAAGTGCCAAGCTCTTTAAGAAACTCCACATCTTGCTCTGGCACGTTCAACGCATTCGCAAGCTCGTAAGCACCCGCAAACATATTGTCACCAAACGCACCGGTGATTGCCCATAATGGGTAACGACCACCAATATGCTTGTTGATCAGCAAACTGGTGCAAGTGTTGGTATCGAGGTCAATCAAGGCGGTGAGGTTGCTCGCTCGCGGCACTTCACCACTGCGGTGGTGATCGCAGTAAAACACTGGAATATCACTTTCAATCAAGGGATAAAGCGCATCGATGTTTTTTTCCATCGAGATATCCAAAATCGTCACACCGCAGACGTCAGTTTGTGTCACCACTTGTTTAAGCAGTTTGATATCGCGCTTTACACCAGTGATTAATAACGATGATTTCGGCTCTGCTAAACGCAGTTGTAACAGTGCAGTAATTCCATCGGCATCGCCATTAAACACGTCATAATGCATGGTCAGCATCCTCTCGGCTCAAGCTATCATCTAGATTCAAATAGCCCATGCTCGCAAGCTCACTAACCACTTGTTCGGCGCACTGTTCAATTGATTTCCCCGCCGTTTCGAGGTGAATTTCTGGTTTCACTGGCGCTTCGTAAGCGGAATCAATCCCGGTAAAGTTTTTGATTTCACCTGCGCGCGCTTTTTTGTACAAACCTTTGGGATCGCGCTGCTCACACACCTCAAGTGGCGTATCAACAAACACTTCCAAAAATTGCCCTTCTGCCATTAATTCACGTGCTTGCGCTCGGTCAGAAATGAATGGCGAAATAAACGCAGTCAGCACAATCGCGCCTGAGTCGACAAACAGTTTTGCCACTTCGCCGATACGGCGAATATTCTCAACACGATCGACATCGCTAAAGCCAAGATCTTTGTTTAAGCCATGACGAACATTGTCACCATCAAGCAAGTAACTGTGTTTACCTAAACTCAGCAATTTGCTTTCCACCGCGTTAGCCACAGTCGATTTACCCGAGCCACTTAGGCCAGTAAACCAAAGGACAACCGGCTTTTGCTGCTTAAGCTTGAGGCGATCTTGATGCGTTACTGTGGTGTTGTGCCACACCACATCATCGCTCACAGAGTCGTTATCTTTTTTAATGTATGGAGAAGTCATAGTTATTCGCTTCTAACTGTTATTCGCATTGTTGCGATGTCAGGATTAGAAGTAACCCTCACGTTTTTTCTTCTCCATTGAACCCGAACTATCGTGGTCAATGGCACGGCCTTGGCGCTCTGACGTTGTGGTCAGGAGCATCTCTTGAATAATTTCAGGCAGCGTGGTTGCTTCAGACTCCACCGCACCCGTCAGTGGGTAACAACCTAGCGTGCGGAAGCGAACCATTTTCTCTTCCACGACTTCGCCTTCTTTTAGCTCCATACGGTCATCATCAACCATAATTAGCATGCCATCACGCTCAACCACAGGACGTTTAGCCGATAGGTAAAGACCTGGAATTTCGATGTTTTCCAAGTAGATGTATTGCCAGATATCTAGCTCAGTCCAGTTTGAAAGTGGGAACACGCGAATGCTTTCGCCTTTGTTGACGCGACCGTTGTAGATATTCCAAAGCTCAGGACGTTGGTTTTTTGGATCCCAACGATGGTGCTCATCACGGAATGAATACACACGTTCTTTGGCACGAGATTTCTCTTCGTCACGACGCGCGCCACCAAATGCAGCATCAAAGCCGTATTTATCAAGCGCTTGTTTCAAACCTTGGGTTTTCATGATGTCGGTGTGCTTAGAGCTACCGTGAACAAACGGGTTGATGTTCATCGCCAAACCTTCCGGGTTTTGGTGAACGATCAACTTCATGCCCAATTTCTTGGCCATATAGTCACGGAACGCGATCATCTCTTTAAATTTCCATGTGGTATCCACATGCATCAAAGGAAATGGAGGCGTACCTGGAGCAAAAGCCTTCTTCGCTAAATGCAGCATGACCGAAGAATCTTTACCCACAGAATAAAGCATCACAGGATTATCAAACTCTGCGGCCACTTCTCGCATGATGTGAATTGATTCTGACTCCAACTGTTTTAGATGAGTCATTCGTTCTGGCGAAATTTTCATTCCATTTATTCCATTTGCTCCATCGATTGGTTGATTAGCATGTTACTAAACTCAAAACTTGTTTTCCGCAGATATCCGTTCAGTTGTTACACAATTTCGCAATAAGAGCAGACTAAATCGAATATGGGATAACTAGACAGTTCACCTTGATAACGATATGGAAACATGAAAAAAAACCTTTAGGTCACTCGACCAATGGGCATTTTGAAATACCTTTCACACCAAAAGTTACAGATAAAATAAACATTTAATCGGCCTTCCCCAATCAATACTTTGACATAACATAATTTATAAACCGATTAAATAAATGTCTAATCAGTTCGATTTTCTATATCGCATTACAAAAATAACAACCAAAACAAAGAACAATAAAAACCACTGATGAGTTTCACATTAATTTGTCAATTGGATTACATTCGGCTGATAACATTTGGCGTTATTACTATAAAAATGAATGAGTCGCTGATGACTTTAAGGTCTAGACAGCGGCCAATCGTCAAGTCGAGTGACCTACTCACATATTCCGTACTTGTTTAGCGATGAGGAGCAATAAGCAGCATATGAAGAAGACAATTTCTGTAGTGGTACCTTGCTTTAACGAAAGCGAGGTGATCGATTTTACGGTCAAAGAGCTGCTTTCGGTAACCGCATCGATGAGCGACTACCAGTTTGAACTTATCTTTATCAATGATGGTAGCGCCGACGATACCGAAGCCAAACTGCTCAACTTTAGTAAGCAACATGACAACATTCGTACGCTCTCTTTTTCACGCAACTTTGGTCACCAGCAAGCGGTCAGTGCCGGTATTGATGCCAGCCGCGGCGACGCTGTGGTTCTGATTGATGCCGACTTACAAGATCCACCACAGGTGATTGGCCAAATGATTGAAAAATGGCAGCAGGGGTTTGATGTCGTGTACGGCACGCGCATCAATCGCCAAGGTGAATCCACCTTTAAGCGCGCCTCTGCTAAAGCCTTTTACAAAGTACTTAACCGCTTATCTGAAATTCCAATCCCGCTTGATACCGGTGATTTTCGCTTGATGGACCGCCAAGTGGTCGATCAGCTCAAAGCGATGCCAGAAAAAGCCCGTTTTATTCGCGGCATGGTGAGTTGGATTGGTTTTAACCAAACTTATGTCGAGTACGAACGTTCGCCGCGTTTTGCTGGCGAATCCAAATACCCGCTGCGCAAAATGATTCGCTTTGCGCTGGATGGCATTTTGTCGTTCTCGGTCAAACCATTAAAAATTTCGATATTGATGGGATTCATCTCATCCGGCGTGGCATTTCTGATGCTGATGTATTCGGTGTATGTACGTCTCGCAACCGACGAATGGGTATCAGGTTGGACGTCATTATTAGACTCAATCTTATTTATGGGAGGCGTACAGCTTATCGCAATTGGTATTTTAGGGGAGTACGTAGCGCGGATTTATAACGAGTCCAAGCACAGACCTCTATACATATTGAAAAAGGGCCTCGATGGTGAACATTCCGAAAGCCGCCAACAAGAAACTGAGTGATGTGATGACGCCAGAGCTAAAGCAAAAAATTCGCTTTGCTTTGGTCGGTGTGGTGAACACGGTAACGGCTTATATCGCTTTTATTGTGATTAACCAATTGACCCAGCAATACATTCTGGCATCGGTACTCTCTTATTTTATTGGCATGATGGTGAGTTATGTCCTTAACCGCAGTTTTGTGTTCAAACAGCCAAAACGAGCTGGCCAATTTTTACCATTTTGCGTGGTCAATTTGACCTCTTTAGCCTGCAGTACTGGCATTTTATATCTGCTTGTCGATCACCTAGGCGTGTATGTGTATCTCGCGCAAATCTTCGCAGTGTCTGCGTCGATGGTGATTAATTATCTCGGTTATCGCACTATTTTTACTCGTGAGGTGTGTCAATGAATACGCTGTTATCGTCACAACGCAGTGACAAAATCCAGCTTGACTGGCTGCGCATCGCTCAATGGGGCCTTGTCGCCATTCTGGCGCTGATCACGCTGTACAATGTTTACTTTTCCATGCTTGAAAACGTCGCCCATGATGCGATGCCATACATGGAAGACTATGTCGGCAAGTTTGTTTCGGAAGGGCGATGGATTAACTTCGCTCTATTCCCGATCCTAAAAGCGGTCCCGCAAGTAATCGCGGTGAGCTTGTGTAGCCTGTTTGTATTTGTGTTTGGCTACCAAGTCGCTAGTGGTATGCGTAAAGAACCTTGGCTTGCAGTCGCGTTTGCACTGCTGATTGTCAACATTCCTTATTTCACCATGCTGTTTAAATGGCCGATGACGCTCATCCCTGGCATGGCGCTGCTGGCACTGTTCTCTTGCATTAAAGACCGCATGCCTCGCAACGCGTTTCTACTCATCAGCGGTATGTTGCTGTTTGCCACTTATCCTGCATTTTACTTTTTGATGCCACTGCTGTTTATTCGCGATCTCAACCGCGCACCGCTCAAAGAACTGATTATCTTCATGTTGGTCTGGATGGCAGGTTACGTGCTGGGTTATGTGGTGGCGAACGCCAGTGTCTACCTCTACACCTATCTGTTTACTGATCATCCTAGCTTTATTGAATTTGTTAGCTGGCGTCGATCAACGCCAACCACAGATTTCTCTTCGCTTATCAGTAATATCATGAAAAGTGCAGGCAACTTTGAACGTAATGCGCTGTATCTTTCGATGCTCAGCCCATGGTTTTTTGTGCCGGTTGGTTTAACCGCTTTATGGGCACTTAAAAATCAGCCTAAATATACTTTTGTGGTGCTGATGGTGGTGCTCTCCATCTATGCCAGCGTTATTGCTCTAGGCGTAAAAGTACCGCTTCGCTCTGGTATTACCTTGCCAATTGGCATGGCAATGATGATTCTGCTTGTCGATAACCGCGCTTGGCGCACCATTTTGCTGATTAGCTTATTTATTCCGTTTGCGTACAAAATGCATTACTACAACTATGCCTATAACGAAAAACGGATCTTAACTGAAGCGATGCTGACCGAGCGTGATAACCACGGTTATCTGCAACAACCAGAGCGCTTTAAGAAAGTGATCGTCAGTGTCGATGAAGTGAAAACCAGTGAATATTTTTATCAGTTGACCAAGTCGAACGCGTATAAAACGCTTTCTAACTTAGAGCTGCACTATATTCGCCCGTACTTGTATCAATTCGGCTGGAAAGACAAAAATATCGAAGTGCACGATGAGCCGCGTAATTATGTCGAAGGTGAAGCGTACGTCGAAGCCAAAGGGGATGTGTTGTATATCACCATCGACTAACGATTGTGCATCAAAATCATCAACTCAATACCAAAGCGTCGCTATTAGATTAGCGGCGCTTTTGCTTATTTAGCCATCAACACTTCACGCTGTGCGGCGTTGATTAAAGGCAAAAGCCCCAAACAGCCGCGAAGATCTCAGATCGTGGTCACAAAATCAGGTTTATACCGACATACTGACTTATTTATTAGTTAAATACGACCGCAAACTATTATATAAATTTTAATTAGTTTTATAACAATGAGTCCGTTGTCTAGATAATGAACATCGCCGTATTTGTCCCAAGCCGACCCCATTTTGGAAATATCCTTACTCAGCTTCCTTTTCTTTGCGGCCTGAAGCAGGTGCATCCTGATGCAAAAATTACCATCTGGACCAAATTTGACACCAGTCGAGTGTTGATTGGTGCGGATGCCGCCGATGAGCTCATCAACTATAAAAATTTTGGCTTTTTGCGTTTACTGACATCGCTCAACCAGAAAAAGTATGATGCGATTTACAACCTGTATCCAGGTTCAGACAAAGTCCATTTCGCGATTGGCCTTTGCAACAGCAAACATAAATACGGCTACAGTAATTCGGCGTTTCATAATGTGTGCTATCAAAAACACCAGAAATGTGAACGTGATTTGCAGTACATCGCCAACTCGCATCTAAGCTTGCTTAACTCGATTCACGACACCCAAATTACAACCGATATCATTGGCAACTTGATTAGCGCAGAATCGCGTCAAAAACCGAATGATCAGGTGACGTTACTGCCTGGCGGCGGTGCTGGCGATTACAAGCGCTGGCCGATCGAGAAATTTATTCAAACCGCAGAAAAATTAGCGACGCCACTGGTGAGCCAAATCAACTTTATTCTCGGCCCTGAAGAGTCCAAATATCGCGAGCTTATTCCAAGCCAAATTAATGCCGTACCAGTAAAGGTTTATGACTGCCCATCGGTGCTGCAGCTTATCGATATTGGTCATCATTCTGCACTTTCAATTGGGAACGATTGCGGACCAGCGCACATTTTCCAGATGCTGTCGATTCCGATGATCACGCTATGGGGCTGGAAATGTCCAAGAACAACACCTTATGGAACACTAAAAGAGTGGTTCCACTCCCACGAACGTTCTTGGGCGTTAGTACCAAATGAGCAAACGAAAGACATCAGTAGCATCACGGTTGAAAAGGTGTCGACGTTAGCGCAAGCCGAGCTGCTGCGTGAAGATCTGCCCAACGGCAGCAGCAAGTTTAGTCATCATTCACCGGTTGCAGCTCAGACCCACTAACTGCTAGCAAGCATTAATGGGATCTTGGTGCTTCATTAAGATCCCATCACGAGCGCTAATGAAGCGGCGATCAACAACGCGATCAATTGTCGAAACCAAGTCGATTAGCACCGTTTAACTCTTGAGAAGATCCTTGAGATCGTGCTACTCTTCGCCTCCATTTTTCTGACCTAAATTTCGCCACCGCAGGCTTTATCAGCGTGCGATTGTTTTCAGCAAGCATTATTGCCGCGACAACAGCAAAACCGCGGCGAAACCAACAGCGTCAGTGCTATCTTTAAGTTATGCCACGTATACGCTTGGCGTAACATCCAACCGACATTGGAATCAAATAATGGGCAAAGGTACTTTATATATTGTCTCTGCACCGAGCGGCGCAGGTAAATCGAGCTTAATCTCTGCATTACTCGAAAAGAACCCGACTTACGCGATGAAAGTGTCTGTCTCGCATACCACTCGTGGCATGCGCCCGGGCGAACAAGACGGTGTCCACTACCATTTCGTGCAAAAAGAGCAATTTGAAGAACTTATCGATCAAGGTGCCTTTTTAGAACACGCCGAAGTGTTTGGTAACTACTACGGTACGTCTCGCCCGTGGATTGAAAAAAATCTCGATAAAGGCATTGATGTGTTTTTGGATATCGATTGGCAAGGCGCTCGCCAAATTCGTGAGCAAATGCCACTGGCGAAAAGCATCTTTATTCTGCCGCCGTCAAACGGCGAACTTGAGCGCCGCTTAAATGCTCGCGGTCAAGACAGCGAAGCGGTTATCGCTAAACGCATGGCAGAAGCCAAATCTGAGATTTCGCACTACCAAGAATACGATTACGTCATCATTAATGATGACTTTGATAGCGCGCTGATGGACTTTAAAGCCATCTTACGTGCAGAAAGATTGAAGCAAGATAAGCAAGCTGCTAAATATAAAGGTATGCTTGACGCCTTACTTGCTTAATCGAGTACCTTTACTGAGTAAATGTACTGAGCAAATTGACTTACACTGAGTAAGTTAACCAAAAGCAATCATGCACATGGCTAGAATCAACCGCTTTTAGGTTGTATAATTTCTCGTCATTCAAAATTTTATTTAATTAATTTGGAGTTCTCATGGCACGCGTAACTGTTCAAGACGCTGTTGAAAAAGTTGGCAACCGTTTCGACCTTGTTCTAATTGCGGCTCGCCGCGCACGTCAAATGCAAACTGGCGGCAAAGATTCTCTAGTGCCTGAAGAGAACGATAAGCCAACGGTTATCGCTCTACGCGAAATCGAAGACGGCCTTATCACTAAAGAAGTACTTGATGCTCGTGAGCGTCAAGAACAACAGGAGCAGGAAGCTGCTGAGCTTGCTGCAGTAAGCAGCATCGCGCACAGCCGCTAATCCTGTAAAGATCATCTCTTACGTTCGGGCCTGAAGTTTGTATCTATTTGATAGCCTCAAAGACGTTGCCCAAGAATACCTAACAGAGCCTCAAATTGAGGCTCTGCGTCAATCTTATGTGGTAGCGAAAGACGCCCATGAAGGGCAAACCCGCTCTAGCGGCGAACCGTACATTATCCACCCTGTGGCTGTGTCTCGTATTCTGGCCGAAATGCGCTTGGATATCGAAACCCTACAAGCTGCTTTACTGCACGACGTCATCGAAGATTGTGATGTCACCAAAGAAGAGCTCGAACAAAAATTTGGCTCAACCGTTGCAGAATTGGTCGATGGTGTTTCAAAACTCGATAAGCTGAAATTTCGAGATCGCAAGGAAGCTCAGGCTGAAAACTTTCGCAAAATGGTACTTGCCATGGTGCAAGACATTCGCGTTATCCTGATCAAACTCGCCGACCGTACTCACAACATGCGCACGCTGGGCGCCCTTCGCCCGGATAAAAAACGTCGCATCGCCCGCGAAACCTTAGAAATCTATGCACCACTGGCCCACCGTCTTGGTATTCACAATATCAAAGTCGAGCTTGAGGAACTGGGTTTCGAAGCTTTGTACCCCAACCGCTACCGCGTGTTGAAAGAGGTACTCAAAACCGCGCGCGGCAATCGTAAAGAGATGATTCAGCGTATCCATAGCGAAATTGAAGGTCGCATGGAAGACGTTGGCCTCAAAGCGCGTGTCCTAGGCCGTGAAAAGAACTTGTATTCCATCTACAACAAGATGAAAACCAAGGAACAACGCTTTCACACCATCATGGACATTTACGCGTTTCGCATCATCGTTGAAGATGCTGACACCTGTTATCGCGTACTTGGCCAAGTGCACAGCCTTTACAAGCCGCGTCCAGGCCGCATGAAAGACTACATTGCGGTACCGAAAGCCAACGGCTATCAATCACTGCACACCTCCATGGTTGGCCCTCACGGCGTGCCTGTTGAAGTACAAATTCGTACCGACGACATGGACCAAATGGCCGACAAAGGGGTTGCAGCGCACTGGTCTTATAAAGACAAAGGCGACAAATCAGGTACCACCGCGCAAATTAAAGCGCAGCGTTGGATGCAAAGCCTACTTGAGCTGCAGCAAAGTGCCGGTAACTCATTTGAATTCATCGAAAACGTCAAATCCGATCTGTTCCCAGACGAAATTTACGTCTTTACGCCAAAAGGGCGTATCGTTGAATTGCCTGTCGGCGCCACCGCCGTTGATTTCGCGTACGCAGTACACACCGATGTGGGTAACACCTGTGTCGGCGCCCGCGTCGATCGTAACCCATACCCGTTAAGCAAAGCGCTGAAAAACGGCCAAACCGTTGAAATTATTAGTGCTCCTGGCGCGCGTCCAAACGCCGCTTGGCTGAACTATGTGGTGACCTCACGAGCGCGTACTAAGATTCGCCAAGTGCTGAAAACTATGCGCCGCGAAGAGTCAGTCACGCTGGGTCGTCGCTTGCTTAACCACGCTTTGGGCGATCTCTCGCTTTCCGATATCAGCCAAGAAAACATTACCCATGTACTTGGCGATCTGAAAATCGAAACCGTCGATGAGTTGCTTGCCGCGATTGGCCTAGGTGAATTAATGAGTATCGTGATTGCACGTCGCCTATTAGGCGATGCTGACGAACTCACTGAAACACCAATTGAAGGTAAGCCGCGTAAGAAACTACCAATTCGCGGTGCGGAAGGCATTTTGCTGACCTTTGCCAACTGTTGTCACCCAATTCCAGACGATTCGATCATCGCTCACGTATCACCGGGCCGCGGCCTTGTGGTTCACCGTGAAACATGTCCGAACGTGCGTGGTTATCAACGTGAACCTGATAAGTACATGGCAGTGGAATGGTCTGATGATTACGAACAAGAGTTCATCACTGAGCTCAAGGTCGATCTGCAAAACCGTCAAGGCGCACTGGCTGAATTGACCAATGTGATTTCGCAAACCGGTTCAAACATCCACGGTCTTTCAACCGAAGAGCGTGATGGCCGTTTGTACACCGTGACCGTGCTGCTGACCACCAAAGATCGTGTTCATTTAGCGGGCATTATGCGTAAGCTCAAATCGATGCAGCAAACGCTGCGAGTTCGACGCAGAAAGAACTAATAAACCGCTGAATATTCAATACTTAATGCCCTTTTACGAGGGCATTTTTATTTTCCTTAGCATTTTTATCCTTAGAATTGTTATTACTAGAACGTCGTTATGAACCCTCAACGCTATCAACGTATTCAACAAGTGCTTAAAGCGCGCCAAGTCGACCTCACCCTGTGCTTGGAAGAAGTCCATAAACCCAATAATGTTTCGGCGGTGATTCGCACCGCAGACGCCACCGGCGTACACAAAATCCACGCCGTGTGGCCAAACGCGCAGATGCGCACGCTAAGCCACACCTCAGCCGGCGCACGTAACTGGGTCGAAGTCGACACACACAACTGTGTTACCGAAGCGATTGGCAACCTGAAAGCGCAAGGCATGCAAGTTCTGGTCACCAACCTTTCTGATACTGCGGTAGATTTTCGCGAAGTGGATTACACCAAACCGACCGCTATCGTGCTCGGCAGCGAAAAAACGGGCATCTCAAAAACCGCGCTCGATTTAGCCGACCAAGACATCATGATTCCGATGCTCGGTATGGTGCAATCGCTGAATGTTTCTGTTGCCAGCGCAGTGATTTTGTATGAAGCACAGCGTCAGCGCCAAGCCGCAGGCATGTATGACAATCTGGTTAGCCAACTGCCGAAAGAGACCATTCATCGTATTCTGTTTGAACGCGGTCATCCGGTGTTAGCTAAAGTAGCGAAACGTAAAGGCTTGCCCTATCCAGAGCTTGATGACCAAGGTCAAATCATCGCTGAGCCATCTTGGTGGCAAGAGATGCAGCGCGGTTAAGCTCGCAAAATTTTCGCGTCGCGATTGTTGCCAACTGGTCAAATAACGCGACGCGTCTAGATTCCCTTTCAATTTCCCCTGTACAAAAACACAGCTCAATGGTTAACTATCGGCTATCAAACCGTGAGTTATGAGTGCCTTATGTCCCAATTGTTATCTGCCATTCCTCTAACCTCTTTATCTGGCGTCGGCGCCAAAGTCGCAGAAAAACTGGCTAAAGTCGGGCTTAATAACGTTCAGGACCTGCTGTTTCACTTACCGCTACGCTACGAAGACCGCACCCGCATTTATCCAATGGTGAAACTGCACGCCGGTTTATGGGCTGCGGTGCAAGGCAAAGTGATGAGCGTCGATACCCTGTTTGGTCGCCGCAAAATGCTAACGGTCAAAATCAGCGATGGTAACGGCACCATTACGCTGCGCTTTTTCAACTTCACTGCGGCGATGAAAAACAACTTTGTCGAAGGCAAAACCGTTCACGCCTATGGCGAAATCAAACGCGGTAATACTGGCCTTGAAATCATCCATCCAGACTACAAATTCTACGCCGCACAGCAAGACCCAGAACTGGAAGCGCATTTAACTCCGGTGTATCCAACCACCGAAGGCTTACGCCAGGCGACACTGCGCAACCTAACCGATCAAGCACTTGAACTGCTTGATAAAGCCGCAGTACAAGAGCTGCTTCCAAGCGGCTTATATGACCATCAAACCACGCTTGCTGATGCGCTGCACACCATTCATCGCCCTTCGCCGGATATCGAGTTAGAACTGTTTGACGAAGGTAAACACCCTGCGCAGTTGCGTTTGATTATGGAAGAGTTACTGGCGCAGAATTTATCGATGCTGGCGGTGCGCAGCAAAGGGCAAAAAGACGCAGCGCTGCCGCTCGCTGAAGTTCATCAGCTCAAAGACCAGCTGTTAGCCCAGTTGCCGTTTTCGCCAACCAATGCCCAAGCGCGCGTGGTGAAAGAAATCGAACAAGACCTTGCCAAGCCACACCCAATGATGCGCTTAGTTCAAGGCGATGTGGGCTCAGGCAAAACCTTGGTTGCGGCGCTGGCCGCAGTACGCGCCATTGAGCATGGCTACCAAGTGGCAATGATGGCGCCAACCGAACTGCTGGCAGAGCAGCACGCGATCAATTTCTCCAACTGGTTTGAAAGTATGGGCATTCAAGTGGCTTGGCTGGCTGGCAAACTCAAAGGCAAAACCAAGCAAGCTGAACTTGAGAAAATCGCCTCTGGCGAGGCCAAAATGGTGGTCGGAACCCATGCGTTATTCCAAGAGCACGTCGAATTTCATCATCTGGCACTGGTGATTATCGATGAGCAGCATCGCTTTGGCGTCCACCAGCGGTTAGAGCTGCGCGAAAAAGGCGCCAAGCAAGGCGCATTTCCCCATCAACTGATCATGACCGCGACGCCAATTCCGCGCACACTGGCCATGACTGCATACGCCGATTTAGAAACCTCAGTTATTGATGAACTGCCACCTGGGCGCACTCCGATTCAAACCGTGGCCATTCCAGATACCAAACGAGACGATATCGTTGAGCGCGTACGCCATGCCTGTGTCAGTGAGGGCAAACAAGCCTATTGGGTTTGTACGTTGATTGATGAATCAGAAGTGCTGGAAGCGCAAGCCGCCGCAGATACCGCCGCAGACCTACAAGCCAAACTGCCAGATGTAAAAATCGGTTTAGTGCATGGGCGAATGAAACCGGCTGAAAAGCAAGCCGTGATGCAAGATTTCAAAGACAACAAGCTGCACCTGCTGGTTGCGACCACCGTCATTGAAGTCGGTGTGGATGTGCCAAACTCCAGCTTGATGATTATCGAAAACCCCGAGCGTTTAGGGTTGGCTCAGTTACACCAATTGCGTGGGCGAGTCGGGCGAGGCTCAGTGGCGAGTCATTGTGTGCTGTTGTACCACGCTCCGCTGTCAAAAACCGCGCAAAAACGCCTTGGCGTGCTAAGGGAAAGTAATGATGGCTTTGTGATTGCGCAGCGCGATTTGGAAATTCGCGGCCCAGGTGAGCTACTGGGCACTAAGCAAACCGGCATGGCAGATTTTAAAATTGCCGATTTAGTTCGCGATCAGCGCTTAATTCCCGAAGTTCAGCGCATTGCACGCCATATTCACGACAATTACCCAACCAACGCGGCGGCGATCATCGACCGCTGGTTAGGCGAACGCGACGTTTACGCCAAAGCTTAATACGCGTCAGTTTATCCTTGTGTACAGCTTTAAGGGCTTTAGGGTTATCGTGTTCCCAAAGCCTTAAAAGCTGTCACCATTGCCTATCTTGATAACGCTCTTCACATCCAGAATAAAAAATATCTCTATTTTTCATTAAATTAGCCAAATTTCTTTTTCAGCAACAAGTGCCGTAAAGACGATTTTTCGAGGCGGAGAAAAGCTATGTACAGCTTATATGGCTTTTGAGTTGCTATGATCCAAAAGCTCTACACGCTGTTCATCATGTAAGGAATCAAGATTTAGGTTAAAAACGGAAGCTAATTAAAGCATTTAAAAACAATATGTTAGCGAATTTTTGTAGCGTAAATTTCGACACGCCGCAGAGGTATAGGATGCAGAACGAGTAAATGCTTACTCTCTCTGTACAGCTTTAGGAGCTTTGGGGTTGCTATGATCCAAAAGCCTAAATAGCTGTCTTCATATATTAAAGACGACCAAACAGAGTCGCAGATTAAGCCAATCACTCAAAAATAAATTCTTTTAAATCAGATCATTAAATTGACCTTCCTTTAAATCACAGTAATTTTTCATCGCCATTATCAGCAAGTAAATGATCACTTACCTGCTGATGCTGATGTGTACTCACGTTCGAGTGTACAGCGAAAAGAGCTCTGGGGTTACTGGAGGTCAAAAGCTATCAAGGCTTCTCAGCAACTTAGGCAAACGATTGCCTTTCTAGACTAAATGTCTATAATTCCGCCCAAAATCATTCGCGCTACGCGCATCCCAGTCGAGCAAATTCTGATTAACAGCAATCACAGATGACGTATTTGCTCACCCCGAATGTCCCATTCAGCGACGTTCGGTGAACACAAATAGGAACCACAATATGACTACGCCAAAGTCGGAGCTTGTTTATCAATTAAATGAGCGACCACCACTGCCTCAAACTCTGTTTGCTGCTCTGCAGCACCTACTCGCCATGTTTGTTGCGGTGATTACACCCTCGCTGATTATCTGCCAAACCCTTGGCGTACCAGCCGATCAAACCAACACCATTATCAGTATGTCGCTGTTTGCTTCCGGCGTGTGCTCATTCATTCAAATTCGCACTATTGGCCCGATCGGTTCTGGGCTGCTTTCAATTCAGGGCACCAGCTTTAACTTTTTAGGTCCAATTATTGGCGCAGGTTTGTCGCTTAAATCTGGCGGCGCTGATGTTCCGACTATGATGGCTGCGATTTTCGGCACCATTTTACTGGCTTCGTTTGCCGAGATTTTGCTTTCTCGCGTACTTGAATACGCCCAGCGCGTTATCACACCTTTGGTATCGGGTATTGTAGTGACCCTAATTGGTTTAACCCTGATTCAAGTTGGCTTGGTCTCTATGGGCGGCGGCTATTCAGCGCTTAGCGATGGCAGTTTCGGTAGCCTAGATAAGTTAGCGTTAGCCGGCACAGTGCTTGGCCTGATTGTGATTTTAAACCGTTCCAGTAACGCTTATATTCGTGTCGCATCAATTGTGATTGCCATGGTGGTAGGCTGTTTGCTGGCTTATGCGCTTGGCATGATCGACACTTCTGCGCTTGCTCAAAATGGCGCGCTGATTGCACTGCCAGTGCCGATGCAATACGGCATCAGCTTTGACTGGTCGCTATTTATTCCACTGGTGCTGATCTTCTTGATTACCGCACTGGAAGCGATTGGCGATATCACCGCCACTTCAGAGGTGTCTGGCGAACCCGTCAAAGGCCCAATCTACATGAAGCGCATCAAAGGCGGCGTGCTTGCAGATGGCTTGAACTCAGCGATAGCAGCAGTATTTAACAGCTTCCCGAACTCTACTTTTTCACAAAACAACGGCATCATCATGCTAACTGGCGTAGCAAGCCGTTACGTCGGTTACTTTATTGCCGCCATGCTTGTCATTCTTGGCCTGTTCCCAGGCGTCGCAAGTTTTGTGCAGTTGATTCCTGAGCCAGTTCTTGGCGGCGCAACCATCGTGATGTTTGGTACTATCGCCGCCGCAGGCATTCGAATTATTTCGCGCGTGGAGCTCGATCGCCGCGCGATTTTAATTATGGCGATGTCGTTTTCGATGGGGCTGGGCATTGCGCAGAAACCAGAAATTCTGCAGTTTATGCCTGAGTATATTAAAAACATTCTCTCCTCTGGCATCGCTGCGGGCGGCTTAACCGCGATTATTCTAAATCTGGTATTGCCGGAAACCAAAGTATTAACGGAAACCAAAGCAGCTGAGAACGCCGAGCAAACTCAAGCCAAGAGCTAACAACGCAAATTCTAAAACTGAAAAAGGTGGCTAGGGCCACCTTTTTTATTGTTGCGATTCCGGCAAAAAAGTCAGTCTTTGCGCTGCAAAATCTCATCCCACGGCAGTGATTCGTCACCAAGCACAATAAAGTTTGGATTCTCAAGCGTATCGCGCTCGTTGTAAGACAGCGGCTCCAACACCGTACTTAAAATGCGCCCGCCCGCTTCCTCAACAATACATTGAGTCGCAGCCGTGTCCCACTCGCCCGTTGGCCCAAGGCGCAGATAGCAATCCACCGCACCTTCTGCCACCAAACACGCTTTCAATGCTGCCGAACCAAGTGGCACTAAATCGTAATTCCATTCCGTGTTCATGCGGCTGGTAATGCGGTTGATATCTTGACGGCGGCTGATCGCCATCGCGATAGGAAAGCCTTTACCCGCATGTTTATGGCTGCTGATAGAAACGCTTTCGTTCATATCCGGCACTTTCCACGCGCCTTTCCCGTGATACGCGTAATAAGTAACGCCAGAAACCGGCCCGTAAACCACGCCCATCACCGGACGATTATTCTCAATCAAAGCAATGATGGTCGCGAAGTCGCCGCTGCGAGCGATGAATTCTTGGGTACCATCGAGCGGATCCACCAGCCAGTAGCGATTCCACTGAGCACGCTTTTCCAAACTGATGTCAGCCGCTTCTTCCGACAGCACCGGAATGTCTGGCGTAAGATCGGACAAACGTTCGGTGATCAGCTTATGCGCCGCGATATCAGCACTGGTCACCGGCGTATCATCGCTTTTGGTAAATTCTTGGTATTGCTTCTTTTGATAAATATCGAGAATCAACTGCCCCGCCGAACGGGCAATTTCAATCACGTTCGGTAACAGATGGGAGAGATCTTTGGATTCAGGCATTGAACAATGTTCCTTAGGCACCATTACGGGTTCAAAATACGCAGCGCAAGCATCAACGCCGTAATGCAGCGCGCTTCACAGAAGTCGAGATGAGTGAGTAATTCCTCCGCTTGCGCTAACGGCCAGCGAACGATTTCAAGTGGTTCAGGTTCATCACCTTCGAGCTTTTCTGAGTATAGATCTTGGGCGATAAATAAAGTCATTTTGCTGGAAAAATAAGACGGCGCGAGTACCACCTCTTTGAGCGGAGTGAGTTTATTGGCGCCAAAACCCACTTCTTCTTTCAATTCACGAACCGCCGCTTGCTCTGGCGTTTCTCCCGGATCAATCAATCCTTTGGGAAAACCCAGTTCATAACGTTCTGTTCCTGCACCGTATTCTCTTACCAACAGCAAATCGCCTTGCTCGGTCACCGGCACCATCATTACTGCATTTCGCCCACTCGGGCGCATGCGTTCATAGGTGCGCTCTTCACCGTTACTAAAACGTAGGTCGAGCGATTCAATCGCGAAAAGCTTAGATTTAGCCACGGTTTGCTTGGCTAAAATTTGTGGCAGAGTCCGCTTGCTCACGCGCCAGCTCCTTAGATTGGGTCGAATGACTTAACCGTGAAGCATCGCACTTAAGTGCAAGGTCACCGCTAAGGTGGAAAACCGAGTTCGGGGCAATGTTAATCAAAAATGTCTATCGATAGGGTGTTCTATCAATAAGCGACTGATTGGCACAATCCCCTAAGATTAAGCCACTAATATATGAGAAAAATGCGCAGCTTGGAAAGCGCAATATTGATAAATTGCCCGTTTGTTGACGTAACGTTAAAAAACTTATTTCACTTCAATTAGGCGCAATTATATAAAACGCGCAAAAAAGGGCTGGCAATGCCAACCCTGAATTTGTACTGATACGCAGATCGTATCTACTTAGCCATAACCGCTTAGTAGTATGAGTGATCGCCGCGATCATGGTCTGTGGCGTCGCGAACGGCAGTCAATTCACCGTCAAACTGCTGAAGAAGCTCTTTTTCGATGCCTTCTTTAAGCGTCACATCAACCATTGAACAGCCGTTACAACCACCACCAAACGAGACAATCGCCACGCCTTGTTCAGTAATTTCCATCAAGCTAACGTGACCGCCGTGGCCTGCCAATTGTGGGTTAACCTGAGTTTGGATCGCGTATTCAACGCGCTCTAGCAACGGCGCATCATCAGACACCTTACGCATTTTGGCGTTTGGCGCTTTCAAAGTCAGTTGCGAGCCCATTTTGTCCGTTACAAAATCGATTTCCGCATCTTCAAGAAACGGTAGGCTTAGCTCATCGACATACGCAGAAAAACTCGCAAATGCCAGTTCAGTATCGGTAGCTTCAACCGCTTCTGGCGGACAGTAAGACACACCACATTCCGCATTTTGCGTACCTGGGTTAACCACAAACACACGAATATTAGTGCCTTCTGGTTGCTGTTCCAGCAACTTGCCGAAGTGAGATTGTGCAGATTCAGTAATAGTAATTGTATTTGACACGACGAATACCTGAGTAAATTTGTAGGCTATTTGCTGACCATTCTACTCCTGTGAATTTTGAGATCTAGCCCTTTTCTCTAAATCACTTAGCCGGAATTAATCTTTCGGCTCCGGAGTGCGGCATAGACAGTAAATATCGATGCTTTTGACGCCCGCTTCAAGGAGTAATTCAGATAAATGCCGCACTGTACTACCTGTGGTCATCACATCGTCCACAATCGCGACATGGTGTATCTGCGGCTTATGGTTAAGTAAATGACGATTAAGTACAAATGCGCGGCGTAAATTACGCTGTCGCTGGCGTTTATTCATTCCTTGCTGCGGCTTGGTATGGCGCACGCGGCGAAACAGTTTACTGTGGTGCGCGCAGCCGAGGCTTTTCGCGACAAAGCTCGCCAACAACTCACTTTGATTAAACCCGCGCTGCCAATGCCGCCGCCAATGCAAAGGCACGCAGGTGATCATATCCGGCACCTTGGTAACACGCTTGGCAAGCAACTGCGCAAGCCAAGACGCATGCCAAAAGTGACCTTGATATTTCAAATGATGAACGTAGTTTGACAGCGGCGGCTGGTAATCACCAACACACACCACGCGCTGCCAAGGTGGAGGCGTACGTAAACATTGCCCGCATTGCGGCACATTCAGCAAAGTCGGCAAGCCGCAGCGTTGACAGCGCGGTGTGGGCTGAAAATAGTGCAGACAATGCTGACAAATCGGCAAGTGTGACTGTGGGCTCTTCAGCGCGAAACGGCAGATTTCACACCATCTGGGCGGCGAATAATTTGCGAAGCCTTGCATGGCTTTCTGGCGCCAATTGGTTAACATATCAAACTCAAATAACGATTGAATACCGCTGACTGTGGCGCAGTGGCGAACAAGAAAGGGATGATTTAAGTGGTAGAGAATGCGAGCAACGCACCAAGTTTGTATTGGCACACCCAAGGCCAAGGTGCCGATTTGGTTTTGATTCACGGCTGGGGCATGAACGGCGCGGTTTGGCAGCAAACCGTCGAGCAGCTCAGCCAATATTTTCGCGTTCATGTGGTCGACTTGCCGGGCTTTGGCCACAGCGCAGCAACACATACCGATTCACTGCAAGAGATGGCAGAAGCGGTTCTTGAACACGCGCCGCAGCAAGCGATTTGGCTTGGTTGGTCATTGGGCGGGTTAGTCGCCAGTCATATCGCCATTTATCACCCACAGCGCGTGACGCGCTTAATCACAGTCGCCAGTTCGCCTAAATTCGCTGCAGAGACAAAAACCGCTGCAGAAACACAAGTCTCCACAGAAACCAAAGCCGCGGCCCAAAAACCATGGCGCGGCATTCAGCCGCTGGTGCTGAGCAACTTCACCGAGCAATTGTTGGATGATTTTCGCTTGACCATCGAGCGCTTTATGGCACTGCAAGCGATGGGCAGCCCATCAGCGCGCCAAGATGTTAAAACCATCAAACAAGCGGTACTGTCACGCCCAGAGCCTAACCCAGCCTCTTTGCTTGCGGGGCTAAACATACTGGCGGATGTTGATCTGCGTTCTGAGCTTTCGGCAATTACAGCGCCGGTGCTGCGCTTATATGGTCGCTTGGATGGCTTAGTGCCCGTCAAAGTCGCTAGCGATGTGCAGGCCATCATGCCAAGCAGTGTCATGCATATTTTTCAGGCTTCTTCCCACGCGCCATTTATCACCGAGCTTGACGAGTTCTGCCAGAAAATTGTCGAATTCGCTGCTTTGGACTAAGTAGCAAGGAAGAAAAGTCCGTAGCGGTTTGTCAAACAGGCCGCGTTCAAGTTGGCATTCAGTATAAAAAGTCGCGTAAAACGCTAAATTTTTGACCAATTGTGTCGATAACAAATTACCAACAACAAAAACATCTGGAGTTGGGAAGGGCGATGCTCGGGAGGTCTCGACTATGATCGTGTCACCAACGAACGTTAGTGTGCCGCTTATCGCCCCATCGGTAAATGTACAAACGGAACAGGCCGCGCGCGACAACAAAGTCCGCGAGCCAGTTGCGCCAACCATGGCTTTGGCAAAATCGAATGCTGAACGTGGAGTAAAAGCAGATGATAAACGGCGTAAACAGTCATCTTGGGATCCGGCGGAACATCCGGAGTACGAGACCGACGACTCAACGCTGGTTCGCGAACGTTACTCAGAAGATCCCAAGGATACTTTAGAGCGACTGTTTCGGTTGCTGGCACTCGATAGCTACAGTGAAGATCAAGGCAAGGGTTACGCCATGCGTTTTCGCCTGCCCAAGTACATCATCGATGCCGCGATAACCGAAGGTAAAATGGAGCGCAGACGCATAGTGATTAAATATCATTATGGTCACTCGATTGCACCGAATACGCCTTCGGAGGTAATTGCTGTGTTGTAGTCTTTCTCACTAGAAAGAACACCGCGCTTAAATGCCCACGAGGCACTCGCTAAGTGGGTATTTCTTTTCACCGTTATCGCCACATCACGCATCAAAAAAGCCAGCAAGATTGCTGGCTTTTTACTTTCGAACTTTGCTTGCTATTTTTGCTTTAAAGCAAAGATTAACGACGTTTGGCGTTAGCAAATGCTTCAGCAAATGCGCCGCCTAAACCGCCGCCCGAGTTGTCTTGACGCTGCTGCGGTTTACGAGCCTGACCACCTCTTGGCGCCTGACCTTTCGGAGCGCCGCTGCGCGGCTGCGCGCGATTATCTTGACCCGGTTGATCATTCAGACGCATCGACAAGCCAATACGTTTACGCGCCGCATCCACTTCCATCACTTTGACTTTAACGATATCGCCAGCTTTGACCACTTCACGTGGGTCGGAAACATAGCGATCCGTTAGCGCCGAAATATGCACTAAGCCATCTTGATGCACGCCGATATCGACAAACGCGCCAAAGTTCG
Organism: Vibrio xiamenensis; assembly: GCF_900100015.1. Classification (GTDB taxonomy): domain Bacteria; phylum Pseudomonadota; class Gammaproteobacteria; order Enterobacterales; family Vibrionaceae; genus Vibrio; species Vibrio xiamenensis. Next base: position 52,009 of record NZ_FNDD01000028.1, on the reverse strand, counting down.
CCACGTTCGATACCACGCCTTCCAGCACCATGCCCGGTTCGAGATCGGAAATCTCAGTCACACCATCAGCAAAGGTGGCGGTTTTGAACTCAGGGCGCGGGTCACGGCCAGGTTTATCAAGCTCTTTGATGATGTCGCTAACGGTTGGCACACCAAATGTGTCGTCGGTGTAATCCACCGCTTTTAGCGAGCGCAAAAATTCGCTGTCACCGATTAAGCTTTTGACCGCTTTGTTGTTCTTCTCGGCAATGGTTTTCACCACCGGATAAGCTTCTGGGTGAACCGACGACGCATCAAGCGGGTTTTTGCCATCCATAATGCGCAGGAATCCGGCACACTGTTCAAACGCTTTTGGCCCCAAACGCGCCACTTTTTTCAGCGTAGTACGCGATTCAAAACGGCCATTTTCATCACGATAATCGACAATGTTTTGCGCCAGCGTGCTGGATAAACCCGCCACGCGCGTTAGCAATGCTGGCGATGCGGTATTCACATCCACGCCCACGGCGTTTACACAGTCTTCAACCACAGCGTCCAAACGCTTCGCTAGCATCGCTTGGCTGACATCGTGCTGGTATTGACCCACACCGATGGATTTAGGATCGATTTTAACCAGTTCTGCGAGCGGATCTTGCAGACGACGGGCAATCGACACCGCGCCGCGCAGTGAAACGTCCATATTTGGAAACTCATTGGCTGCCAATTCGGATGCCGAATACACCGAAGCGCCAGCTTCGCTGACCATGATTTTCTGAACTTTTAATCCACCACGTTTGATGAGATCTGCCACAAACGAGTCGGTTTCTCGTGAAGCGGTACCGTTACCAATGGCAATTAAATCAACGTTGTATTTACGCACTAACGCATCGACCACTTGCATCGACTTGTCGTATTGCTTTTGCGGTGGATGTGGGTAAATGGTGTCGGTGGTCAGCACTTTACCGGTGGAGTCAACCACTGCGATTTTTGAGCCGGTGCGAAGACCTGGGTCTAAGCCCAATGTCGCACGCGGGCCTGCTGGCGCCGCCATCAACAAATCTTTTAAGTTGGTGGCAAACACTTCAATGGCTTCGATTTCGCTACGCTCTTTCAGTGCGCCCATCAGCTCGGTTTCCATATGCATAGAAACCTTGATGCGCCACGCCCAGCTGATCACTTGCTTGCGCCAACCATCGGCAGGGGCATCGCTTAAATCAATGCCGTAGTGCTGCGCAATCAATGTTTCGCAGTAAGACTGACGAACGCTTTCTTCTTGTTCAGGGTCAGCGTTAATCGCCAGTGTCAAAAAGCCTTCGTTGCGGCCACGCAGCATCGCCAGCGCACGGTGTGAAGGGACACGCGCCAATAACTCGTGATGGTCAAAGTAATCTTTAAACTTCTCACCTTCGCGCTCTTTACCATCCACCACGCGAGAAACCAACTCAGCGTTGCGATTCAGATGACCGCGAATTTTTTCCAGCAAGTTGGCATCTTCAGCAATGCGTTCCATGACAATCGCGCGTGCGCCATCCAGCGCCGCTTTGGTGTCGCTAATGCCTTTGTCGGCATCAAGGTAGTTTTGCGCTTCGCTTTCAGGGTCGGTTTGCGGATGATTCCACAGCTTATCGGCCAGCGGTTCAAGCCCAGCTTCAATCGCGATTTGGCCTTTAGTGCGACGTTTTGGTTTATAAGGCAGGTATAAATCTTCAAGACGGGTTTTGCTGTCAGCCGCCGCGATGTCGCGTTCCAGCTCTGGCGTCATTTTGCCTTGGTCTTGAATCGATTTGATGATGGTTTGACGACGGTCATCAAGTTCACGCAGATAGGACAAACGGCTATCAAGGTTACGCAGTTGGGTATCGTCGAGTCCGCCGGTGACTTCTTTACGGTAACGGGCAATAAATGGCACCGTGTTGCCGTCGTCAATTAAGGTCACCGCCGCGTTGACTTGCTCGGGGCGAACATTCAGCTCCCCGGCAATAATATTACAGATAGCTTGGCTCATCCGTTGAATCTCTTGTTGGTTCTAATATTTAACCCTATATGAGGGTGAATCACGCCAGTTTCCAGTCTTACCAGTCGGCTGACGCGGTTTTGATTTTGCTTTTGTCGCAGAAGACGCAATTTGCGCTTGGTAGTGATAAATACCAACACCATTTCCTGCCAACGACAGTGAGTCATTTCTACTACATCAACTTGGCAAATTCGAGCTTCGCCTGTCATTTCCCAGTCATTTCTGCCTTTAGGCAAAATGCATCCAAGCATTGGAGGCGCGACGAAAAGTTCGTAATATAGAGCCATCGCCGCAATAGGCACTCGACAGTTCAGGAAAATTCAGTGAAAACCAAGCTTATAACCCGCGAAGGCTACAACAAACTCAAAGCAGAACATGATTATCTGTGGAACGAAAAACGCCCGGAAGTCACTAAAATCGTCACTTGGGCAGCGAGCCTTGGCGATCGCTCAGAGAACGCGGATTACACCTTTAACAAACGCTTGCTGCGCCAAATTGACCGTCGAGTGCGCTTCTTACGTAAGTTTCTACCGGATGTCACCATCGTCGACTACGCGCCGCAGCAAGAAGGCAAAGTGTTTTTTGGCGCTTGGGTGGAAATTGAAAATGAAGCGGGCGAGGTGAAGAAGTTTCGCATCGTCGGCCCAGAAGAGATCTACGGCGACGCTAAAGACTATATCTCCATCGACTCACCAATGGCCCGCGCACTACTCAAGAAAGAAGTCGACGACGAGTTTGTGGTCAAAACCCCAGAAGGCGAAAAAGAGTGGTTTGTGAATTCTATTTCTTATCAGCAAGGTGAGTAATGGGGATAAAAGAAAAAGGGCCTTGGCCCTTTTTCAATTAACCCTATAGAATCTATCTAAATTCCATACCTAGCTCATACTCGCTTAATTTAAAAAATTGAAAAGCTTCTATCTCAAATCTACTTAGCAAATTTACAATTTTTTCATGGAAGATTAAAGATCCACCCTCGACTCTAGCTAAGTCAATAATTAATCGTTCTTCTTCATTTATAGAATCTAATATATCAGCATCAAGAGTAAATTTAATAACTTCATTATACTTGGAGTTTGGTTTGTAATTGGAAACGATACTTTTTTCAAAATCTACAACATCAAATTTTTCATAAAAATTAAAAAAATAGAAATCCTCATGCCATTTTTCTGAATCATCCATGATTACAGCAGGAAACAGCTGGAAACCACGAATTTCATACAACGATAATGCATCAGCGATATCTGATGAAACAACAGGATAGATACCATCGAATTGACCGTTTGTAAGGTAAAATGGTATATCCCCTCTGAAAGCATTTTCAAAAAAAACAGCACCATCAGCATAGTCAAGACGTTCAAATGTATGATTACGACGGGCTGTATCTGTGGATGGTTTCAATTCTAAAAACTTTTGTTTAAAGGGTGAAGACTTTAATATGTAATACTGTTCATTGTATATGTTCATATATGTACAACTCTATAAATAACATGTAGGACAGCGAATATCCGACTTACATATGTTTCGGTTTAATAACGCCCATAAGGAAAAGTTGTATCATACCAAACATCTTTTACACCGGAATTTATCAGGTCTTCTACAAAATTTTGATTTATATATATGGTACCATCAAGCCCTTGTACTAGTGGTCTAGCTATTTCTATAGGATCATTTACATTAACTTTAGGTAAAGCTACAAGCTCTATCGTCCAGTAATCCTGGAACTGTTTATCGTAATCTTCTTCATCTTTACCAAAATCTAACCACGTAGGCCATAGGGTAAGTTGATCTTTCCATTTAGAATCTATACGATCCAATATTTCCTGCCAGATAACAAACCGGATCGTTGGTTCGAAAATTATAAATAAGTCTGGGTTATTAAAAATAATTCCCGGCCTTTTTTCTGGAAGAAACCTTGAAAAATAACTTTTACAAAAAACATTATACATTTAAAACTCCGAATACCCTTCCGCAGGAATAAATTTTGTACTTACCAATGATATTTTTTCTATTTCTTCTACAATTGTTTTATGAAAAAAAACCTCATGCCAAGCAGGATCTGTAACAATGAGACGCTTATCCCTTGGAATATCATTCATTACTCTTTCATCTAGGACTAACTTCTCAATACCAAAAATAGTTTCATCTTCAGTGCCAAAATCCATTATTTCCTGAGTGACACTTTTAACTCTATCTATAATTTTTATTTCATTAGCAATTTGTAACATAAAGAAGTTTTCTATTTTTTTATCTATCAACCTTATTTCAATCCAATTTACTCCATAAATATTCTTTAAGTTTATATTTTCAAAAAGACTTTTTATTATAGAATAACTTGGCAAATCAAATGAATCAGGAAATAAATATTCGTCTTTGGGTTTCAGATCGACATAGAGGTCAATTTCTTTTGATGGATAAGTAAAAGCACTATTAGGAACAGCATCGGAAAATTTATCACTAAATATATACCTTGGTATAGATGAAGCTTCTCTCACAAAATAATACTCACTCATTTTTAAATTTACCAACCCCTTAGATTTTAAACGAGAAATTCTAAACGTCTCTCACCCACACATCTTTGACTAATGACTTGAGTAGTTCAATCACACTTTCATGAATTAAAATAATACCGTAATCTTCTTCTAACTTAAAAATCAGGCGATCTTCCAAAGGAATACTTTCTAATGTGTCCCACTGAAAATCCGCACTATCAATATCCAACCAATTGAGTTTTCCGTATTGTTTTTCTTGGTTGGTTAAGCGATAAGTTTGATGGATATATGGCATACGAAAGTTTTCATATACCTGAATTTGATCGTCCGCCGGCTGGCTAGGAGAGCAATCTACACGAGCGTCTAACCACTCCACACCATGCTGAACCAACGCTTCAACTTTACTCGCAATATGATCAATAATAAAAAGCTTTGGCGAAAAGGTCATTTCAAGCAATAGATCAGGCTCTGCTTGAAGCATACACTTTGGTGTTTGCTGAAAAGGAAATTGCTCAAGTATCCGCTTTGATAAAATATAGTATTGATTTGTCATAATTAGGCTCTAAATTTTAGGTGCTCTCATTGTTATGTCTTTCTTCAATTTTCTTACAAGTCTAAACCTATCGTCATCTTTGATTAAATCATAAATCTTAGGCTCAAAAAAGACCGTAGAATTCATATCTTTAGCTCTGTATATGACTTTTTTATCTTCGGGAACTTTAAGCAGCTTATCCTCACTTAAGAACAACCTATGTACAATCAAATCGCCACTATTCGGTGATATCTCTGTCACGCTTTTATCATAATCTACGACATCTTGAATATTATTTATTGCTAATAAATACCTTTCCGTTACTTCTCCATCTTTAACAACTAAAGATGCAGGGTAAACCTCAATGCCATATGGATCAAAGCTCATTATTATTTCAGCGAGATCCTTAGTTATACAAAGATCACCATTACTTGCTATTGGATGAACCATGGTCGATAAAATGTTTCCATCTTGCCACTTGATTGCATTAATAGTAGTCGTCGGAATGTAATCGTTAGTGCTGTATAAAAACTCTCTACTATCTACACACTGAAACTGAGAGGGGCTTCTCATATAATCTTCCGATATAACTGCGTATTCCATATTATATATATCTTGATATCTTCATAAATTTAACATCGAATTTTATATTAAAAATATCAATTTCATATAAAACGTCAAGATAAATCCTAAATTCCATAGTTATCTTTTTGATTTAGAATCACAATTATCAACATTTCCAGATTAAAATTAATAAACTTTGCTCTCCCTTGCTTAGACTCGATAATTTGATCAAAAAATTATAAAGTTCATCACACTATAAATAATTGGAAAATAATTTTATTGCTTGGATTGAAATTAGGCTGGCTACGTGAACAATGGGTTTAGTAAATAGAAATTGTCAATCTAACTTTAATCATTCAGAGAGTGATATTTATCTCTAGTATCCCAAGGATAGCGCCTTTTCCTTGAGTACTGTCAGCTAAATCGACAAATTTGGAGAAATGAACTTAGCGCTGGGTGGGGGAATTAGAATAGAAAACTACCGAACTCAGGGAAGTTAATACTTAATATTCACTTCTCATAATTATAATACTGGTGCCTCTTCGTCAAATTCAAATGGTTCCTGTACAAGACCAATTGCTCCTTGATTCAAAGACTAAACGTTGCATTTGTAATGCCCTAACACTTACAGAAGAGATAAAAGAAATCCTGATTTAAACTATCCTTTATTAATCCAAGAAATTCATAATATCATTAATCATACATTCAAAAACTCTGAGTACCCATCTACAGAAAAAAACTCTATACCTTTAACATTCGATGCCATTATTTTTTTGACAATAGATTCGTGATAGAAAATCTTTTCTCTCCAGCCGGGGTCTCTAAAAATAAGCCTTTTACTAAGCTCGACACTATCAATTAGCTTTTCATCTACAATAAGTTTATTCATTCCTGAAATAAACTCTCCTCCTTCAAATTCATCATAAAATTCGAAATCACTATTATTCCTATCAATAGCTTTTACTTCATTGCATAATTGCAACATTTTGTAGTAATTATTTCCTTTATCAAAAAGAATGATATCCACCCAATTTACTCCAAAGATATCACCTAAGGACATACTTTCAAATAAATCAAATTCAATACTAAGTGATGGAATTAAAAATATATCTACAAGATTATAATCTTCCAAAGGTCCAAATATTTTTATAAGAGGAACTGGTTGATTTGGATATGAAAAAATATTTGCTGGCACAGCATCAGATAGCTCATCAGGAAAATCATAAAAAGGTGTATCAATGATCTCTCTAGCAAAATAGTAATCGCTCATTCTCCAACCTTCAAAGTTCTGTTCTTGATTTCATTATCAGCATGATTAAAAATCCCATGGCTTGTTTTATTTATTCTATGTTCACAATAACTTCTATTTTTACTTTTATTTTCAGATTTACCACCCGCACATCCAACTTTACTTGCAGGAGAATAATCATGACCAAAAGTTGAAATAGTGTACAAAAAACTATTAAGTTTAGCGAGAATATCTTTTGATTTTTGATTCATGTGTAAAGAAAATTTTTCTTTATTTCCAGGTTTACAATATACCTTGGATACTGCATTCTGCTTGATTGAATCTATATCCGAAAATACAGATTTAATATATTTATAATCAAGAGCACGCAAGTACGACGCTACATTATCATTTATTTCTTTCTCAGGAGAATCTTTCTTCCAATACTTAGATTGTACTTTTGTAAAATCTAACCCACCACTGTGATGTGAGCGATGAACATGAGTACAAGCTTGACAAGCCACATCTGGTTCAGAAGGAAACATGACTCCATTTTCCCATGAATTAATATCATATTCATAGGCTCTTCTATACTTTTTCCAATTCCGCGTATTTAAGTTTTTTGTAGTAATAATATGATGAGCCTCGAGCCCGCATTGATCACTGTCAACTCGACTATCCGCCCATGGGTGCTTCTTAAAATTAGGACCATAATTATTTTTAGTACGGATCTGTGCAGCCAACTTAGATCCACTACCTTCAATCAAATTATGAGAATTTACAGTTGATGAGTTACTTTTTTTGGGTGCCATAATTTCTCCTTAATATTTTAATACGCACCGCATTTTTCGGGTGTTTTATGGCATACAGGACATTTGAATTGATTTTTATCCTTTTGCTCATTCGTTTCATCTTTACTTTTTCCCGCTTGCGAGGATTCACCAGAATCATGCTTTTTCTTAGCGGGTGATGGCTTTTCACTTTTGCCGAGAATTCGCGAGAACAGGTCATCAAATTCACCCATGGCCTCTTTCAATTTGTTGGGAACCAACTTATCGATAACTTGCACTTCGTCTGCAAGCTTTAAGAAATATTCGCCAAGCGCTTCTGCACCCATGCGGTTGGCATAAGAAGCCAGTTCGGTCGCCACATCAATACAAGGTTTTAAAACATCAGAAATGATTTCGCTGGTTTGCTTTGCATAATCCATCCAATCTAAAGAGCGCAGGAATTTTTCTGGGTCGCCTTTGCCCATGCCGCGCAATACTGCGAGTAGCGTGTCTTTGGATGTTCCTTTGGTCGCTTTAAGCGCGACTTTACACGTCCCCTTCATCGCGCTGCCAAAAGTAGGGATACAACCGATAAGAGTCAGCGCTAAAGCCAACCAGTTCTCGGTTTTATCACGTTCTTTTTCATCAAGCAGCGTCATGATGTTGGCGGATAAATCACGAATATCAGCGGCTTGGTCAACCACTGGAATCATGGTTAAGGCGGTATTCGCAATGATCTGTTCAACTGACGCATCATCGTTGAAGTCACCTAAAATAACGCCCCAAATCCAACTGGCAGAGCCTGACATTCGCTTCCAAGCATTTTCCCAAAAGCCGATTTCGCCTTTTTTCGTTTCATCAATAAGCTGCTGGGCATTGGCCTTAGGGTTAAAGTTGGGATTTTGTTTGGTGGCTTTATTGGGCATGAACTCACGCGTATCTTCGCCATACTCAACTTTAAACTCGCCCGGCGCGACTCCGCTTACAGAAGACTTACCCTTGTTATCAAGGTTGCCTTCAAATACTCCACCAGTTTGGTCGGTTAGCGTATAAGTTGCGCCTTGAACCGGATCGCCATCTGAATAAGTCAGCGTTAAATCAACGGTATAGGTTCCTTCTGCATCTTCAGAAACCGTAACCGAAGGGTTTTGCGCACCGCCTAAACACATGGTATTGGCTTTGTTCATGGTCATTTGATCGGACAAGCGGCATACGCCCGCGCCTTCAAATTTGACGGTTGGAGAGGCGGAGATAAATTCGGCTTCGCCTTCAATGGTGCCGGAGGCCACGCCTTTTTTGTCGCCGCCCGAGTCGCCAGTACTTTTAGAGAATTTACTGCCTTTGATCGCGACGCTGTTGCCACCGTCCATCGTGATGGTGGTGGTACCATCGACTAAATCGGCCGATTTGGAGAGATGTACTTAGCGCTTGGGTGGAAATTGAAAATGAAGCGGGTGAGGTGAAGAAGTTTCGCATTGTCGGCCCAGAAGAGATCTACGGCGACGCTAAAGACTATATCTCCATCGACTCACCAATGGCCCGCGCACTAGTCAAGAAAGAAGTCGACGACGAGTTTGTGGTCAAAACCCCAGAAGGCGAAAAAGAGTGGTTTGTGAATTCTATCTCTTATCAGCAAGGTGAGTGATGAGGGTAATAGAAAAAGGGCCAAGGCCCTTTTTCTATTAACTAACTTGAACGATGCTCAATCACCTTAGGTGATTGCTCTAACAACGCTTCAACAAGACTAGGTTCAAATTTTAAAGTATCTTTTTCATATACAATACCTGATTTTCTGTCCCCTAAATCATATTGAGTTTGCAAAACTGCAGGTAAAAATATATACATATCCTCAAAAGGCTCTCCATCAGCTTCATAATATATTGAAGCTTCAGATTTAAACTCATTAGGAATAACTATATTATCCCTAACAAATAAACCAGGAGAAGGAAAGAAAACCAATACCAAATCAGCCATTTTTGGAAACAATGAATTATTTTTAATTTCCATCAACTTTCCTAACTCCTGAAACTTTTGTTCGATCATAATATCTCCATAGATTTAAACTTTATTCCAGAAACACCTGTTTTTTCTAATATATCTTTTACTCTTTCACTAACGTAATACGATTCTTTATATGTAGAAAGAGTAAAACAATCATGCTTAATATCTAATGAATCTAATTTTTTCTGATCAATAATCTCTTTACGAACTCTAGTATACCCACCAAGAGCATCGCTAAATTTCTTAGCGTTAGAAGAAACAGGATCCAGCAAATCATAATGAGCTATGACATTCATAAATGCATATTCAGTATACTTACCATTATTTTCAACTTCAACAGGTACAAATTGAATACCACTAATACCATTATCAAAGAATATTTTTTGAATTTTTTTACTTGCTAACTTACCTAAACCTATTTTAAGAAAATCTGACATCCCCTTTTCTTTGTATTCATCAACTAATACAGATGCCTTTATTTTCATAATTTTATACTGAGGGTTAAAATATTCAAGAACTTCATCCCAAGGTTCTTGAACCGTAAATGATCCCTCTCCATCTTCAAATTTATTTACTAACTTGTAATAATTCATTATCAGTATCCTATAGGAGAACTTTTTTTGCCAGAATAAGGAATTCTCTGTGTTTTCCTTTTAATAGTTGTTCTAAAATCATGATGCAAATTAGGATTTTCCAATGATGCAACCCGATGTCGGCAAGCTAATAAACCCTCACTAATCGTTGAATGATTTAGCTGATTACAACATCCCTTATTTCCCGTATGATAAATATCATGGAAGTTATTATTTAATGCGCCATCCTCATCAAAATCCATAATTAATTGATGAATTGAATCACTAATATCTATAAGCTCATCACAAATTTTTTCTGCAGCTTTAAGAGCAGGTTCATCACAAAATTCAGACTCTTTAATCCTAATTGAGAGTTTATTAAGTTCATTTTTAACTTTAACTGTATACGGTGTTGGATGTGACCCACTGTGTAATGGCATCTCATAGAAACATGCTAGTTCAGGAATTCCAGGTAGAACTACAATGTTATGCCAATCATTCAGATCATAACCAAGATAGGGTAACTTATTAAAAAGAAATTTATTATTCTTCATCTCGTCAACTGTAATAATATGATGTGCTTGCAAGTTTTTCTCTACACCTGGCATGTCATCTTTATCACTTAAATCCAATTTTTTAAGAGCATCAAATTCTTTTAAAGCCTCAGCTTTACTCCATATCTGCTGTGGACGAACATATCCTTTTCCATCTTCAGTTTTGTCATAGCATCGCGCATATAGAGGGTGCCGCATTGGAGATGCATTTTTTCGCTTATTGTGAGCTTTCAAAAGCTGCCAAGGATAATGCCCATTATCACTATTACCACGCTTTGTGAAGCCAAAATGTTTATCTTTCTCGGAGTAATGCTTCCCCTTATAGCCATTATGTTCACAATACGTCGCAGATGGTTTTTTCTGTTTCTTTTTACCAATGTTTTTTTCACACAACCAGCACTTATCAGCTTTTTTGTTTTTCTTATCTTCACTGACCGTTTCAGTATGGCTTCCACTTTCTGCGCTACTTTTCGCTTCATGAGAGCCTTTCGTTGAACGCGAATGCCCTCTTTTCAAACCTTGATCAAGTAGGTCTTTAAAATACAGTAATGCATCTGGAATGTTTTTTTCAGCAGCTTTCTCAATATCCTCCATTTTAGATTTAAATGTCAGAATTTCTGTTGCGTAAACTTCATACCCAAACATATCAGCATAATTTGCAAGCTGATCCAGAACTTGTCCAAAGCTAGCGATACTTTCTGCGACAATCTGCAAAATTTCATATTTGAGATAGCTCCAGTCTATTTCGGTAAGGAATTTTTCTACATTCCCTTTCCCCATAGCTCTCACAGACGCAAATATATCATCTCGAGATTTTTTAGATTTAATCGCTCGCCCAACCCCTTTCATTACCGAGCCTATTTCAGGAATCGCGCCGATAGCAGATAGAGCTAGATCAACCCATGCTGCAGGATCAGAACGGTTTTTTTCATCAGCTAGAAAAAATAAGTTGGCTCCAATATCTCTGGCATCTAAAACTTGGTCAACTCCAGGGATCACCCCAAGAATTGTGTTCAACATAATTTGTCCAGAGGTTGGATCCTTATTAAAGTCTCCGATTAACACCCCCCACAACCAATTCCCGGTAGTAGCGGCTTGATTTTTGGTTGCCTCCCAGAAACCGATCTTTCCCATTTTTGCTTCTTCTAATAGCTCAGCAGGATCAAACTTCTTTTTATAGAGTGGGTTTTTGTTTATGTGCTTTTCTAGTGGCTTGAAATCTCTCTGATCTTCACCAAATTCAACAGTAAAAACTCCAGCGGACACACCAGATATAGACGCTTTTCCTTTCTCATCTAGCTGACCTTCATATTTAGCCCCAGTAGAGTCAACTAAGATGTATGTTGCTTGAAACCCTTCACCATCTTCATATGTGACTTCTAAATCAACGGTATAGGTTCCTTCTGCATCTTCAGTGACCGTAACCGAAGGGTTTTGCGCGCCGCCTAAACACATGGTGTTGGCTTTGTTCATGGTCATTTGATCGGACAGGCGGCACACGCCCGCGCCTTCAAATTTGACGGTTGGAGAGGCAGAGATAAATTCGGCTTCGCCTTCAATGGTGCCGGAAGCAACGCCTTTTTTGTCGCCGCCCGAGTCGCCGGTACTTTTAGAGAATTTGCTGCCTTTGATCGCGACGCTGTTGCCACCGTCCATCGTGATGGTGGTGGTGCCATCAACTAAATCGGCCGATTTGGCATTGTTGCCATAAGGAATTGGCACCACAGGCGGCCCACATTGAGTGAGACACACATCAGGCAGAGTCGCGTTGGCTTCTCCTCCCGAGCCTTTATGTACGATGCTAAGTCCATTTGCATTGACGGTGACGCCCATGATTGCTGTCCTAACCTTGAATGAATTGCACAAAATTTTAGCAATCAAGGTCGGTGGCTTTCTCACTATCTTGATAGGCATTTAGTGGTATTTAATAGGCATTAAGAAAGTCGTAGGTTACGGAACGAAATTCACAGTTAAAAATGCCTCTTTTAGAGCTCATTGGTGATAATTTCGCAGCAAAAGCGGACGATATTCGCGATATAAATAACCAGATAAAAGCCGCTAAAAACCAGCAAATCGACCAAACCTTAAAAGCGCGACAGGTTTGTTTTCAGAATCTTGACCCACTCCGATTGCAACCGCAGATGACATTCGCTAAAAAGGAAATAAACGCTAACAATTTCCTTTGCTCCGTGGGAGCGAGAACAGTGTTACATTTTGCCTTTGGTAGAGGCTGGTTGTTGAATAGGTGGAATCGGTATATGCAAGAGAATTACAAAATCTTAGTGGTTGATGACGACGCGCGACTGCGTTCGCTGCTTGAGCGGTATTTATCCGAGCAGGGATTTCAAGTCCGCAGTGTTGCCAACGGCGAACAGATGGACCGCCTACTCACCCGCGAAAACTTTCATTTAATGGTGCTGGATTTAATGCTACCTGGCGAAGACGGTTTGTCGATTTGTCGCCGCCTGCGCAACGCTGGCAACATGCTGCCAATCCTGATGCTGACCGCCAAAGGCGACGAAATCGATCGTATCCTCGGTTTGGAAGTAGGCGCGGATGATTACCTACCAAAACCGTTTAACCCGCGTGAATTAATGGCGCGTATTAAAGCAGTGCTGCGCCGCCAAAGTGTCGAACTGCCTGGCGCGCCAAGTGCAGAAGAGTCAATTGTCGAATTTGGCGAGTTTCGTTTGAACTTGGGCACGCGTGAAATGTTCCGTGGTGATGAGCCAATGCCGCTGACTTCCGGTGAATTTGCGGTGCTAAAAACTTTAGTTACCAATGCTCGCGAGCCGATGTCACGCGATAAATTGATGAATATGGCACGCGGACGTGAATATTCAGCGATGGAGCGCTCCATCGATGTACAAATCTCGCGTTTACGTCGCATGTTAGAAGTCGACCCAAGCAAACCGCGCTATATTCAAACCGTTTGGGGCCTTGGCTATGTGTTCGTGCCCGATGGCAAAGCGGTATAACTGACCATTTACTCTATTGTTAACCCGGCTTCCACGCCGGGTTTATTATTGAAATTCAAGGGACACCTATGCGCTTTCGCAGCTCATTCACGCAATCCATTGTGCTGTTTTTAACTCTGCTGATCGGCAGTCAAATCTATTCCTACTACGCGGTATTTAACTACGCTTTGCTGCCAAGCTTGCAGCAGTTCAACAAAATCCTCAGCCATGAAATTAACTTGATGCTCAAAGAGCCGCTCAATCAGCAAGGCGGTCTGAATATGAACGCGCTGCAGCGCCGTCAGGTACTGGAGCAGCTTGGCGTCACAATTCATCCAGAGCATAGCGAGATGGATGAATCCTATCAGCACGCGATGAAAATCGATTTGATGAGCGAGGAGATGACCAAGGAATTTGATGCGCCGACCGAAGTGCGCATGAGCCAAGGTCAGCACAGTTATGTGCTGTGGATGAAGTCGGATATTCTGCCGGGCTTTTTGATGCGAATTCCACTTTCAGAGCTGCAAGAAGAGGACTTTGCGCCGCTATTTCGTAACAGCATCATTATGGCGCTGCTGATCATCGTCGGTGGCTGGCTGTTTATTCGCTGGCAAAATAGGCCGCTCATTGCGCTGGAAAAAGCCGCCAAACAAGTTGGGCGCGGTGAGTTTCCACCGCCACTGCCAGAAAAAGGCGCCTTGGAAATTCGCTCGGTCACTCGCGCCTTTAACAAGATGTCCGACGGGATTCAAGCATTGGAAGAAGACCGCAACCTTTTGATGGCGGGCATCAGTCACGATATTCGCACGCCACTGACTCGTATTCGCTTGGCAACCGAAATGATGTCGCCCGATGAAAGCTACCTCGCTGAAGGCATTATTAGCGACACCGAAGAGTGTAACGAAATCATCGGCCAGTTTATGGACTACCTCAAACCGGTCAATCAACAGACCTTTGAAGCCGTCGATATTAATGAGCAAGCCAGCGATGTGGCGAGCGCCCAAGGCGGCTATGAAATTCAAATTGAGACTGCCTTGCAGCCAAACGTAAAACCGGCGCTAGGCAGCCCGATTGCCATCAAACGTGCCATGACCAACTTGGTGGTCAATGCGATTCGTTATGGAAACGGCTGGGTGAAAGTCTCAACCGGCATGACCGCCGACAACAAACTCGTGTGGGTATGCGTGGAAGATAACGGCCCGGGCATTGAACCGCATCAAGTAGATAAACTGTTTAACCCTTTCACGCGCGGCGATACAGCGCGTGGCAGCGAAGGAACGGGGCTTGGACTGGCGATCGTCAAACGGATCGTGAGCCAACACCAAGGGGCAGTGTCGGTCACCAATCGCAGTGAAGGCGGCCTGAGAGTGCAGCTAAGTTTTCCAACCCATTAACGAATTAATACCTTCAACCCAGTAACAATCTGCTGGCGAATTAGCGGCGCATGACCGTTATTTTCGCATTTCTCACTCAAACCAATTTGATGGATATTTTCGCTTTAACAGGGCGAAATATTCATCAATTTTCAGCCAAAATAGTCATCAAAATGCAATCCACTAGTTGAATATATTGAATAGTAAACATTCAACTGGTGTCTTATTTTCGCAGCAATGTCTCACAAAATAATCAAATTCGGTTGATTAATATCAACTCCTCAGATTATTCACACTCCTAACATACCTCTAAAGTGTTACTAAGTGTGTGCGGTGCTATGGTCGATGTTCAAAGACGCCAATTTTTTAGCCATTTTCTTCAGCAGGCTAAAAAGGCCAATTCAACGCCAAGAACCGTGCCTCGTCCGCCGACGGCAGTGAGTGAGGATGAGTTTATTGAACGATGTGATGGCTGCGGTTTATGCGCCGAGCATTGTCCGAATCACATCATTACCATCGCCAACGACCTCGCGCAGCTGGATTTAGAACTCAGCTCCTGTAGCCACTGCTCGCAATGCAAAATTGTCTGCAGCACTGGCGCGCTCAATAGCCCTGTCAGTGATTGTTTACTGCGCCCGACCGTGACTTCCACCTGTAACCCGCATATGGCGATGTATTGTGCAGAATGTCGAGATTCTTGCCCAACACTCGCGATCACCATTGAGCCGAATCAGCCGCCGTCTATCGATGCGGTGCGGTGCAATGGATGCAACCTATGTCGCACCCAATGCCCAACCAGCGCCATAGAAATGAGCATTGTCCAAAAACTATAAAAGGCAAAAGAATGAAAAAGCAAATCAAGAACTTACTCTCTAGTAAGTTGTCACGAAGAGGCTTTCTCGATGCATCTGGTAAAACCGCCACCGCGGCTGCCTTAACATCCGGGTTATCGCTTCCTTTCTCATCGATAGCACAGGCCGCAGCGCCCGCTAAATCTGAGCCTGAAGAGCAGGTGAAGTGGAGCGCCTGTCTGGTCAACTGCGGCAGCCGCTGCCCGCTCAAAGTTCATGTTAAAGATGACCATATCGTACGCATTGACCGTGAAGATGGCGGCGGCGATGACAATGTGTTTGGTGAACACCAGATTCGCCCTTGTTTGCGCGGCCGCTCTAACCGCTACAAAACTTACAACCCAGATCGCCTTAAATACCCGATGAAACGTATCGGCAAACGTGGTGAAGGTAAATTCAAGCGCATCAGTTGGGATGAAGCGACCACCATCATTGCTGACAGGCTAAAACACACCATTGATACCTATGGTAACGAAGCGGTTTATTACCAGTACGGCTCAGGTTCAACCGGTGCCAACTTACATGGCCGCAGCGCCTGTAAACGCCTGCTTAACCTCACCGGCGGCTATCTGGAACAGCACAACACATACTCAACCGCGCAGATTGGCCGGGTCGAACCGTTTATTTACGGCACGCCACAAGGCAGCTATTTAGCGCAGATCAAACACTCAGATTTAGTGGTGATGTTCTGTCAGAACCTCGCCGAAACCCGCATGTCGGGCGGCGGCCAGATCCAAGAAATTTACCGCGCACTGGAGCAGAGCCAGGCCAAAGTGATCATCATCGACCCGCGTCGCACCGACTCTGTGGTTGGCCTGAACGCCGAATGGCTTCCGATTCGCCCGGGCACCGACTCTGCGCTGGTTGCAGCGATCTGTCACACCTTAGTCAGTGAAAACCTCGCTGACGATGCGTTTATCAACCAATACGCCGTGGGCTGGGATGAATCCACCCTGCCGGCTTCTGCTGAGAAAAACGCTTCGTACAAATCGTATATTCTGGGCCTGAAAGACGGCGAAGAAAAAACCGCCGAGTGGGCAGCGTCGATTACCGGTATTCCGGCGAAACGGATTCGCCAGCTGGCACGCGAACTGGTTAACGCCAAAGCGGCGTGGATCTCGCAAGGCTGGGGGATTCAGCGCAGCGCCAACGGTGAGCAGGCATCCAAAGCGATCATGATGCTGCCGGTTATCACCAAACAGTTTGGTCGTCAGGGCACCAACAGCGGTAACTGGGGCTACAGCTCTAAATACCCTGTGGTCGGATTCGATATTAAAAACCCGGTAAAAACCTCGATTCCATGTTTCCTCTGGACCAAGGCGATCGAAGAACCGGAAAACATGACCGCCAAAAACAGCTATGTGAAAGGTAAAGACAAGTTAGATGTAGGAATTAAATTCCTGTGGAGCTACTCAAGCGGCGTGACCATGAACCAACACTCTGACCTGAACAAAACCCACGAGATTCTGTCTGACGAGTCCAAGTGTGAGTTTATTCTGGTGTGGGATCACCATATGACCAGCTCAGCGCGGTATGCCGATATTCTGCTGCCGGATGTATCCTGGCTGGAAGCGGAAGATTTGATCAACAACTCTTACGCTACTGGTCCGTACCACTATTTAGTGCGCATGCAGCAAACCATCACCCCGCTGTGGGAAAACCGCCTCAACTACGACGTACTGGCCGATATTGCCAAAAAACTTGGCATTTATGACCAGTTCACCGAAGGGCGCACGCTGGATCAGTGGATTGAACACGCTTATAACGAAACCCGTAAAAAACGCCCGAATTTGCCTGAATTTGCCAAAACTGACGGTATGGGCATCGTCGACCGCGAAGTGGCGGATATTGAGTCACATATCGCGCTGAAAGAGTTCCGCGAAGATCCGCTCAAAAACAAGCTGACGACGCCATCGGGCAAGATCGAAATCTACTCGGAACAACTGGCCAAACTTGACCAGGAGTGGGAACTGCCGGAAGGCGAACGCATTACGCCGATCGCCGAATATATGCCGGTGAAAGAAGGCTTCGGCGATACCGAAACCATGAAAAAATACCCGCTCCAGATGACAGGTTTCCATACCAAACGCCGCACCCACTCAACCTATCATTCGGTGGCAGTATTGCGTGAAGCGGTTCCGGATGAAGTGTGGATGAACCCTATCGATGCCCAGGCCCGTGGTTTAAAACACGGTGACATGGCGGTGGTCTTTAATAAACGTGGTGAACTGCTTAAACCGGTGAAAGTAACCCAACGCATTATGCCTGGTGTTGTTGCTATGGGTGAAGGCGCCTGGCGTCAAACCAACAAAGACGGTCTGGATATCGGTGGCTGTATCAATACCTTAACCACTCAGCACCCGACCGCGCTGGCGAAAGGTAACCCACAACATACCAACCTGGTAGAAATTCGACGAGCTTAATAGGAAAGAACAATGACTCAATATGGTTTTTATGTCGACTCGTCTAAATGCACGGGTTGTAAAACATGCCAAGTAAGCTGCAAAGATCGCAACCACCTTGATGTCGGGCCGAAACTGCGCCGGGTTTACGAATATGGCGGTGGCGCTTGGACAAAGAATCCAGACGGTACTTTTGAACAAGATGTGTTCAGTTACTATCTGTCGATCAGCTGTAACCACTGTTCAAATCCAACTTGTGTTAAAGGTTGCCCAACTGGCGCGATGCACAAACGTGAAGAAGACGGTTTAGTGGTGGTTAATCAAGACGTGTGCATTGGTTGTCGCTACTGCGAAATGCGCTGTCCATACGGCGCACCACAGTTCGATGAGCAAAAACAAGTGATGGCCAAATGCGATGGCTGCTACGAATACGTCGCACGTGGCGAGCAGCCAATCTGCGTACAATCGTGCCCACAACGTGCACTGGATTTTGGTGATATCAACGAACTGCGCAAAAAATACGGCAGCGCCAATGAAGTCGCACCGCTACCAAAAGCGCACTTAACGTCGCCAAACCTCATCGTCAAAGCGCATCTACATGCTCGTCCAAGTGGCGATAAAAGTGGCGCTGTCTTGAACCCAGAGGAGATTTAATCATGAAAGAATTACCTTTGGTGTTCTTTACGGTACTCGCGCAAGCCTCAGCGGGCGCGTTTATTTTAATGTGGGTACTGAGCTTGTTTAAACAAGATAAATTCAGCGACGCCATCATCAATAAACTAGCAATCACTTGCATTGTGTTGGTGGGTATCGCTGGCGTATCGGCGATTTTCCACCTTGGTCAGCCACTGCGTGCTATCAATGCACTATTTGGCATTGGTCGCTCGCCAATGAGTAACGAAATCATCACCTGTGCGGTCTACGGCGGGTTGGCGTTTGCGTTTGTGGCATCGCGCTTTATAGATGCGATTCCTGACGCGCTGACCAAAGTGCTTGGCTTACTGGCCTCACTGGCGGCGGCCTATCTTATTTACAGCATTCCACAGGTTTACCAACTTGAAAGTGTGCAGCCATGGAATACCAACTTCACCGGTTGGCAAATGGTGATGACCGCGGTGATGTGTGGCGGTGCATTGGTTGCCGCGATGAGCTCAAGCAAATTAGCTGGCGGCATCAGCAGCGTGGCAATTGTGCTCTTAGTGGCAACACTGCCGAGCTATTTTGCCTTCTTGGGCCAAACGAGTGCGCCTTTTGAATCAGCTGACCTGATGTTTTGGGTCGCGAAAGCTGGGTTATTACTGCTAGGCATGATCATGCTGATCATCTACCTAAGCCGCTCAGCATCAATGACCAATAACCGCTTACCCCTGCTGGCAACGGCGGTGATTGTGGTCGCCGAAATTGCTGGTCGCATCGGTTTCTATGACCTTTGGGCCATTGGCATGTAAGTAGGATTGAGGCGGAGAAACACCGCCTCTATCAATCAACCTCAAGATTCAAACTCACGAGAAGATTATGCATCCATTGATTGTTACCCTGACGCTACTTGGCCGCGCTTTTTATGAACGTCCAGCCGAGGAAAATCGTGATTTATACCAACACCTTGCTGAACTGCCAAACATGTTGCAATGGCCGAATGCCAAGCACATCGCAGCGCTGATTGGCGATTTGCCTACGCTAACGCTTGAGGAGCATGAATACCAATATTCAGTGCTGTTTGAGGGCCAAGGCCACATGGCTTGCCCGCCTTGGGGTTCAGTGTATCTGGATAGACATAATATGGTGTTTGGTGAAAGTACTCACCGCTACGAGGCTTTTCTTGCCAGTTGTGGTTTAACGCTTGAGCATTCCTCACGCGAGCCACAAGATCAGTTCGGCCTAATGCTACTGGCGCTGAGCCAATTGCTGATTAACGAGCAACACTCACAAGCCGTGACTTTGCTTGAAGACCATCTATTCACTTGGTGTTTTCGTTATTTGCAATTGCTGGCCGCCAACGAGACCAGCCGTTACTACGCCATTTTGGCAAGCGTGGCGGAAACTCTGCTCGGCGAGCTTAAAGCAGAATTTGAAATTAGCGAGCAACCTGTCGAGCTGTTCTTTTAGCGCTGTTCCAGCGATGCCAATTTAATCTTCAAGATATAAAAAAGCCTCTGTTTTGAAGAGGCTTTTTAACGTTCGACACAACCAATCTTCGCTTAGAAGCGGCCGTCGTAGTCAAACTCATATTGACCACTACGATTGGGTTTTAGCCACTTAAGCTGAGAGCTCAGGTTTTGCGGAAACTCTGGTTCAGGCTTAAACCAAGCGTGGGTTTTATAGCGCTTGTTACTTTGCAAGGTTGCGCTGAAGCCACTGCTGACTTGGTCACTTTGCTGACTGCCTTTGACATCAATAACGCTGTCTTTACAGTTGATGTCAGCTACAACCGGGCCAACTTGCAATTCACCCATTGGCGAGCTGAGTGATTGAGTGTTCCACACCAAAGTACCCTCACCATCATGACAATACGGCGCAGCATAGTTCAGCGATTTAACCGTTAGTTCTAGCTGACCATCAAGATCGAGTGGCACCGGAATCGGCGGCAAGTAAGGCATCAACTGATTGACGGGCAGCGACGCAACCAGGTTTTCCACATACGGCCCTGAGAGCTTGTAACCAACCACACCGCGGCCAATCACGCCCATATCGCTACCACGGCCAAAACGTACTTGCGCCTCGGCTTTAGCGGTAAACAATTTCCATACGCTGAGTTTCCATTGCAACTGACCAAAGTTTTGCCCTTGCCAGGCAACGCTCTGCGCTTGACCGTTCCACACCGTGCCGCTGGCACCTTCCACTGTTAATTGAGCGGGGAGAGGCAACCAGTTAATGATTCGCGCTGGCATATTCGCCACTGCGCTAACCAATAACACCAACAGGCATCCCAAGCCCAATAGCAGGTATTTTTTCACTGAATTATCCTTTACTAAACTGCAGGCGTTTGACGTCAACCACGCCCTCTTTGTCGCCTTTATCTAAGTCGACAAACATCGCGTTGACTCCTTGCTCAACACGCAAGTAAGCGATCCAATCAATCAAACGGTTAAACGGCATCGGTTGAACCCAAACTTGCATCATGTCACCGCGCGGTTGCACGCGCACTAACTCGACATTAAAGCGTCGTGCTGATGACGAAATAATTTGGTTAAGCGGCTGATTGGAAAAAGCTTTACCGCCCTGAGCGCGCAGTTCGGTGATGGTGTTCGCTTGCTCTTTTACCCACGACAACAGCTGCTTCTCACTGGCGGCGCGTTGCTCCGCTTGTTTGGCTTGCTCTGCCACTGGTTGCCAAATTCCCCAGTATAAAATACCAAGCACCAGCAAAATGGCGCCGCAAATCAGTAAGCGCTGCTCACGTTGGGTGATGCTCGACCACCACTGCCTAGCCAAAGCTATCCAGTTTTTCATCCGTTCGCTCCTGTATGCTGTTTAAGTACAAACGTACCGTTAACTAAGGTGCCAGAACGGTTGAGTTGACCTTGTTCGACCAAAAATTGGTTCGACAGCGCTTCGCGTGCCTTTTCAAAAGTTTCAAAGTCTTTACTCTTAGCTTCCATCTGTACTTCTTGACGACCGCTATCGTATTTGATGCTGATGATCGACAGGTCTTTAACTGTTTTTAACGCCTCAGGCAGCTTCATCCACCAATTCAAAACCGTATCCGTTTGGCTACCGCCGCCGGACAACAAATTGACTTGGCTTTCCATTTCGCGCTTCAAATAGCTGACGGTCGGAATGCGGTTTTTACCACTGACCGAGCGGAAAATACGTTCACTTTCATCTCGATATTGATCGGCTTGCGCCTGATAATTACGTAGCTGCAACCAGTTATTGCCAAGCGAAACCAGCAGTAACACTCCCGCTGCAATCGCGGTTTTTTGCCAGATTTTCCAGTAGCGCCCGAGAGAAGACTTGGGCTTAAACTCGCCAGTAAGTAAATTGACTTTGCTGGCGATAGCTCCTTGAGCGAGCAATTGCATCACCAGCACTGGCTCCACGTTTTGCCACTCTTGCCCTTCATTAAGCGCTATTTCTGGTAGCGGCGAATACGCGAACAGCGGCAGATATTCATCGCCATCTTTGACCCAATCTGAACTGGCGATGATCGGCAGCCAAGAGGCATCAACACCGATCGCCTGCTGCGGCGACTTTTTCATTAACCAGTGGTCAGCAATTTCAACCGCGCTGATACCTTCAACCGTTGGCAGCGCAAACGCATCCGGCATCACTTGTTTAACCGCCAGCCCACACGAGCTTAAATAGGTCAAACAGTCATGAAACCAGCGTTTTTCAACCGCACACACTGTGGCTTCGCCCGCTTGTTTACCAATCACCGCAAAGTGCAGCTCATCAACATCCTGCGCCAATTCATCTTCCAATAAATACGGCAGCATATGTTCAAACTGGCGCGCGCCACCCGGCGGCACTTCCACGTTATGGTTGATCACGTCCTGACTTGAGATCAGCAAAATCACGCTACGCAGCTGAGCGTAGTTGGCAAGCTCGGCCATGGCATCCCAGTTCGGGATTTCACCACTGGCGATCACCTCGTTTTGTTGCTCAGACCACGCCAGCCATTGGACTGGTGAAGCCTTATTGCTGCTCAGCCGAACGATCAGAAACTCGTTCACCGATTCCTCCAAAGCGACGGCGAATCACCGTCGCAGTTTCTCGATTCTCACTAAATAATAAACTGCGAATACGCACTCTTGAGTCGTTAACCTTTACCTGAGCATCAAGCTCAAAGTACGCGCTATCCACAGTGACATGATCTTTTAAATCATCGAGATCATCATCGCTCAGCGCAGCCAATGCGGGGCTGGCGAGGAAGTCATCGATTTGCGCCCAACCATCATAAGGTCGGCCTTGAATCAGGTTTTGCGCCACACTTTCATCAGCGCTGCTGCCCAGCATCGCGGCGAGCAACTTGGCTTGGCTGACATCCAAAGTATTGACGTTGATCTTAAGAGCATCGGTTGGCAAGGCGCACACATAGGGCGCCAACTTCTGCATCACATCGCCAGTCACCTGATACACGGCCCGCATTTCGCTGCTATCAGCAATATAACCGTTAGGTGCTAAATACGCTGGCGACATCGCTTCATAGGTGTTGTCTTCAACCCCAGAAATAGTATCGACGGTATCGTTACTATCGATAAAATCCTGCATTGAATGGGCAATGGTTTCCGCTTGATAGCTTTCCACATCCAGCGACTCCAACAAGCGCTCCAAGACTGCGGTTTTATACGCAGTTTGCTGATTAGAAGTCTGCTGTACGCTCGCCAAAGAATTCAAATTAAAGCACGCCTGCTTATCGTACATTTTTCCGCTCAACTCGCCATAATCAAGCGGATAGGTTTGTTCTTCAATCGCCCAAGGTTGAGACAAATTGATCGTGTCGCTGTCGGTGAAGCTCTGCTCAATCGCGACTTTGGCTAACGCTTCCGCGCCAATCGTATACCAATAGGCTTGCTGATAACTGACCTGATTTTGCGCGCGATGGAACTGACCAAACAGCCGCTCTGACATGGTCGCGGCGATGGTCGCCATCATAGCGACAATCAGCAGCACCACAATCAACGCTACACCGCGCTGACGCGGCTTAGTCGTCACTGTTGCTCGAGGTATCACTACTCGACTCCTCTTCGCTGTCAGCGCTGCTGGTTAAGGTCGCGCCAGTGGTGAGATAAATCCGCTCAATCTCACCGTAATCTTCCAGATTGAGCTTAATATCGACCGCTTTGGGCAGAGTATTGTCTTGCTGCCACTCTTGTTGCCACTGTTTGCCATCAAAAAAGCTCATAGACCAAGATTTCACTTTGGTCAAAATCGGACGGCTTAAACTCTCTTGGCCAGCTGGCGTATCCGGGTAGCGCCACCACACTCGCTCGAGCACATCGTCTTTAATTCGATAGCCCACTTTAGTGACTTCACCGCGTGGAAATTGCTGCTGGGGATTTTGCCATCCGCCGCGCGCAAACATCACGCCTTGGCTATCGGAATCTAATAAGTATTCTTGCCATAACAACAACTTGGTTGATGGCTCTTCACCTTCGCTACGCATCGTGCGCGCGGTCATTTGGCGAAAATCGTTATCGAGGATGATCATCGCCCGCTGTAATTCTTTCAGACGCTGAGATTTTTCCTGCGACAACTCGTTACTGCGGCTAACTTGATTAAGCACTTGGTAAGCGCCGACGCTTAAACTGGCAAAAATCGCAATCGCCACCAGCACTTCAATAAGGGTAAATCCTTGGCTACGCTGACGTTTATTCGCTGGCATCTTGCGGCTCCACATAACTGCTGACCGACAAAATCGGCGCGCCTTTCTCGCTCGCCGCCACACTTACCGTAAACGCTTGGAGTAAATTATTGGCCGTTTTCACTGGCGTAATTTGCCAATACCAAGTGCGACCCGCCATCTCTTCTTTGCCTTTTTGCTTGGTCAAAGCCCCTTCACCAAGCATGACTTTTGCCATCTGGTTATCGACCACCAGCGAGGCGAAAGTCTTTTCTTCCAGATAGGTTAGGGTATTAATGTGTTGGCTCACCGAACGTATGATGGCGATCGCCGCGGTAGCAAATATGGCCAACGCAATCAGCACTTCGAGCAGCGTCATGCCGCGCGCGTTATGACTTGGCTTGCTCATCACGTTCTCCGGGCGCCAAAATTGCGATAGCGCCGTTTTCACGAGCGATGATTCGCCAGCCATCGTTAACCCCTTGACGAGGTAAATGCAGAGCCAAAGTAAAAGCGGTAATCTCACCACTTGAGGTGATCAGAACTTGCGGTGCCGGCAGTTTTTTCTCGCTCTTTTCTTCGGCAAATTTATCGTCGTCAAACAAGCTTTCATTGGGATCAAACAGGCGGTCTTTATCTTGCCAAGCGCTGCTGCCCAAATCGAATTGCATCACCACGCCATCACTCAGCTCAGTGACCGCAGGAATATCATTCAAAGTGAGTTCTTCCCAGCCTTTATCGCCAAGTTGCATTAAGGTGTAGCGCGATTTTTTTTCGTCGACTCGCAAACCGAACTCTTTGCCACTGAGCAGAGCTTCTTCATTAAGCAATTGGATACGCTGAAAAAAACTTCTTGCTTGCTGCTTGGCAACGTCGGAAGCGCTGGTTGGAAGCGTGCCAATGACCGCAACGGACGCCACGGCTAACAGGACTAGCACCAAAAGAATTTCAAGTAATGTGAAACCGCATGGGCGAGACATAGACGAAAAACGGGCAGGCTGAGCCTGCCCTAAAATATTATTGATAATCTTGAAGATTCCAGTTGCCGATGTCTGCGTTAATGCCTTCGCCGCCTTCTTGGCCATCTGCGCCAAAAGTGAACACATCGATAGTGCCTTTATCGCCAGGGCTTAGGTATTGGTATTCATTGCCCCATGGGTCGGTTGGCAGACGCTTGATGTAACCGCCATCACGGTAGTTACGTGGCTCTGGGCTGCTTGGTTTTTTCACCAAACCTTCTAAGCCTTGGTCAGTGGTTGGGTAAACACTGTTGTCGAGTTTGTACATATCCAGTGAGTTTTCCAACGCGACAATATCGGTAATGGCTTTTTGTTGGTCGGCTTTCTCTTTGTTACCTAACAGGTTAGGAACCACAAAGCTTGCCAAAATACCTAAAATGACCACGACAACCATGACTTCTAATAGGGTAAAGCCCGACTGCTTCTTATACATGCGTTTCATTTGTTTCTCCAATTGGTAGCGAACACCTTAAGGTGTCGCCCTAGCCACTCATTAAGTTATTCATCTCTAGAATCGGCATCATGGTTGCCATGACGATAAACAGCACTAGGCCGGCCATCAGAGCAATCAGTGCGGGAGTGAAAATGCCCAAGGCGATATTCACCGTCGACTCAAAGTTTGTATCTTGGTTATCTGCTGCGCGGGTGAGCATGCTTTCAAGCTCACCACTCTGTTCACCACTGGCAATCATATGCAGCATCATTGGTGGGAACAGTTTGGTTTGTTCCAGCGCTTTGCGCAGGCTCGCCCCTTCGCGAACGTTGTCGGTCGCCAACAAAACTTGCTGTTTGACGTAGTGGTTAGACATTACATCAACCGCGACTTTCATGCCGTCCAAAATCGGCACCGCACTTGAAGTACAGATCGATAAAGTACGGGCAAAACGCGAGGTATTTAAGCCACGAGAAATCTTACCAATCAATGGCATAGAAACAATTTTGCGATCCCACTTCAAACGCAAATTGGGCTTACTCAGCGCCCATTTACCGACGTAAGTGCCAATCACTACCAGCACTAAAATCACCACCCCCCAGTGCTTGATAAAGTCACTGGATGACAGCAAAAATTGGGTTGATTTCGGCAGTTCTTGGCCCATCTGGACAAATTGGCCGACGATTTTTGGCACCACCGCCGCGAGCAAAAACGCCACGATACACACCGCAAACACCACCAGCACAATCGGGTAGATCATCGCTTGTTGCAGTTTAGAGCGCATTTTCTGGCGGTTTTCGGCGTAATCCGCCAGACGTTCTAGCACCGCATCCAAGTGACCGGATTTTTCACCCGCCGAAACCATCGAGCGAAACAGTTCATCAAAAATATGGGGGTAGTCGCCAAGGCTGTCTGCCAAGGTATAACCTTCGGTGACTTTCGAGCGTACCGCCAACAACATATTACGAATACGCGGCTTTTCGGATTGCTCAGACACCGCACGCAAACACTCTTCAAGTGGCATACCCGATTGCACTAAGGTCGATAACTGGCGCGTAATCAACGCCAAATCCGGCGTGCTGATGCCACGTTTGAAAGACACCGCCGCAGGTTGCGCTTTGTTGTGCTGACCGCCGCTGTTATTGCCCGAACGGGTGGTAACGACTTCAACTGGAATCAGGCCTTGCTCTTTCAGCCGCGCGCGTACCTGACGCGCATTATCCCCTTCAAGGACACCGCGTTTGGTTTTGCCTTTGGCGTCGAGCGCTTTGTATTCAAATGCTGCCATTATACTTCCTTGGTCACCCGCATCACTTCTTCAAGGCTGGTGATCCCAAGACGGACTTTGGACAAGCCATCACTGCGAATACTTGGCGTGTGATCGCGCACCGCACGTTCAATCGCTTGCTCGCCCGCTTCACTGTGAATCAATTCTTGCACCGCATCGTCAATCAAAAGCAACTCATGAATACCGGTTCGGCCACGGTAGCCTTTGTGATTACACTTCTCACAGCCATGGGCACGATGCAGCGTCAGCTCTTCATGCTCCTCCAAGCCAAACAGTTGTTTCTGCTCTTTGTTGGCTGCAAAGGGCTGTTTGCAGTCTGAACACAAAGTACGTACCAAGCGCTGCGCCAACACACCTAGTAGCGATGAAGAGATCAAAAATGGTTCAATACCCATATCACGCAAACGGGTAATCGCACCGATCGCGGTATTGGTGTGCAAGGTCGACAGAACCAAGTGACCGGTTAATGACGCTTGAACCGCAATTTGCGCGGTTTCCAAGTCACGAATCTCACCGATCATCACCACGTCTGGGTCTTGACGCAAAATTGCGCGCAGCCCGCGAGCAAAGGTCATGTCGACTTTAGGGTTAACTTGAGTTTGGCCGATGCCGTCGATATCAAATTCGATCGGATCTTCAACGGTGAGAATGTTGCGTTCGTTGCTGTTCAGCTCTTGCAAGCCAGCATACAAAGTGGTGGATTTACCCGAACCGGTTGGACCGGTCACCAGTAAAATACCGTGTGGACGTTCGATGATATGGCGGAATTTTTCGTGAGTGGATGGCGTCATCCCCAAACTATGCAAATCAAGACGCGTGGCGTTTTTGTCGAGCAGACGCATTACCACGCGTTCGCCATGCGATGACGGCATGGTTGAAACCCGCACATCAACTGCGCGGCCACCGATACGCAACGAGATACGGCCATCTTGAGGCACTCGTTTTTCAGCGATGTCGAGTTTGGCCATAACCTTAATCCGCGATACCACCAGCGGTGCCAGTTTGCGACTTGGTGATAGCACTTCACGCAATACACCATCAACGCGAAAACGAATCGAGAGAATTTTCTCAAAGGTTTCGATGTGAATATCCGACGCGCCTTCTTTGATCGCTTCGCCAAGCATGGCGTTGATCAATTTGATGATCGGCGCATCGTCTTCCGATTCCAGCAAGTCTTCGTCTTGAGGTAACTCTTCAGCTAGCGAGAAAAAGTCTTCTTTATCGGCGCCAAGATCTTCCATCAACTGACGCGCTTCCGACGAATCACGTTGATACGCAGCGGTTAATTTCAGCTCAAATGCTTCACGGTCAATTTCAACTAAAGTAAAACTCTCGGCGGCAACACGGCGTACTTCAAGCAAGGCTTCAACCGCCAGTGGTGCAACATAGTACAGCACCAGCTGTTCTTGATTGGTTTCCAGTACCAACTTAAAGCGATTGGCAAAACTGAATGGCAATCGGCGATAAGCGGCAGCGGCCGAGAGAGTTTCACTCATAATTATTTGCTTTCCATCTGTTCGATAAAGGCTTGAATTTCCGCAGGATGTCCCATGTCATCACCGTATTTCGGCATCACTGGAATGTTGTCGTTATCCATCAAGGTTAAACCTTTATCCGCTTTGTACAGTTGCTCTGCGCGAATGAAGTTGTACTTACGCTGGGTGATACCATCCGCCGTCACGCCATCACGAATAATGGTTGGCTTGAGGAACACCATCAGGTTGCGTTTTTGCACTTCGGTTGAGGTTGATTTGAACAAGTAGCCAAGGACAGGAATGTCGCCAAGTAGCGGTACTTTTGACTCACTTTCAACGGCGCGCTCGTCAATCAAACCGCCGAGTACAATCATTTGACCATCGTTAACCATCACCGAGGTATTGAGCTGACGTTTAGCAAAACGTACGTCAACCGCACCATTGGCACCTAAAACGTTCGATACTTCTTGCTCGATTTTAAGCTGCACAGAGTCGCCTTCGTTGATCTGTGGCGTCACTTTTAGCTTAATACCGACTTCTTTACGATCCACGGTTTGGAACGGGTTTTCGTTATTTGAACCCGCGGCAGAACCAGTGATAACCGGAACTTCTTCACCAACGATGAACGACGCTTCGTCGTTGTCCATCACGGTAATACTTGGCGAAGACAGAATGTTTGAGGTTGAGTTATTGGATACCGCTTCAATCAGCGCTGTCCAGTCGCCCATCAGCACGCTCACCGCCGCACCATTCACGCCAGATAGCGCCGATGCTAAGGTTGAATAATCGCCTTCTTCGGTTGATTGGCGAGTCACCCATTCGTCGTCGTCAGAATCCCAGTAACTCTCTTCGGTTTGAGTATCTTTCGCTTCTTCCAAACCCACCATCACTTGGCCAATTTGCGCCGAGCTATTGCCGTACTGAATGACCGAACCGCTTTCCAGCGAGCCCCATTGTACGCCAAGGCTAATACCGTCACCTTCCGACATTTCTACGATCAACGCTTCAATCAGCACTTGAGCACGGCGAATATCGAGCTGAGAAATCACATCTTGCAGGGCGAGCATGATATCTGGCGGCGCAGTAATCACTAACGAGTTGGTACCCGCGTGCGCTGCGATCAGCACTTGGTCACGGCCTTTGCTGCTCGACGATGATTTGCCATCACCGCTTTTTTCAGCTTGCAGGTTTTCAGAAACCCCTTTCAGCACATCGACCACCTCTTCGGCCTTGGCGTATTTCAGGTAGATAACCTTGTTATTGCCTTTGGTCGCCATTTCGACATCGAGTTGCTTTATGATGCGTTTGAGGCGCGCACGCACTTGCGGCTCACCAGAAATCAAGATTGAGTTGGTGCGATCATCGGCCACCAGCTTAGGCTCAAGAAATGCTGGGGTGTTTTTGGCATCTTGGGTTTTGTTTAGTGCATCAACAATGCGCACCATTTCCGCAGCAGACGCGTTATTAAGCTCCACCACTTCAATGTCTTTGTTGCCGGCTTGGTCAACACGTTTGATGATATCGGCCAAACGGTTAACGACTGCAGCGCGGCCAGTGATCAAGATGATATTGGCTGGGTCATAGTGCACCACGTTACCCGCACCGGCATTATCGTTAAGCTGGCGCAAAAGTGGCGATAGCTCGCGCACTGAGACATTACGCACCGCAACGACACGCGTGACGACCGCATCGCCTTTAGCGCTGTCGTCGCCAACCACAGGAATCGCTGAGGTTTTGGCATCTTTGGATTTGATGACTTTCAGAACACCATTATCCATTTCGATGACGGCATAACCATAAACTTCCAAGACATTCAAAAAGAAGCGGTAATATTGGTCTTCTGAAAGCATATCGTAGCTGCGCACATCAATTTTGCCGCGCACCGAAGGATCCACAATAATGGTTTTTTCCAAATTGCGGCCAACGATATTAATGAACTCCTGAATATCGGTACCCTTAAAACTGGCACTGTATTCATTCGCTACGGCCATTGGCGAAGCTAATAGG
Organism: Vibrio xiamenensis; assembly: GCF_900100015.1. Lineage (GTDB taxonomy): Bacteria > Pseudomonadota > Gammaproteobacteria > Enterobacterales > Vibrionaceae > Vibrio > Vibrio xiamenensis. The sequence continues at coordinate 21,218 of NZ_FNDD01000028.1, read as the reverse complement.
CTCCCGAGCAATAACCAGGCACTTTTATTGAGCCAATGCTTCACTGTGTTCTCCTTGGAAGAATAACGAACGCGCTAATCTTATAATTCAATATAAATATCATAGGGTTGACCATCTCTTTCAACCGTTAAATTCAATTCTGTTAAGTCGGGTATCGATTTAAATATCTCGGACATCACTTTTGGATCCGATAAATCGTTGCCGTTAATTTGGGTGGCAATATCGCCATCTTGCAAACCGACTTCTTCAAACAACTCTGGGCTTTTGCCTGCGGTTAAACGATAACCGACCACATCATTGTCGCGTTTTACCATCGACATGCGAATGTATTGGAACAGTTGTTGTGGGTTTTCTTTTATTTGAGCACGAACTTCATCCAAGGTTGTCGCAACCGAGTCATTTTTCGGTTTTGAAGCGTTACCCTGTTCTTCATGCTCGCGATCATCGTTATTATGCACCTCACGATCTTCAGGGTCAGCACGCTGGGCGCTTGGCGAAGTTCGTTTAGTGTAATCGATGCCTTGCAACATCACAGTTTCGTTGCGACCGTCGTTTTCGACAATCACGCGATCGCTGTGTACGGCGACCAATTTAGCGCGAGTACCATCCAGTACTTCACCAACACCGTAAGTCGCTTGCTCGCCATGATTAGCAATCACAGCGAGACTCTTTTCTTGCACAGAACTGATAACGACACCAACCAGAGTAACATTCAAGCGGCTCTTAGGCGCATCTTGTACCACTTTCGGTTGAGGTTTTTTCTCTTGTTCTTGGTAACGACCAAACAGGTTGCTGCGCTGCAAAACTGAGACATCGATTTGGTGATTTGGTTTCGTATGATTTGCTGCGCCCCCAGAATTGGGTGACCATGGTGAAATCGGGGAAGAGGGAAGAAATAACCACACCATTTGCCCCAATAACCATGCAGTAATAAGCGCAAGGATACAGGTTGCTATGCGGCTCAAACGGGCTTGATTTTTGAGTATGGGTTGTAAGAACTGTAATGGATTGGTTGTTATATCGCGGAAACTCACGCTTCTTCCTTTGTGGTCAATTCAGTCTATAGTGACACCACAGACCTATACTTGTTCAAATCCTTTCATACAAGTAGTCAAGGCTGTTCAAGTTGTGCATATCCTACTAAGTTAATAGCCGATCTACAAAACAAAATATTCCACACAATATACCACTCTGAGCATATTGTATGAGACGAGTGTAGATTTTTAGATCTTGCTTGAAAAATGGGAGCGCTGTCACCATTGTTTAGTTATCTATCAAAAGTGGCATCACTGTACATCCTTAGAGGTAATATTTGCCAATGGGTTCCAACACCGAAGCCGTTCGCTTGGATAAATGGCTGTGGGCGGCGCGTTTTTACAAAACTCGCTCGATTGCTCGTACCATGGTCGACGGCGGTAAAGTCCATTATAATGGCCAACGCAGTAAACCAAGTAAAATGGTTGAACTCGGTGCGGTGATTACGCTGCGCCAAGGTAACGAAGAAAAAACCGTTACTATCGAAAAAGTGTCTGATCAACGTCGCGGAGCGCCAGAAGCGCAAACGCTGTATAGCGAAACCGCCGACAGCATCGAAAAACGCGAGCAAGAAGCACAGCGTCGTAAGCTTAACGCACACAATCCGAGCCCAGAGCGTCGCCCGGATAAAAAGCAGCGTCGCGACATCATTAAATTTAAACATCAATAAGCTGGAATATTCTCGAGAGGAATCGCCACATGGCAAACAATGTATTACACCGCTACTTATTTGAAGATTTATCTGTACGCGGCGAGTTGGTGCAATTGGAAGATACGTACCAACAAATCATTTCTAGCAAGGAATATCCAGCAGCGCTGCAAACTCTGTTGGGTGAGCTTTTGGTGTCAACCACACTATTAACGGCGACGTTAAAATTTGAAGGTTCTATTACCATTCAATTGCAAGGTGACGGTCCGGTATCGCTCGCGGTTATCAACGGCGACCACGATCAAAAAGTCCGTGGTGTTGCTCGTTGGGAAGGTGACATTGCCGACAACGCCACGCTGCATGAGATGATGGGTAAAGGTCACATGGTGATCACCATCGATCCAAAACAAGGTGAACGCTACCAAGGTGTGGTTGGTTTAGAAGGCGATAACTTAACTCAAGTGATCGAAAACTACTTCGCCAATTCAGAGCAGCTTAAAACGCGCCTATGGATTCGTAGCGATGATAAACACGCCGCTGGCATGCTGATTCAAGTCATGCCTGACGGTACCGGCAGCGCCGACGATTTCGAGCATCTTGAACAGTTGACCAACACCGTTAAAGATGAAGAGCTATTTACTCTCGAAGCCAACGAATTGCTCTACCGTTTATACAACCAAGAAAAGGTGCGTTTGTTTGAACCGCAAGCGGTAGAATTCCACTGTGGCTGTTCTCGCGAGCGCAGTGGCTCTGCCATCGTCACGCTGGAACGCTCAGAAGTTAATGATATCGTTGCAGAAATTGGCGCAATTTCACTACATTGTGATTACTGTGGCACGACATACTCGTTTGACGCAACCCAAGTGAACGAGTTGTTTGAATCTGTCGATCAATCCAGAAAAAAAATGCATTAATTTGTACAATTTATCAAGCACGATAATTTATTCAAAAAGCCAGCGATTCGCTGGCTTTTTTTGTGATCTCACTCGCCGCCAAGCCTGATTCCACAAGGCCGCATGCCGTACTTATTTTTTTAAAATTAATAATGCTCAAGCACTAGCGCAATGCTTTGCGCACACGATAAACTGACAGGGCTAATATGTGACGGATCGCTTAAACCCACAGTAAAATAGTGGTTATTTTTTGAACTACCTCCCTGTTTTGCTAAAGGCCCGTTGCTAGCATGATGAGCAAACTAAAATAAAACATTATTAAAAATACTAAATTCCCTACAAAAATTCCGATAAGGAGCACCTATGACCGTTATGGAACATAATAAGGCTGCAACAATAAACCTCTCCCAGTACGGGCTTCACAATGTCAAAGAAGTGGTGCGTAACCCAAGTTACGACCTGCTTTTTGAAGAAGAAACCCAACCCCACCTCGAAGGGTACGAGAAAGGTGTTGTCACTGAACTCGGCGCAATCGCGGTTGACACCGGTATCTTTACTGGCCGCTCACCCAAAGATAAATACATTGTTAAAGATGCGACCACACAAGAACACATGTGGTGGACCTCTGATGCAGTGAAAAACGACAACAAGCCGATCACTCAAGAGATCTGGAATGACCTGAAAGACACGGTTACAGATCAACTCTCAGGAAAACGTCTGTTCGTGTTAGACGGTTACTGTGGTGCAAACCCTGATACTCGCCTTAGCATTCGCTTCATCACTGAAGTGGCTTGGCAAGCGCATTTCGTGAAAAACATGTTCATTCGTCCAAGCGAAGATGAGCTCACCAGTTTCGAGCCTGACTTCGTGGTCATGAATGGCGCGAAATGCACCAACCCAAATTGGCAAAAACACGGTCTGAACTCTGAAAACTTTACCGTGTTCAACCTGACTGAACGCATGCAATTGATTGGCGGTACTTGGTACGGCGGCGAAATGAAAAAAGGTATGTTCGCGATGATGAACTACTTTTTGCCACTTAAAGGCATCGCATCCATGCACTGCAGCGCCAACATGGGTAAAGATGGCGACGTAGCGATTTTCTTCGGCTTATCTGGCACGGGGAAAACCACGTTATCAACCGACCCTAAACGCGCGCTAATTGGCGACGATGAGCACGGCTGGGACGACGATGGCGTATTTAACTTTGAAGGCGGCTGCTACGCAAAAACAATCAAGTTATCCAAAGAAGCTGAACCTGATATCTACAACGCAATTCGTCGTGATGCGCTACTTGAAAACGTCACCGTTCGTCCTGACGGCTCAGTCGACTTTGACGACGGCTCAAAAACCGAGAACACCCGTGTTTCTTACCCGATTTACCACATCGACAACATTGTTAAACCGGTATCGAAAGGCGGTCATGCCAATAAAGTGATCTTCCTTTCTGCGGATGCATTTGGCGTGTTGCCTCCGGTGTCAAAATTGACCCCAGAGCAAACCAAATACCACTTCCTATCTGGTTTTACCGCCAAATTGGCGGGTACTGAGCGTGGTATCACAGAGCCAACGCCAACCTTCTCTGCATGTTTTGGCGCAGCGTTCCTAACTCTGCATCCAACCAAATACGCTGAAGTGTTGGTCAAACGTATGGAAGCGGTGGGCGCTGAAGCTTACCTTGTCAATACAGGTTGGAACGGCAGCGGCAAACGCATCTCGATTCAAGATACTCGCGGCATCATCGATGCGATTCTTGATGGTTCGATTGAAGAAGCCCAAACCAAGCACATTCCAATTTTCAACTTGGAAGTGCCAACGGCGCTACCAGGTGTGGATGCCAGCATTCTCGACCCACGTGATACCTATGTCGATCCATTGCAATGGCAAAGCAAAGCGGAAGATTTGGCCCAGCGCTTTATCAACAACTTTGAAAAATACACCGACAATCAAGAAGGTAAATCATTAGTCAGTGCCGGCCCTCAACTCGATTGATGCACGCAAGCTGATTAAGTGACCTCAACGGAAAATTAGTACTAAAGCCCCTCTTTTGAGGGGCTTTGTTATTGAAGCGACGGGAGAAATGTTTCAAGCTAGGCTGAACTGATGAATGAGGTAGCACGAAAGAATGAAAAAACTCTGGTCTGGTGTGGTGATTTTGCTGATAGTCAGCCTGGTGTTGATTGGCGCAGCTTTTACTGCTCTGTTCACCCCGTACGCGACGACCTTAGTTAACCGTGTCCTCGAATACTCTCCGCTAGATATCCAAGCCCGTAGCGTGCACTACGACTACCCAGCCCACTTTACGTTTGACCACGCCCAGATTCATTTTGACAGACAAACACTTAATGTTGACCAAGTCCAAGTGTGGTTATCGATTTCACAACTACTCGATCGCAAAGTCCAGTTCGACAGCGTCCTGCTCGACGGTATGGATTTAACCACCGATCAACTCAAACAATTCAGCCCACAATTGCATCCATTGAGTATGCAGCAGCTGGCAATTAAGAATTTAAAATTGACCGGCGAAAAGTGGCAAGTTCATGAATTGAGCGTGCAAGTTCGCAATCCCGAATGGCAAAGTAGCGAGCAAATTCTGCCGTTTGGCAACCTACAAGTGTCTGCTGGGGTGTGGAAAATCAACCAAGAAACACTCAGCGATATTCTCATTGATGCCGAATATCGGCCGCAAAATAGCACTATCTACGGCGGCTCATTTCACTGGCGCAATGCCATGATTTCAGGCCAAGCGGAGCAATATGGTCAGCAGTGGTCTTTAGTCAATGCCACCATTAATCATCTCAACGTACCCGAAAATGAGCCACTGCCAACGTTAATCGATTTATGGTCACCGTTTACCAGTCAGCTATTTCACATCAATAGCTTAGATTTACTCAATAGCAGCTTTAGCCTACAAGGCTATCGCATCAATAATGCCGATATTTCAATTGAAGATGTCGACCTGCGCCGCTCTTTGTACCAGCAGCAACACGCTTCGTTGTCGTTTAACGCCGACAGCATCGACAACCAACAATTACAGCTGATTGAGCCGAGTGCCAAACTCGAATTTGCCGATCGCCGAATTCAAATTGAAGATTTTGATAGTGAGTTTGCCGAAGGTAATGTTCAGCTTTCGGCGACCATTACTCCCGAAGAGTTGGTGTTCCACCAGCTGCATGCCAGCGACATTAAGATTCTCGACCACAGCCAGCAATATGCGCAAACCCTGCGCCAATGGTTAAGAGGCTTTAGTTTCGTCAAATTTGACCAACTTGATATCAAGCGCGGTCAGATCATTCAAACCGAGCGCGAACCCTATTGGCAACTGACGGGAATTAATGCTTCCGGCTCACAACTTAGCTTAGTCGAGCACCATCAAATCGGGCTGTGGGATGGCCAAGCGGAGTTGTCGGCCAATAATCTTAGCTATGACCAAGTGATGAGTTCGCAGGCGATCATTGAACTAAATGCTGAGCATGGTCGTTGGAGTATTTCACGACTGTTTGTGCCGCTAGAACAAGGTTATTTGGATATTACCGCCAATGGAGATTTAAATGCGATTAGCCAGCCATGGCAGTTATCAGCGGAAGGTGATGGCGTGCCGATCAAGCCATTGGCGCGCTATTTTACCACTCCGGTAAGCTTGCAAGGTTTGGCTGATTTCAGCGCTACGCTAAATGGCCTGGCTGGCGATCAATCGATGCTGACTCATTCTCTATCTGGCGAGCTCAAAGCGGCGATTCGCCAAGGCCAAATACAGATTGCCGATGGCGCGAATACGCCCGCCCAAAGTCAATTTTCGATTGATGATTTGCAGTTATCCGCTGACCGCGGGCGCATTGAAGTCAATTCAGGTAACGCCAATGCATCACTGCAAGGCAGCCTAGATTTGGTTTCGCGCCGTTCAAACACGCTCGCGCTATCGATTCAAGGTCAGTGCGGTGAATTTCATTCCGACGTGGTCAGTCAAACCATTTCTGTCGGCCCTCAGTCGCAACAATGTTTGGATTCCAAACCGCAACAGCCTGAGTCAACGAGTGATAACGACGAAACCGCTGACGAGCAAACTCAGCTTCAACAGCCGAGCGATGAGGCTCAAGCCTCGCCCGATGCAATCAAGGATTGATAGTTAGGCAACAGCATATAGGTACCAGTAAATTCGACCGCTGCGACATCATCACTGTAAATCACTACGTGAATGACAATTCGGGCTTTGCGCCCTGACTCTAGGCGATCCAAGTCGCCACTAATGCCATCCATCGAGGTCGATGCCACAGGACTGTGTTCCACCGGATGGTGATAACGAATGCGGCTATCCGCCAACACGATATCGGCACTTAAACCACGCTCTTTCATTAACAGCCAAGTCATGCCCCAGCCGGTTAACGTTGCCAAAGTAAATGCCGAACCCGCAAACATCGTATTATGCGGATTAAGGTTTGGGTTAAGCTGAGCGCTGCATTCGAATTGATAACCGTTGTACTGATTGATTTTGATGCCCATTTTGTCACTGATTGGAATCTGAGTTTCCCAGCGCTGCTGCAGCTCAGCGCACCATTCAGGGTTTCTCAATACGTTGGACATCGGATTAAGCTGTTTGACCATCTGTTGATGGCGCACCGGGCCACGTTCATCATTGAGTTCGCCGCGGCGCTCAAAACCGTTCTTCTCATAAAATGCGATCGCATCTTCACGGGCACTACATACTAGGCGTTTGGCACCTTCTTGCAGCGCCAATGACTCAAGAGCGACCAACAGCAGCGAACCCATGCCTTTGTCGCGACGATTACCTTTCACCGCCATATAGCGAATTTGGCCGTCGTTATCAGGGGTAATATAAAGGCGTCCGATGGCAATTGGTCTGCCTCGGCTATCGGTGATCATGCGGTGATGACTGGTGGCGTCGTACTCATCACGCTCGGAACCTATCGGCATACGCCAAGGTTCACGCAGCATTTGCCAGCGAAAATGATAATACTTGTTGAGCTGGTTATCGGTTTTCGGCGTAATCAGTTTAAACATAGTCATCCCTTAAGTTGTTTTTAGCATACTTCACCGCGATGCTAGGCAGTCTGAAATCCATCCAGTCCTGTCATTATACTTGTCATTAATAATTATACTTGCAGCCAGAAAGTCACTGGGCCGTCGTTGATAAGCGAGACTTTCATGTCTGCAGCAAATCGACCCCGCTCTGTAGGCAATAACGCTTCGCACTGATCAGCAAAATAATCGTACAAACGCTCGGCATCTGCCGGGTGGGCACCACGAGAAAAACCAGCGCGAGTGCCTTTCTTGGTGTCTGCGGGCAGTGTAAATTGCGACACCACTAACAACTGACCACCGACTTGCTGCACGTTAAGGTTCATTTTTCCCGCTTCGTCTTCAAACACGCGGTAAGTCGTAACACGCTCCATTAGACGTTTGGCTTTTGCTTCATCATCGTCTTTCTCAACCCCAAGTAACACAAGTAGACCTTGGTCGATTTGACCGACGATTTCGCCGTCAACGTTAACTGCAGCTTCACTCACGCGTTGAATCAGTGCGATCATCTTTATTCCTTTCATCGAGTTGCGGATGGACATGAGTGAAAGAGTCTACCACGACAAGCCCTTTACTCCAGTGCTCTCGCTCACCAAGCGCGGCGGTTATTTCCGCGCCAAGCAGCACGATCATCCAACACAGATACACCCAGATAAACAGAATCGGTATGGCCGCCAGAGCCCCATAAATGAGTTGGTATGATGGGAACTGGGTAATGTAAAACGCGAACCCTTTTTTGCTCAATTCAAACAGCAGCGCTGCGCTCGCCGCACCAACAATCGCATGTGAAAACTTGACGCGTTTATTCGGTACTAAAAGGTACAACCCCATAAACGCAAAGAAAGACAACATGATCGGCAACCAACGCAGTATGACATCATAAAGACCGGAGATGGTTTCATTTTCGATAAGTTTCAGAGACGTAATATACGATGTTACCGCGATGCTCGCACCGACTAACATAGGGCCGAGCGTGATCACCATCCAATACATCGCAAAAGAGAACATCGCTTGGCGCTGACCACGCGCACGCCAGATATAGTTGAGATTCTTATCAATATTGGAGATCAGCATTAGCGCCGCAACCACCAAAAACGCACTACCAACTGCGGTCATTTTGCCGGTGTTTTGAATGAATTCACTAAGCGCCATGCCAACCGCTTCTCCGGCGGCGGGGACAAAATGGGTGATAATAAATTGTTGAACCACCTCGCCGACATCAGAAAAAACTTCGAATTTTGACAGCACCGAAAACAATACCGTCAACATTGGCACAATCGACAATAACGTGATGTATGCCATATAACCTGCACTCACACTCACACGATCATGTATAACTCTGGTAAATAGATAGCGGAAGAATTGTACGGTTTGTCTTGCGAACGCGGCAGTTTTCACCTTGTAACCGCTTAATCTGTGGTTCATGCTATTACCCAACAATCTGTGACTCGGAAACATTCACTTCCGAGATCGGTTTGATTCTTCAACTTATTGTAATGGAAAGAAATTCATCATGCCTTACTTGTTAGCTATCTTCATTTCTCTGATGACACTGACTGGTTGTCAATCTGCTTACTACTCCGCGATGGAGCAAGTAGGCTACCATAAACGCGATATTATGGTTGACCGTGTCGAAGACGCAAAAGAATCCCAACAAGACGCTCAAGAAGAGTTCTCAAGTGCTTTAGAAGCACTGTCTGCCCTCACTAATTATGATGGCGGCGAATTAGAAAAAATGTATAACAAAATTAACGCAGAGTACGAAGACAGCGAAGCCGCTGCTCAAGACGTTCGTGACCGTATTGCCGCGATTGAAGACGTTTCAGCTGCGCTATTTGAAGAGTGGCAACAAGAGCTCGACATGTACTCGAACGCATCGCTACGTAACAAAAGTGCCGCTAAAATGCGTACCACCAAATCTTCTTACCAAAGCATGATTGCTGCAATGAAACGTGCTGAGAAGAAAATGGACCCTGTACTTGATACTTTGCGTGACAACACCTTGTACTTGAAACATAACCTCAATGCGAGCGCGATTGGTTCTTTGAAAGGCGAGTTCTCAGATCTAGAACTGGATATCCAAAATGCGATCAACGAGATGAACTCTGCGATTGCTGAATCAGATAAATTCATCGCTCACCTAAACGACAAATAAGCGTTTAATTAGCGAAAAAGCCGTGAGTGTCCCTCACGGCTTTTTTATTTGCCAAGCATTATGTGCCGCGCAACAAACTCCGCTCGTTCGCTTACGCTCGCCCACGGCACCTCTATGATGTGGTAACCCAAGCTTTGATAGCTAGCAAGCAACTGCTGATGCAACTCTAATGCCTCTGCAAAAGGATAAGGACGCACCTCATCTTGCACATAGGTAAACTCATTCGGTTGACAGAAAAACACCTGACTATGGTAGCCACGACTGCCCTCTAAGTAACGCTGTGACAACGGGTGCCCTGCGCCACTAAGATACGCGCAAATATCTGGAATCGCGCGGTCTAAAAACGCCACCTTCTCGCACATCGCTTGCTGCTTTTGCTGCTGCATCTCTTCAAGGCACAGCTCGGCAAACGCAGGCAAATTATCCCAAGGCAAAATGCCGTTCTCAAACTGGCTTTGCTGCTCGATTAAGTCTCTCGGAACTTCATTGAACGTGGTAAAACCGCGCTCGGCCAACGCGTGTAATAGGGTGGTCTTGCCTGCGCCCGGTCCGCCACTGATGATGATCGGGTCCATAACTTAGAAACTCCTGTAACCAATTTAAACTTATGTCGACAATTTAAACTTATCTCGACAATTTAAACTCACCGAGATGAAAAAGCCCCGAATTGTTTCCAATTCAGGGCTTAGCATTATTCGCGGTTATCGAGCGGAATTACTTCGCGCCACGACCTGCACGTTTACGGTCATTTTCCGTTAGGTGACGCTTACGAATACGGATGCTTTGAGGTGTTACTTCAACTAGCTCGTCGTCATCAATAAACTCAAGCGCTTGCTCAAGTGTGTACTTGATTGCAGGAGATAGAACCTGCGCTTCGTCAGTACCTGATGCACGAACGTTGGTTAGCTGCTTACCTTTCAGACAGTTTACCGTTAGGTCGTTAGAGCGGTTGTGAATACCGATAACTTGGCCTTCGTAGACTTCGTCTGCGTGTTCAGTAAATAGACGACCACGATCTTGCAGGTTAAATAGTGCGTAAGTCAGAGCTTTACCGGTTGCGTTTGAAATCAACACACCGTTGTTACGTTGACCAATCGTGCCACCTTTGTGTGGACCGTAGTGATCAAATGTATGGTAAAGCAGACCAGAACCTGAAGTCAGAGTCATAAACTCAGTTTGGAAACCGATCAAGCCACGAGAAGGCATGATGAAGTCCATACGTACACGGCCTTTACCATCTGGTGCCATGTCTTTTAGCTCACCTTTACGCAGACCGATGTTTTCCATGATGCCACCTTGGTGCTCTTCAAGCACGTCGATAGTCACAGTTTCAAACGGTTCCATTAGCTGACCATCTTCTTCTTTGATGATAACTTCTGGGCGTGATACCGCCAGCTCAAAACCTTCACGGCGCATGTTTTCGATCAGGATAGATAGGTGAAGTTCACCACGGCCTGAAACGCGGAATTTATCTGGATCGTCAGTTTGCTCAACGCGTAGTGCTACGTTGTGCACCAATTCTTTCTCAAGGCGCTCAAGGATGTTACGTGAAGTCACGAACTTACCTTCTTTACCCGCGAATGGAGAAGTGTTGACTTGGAAAGTCATCGTAACCGTTGGCTCATCAACTGAAAGTGCAGGAAGCGCTTCTACGCTACCTTGAGCACAGATGGTGTCAGAGATTTTTAGTTCGCCAAGACCAGTAATCGCGATGATGTCACCCGCGTTTGCCTGTTCAACATCATGACGCTCTAGACCTAGGTAACCTAGTACTGTACCCACTTTACCGTTGCGAGTTTTACCATCAGCACCGATAACAGTAACTTGTTGGTTTGGCTTCACAGTACCACGCGTTACACGGCCAACACCGATAACACCAACGTAAGAGCTGTAATCTAGCTGAGAGATTTGCATCTGTAGTGGACCGTCTAGGTCAACTTCTGGTGCCGCCACTTCTTTTACGATAGTTTCAAATAGCGGTTCCATGTTCTCGCCAGTTTCGCCCTCTTCTAGAGCAGCCCAACCGTTAAGAGCAGAAGCATAAACAACTTTGAAATCTAGCTGTTCGTCAGTTGCACCTAAGTTGTCGAATAGGTCGAATACTTGGTCCATTACCCAATCAGGACGAGCGCCTGGGCGGTCAATCTTGTTGATGACCACGATAGGTTTTAGGCCGTGAGCAAACGCTTTTTGAGTTACAAAACGGGTTTGAGGCATTGGACCGTCAACCGCGTCAACGATCAACAGTACGCAATCGACCATTGACATGATACGTTCAACTTCGCCACCGAAGTCGGCGTGCCCTGGAGTATCTACGATGTTGATACGGTAGTCGTTCCAGTTGATCGCAGTGTTTTTCGCCAAAATGGTGATGCCACGTTCTTTTTCGATGTCGTTCGAGTCCATGACTCGCTCTTCAACTTCACCGCGAGACTCAAGCGTACCGGATTGCTGTAGCAGTTTATCTACCAGCGTGGTTTTACCGTGGTCAACGTGCGCGATGATCGCGATATTTCGTAATTTATCAATCTGTGGAGTAGTCATGGAATTAGATTCACTCGATATAAGAAGCCCATCTTCTAATTGTAATCATTAAAAGCGTTGCTTACTTGATTAAAAAAAAGCCGCCATAATGTACCAGATTCTGGGGAAAAACCTAGAAATATGTGATCTAACTCTGTGCTTTTTGCTGCGTGTTGCCAGCATTGCGATAAATATGCATAGCATTCCTATCTTTTCCCACAAAACCACATTGACAAAATGGTTATAAACCGACTTCAATAACTCGCTAATGTCACATCGTGGTGCATAAATCCAGTTAACGCACCAAAACAATGCAACAAAGGATCATTTTAGTGCACCTGGTTGCCCGAAAACGTGCAACGACTTTTTAAGGCCATGATTTATATGAAAATTGTTTTCTGGCATGGTTTTAGCTTTACGGAAAATAGCATCGATTAATTAAATTGAAATGAAATTAATCAATGCTGGATTCAAAAGAATTCCCGCTTTCACCGTTTTAATAACACTGGAGGTTATCCAAGATGTCAGTAGAAAATGTTTTATCGCTGATCCAAGAAAACGAAGTTAAGTTTGTTGACCTGCGTTTTACCGACACTAAAGGTAAAGAACAACACGTCTCTATCCCTGCGCATCAAGTTGACGCAGACTTTTTCGAAGACGGTAAGATGTTTGACGGTTCATCAGTAGCAGGTTGGAAAGGTATCAACGAATCTGACATGGTGATGATGCCAGACGCAGCTTCTGCCGTTCTTGACCCATTTACTGAAGAAGCAACTCTGAATATCCGTTGTGACATCCTAGAGCCTGCAACTATGCAAGGCTACGACCGTGACCCACGTTCTATCGCTAAACGCGCAGAAGATTACATGCGTTCAACTGGTATCGCAGACACTGTTCTTGTTGGTCCAGAACCAGAATTCTTCCTATTCGACGATGTGAAATTCAACACAGACATGTCTGGTTCTTTCTACAAAATCGACGACGTAGAAGCAGCTTGGAACACTGGCGCTGATTACGAAGAAGGTAACAAAGGCCACCGCCCTGGCGTTAAAGGTGGTTACTTCCCAGTACAACCAGTTGATTCATCACAAGACATCCGTTCTGCTATGTGTCTAATCATGGAAGAAATGGGCCTTGTTGTTGAAGCGCATCACCACGAAGTGGCGACTGCGGGTCAAAACGAAATCGCAACTCGTTTCAACACTTTGACTAACAAAGCTGACGAAATCCAAATCTACAAGTACGTTGTTCACAACGTTGCTCACGCATTTGGCAAAACAGCAACCTTTATGCCTAAGCCACTTGTTGGCGACAACGGTTCTGGTATGCACGTTCACCAATCTCTAGCAAAAGACGGTGTTAACCTATTTGCTGGCGACAAGTACGGCGGTCTATCTGAAACTGCACTGTACTACATCGGTGGTGTTATCAAGCACGCTCGCGCAATCAACGCATTTGCTAACCCAGCGACTAACTCGTACAAACGCTTAGTCCCAGGTTTCGAAGCACCAGTTATGCTTGCTTACTCAGCACGTAACCGTTCTGCATCTATCCGTATCCCAGTGGTACCAAGCCCTAAAGCTCGTCGTATCGAAGTTCGCTTCCCAGACCCAGCAGCTAACCCATACCTAGCGTTCTCTGCGCTACTAATGGCTGGTCTTGACGGTATCAAGAACAAGATCCACCCTGGCGATGCAATGGACAAAGACTTGTATGACCTACCAGCAGAAGAAGCAGCAGAGATTCCAAAAGTTGCAGAATCTCTACAACAAGCGCTAGAAGCTCTTGATGCAGACCGTGAGTTCCTAACTGCTGGCGGCGTATTCTCTGATGACTTCATCAACTCTTACATCGACCTTAAATCTAGCGATGTACAGAAAATAAACATGACAACTCACCCACTTGAGTTCGAACTTTACTACTCTGTATAATCACTTTGGTGATAAAAAAGCCCGCTTCGGCGGGCTTTTTTTATGCCTGTTCAATACACAATCACCATATTGAACCAGCCATGACCCATTTCGGCCAAGCGCTAAATTACTACTCAAAATATCCAACATAGTGGCACAATAAAAAACAGCCAATGACCCACAACAGGGCACCATTCGGTCTCGAGTCAAAATTGAGAGAAAGCGCATGCGATCATCAAGATCGCGATAGTCATCAGTTTTAAATTCAATCGATTAGATACGGCAAGCTTATTGCATTATGTAGAGTAATCATGGTGCATATGTATAAAGCGAGCTTTCGCTAAGGTCTAAAGGCTTAAACAACCTATGCTTTTTTGGTTTCTCCTTTAGCTCGCTGCATTTATGCGCCATACTTGGGAAAATGCAATGCACCATAATGGATCATTGCACCTAATTGGTACATCGAAAGGATATCAACTGTGAGCCCAAAGCTGAGTGACATCATTCTTGACAACTTAGTGACCGCGACCTTAATCATGGAAGAGTCACTCTTGGTGCGTTATGCCAATCCAGCGGCAGAGCAGCTTTTTTCTCAGAGTGTCAAACGCATTGTTGACCAGCCGTTATCAAATCTCATCCAACACGCATCCCTCGATCTCGCGTTACTTTCTCAGCCACTGCAAAGTGGTCAAAGCATTACCGACAGCGATGTCACGTTCGTGGTGGATGGTAAACCGCTGATGCTGGAAGTCACCGTTAGCCCGATCTCATGGGATAAAGAGCTGATGCTATTGGTTGAGATGCGCAAGATTGGCCAGCAACGTCGATTAACTCAAGAGCTCAATCAACACGCTCAGCAACAAGCGGCGAAGCTACTGGTTCGCGGTCTCGCCCATGAAATTAAAAACCCGCTTGGTGGCTTACGTGGCGCGGCGCAGCTTCTAGAACGAACTCTGCCAGATGAATCGCTCACTGAATACACGCAAATCATTATCGAACAGGCCGATCGCCTACGTTCGTTGGTCGACCGCCTGCTTGGTCCACAAAAACCGGGTAAGAAGAAACCGGTGAATTTGCATTTGCTGATCGAAAAGGTTCGCCAGTTAGTCGAGCTTGATATTGGCAAATCAGTGGTCATCGAACGCGATTATGATCCGAGCTTACCAGACATCGTGATGGACCCTGATCAGATAGAACAAGCGCTGCTCAACATCGTCAGTAACGCAGCGGAAATTCTATCCAAACAAGAGCACGGTGAAATCCGCATTCGCACTAGGACAGTGCACCAGGCCAATATCCATGGTCAACGCTGCAAACTCGCAGCCCGCATAGAGATCATCGATAACGGTCCAGGGATTCCAAGCGAATTACAAGACACATTGTTTTACCCCATGGTCAGCGGCCGTGAGGGGGGAACAGGGCTAGGACTTTCTATCGCCCAAAACCTGATCGACCAGCACAACGGAAAAATAGATGTAGAAAGCTGGCCAGGACGAACGATTTTTACGATTTATTTGCCGATTTAGAGGCATAGCATTGCTGTAAGGAATTCATATTATGAGTAAGGGATATGTCTGGGTCGTAGACGATGACAGCTCAATTCGCTGGGTAATGGAGAAGACGTTATCTTCAGCAGATATTAAATGCGAAACGTTTTCTGATGCTGAAAGTGTACTTTTGGCGCTAGAGCGCGAAACACCTGACGTGCTGATTTCTGATATTCGCATGCCCGGTATTGACGGTATTGAGCTACTCGCTCAAGTCAATACCAGTTACCCAGAGCTGCCAGTTATCATTATGACCGCGCACTCGGATTTAGACGCTGCGGTCAACGCATACCAAAAAGGTGCGTTTGAATACTTACCTAAGCCGTTTGATGTCGACGAAACGCTGACTCTGGTTGAGCGCGCCATCACTCACAGCCATGAACAGAAGCAAGAACAAGCGAAAGAAGAACCTCATGCCTATGCGGCACCTGAAATCATTGGTGAAGCACCGGCGATGCAAGAGGTATTTCGCGCTATCGGTCGTCTGTCTCGTTCATCGATTTCTGTACTGATTAACGGTGAATCGGGAACCGGTAAAGAACTGGTTGCTCACGCACTGCATCGTCACAGCCCTCGCGCGCAAAAACCTTTTATCGCGTTAAACATGGCGGCGATTCCTAAAGACTTGATCGAATCAGAATTGTTTGGTCATGAGAAAGGCGCATTTACCGGTGCCAATAACATTCGCCAAGGGCGCTTTGAACAAGCCAACGGTGGTACGCTGTTTTTGGATGAAATCGGCGATATGCCGCTGGATATTCAAACTCGCTTGCTGCGTGTCTTGGCCGACGGTCAGTTCTACCGTGTTGGTGGGCATTCACCAATTAAAGTTGACGTTCGCATCGTTGCGGCAACGCACCAAAACCTTGAGAAACTGGTGCATGAAGGGGATTTTCGTGAAGATTTATTCCACCGTCTAAACGTCATTCGTATCCATATTCCATCGCTGCGCGAGCGTCGCCAAGATATCGAAAAACTGACGCTGCACTTCTTAGCCTTAGCGTCGGAAGAACTCGGCGTCGATGCGAAAACTCTGCATCCTTCAACGGTCGAAATCCTTAATCAACTCGATTGGCCGGGTAACGTACGTCAGCTTGAAAACATTTGTCGCTGGTTAACCGTGATGGCAAGTGGTAGTGAAATTCTGCCTAACGATTTACCTTCAGAACTGTTAGAAGAAAAATCGCTGCATCAATTCTCTGATGAAGTCAGTTGGCAGCAACAATTGGCCAATTGGGCGAAAAAGGCCCTTGCCCAAGGAGAAACCGAATTACTCGCTTTTGCGCTTCCTGAGTTTGAACGCATTTTGCTTGAAGTCGCTTTGGATCACACTAAAGGACACAAACAAGACGCCGCTAAGGTGCTTGGATGGGGTAGAAATACACTGACGAGAAAACTCAAAGAGCTTTATTAAAGGTTGCTCCCACGATTTCGTGTTGTAACTTGTAAGAACAAAGTTTGCCATCAGATAATAATAAAGTGTTACGTACACTTCTGTTAGCTTTGTACTTATGTTACAACACGAATTCATACGCTTCCTAAGAGCTTGTTTATGCGCACAATAAATCAAATCACATTAAAAACCGCAGTGGTCTTTCCCTTTGTATTGATCTTTCTATTTGCAATCGGAATCATTGTTGTTGTGCAAAAAAACAACTACGAAGATATGGTCGCGGATGTCAGCGCGAAACAACTTTCCACGCTAACTTCCAATGTTTCGTTAGAACTGCGTAACTTTCTCAACCGCCCCTTTCAGGCCGGCTTACAGCTCAGTCATGGACTTGGATTCAATCAGCTCTACCACACCAACAACACCGCAGACATTCAACCTTATTTACTCAGCGGCTTTCAAAATATTTACCAAGATATTCCACAAATCGACGCCATCGGTTTTGGGGGGATAGACGCTGAATACGTTGGCTTTCGTAAAGAACCCAATAAAAAATACACCTTGATGGTGAAAGACCGTCGCACTCAAGACCAATTGGTCATTTATCGCAGCGATACGATCACCGACGACATTCGCTCAGTGATAAAAGATTATGACCCGCGTGTGCGTCCTTGGTATGTGCCAGTGGCGCAAACCGAGCACCCGATGTGGTCGCCGATTTACGCCAATGTGGACGAGCGTCAGGACATTACTCTCTCCGCGCTTAATCCAGTATTCGAAAAAGATAAGTTTGTTGGCGTGATGGTGACCGATGTCAAAATCGATACCTTTAGCGAGTTTCTGCGTCAAAAGCAGCAAGAGACTAACGCCTATATCTATCTGTTTGACCCGCACCAACGCATTATCGCTCAATCCTCAACGGGGAGCATCGTGTCTTGGGGAACCAAATACTCCAATAAAGGTGAGCGTTTACTTCTTACCGAAAACGGCAACCCGATTATCAACAAAAGTGCTCAGTTGATTAAACAGGGTGCGCTGCCGCTGCCTGGCGATGTTGACCAATTTACCTTTGCGCTCGATGAGCAGCGCTATTTCAACCGCGTGACGCCATATATCGATAAGTACGGTCTTAAGTGGTACATCGGCGTGGTAATTCCTGAAACCGACTTGCTCGGTGAACTGGCTCGCAGCCAACGTGACAGCTGGGTGATAGGTTTGTGTGTCAGCTTACTCGGCATTTTGATCGGCTTAATTGCGTTTAATAAAGTCACCGCCCCGATAACGTCAACTGCAACGGCTGCCCGTAACCTTGCCAAAGGTGACTGGGAAAGCCAAATGCCAAAGCCGGGGCATATTTACGAAACCACCATGCTGGTGCACGCCTTTACCGAAATGGCGAACAACCTCAAGGCCACCTTTAAAGCACTACGCTCACAGCTGCTGTACGATTCGTTAACCAAGCTCTATAGCCGTGAAGGCTTAATCGATACTTGTGACAACCTGCGTAAGCTCAATGGCTGTCTATTCCTGATTGGGATTAACAAATTTCGCGATATCAACGACAGCTTAGGTCACTATAAAGGTGACCAATTGTTGGTGATCATTTCAGAGCGGCTAAAAACGCTGTTTGAGAAAGATGCTTACATCGCCAGAATCGGTGGTGATGAGTTTGCGATTTATGTCGATAACCCAGCCGTAAAAATTGAGGCGTCGCTGATCGCCAATCGCATTCAAAAAATGTTCGCGTCGCCATTTACCATGCAGCAAGAAAGTGTAGTGGTGAATGTCTCCATTGGTATTGTCACCGAAGGCTCACAGTCAAATATGACCCTGTGGCTGCGTAACGGCAGTATCGCGCTCAGCAATGCCAAACAAGACTTAACTAAAATCAGCTACTACAAGCCCGAAATGGCCGATCTGTCGAGGCGTAAAACCCTGATGCAAGCCAAGATCAAAGATGCGATTGAAAACGAAGAGTTTGTTCCATATTACCAACCAATCGTGGACTTAAAATCCGGTCGCGTGGTTGGCGCTGAAGCGCTTGCACGCTGGCATTCAAAAGATGGTGTGGTGCCGCCACTTGAGTTTATCTCGATTGCTGAAGAAAGCGGGCTGATTGCTGCAATCGGCAAACAAATCCTCACCAAAGCCTGCTCGGATACCGTCAAAGGTATGCAGCAAGGTAAGTGGGGCACCGATTTTAATATGCACGTTAACTTGTCAGTGGATCAGCTATCGATGCGTGATTTTATCGATACTCTGAAACATGTCCTTGCTCGCACCGGAATGACACCGAGTAATCTGACCTTAGAAATTACCGAGTCACGAATAGTCGACAACGACCCAATCATAGTGAAGAATATGCAATCCATTCGCGAGCTGAATGTTCAGATCGCGATTGACGACTTTGGTACAGGTTATAGCTCACTTGCTTACCTGCATAAATTGCCATTTAACTGTCTGAAGATCGATCGTACCTTCGTTAACAAGCTTAACGAGCAAGAACTCGATAATTCGGTTGTCGCGGCCATTATCAATATGACCAAAGGAATGAACGTCAATTTAGTTGCCGAAGGCATAGAGACGGAAAAACAAGCCGAAATGTTGGTGAAATTGACCTGCCCATTAGGACAAGGTTTCCTCTACAGTCGACCAATGCCCTATGATGAATGGCCAACACAATTAGTAAACACCGATTAAAATCTAAGCTCAAAAGGGATATTTGAATTCACACCGTACTGACAGCGGGTGTGTGGCTTTTTATACTTAATTTAATTTCCCTCAATTGGAATGCTCAGAATGATAACTAAAAATCTCCCGGTCACCGATTTACACCGCCACCTCGACGGTAATATTCGCACCCAAACTATTCTAGAATTGGGACAAAAGTTTGGGATTGCTCTTCCGGCAAACAATATTAAAGACTTAACCCCGCATGTGCAGATTGTAGAAGCCGAACCTTCGCTGGTTGCGTTCCTATCTAAACTCGATTGGGGCGTTGCTGTGCTTGGCGATCTGGATGCCTGTCGCCGCGTCGCTTATGAAAATGTTGAAGATGCGCTCAACGCGCAGATCGATTATGCAGAGTTGCGCTTTTCTCCCTATTACATGGCGATGAAACATCAACTGCCGATTGAGGGTGTGGTTGAGGCTGTCATCGATGGGGTGCAGGCGGGTAGCAAAGATTTCGGTATCAAAGCTAACCTTATCGGTATTATGAGCCGCACCTTTGGCACCCAAGCATGCCAGCAAGAGCTGGATGCGATTCTGAGCCACAAAGACAAGATTGTCGCAGTTGACCTTGCAGGTGATGAACTTGGCCAGCCTGGAGAGCGCTTCGTTAAGCATTTTTCGCAAGTAAAAGATGCCGGACTCAGTGTAACCGTTCATGCGGGTGAAGCAGCAGGGGCGCAAAGCATGTGGCAAGCGATTGAAGAATTAGGCGCGACACGCATTGGCCACGGTGTTAAAGCCGTTGAGGATCCAAAACTGATGGATTATCTCGCCAAACACCGTATCGGTATCGAATCTTGTCTCACCTCCAATATTCAAACCAGCACGGTTGCTTCGCTCAGCCAACACCCGCTTAAAACTTTCTTGGATCACGGTGTATTAGCTTGTCTAAATACCGATGACCCAGCAGTTGAAGGTATTGAACTGCCTTATGAATATGAAGTTGCGGCGCCAAAGGCAGGCTTAAGTGCTGAGCAAATTCGCCAAGCTCAAATCAATGGTTTGGAGCTAGCCTTCTTGTCTCAACAAGAAAAACAAGCACTAAAAGAGATGGCAAGCCAGCGCGTTTAAGCTTCAATTTATTACAATCAGCCGATGCTTTGCATCGGCTTTTTATTGCCTACGCACTCTCTAATGACACTAAAGCGAAGCAGAGTAGGGGAGAGAAGTAATCTTGGCGCGAAGGTTAATTTGCTGTTTTATTTACGATGGACGTAAAAAAGCCCGCTGATTTCTCAGCGGGCTTTCTCAATAGTGGCGGAGAGATAGGGATTTGAACCCTAGATACGCTATTAACGTATGCCGGTTTTCAAGACCGGTGCTTTCAACCACTCAGCCATCTCTCC